>NZ_JADQAQ010000014.1 GCF_022129445.1 Photobacterium sp. Ph5
TTAAAAGGCCTGACTCCGATTGAATATCGAAATCAGGCCTTACAAGCCGCTTAACCGAAATGTCCAACTTTATGGGGTCACTTCAATCACGTCGGCTTTTAAAATTCAGTGTTTAACTACTTTTAGTTAGTTAAATCATCAAAAAACTTCTTCACACCTTTAAAGAAACCTTCTGATTTTGGTTTGTGCTTACTTGCAGCTTTGCCACCAAACGTTTCTTCAAGTTCTTGAAGTAATTCTTTTTGGCGTGAGCTTAAGTTAACAGGCGTTTCCACCACTAACTTACAAATAAGATCGCCCGTCATACCGCCACGGACAGAATCAACACCTTTTCCACGCATACGGAACATACGACCGGTTTGCATTTCAGCTGGTACTTTCAAGCTTACACGACCATCAAGGGTTGGAACTTCAACTTCCCCACCTAATGCCGCCATTGTAAAGCTTACAGGTACTTCGCAATGTAGGTTATTGCCATCACGTTGGAAAATGTTGTGTTCTTTTACATGTACTTGTACGTACAAGTCACCCGCTGGAGCGCCAAATTCACCCGCTTCCCCTTCGCCAGTAAGACGAATACGGTCGCCAGTATCAACACCTGCAGGAATTTTAACTGATAACGTTTTGGTTTCTTCTACACGGCCTTCGCCATGACACTTATTACAAGGGTCTTTGATGATTTGACCACGGCCATGACAGTGTGGACAAGTTTGCTGAACCGCAAAGAAACCCTGACGCATTTGTACTTGACCAGCACCGTGACAAGTACCACATGTTGTTGCTGATGAACCTTTCTTCGCACCAGAACCATCACAAGTGTCACAACCTACTAAGGTAGGTACACGGATTTCTTTTGAACAACCGCGAACAGCTTCTTCTAACGTCAGTTCCATGTTGTAACGAAGATCTGAACCACGCTGTGCGCGTTGTTGACGACGACCACCGCCACCACCAAAGATATCGCCAAACACATCACCAAAGATGTCGCTAAAGTCTGCACCGCCGCCGAAGCCGCCGCCACCGCCGCCCATTCCACCTTGTTCAAAGGCTGCATGGCCGTACTGATCGTAAGCTGCGCGTTTTTGGCCATCAGTTAGAATTTCGTAAGCATATTTTACTTCTTTGAATTTCTCTGCTGACTCTTCGTCACCCTGGTTACGGTCGGGGTGGAACTTCATTGCTAAGCGCTTATAAGCCTTTTTAATGTCACGCTCACTTGCGTCACGGGCTACGCCTAGCACTTCATATAAATCACGTTTAGACATAACTTGATTGTCACCTGGCTAGATATAGTTACGGGCGCTAGAGTAACCTCAAACGCCCGTAATTTAAATAAGATGTTAATTAATAGATATTAATAACGTTCTTATTTGTTGTCTTTAACTTCTTCAAACTCAGCATCAACAACGTCGTCGTCTTGCTTAGCTTGTTGCTCACCAGCGCCATCAGCTTGTTGTGCTTGTGCTTTCTGTTGAGCGATTTCCATTAGCTTTTGAGAAGCAGCAACTACAGCTTGAACTTTCGCATCAATTGCTTCTTTATCTTCGCCTTTACGTGCTTCTTCTAGTTCAGCAACTGCAGCTTCGATTTTTGCTTTCTCATCAGCAGGAAGTGCGTCACCCGCTTCTTCGATTTGCTTACGAGTACCGTGAATTAGCTGGTCAGCTTGGTTACGAGCAGTTACTAACTCTTCAAACTTTTTGTCGTTTTCTTTGTTAGCTTCAGCTTCTTGAACCATTTTCTCGATATCAGCATCGCTTAAACCACCAGACGCTTGGATAGTGATCTTCTGCTCTTTACCCGTAGTCTTATCTTTTGCAGATACGTTTAGGATACCATCAGCATCAAGGTCGAATGTTACTTCGATTTGTGGCATACCACGAGGTGCAGGCTGAATGCCTTCTAGGTTGAATTGACCTAGAGACTTGTTGAAGCTTGCTTGCTTACGCTCACCTTGGATTACGTGGATAGTTACCGCGCTTTGGTTATCTTCAGCAGTAGAGAACACTTGGTTCGCTTTTGTTGGGATAGTTGTGTTCTTCTCGATAAGCTTAGTCATCACGCCACCCATGGTTTCAATACCAAGAGATAGTGGAGTAACGTCTAGAAGGAGAACGTCTTTAACATCACCTGCAAGTACACCACCTTGAACAGCAGCACCTACAGCAACCGCTTCATCAGGGTTAACGTCTTTACGTGGCTCTTTACCAAAGAATTCAGTTACTTTAGCTTGAACCATAGGCATACGAGTTTGACCACCAACTAGGATAACATCAGTGATGTCACCAACAGTTAGGTCAGCATCAGCTAGCGCAACTTTTAGTGGGTCTAGAGAGCGTTGAACTAGGTCTTCAACTAGAGATTCTAGTTTTGCACGAGTCACTTTGATGTTCATGTGCTTAGGACCAGTTGCATCAGCTGTGATGTAAGGTAGGTTTACATCAGTCTGTTGTGCAGATGATAGTTCAATTTTCGCTTTTTCTGCTGCTTCTTTTAGACGCTGCATTGCAAGAGGATCGTTCTTAAGATCGATGCCTTGCTCTTTCTTGAATTCTTCTACTAAGTAGTTGATTAGACGAGTATCGAAGTCTTCACCACCTAGGTGCGTGTCACCGTTAGTTGCTAGAACTTCAAATGTTTTCTCACCTTCAACTTCATCGATCTCAATGATTGAAATATCAAAAGTACCACCACCAAGGTCGTAAACAGCGATAGTGCGATCACCACCTTGCTTGTCTAAGCCGTAAGCTAACGCTGCAGCTGTTGGTTCGTTAATGATACGTTTAACATCTAGACCTGCGATACGACCAGCATCTTTTGTTGCTTGACGTTGTGCATCGTTGAAGTAAGCAGGAACTGTGATTACTGCGCCAGTAACTGGTTCGCCAAGGTAATCTTCAGCTGTTTTCTTCATTTTCTTAAGAATTTCAGCAGATACTTGAGGAGCAGCCATTTTTTGGCCTTTTGCTTCTACCCATGCATCACCGTTGTCAGCCTTAACAATTTTGTAAGGCATGATTTCGATATCACGCTGAACTTCTTCGTCTTCAAAACGACGACCGATTAGACGCTTGATTGCGAATAATGTGTTTTCAGGGTTTGTTACTGCCTGACGTTTTGCTGGTTGACCAACTAGCGTTTCACCATCTTGAGTGTAGGCAACAACTGATGCTGTTGTACGCTCGCCTTCTGCGTTTTCGATTACACGTGGTTTGTCGCCGTCAAGTACTGCTACACAAGAGTTTGTAGTACCTAAGTCAATACCAATGATTTTACCCATCAGACTATCTCCGAAATTCGTTATATTTACTTGCTACACCTAGAACGCATTCTAAAGTTAGCGGTTCGGGCTTTACCCGTGACAAATATGTTTAATGTCTTATGACTACTAAATAAGGCCGCCAGAATGCTTTTCAAGGGCAAAACAAAAATATTTTCAAAAAAAATAAAAAAACCCACCGAAGTGGGCTTTTATACGCTAACTGATAACAGTTATTACGCTTGAGTATTTACGTTACCTGCCGCAGCTTTAGATACCATCACCATTGCAGGACGGATCACACGGCCATTTAGCTCATAACCTTTTTGCATCACCATCATTACAGTGTTTGGTGCAAAATCAGTGCTTTCTTGAATTGCCATCGCTTGGTGGAATTCAGGGTTAAACGCTTCACCTTGTGGGTTGATTTGCGTTAAACCAAATTTAGCAACGGTGTCTGTCATTGTTTTTAGCGTTAGCTCAACACCTTCCATCATCGCTTTTGATGATTCATCAGTCTTGTCTGCCATCTCAAGTGCACGCTCAAGGTTATCAATAACAGGTAATAATTCTTCTGCAAATTTGTTTAATGCGTACTTACGTGCTTTATCAATTTCTTGCTCTGAACGACGACGAATATTTTCGCCTTCTGCGCGTGCACGTAATGCTGCATCTTTCGCTTCATTAGCTTGTGCTTCACTTGACAGTAACGCCGCTTCTAGCTCTGCAATACGTGATTCGTATAGTTCTTGTTCTGATTCAACAAACTCACCCTCTACAGCTTCTACTTCAACAGCGTCAACTGCATCATTTAGCTGCTCATCCTGTACATTGTGGTTTTTGTTAGTCATGCGTTGGTTCTCCGCCAAGATAATTGGGTATGTATAATCAGCAGTGGCTATTCTACGCCACTACTTTTCAACAGTCTTGGGCATATTATGGGGATGAAGTTCAATGATTCAACCCAATATTGATAACAAACAGCGACAAGTTATTTTTTCTAAGGCTATACTGCCCTCACTATTAGATGTTGGAACAAAGAGATGACGCGAATTTTTGACACCATTGCGTTAATAGGTAAACCACGCAACCCTGATGCATTACAGACTCACATGAGCCTATATCAATGGTTAGTGGCACAAGACTACACAGTGTTACTCGATCATCGTCTATCAGATGATCTTGAGATCCCTGAACAGTGTTTTTGTGATTTACTCACATTAGGTGAAAAAGCCGATCTAGCCATTGTTGTGGGTGGTGACGGCAATATGCTGGGTGCGGCACGTGTTCTTTCTCGTTTTGATATCTCAGTAATTGGGGTTAATCGTGGTAATCTTGGTTTTCTTACCGATCTTGATCCTGATGATTTTGAAGCACCTCTCACCCGAGTGCTTAACGGCGACTTTATAAAAGAAGATCGCTTTTTACTTGAAGCAGAAGTACACCGTCATGGACAAGTAAAAAGCCGAAATGCTGCTTTAAATGAAGCCGTACTTCACCCTGATAAAATCGCTCATATGATCGAGTTTGAAGTCTATATTGATGATTGTTTTGCTTTCTCACAGCGTTCTGATGGGTTGATTATTGCAACACCAACAGGCTCGACTGCTTATTCACTGTCAGGCGGTGGTCCTATCTTATCACCGAGTTTAAATGCAATAGCCCTGGTGCCAATGTTCCCACATACGCTTTCTTGCCGCCCCTTAGTGGTTGATGGTGATCGTTGTATTAAGCTTCTGGTTTCACCCAATAATGGAAGTACACTTGAAGTTAGCTGTGATGGGCAAGTCTCTTTACCTGTTAGCCCTGGTGATGAAATCCATATTTACCAAAGTAAAGACAGACTACAACTGATCCACCCTAAAGATTACAGCTACTACAGCGTACTAAGAGGAAAGTTAGGCTGGTCAAGCCGTCTTTTCTGAGCCTCAATCATCTTCTACTTGAATAAAAACTTTCATAAAGCCAGTCTCGTACTGGCTTTATTTCTATCTGCATATCATTAACTTAACCTAAATCAAATTTTTCAGCATATTTCCTCACTCAACACTTTACTGGTCATAGATACAGTATATACTGTATGAAAAAACAGGTGTTGATTTAAACAGGTGAACACATGCTGGCACACATGACTATCTCTAATTTTGCCATTGTTAAAACGCTTCAATTTGAACTTAAACCCGGTATGACCACCATTACAGGTGAAACGGGCGCAGGTAAATCCATCGCTATCGACGCACTTGGCTTATGCCTTGGAGATCGTGCAGAAGCGACTATGGTTCGCCCTAATGAAGATAAAGCAGAAATATCTGCCGCTTTTTTATTGGCTAATAACCAGGCCGCTCGACGTTGGCTAGAAGATAACGATTTAATGGATGGCGAAGAATGTATCTTACGTCGTGTGATCACCAAAGAAGGTCGCTCTCGCGGCTTTATTAATGGCAGCCCAGTTCCTGCTTCACAGCAAAAAGCATTGGGACAATTACTGATCAACATTCACGGACAACATGCTCATCAGCAGTTAATGCGTCCTGAATATCAGCAACACATGCTAGACCAATATGCAGGTCACCATTCGTTACTTGATAAAACCCGTGAAACTTATCAACGCTGGCGTCAGGCGCACAATGAATTAAAGCGCTTAACTCAAAGCCGTGAAGAAAACGAAGCACAAAAACAGCTATTACAATATCAAGTAAAAGAATTAGATGAACTCGCACTGGGTGAAGAAGAATTCAACGAGATTGAAGAAGAGCACAAACGCTTATCGAATAGTGGTGAATTAGCAGTTGCAAGCCAAACGGCATTATCAATGCTTTATGACAATGACGATGGTAACGCATTACAACTGCTTCAAATGGCATCTCAACAAGTATGCAATTTAGGTGAATATGACAATAACCTGAATGTGATCCCGCAAATGCTTGAAGAAGCCATTATTCAAGTTCAAGAAGCAAGCCAAGAGCTACGCAGCTATCTTGATAACTTAGATATGGATCCACATCGCTTGATCTATTTAGAAGAGCGCTTAGCTAAAATCATGTCGATGGCGCGTAAACACTACGTAATGCCAAATGAGTTATACCAAAAACATCAAGATCTACTTAAAGAGTTAGACAATCTTGATTGTAGTGATGAACGTTTAGAAGAAATGGCAGAAAACGTAGAAGCATTACGCCAAAAGTGCCTTCTTGCCGCAGAAAAGCTAAGCAAAAGTCGCCAACGTTATGCTAAAGAGCTAGATCAAAAGATCTCTGAAAGTATGCATACGCTTAGCATGGAGCACGGTGAGTTCTCGATTAATATCGCCAGCGATCCTGAACGTATGCTAAGCCCTATTGGTTATGACAGTATTAGCTTTTTAGTTTCAACCAACCCAGGTCAGCCTTTACAAGCACTAGGTAAAGTCGCATCGGGTGGTGAGCTTTCACGCATCTCACTCGCAATTCAAGTGATCACAGCACAAAAAGTAGAAACACCAAGTTTGATTTTCGATGAAGTCGATGTGGGTATCAGTGGACCAACTGCCGCAATTGTCGGAAAAATGCTAAGAACCTTAGGTGAATCAACCCAAGTAATGTGTGTCACGCACTTACCGCAAGTCGCAGGTTGTGGACATCAACAAATGTTTGTGGCGAAAAAAACATCGGAAGGACAAACAGAAACCAATATGCGCCCACTAACAGAAGATGACCGTATTGCAGAACTAGCGCGCCTACTTGGTGGCAGCGAAATTACTGAACGAACATTAGCTAATGCAAAAGAGTTACTCATTGCAGCCTGATTAAGTTTCGCTTATTTAACGGTTATGAAATAAACTAAGACACAGATGCAACTATTACGCGAAGTAATAGTCGAATATCAAAATTATTTACTTTTTTTCTTTACCGCTTTTTACTTCTGCATAGACCTTGTTTATCATCGCAGCAGTTAAAGCTAAAAAGCCAGGATGCTATGACTTGGAAAAACATTGCAGCCCTAACCCTAGCGTTAGGCTTACTTAGTGGCTGTTCAATCGCTGAACGTTTGGTCTATCGCATTGATATAGACCAAGGCAACTACGTAGAACAAAAAAGCGTTGATATGCTTCGTGTCGGTATGACAAAAGCACAAGTTCAATATGTTCTGGGCACACCTATGTTGGTAGACCCAAGTTACCCAGACAGATGGAACTATATCTTCTATGAAAAGAACGGCCATGATAAGCCGATCCAGAAGAATCTAATCTTAACTTTCAACCCACAAGCCCAGCTTGTTAGTATGAAAGGGGATTTCAAACAAGGTGCTCAATTCATGGATTCCATGAATTAATAGCCTTTGTAAACACATAACAAAAAAGCTCGCATCAGCGAGCTTTTTTATATCTAGTGATTAGCACTTCAGTAGCTTATTTATTTTTCTCAGCATCTAATTTAGCCTGCTCTGCGCGCTTACGACGGATCTCTCGAGGATCAGCAACTAATGGGCGATAAATTTCAATTCTATCCCCTTCTCTTGCCGTGCCATCTAGCTTCACATTTCGGCTATAGATACCAACCTTATTCTTCTTTAAATCAATATCAGGATACATGGCTAAAATGCCAGATTGTTCGATTATTTCTTGAATGGGCGCATCAGCAACAACTGCTAATTTTAATACGCGCTGCATATTGGGTAATGCGTAAACAACCTCAACATGGATTAATGGTTGATCAGAATGCATAAACTTCTTTTGCTCGTTGAGTAAACGCCTGCACCATACTACCGGTCAGGTCGCGGAAAACTTTACCAAAAGCTGCATCAATCAAACTACTGGTAAATTCAAATTCAAGATTAAGTTCAATTTTACATGCCGTAGAATCTAATTCTGTGAACGTCCATCCACCGACAAGTTTACGAAAAGGGCCATCAACTAACTGCATGTTAATTTGATTAAAATCGACCAATTTATTATGCGTTACAAATGTTTTTCGAATACCCGCCTTCGCAACATCAACCGATGCCATCATATGACTTGCCGAACTTTCAATAACTTTACTGCCAGCACATCCTGGTAAAAAAGCTGGATAAGACTCTACATCATTTACAAGTTCAAACATTTGCTGGGCACTAAACGGAACCAGTGCAGAGCGACTAATCTGCGGCATAGTTTCTCCTTCATCGAACAGACAGCTCTTTAGGCTCAAAGCCATTGCGCTTAAAGAGACAACACTATAATACCATTAGTCCGCAATCTGCCAAAATAGCTATTGTTACAACCTTTAAATATGCTAACTTCAATAGCTTATTCGACCAGAAAAATCACCTATATTAGATTTTGTTCTGGGACAGCAACAATGACTCAATGAGGTCAACATGGCTAAAAAACCAAAGCAAAGTAGCAATACTATTGCTAAAAATAAAAGCGCTCGATTTGAATTTGCCATCGGTGATGAATACGAAGCAGGTATGGTTCTACAAGGATGGGAAGTAAAAGCTATCCGTGACGGTAAAGTAAACATGACCGAAAGTTATGTTTTCTTACGTAATGGTGAAGCCTTTATTTCAGGTCTAACCATTTCCCCATTAAATGCGGCGTCTACCCACGTGGTTGCCGATCCAACACGCGTACGTAAGCTATTGCTTAACCGCCGCGAACTTCGAAAGTTAGCGGATTCGGTGAACCGTGAAGGCGATACTATCGTTGCACTAAACATGTACTGGAGCACCTCTTTTGTAAAGATCAAAATTGGTACTGCTCGTGGTAAGAAATTGCATGATAAACGTGCTGATAGTAAAGCAAAAGATTGGCAGCGCGATAAAGCAAGAATCTTGAAAGGTAATAACCGTTAAACCACTTAATGCAACACGGTGTTAGCATTTGAATAGTAATCAATCACTTGGTAATTGAATTACAATATACCTGTTGACCTAGTTAAATATTCTGCTAACATCGAACGCATCTGGGGCTGATTCAGGATTCGACAGGATCACGAAGGCTTGTGGAGCATGTCGAGGTGCGGTTTGCCTCGTTAAACAGCCGCAAAAAAATAGTCGCAAACGACGAAAACTACGCACTAGCAGCTTAATACCCTGCTGAGAGCGCTCCTGCCCTAGCTTCCGCTTGTAAGACGGGGAATAACAGGGGTTCAAACCCAAACAAGATAGCGAGGGATTCTTTGACTAGAGAGATGAACCGCGAAATAGAACTCTGGTATGTATTTGCATAGCGTGTCAATTCGCAGTGTCGATACGAGAATAAAGATTGACTAAACATGTAGCGCCATCTGTTAGACTGATTTTGGACGCGGGTTCAAATCCCGCCAGCTCCACCAAATTCGTATACGAAGACGTCCAAGGACGTCCAGAGAGCCCACTAAGACATTGTTTTAGTGGGCTTTCTTGTATCTACAGGGTTCTAATACGTCCAGTAGCACCTTTGATTTATAGGTACACTGAAAGGTACACTGCTTTTAACGTAGTAATTTGGTGTACCCATTATGGCAAGAACAACAAGGCTAACAGATAAGGAAATCAAAGCGGCGTTCAAAAAGCCTAGAGAAAACATGACTTCCCTCAGCCTCGTGAATTACCACCAGTATGAGACGCACCACACGTTATTTAATCAAATAGCAATTGCATACCATAACACGGCCTTCTGAAGCAGCAGGTACTCGCTGGGGTGAAATCGGCCTAGAAGCTAAATGTGGACTATTCCACCAGCTCGCATGACAGACGTCGTGAACACCGCATCCCAATTAACACACGTTGATGATAACCAAGTACGTAATGCCTATAACCGTACCGATTATTTAGAAAGACGCTTACCTATGATGGTTTGGTGGAGAGAATATATTGAGCAAGTTTCTCTAGGCGGTTTATCGATAATAGGAACAGCTTCACTAAAAACAGTCTAATCATACTATTCAGCAAGTTACGATTATCTTCATATATTATGAATACCTGTAGCCTTAAATTATTACCTATATATCTTTTCCCATAACTTCCAACTAAAAAACGTGATAGTAACCATATAAATTAAAAGGTTAAATGTACACATAAATATAGTACTGCTAACTTGACCACTTCATTCTGCTAGTAATGCAAGTCACAACGAATACGTAGACCCTACACTCATGGTTTATTTATCATAACCATCAAAAAAATCAACACCTTACAGCATAAACGTAATTATTACAGCAGTAAGACATACCATGCTTATATCGTTAATAGTGAGGCAAAATAATGATTACTGAGTACCTAAGGCTAGACCACTCAAGCGGTGAGGAATATACCTGCATGATAAGTGAGGATAATATGGATAGCATCGGAATGAACATTTGGTATGACCGGTTACACACGATGCTATCTACTCGGCAGCCTATGATAATTGATGGACGCAAAGTACAGGCGCTCATTTGGCGTGAATGTGACTTACGCGTACTGATTGATGATCATTGCTTTGATGTTTACTCAAAAAAGTACGTCTTTACCGATACTGATAACAGCCATGACTATAATCTACAGCGTATGGAGCATGACATTACGCTCACGTACATGAACAATAGAGACGAAATGATTGAAGCTTATAATTATTAGTAAGTTAATTATGATTATATTATCAGTCACTTAAACAACCCAATATAGGTAATTATGATCAAGTTTTTTCAACCATACTCTCCTTTTCCATAAAGCTCTAAACACTACAAACTAAATCTACCCTTTATCTTCTAGCGTTAATGACGATAAAAATCGTCTGCTTAAAAATAATCGTTCAACCTAATAGGTTTTAGCTATTGAATGTATCGGCTATAACGATTTCCTTAATTTACCTGTTTTAACAATAATGGTTTCAGAGATTTGATTTGCACTACAGCATAAAAATTTAAAATTATATTCAAAAGGATTCCATATTATGATCAACACTGAAATCAAGCCATTTAGCGCTACAGCATACAAAGAAGGCAACTTCGTAGAAATCACTGAAAAAGACGTTCTAGGTAAGTGGGCAGTATTCTTCTTCTACCCAGCTGACTTTACTTTCGTATGTCCAACAGAGCTTGGCGATCTAGCTGACCATTACGCAGAGCTTCAAGAGCGCGGCGTTGAAGTATTCTCTGTATCAACAGATACTCACTTCACTCACAAAGCATGGCACGACAGTTCTGACACTATCGGTAAAATTAACTACTACATGGTAGGCGACCAAACGGGTAACATCACTAATAACTTCAATGTTATGCGTGAAGGTCAAGGTCTTGCAGACCGTGCTACTTTCCTAATCGACCCACAAGGTGTTATCCAAGCAATGGAAATCACTGCTGAAGGTATCGGTCGTGAAGCTGATGATCTAATGCGTAAAGTGAAGGCAGCACAATATGTTGCAGCACACCCAGGTGAAGTTTGCCCTGCTAAATGGAAAGAAGGCGAAGCAACACTAACTCCTTCTCTAGACCTAGTTGGTAAGATCTAATCTTATTTACCTTTGATGATAGTAAGTGATTTTATCTCCTACTTCGAGTTGCTTATTACTCATCCTGCTTTTAAATAATGTACTTATTTAAAAGTAATAAGGCATCAAGCATAAACTGCATGTTTGGTGCCTTATTTATTCCAAGACCTTCAAACATATTTAAGCCTTTTTATATAGGCGATATGTCGTATAACAGTAGAATCGTATTCATTATCTGCTGTTAAGTCGTAAATAATTTAAAAGGCGAGATTATGTTAGAACAAAGCATGAAGCAGCAATTAAAAGCGTATTTAGAAAATTTAAAAACAGATATCCAACTGGTATTAAGTTTAGATGATAGTGACACTGCACAAAAACTGCATGAACTTGCTTATGAGATTGCAGAACTAAACGATAAAGTTAGTGTTATTGAAGATAATAATGCCAGTGTACGTAAGCCTGTAATGCAAGTGGTTAACCCAACCAAACAGACCTCAATGAGCTTTGCAGGTCTTCCAATGGGACACGAATTTACTTCATTGGTATTAGCGCTACTACACAGTGGTGGTCACCCAATGAAACTAGAGCAAGCTGTTATCGACCAAATCGCAGCTTTAGATCAAGATATCGTTGTTGAAACCTTTATTTCATTATCATGCCAGAACTGTCCTGATGTTGTGCAAGCGTTCAACATGATGGCAGCGATTAACCCACGTATTAAAGCAAGCATGATTGATGGCGCAGCTTTCCAAGACGAAGTCACTGAACGTAATATCATGGCAGTACCGACTGTTTATGTGAATGGTGAAGTCTTTGGTCAAGGCCGTATGTCGCTAACTGAAATTTTAAATAAGTTAGACACAGGTGCAGCTAAAAAAGTAGCGGCAAGCCTAAACGAAAAAGCTCCATTTGATGTGTTAGTTGTCGGTGGTGGTCCAGCTGGTGCATCTGCTGCAATCTACGCTGCACGTAAAGGTATCCGTACAGGTGTTGTTGCTGAGCGCTTCGGCGGTCAGGTAATGGATACCATGTCTATCGAGAACTTTATTTCTGTGAAAGAAACACAAGGTCCTCGTTTAGCGGCAAGCCTTGAAGAGCACGTAAAACAATACAACGTTGATATTATGAGCGAGCAGCGTGTTAATAACATCGTTGAAGCTGCTGATACTGAAGATGGTTATACGCACGTTTATCTAGAAAGCGGCGCAATGCTAAAATCTCGTAGTGTGATCATCAGTACAGGTGCTCGCTGGCGTGAAATGAACGTCCCTGGTGAACAAGAATACCGTAATAAAGGTGTGGCTTACTGCCCTCACTGTGATGGTCCATTATTCAAAGGCAAACGTACAGCAGTTATCGGTGGTGGTAACTCAGGTATTGAAGCTGCGATTGATCTTGCTGGTATTGTTGAACACGTTACTGTACTTGAATTTGCTGACACATTACGTGCTGACCAAGTGTTGATCAATAAAGCAGAAAGTATGCCTAACATCGACATTATTAAAATGGCGCAAACGACAGAAGTGGTTGGCGATGGTACTCGCGTTACAGGCATCAGTTACAAAGATCGTAACACGGATGAAATCAAACACATCGAACTTGCAGGTATTTTTGTTCAGATTGGTTTAGTACCAAATACTGAATGGCTAAAAGAATCCGCAGTTGCATTAACACCACGCGGTGAGATTGAAATTGGTGCTCATGGTAATACTAACGTGGATGGCATCTTTGCTGCAGGTGATGTGACAACAGTCCCTTACAAGCAAATCATTATTGCAATGGGTGAAGGTGCTAAAGCAAGTTTGGGAGCATTTGATTACTTAATTCGCACCCCAGCACCAATCACTAAGTAATAATACAATCAATCACTAAAGCCTGTTCTCATCGAGAATGGGCTTTTTATTATGGGAGAAAAAGTTTGCTATCACATCTCAAATGTATATTAAAGTTGCATTCAATATATACAATTATTAGTTATTCTTATTTGGAATTAACATCTAATTTACAACTAAATTCATAATAAATTATTGCTAATACAGTTAGTATTGAATTAATACCTATAAACATTAGCTATTGCAGCTATTAATATTTTCCTCAACTACAAAATACATCAACACCCATAATGATAAGTGATAATCCATCGGTTAAATATCAGCCTGATTGATTTATAACATCATGTTAATCAACATGTTATTTCTTATCATTACCATTCATTCAAATGACATATTATTGTATTAAGACTAGAAGCCGCTTTCTCTACTTATTACTTATTTTTTATCGCGTATTTTGTCCCTTTTTTTACCCATCTTTCCCTCAGGGTATATTTCTTTAACTAGATCAATCGCACTTTTGTTTCTTGAGTGATTCCTTTATTACAATTATCAGTAAACTCAATTATGACTTTTAAGAATGCCCTTTTGCATTCCCCCTTTTTAAAGCAGGAAGCTAATTTTATGGAATATTTAGAGAGAATTAAGCGTTTGGCAAAGGTACAAGGTATCAGCCAGAAGCAACTTGGCGAAGCTCTAGATCTTCAACAAGGCACGATGAGCCGTAAACTATCCGGTAAGTACGGCATTGAAGTTCGTGAACTAGAAAAAATTGCAGATACCCTAAACACCTCTATTGGCTATATCCTAACAGGACAAGTAGATACAGGCACTCAGGCAACAACAACAATCAGTACTGAATTAGACAGTGCTGCAACATGCACTTACATTCCTGTTATTCACCGTAAAGATTTTTCAGCATACAACGACGGTAGCTCTGTCGAGGTGATCAGCAAGCGCGCGATCCCCCAGCACCTAGAGCGTGAAGAGTGCTTAGGTCTATTGATCGATAACGAAAATATTTCACAGTGTGCGCCTGTTGGTAGCTATGCATTAGCAACAAAGCAAGCGGATTATCGTCCTAAACAACCTGTTTTTGCTTCTGTACGTGGCAGTGAGCCTGACTTCTACCATATGACACAACTTGCTGATGGCGTTGTATTCTCTACTTCACAACCTGATTTCCCTAACTTATTCGTTAATAACGATGAGTTTCAAATTCACGGTTATATCATCCAATCTGATTGGGCTTACGATCGCCTGTAACCATCAGAGATCATCGAATATACAAAAGCCTGCGAGAAATCGCAGGCTTTTTTATTTTCCTTTTCCCGATATCATTTCAATCGTTTACCGACTCAATATCTTTCAAGTACACTGACACGCATTCGATTTGATTTAGGTATTCACTGATGCAAACAGTTATGGTCGCTTCAACTAACCCTGCAAAAGTTGCTGCTGTACGCGATGCTTTTTCTCTCGCCTTTCCTATGCTTTCTTTTAATGTTCAAGGTATTGCAGCTCAAAGTGGTGTTCGCGATCAACCCCTTACTAGTGAAGAAACCTTATTGGGCGCACGAAATAGAGTAAAACACTGCCGTGAACAATGTCCTGATGCTGACTATATTGTGGGATTAGAAGCGGGAATTGATAATAAATTCACATTTGCATGGATGGTAATTGAGCATGGTGGGCAATGTAGTGAATCACGCTCAGCATCATTACCGTTACCGCCACTAGCACTTGAGAAAATACAACAAGGAATGGAATTGGGTGACATTATGGATGAAATGTTTAACCAACAAAATGTGAAACAAAAAGGTGGAGCGATTGCGATGCTCACGAATCATTTATTAACGCGAAGTTCGGTTTATCAGCAAGCGTTAATCTTAGCCTTGATCCCTTTTCTTAATCCGCAATTGTTCTAACAGAAAGTAGGATATTGTTTAGAACACAATATCCTATTTCCATAAGATTATTGCTCTGGTTTATTCTGCGCAAGAAAATTCGCTAACCATGCTTTGGTTTCATCATCCTGATGTTTTAACTCATTAGAACCACGGGTAATTGTGGCGACCCCTACCCCTAATAATTCACTGATCTTACGCTGACTACGTTCACCATTTAATAATTCATGGACGATATTCACACGTGCAATTAATGCTTCTCGCTCATCGTGCGTTAATAATACTTGGAATAACAACGCATCTCGCTCTTCTGCTGAAGCATGGCGTATCAAATCAAGTACATTCTGCCACTCGGTAAAATCAGGGCTGTCAGAAGTTGTTGTCATAGTTACCTCATCAGGTATGTCATCTTGCTGCAGTGTACCTTGTTAATCTATCGACACCAAGATATCAACTTGTAAATATCGTTATTACCAATAATAAAAAGCCGAGTGTTATTCCACTCGGCTTTCTTGGTTAATCGCGATAGTAAGTCGCTGTTATTAATAACGTGCGTTTAACTCTTTCTGCGTTAGTAACGGTGCCTTCTTACCCATCAGTTCGTTGTAATACACATCAAACATCAGTACATTTTGTACATAACCTCGGGTTTCATTAAACGGAATTTGCTCAATAAAGCTATATACATCTAACTTACCATCGGTCTGTTTTTTCCACTGCCTTACACGACCAGGACCCGCATTATACGACGCAAAAGAGTAAATACGATTATCGTCGTTATTATCTAACATCATTTTCAGGTAGCCACTACCTAGGCGAATATTAACACCCGGATCAAATAAGCTTTCTTTACCCGCATAATCTCGACCTAATTTCTTCGCCGTATGTGCTGCTGTTGCTGGCATTAACTGCATTAGGCCACGCGCTCCAACATGGGATTGTGCGTGAATATTTAAGGCACTTTCTTGTCGAGCTAACGCCATCATGGTCGATGTCGGTATACCACGTTTTTTACTAAAGAAGTCAAACCACCATTTATGTGCCAGTGGGAAACGCAGCGCCATGTGATCCCATAGTTTCCCCGAAATCGTCGCTTGTACCGCTAAGTGGTGCCACTTATGTTTTTCAGCATAAACCGCTAACTGACGTTTAGTTTGAACGCCTTGTGTTCTCGATAACAAGTAACCCCACTCTCGATTGGCTGCCACCAGCCTGTCAGTATCAATTAACTCACCAATACGCTTTAATGTTTTGGTATAAGGTTGAATTAACTTGGTTGACGTTGGCCCTTGCTGATTAGGGTAAGTAATTGGCTTATGCAAAATAGTGGCTGCTGCTGCACTGTAAAAATCACGCTCGCCTAACAAAGAGTGATAAATTTTATCGGCTTGCTTCTTTTGCCCTTTTTTCGCAAGTAACTGTGCTTGCCAAAACTTCCAACGTGGGCTGTCTTTCGCTTCTTTGGGGAGACGATTAATCCATGTTTGTACACCACTCCAATCCGCTTCACGGATCGAGTTACGAATACGGCGCTCTAATATACTCACGTTCTGGCTGGTTTTCAGTTTGCTATCACGCCATTTCGCTAACGCAGGATCGCTGGTTGACATGAGTCGTGATGCAACTGCATCAGCTAATGCTTGTTTTTTTGCTTTATCAAAATGCTGACCAGACACTACTTGGTTGTAAGAAGCAACCGCTTGTTTCACATCAGCACGCGCTAATCGATAATATGCAGCTTCAGTTAACGCTTGGTTGAACTTCGTCACTTTGCTCTGTTTAGCAAAATCAGCAACACCTTGAGGCTTAGTTAATAGCGCAAGAATTTTATCACCAGTAACTTGTGCACTGCCTGTTAGTTGCTTATCAAGATAGGTAACTAAACTCTTATTCCCTTTCTCAAACGCCAACAGCATACGATCAAGCACTAATGTATTTGTTCGTTTACCCGCAGCCGTCCACGCATCTAATAATGGGTCGCAGCGATTAGGTAACGAACTGCCTGTTTGCCATAGTTTTTCAGCCCCAGCCCATGCTTGACTTGCATGACCTGTTTGGCTCTTAGCGTAGTAATAGGAACACTTCAATGACGTACTACTCGGTACTGTCGATTGTACCGATAAGAAGTCACGCCATCGATCCAGTCCTGCAAGGTAAGACAGGTAATTTCGTTTAATTGTTCTACTAAACGGTAACGCTTTATATTTATTTACAAAGTAGTTAACTTGAGTCGGTGATTTTTGATCAAGAGCCGCATTAAATGAACGATATTCCAAGTAAGGATAAAGTGGGTATCCACCTAATTTCGCCTTATTGGCATTAAATGTCGCCATGTCTTTATTATCAAACGCCGTTTGCGCCTGATCATACCAAGTACGCTGTTGCTCTAAAGAGGCTGCCTGCACCGTAAACGTGCTAGCAATACCTAGTGATAACAGCGCAATTGAAAATATATTGGGGGAAGTTGGAATGCGTGGCACTAGAAGCTCCATATCATTATAGATAAAAGTAGAATCCCTGTTGCTAACGGCTAAACAGTGCCAGCAACTACATCTAAGACAATCATAATAGCAAATAATTCATGTGCCTATTCACATAATGGAATAAGCACTTGTAACATTAAGACGAAATCAGCCAGCTTTTTTGCGTCGTTTTTTTTGCTCTCACCACCAAATATAAACAATTCTGTTAAACTTCAGTCCAGAACAGGTAAAATATTCCCTTTCATTTTAAATAGAGATCACACACGGATATGGCTGATTACGTCTATACCATGTCGCGAGTGGGAAAAATCGTCCCACCTAAGCGTCAAATTCTAAAAGATATTTCACTGAGCTTTTTCCCTGGCGCTAAGATCGGTGTCCTAGGTCTAAACGGTGCAGGTAAATCAACATTACTTCGCATCATGGCGGGTATCGATACCGATATCGAAGGTGAAGCACGTCCACAAGCAGGTCTAAAAATTGGTTACCTACCACAGGAGCCAATCCTAGACGAAAGCAAAACTGTACGTGAAGTGGTTGAAGAATCTGTATCAGATGTGAAAGAAGCACTGATCCGTCTTGACCAAGTATACGCAGCTTACGCAGAACCAGATGCAGACTTTGATGCTCTTGCAAAAGAGCAAGGTGAGCTTGAAGCACTGATCGAAACCAAAGATGGTCACAACCTAGGTATGCAACTTGAGCGTGCAGCAGATGCACTACGCCTACCTGATTGGGATGCAGTTGTTAAGAATCTATCCGGTGGTGAGCGTCGTCGTGTAGCGATTTGTCGTCTACTGCTTGATAAACCTGACATGTTACTGCTTGACGAACCAACCAACCACTTAGATGCAGAGTCAGTGGCATGGCTTGAGCACTTCTTGGTTGATTACAACGGTACTGTTGTGGCTATCACGCACGACCGTTACTTCCTTGATAACGCGGCGGGCTGGATTTTAGAACTTGACCGTGGTGAAGGTATTCCATGGCAAGGCAACTACACCTCTTGGCTTGAGCAAAAAGATGCGCGTCTAAAACAAGAAGCATCTCAAGAGCGTGCACTACAAAAAACCATCGAGAAAGAGCTAGAGTGGGTTCGTCAAAACCCTAAAGGCCGCCAAGCAAAATCAAAAGCACGTATGGCGCGCTTTGAAGAGCTAAGCACTAACGAACACCAAAAACGTAATGAAACGAACGAGCTATTCATTCCGCCAGGTGAGCGCCTAGGTGATAAAGTTATCGAAGTGAAAAACCTGACTAAATCGTTCGGTGATCGCGTATTAATTGATGACTTATCATTTAGCATGCCTAAAGGTGCTATCGTCGGTATTATTGGTGCAAACGGTGCGGGTAAATCTACCCTATTCAAAATGCTAAGTGGTACAGAACAACCTGATTCAGGCACCATTGAGCTAGGTGATACTGTTAAATTGGCATCGGTTGATCAGTTCCGCGATAGCATGAACGACAACAACACGGTTTACCAAGAAATTTCTGAAGGCGCTGATATCATCAAGATCAACAACTTCGAAATTCCTGCACGTGCTTATGTCTCTCGCTTTAACTTCAAAGGCAGTGATCACCAGAAACGCATTGGCGATCTCTCTGGTGGTGAACGTAACCGTGTTCACCTTGCAAAACTACTGAAAGCAGGCGGTAACGTATTACTGCTCGATGAGCCAACCAACGACCTTGATGTTGAAACGCTACGTGCACTTGAAGAAGCGCTACTAGAGTTCCCTGGTTGTGCAATGGTGATCTCGCACGACCGTTGGTTCCTTGACCGTGTGGCAACCCATATTTTGGACTACCGTGATGAAGGCCAAGTAAGCTTCTTTGAAGGTAACTTCACTGAATACACCGATTGGCTGAAGAAAACGCTAGGTGCCGATGCAGCAGAGCCACACCGCATTAAATACAAGCGTATTGCTAAATAAGTAACAAACCAATAATACTAAAATAAAGAGCAGCTTCGGTTGCTCTTTTTTTTATGAATAAAAACAAGTGGGTAAGACCATAAAATAGCAAGACTGTTGCACAAATGAGAGATAGGAAACTAGCAATAATTAGCCTTAACACATAGACTCTAGCTTCAGAAATTGCTCAATGTGTATTCTTCCATGATGTTTTATATGAAATCTCTTGCTACCAAGCTACGTAAAAGTAATAAGAGAGCATTGCTAACTAATAGTTTTCGTTATATTGCTCTATGTCTACTTTGTGGCGCACTCACCTACAGCACACATGCCATATTTGAACTTTATATCTCCGTTCAAGACTCTCACCAGCAAGTATCTCAACTACGGAATAAAGCCTTAGAGCTCAGTGCGTCATTATCTGAAGAGACGGCTTTAAATAAAACGTTAAACGAGACAATCGAGCAAAAAAAACAAACGTTAAAAACATTAAATCAACGTATTGATGACATGGAAAATGTGTTGGGATTACGTGAGGACAATAAAGATCTCGACCTCCAAGATCGCGTTAATACCGCTGCGATTAATTCGGCGGTGAAAGCAACACTATTTCAACTTATTCCTAATGGTGAACCTACACCGAATGTACAATTAACATCGGGGTTTGGCACTCGTGTCCATCCGATTACTAAACAACGAAAAAGACACGATGGATTAGACTTTGCAGCCAAAACAGGGACACCTATTTATGCCCCAGCCGATGCGGTAATAGAAAAAGTGAACAGCAGCCAACATGGTTATGGCAATCAGCTGACTTTAAATCACACTATGGGCTTTGTGTCGACGTACTCTCATATGAGCAAATTTAATGTCAAAGCTGGGCAGTTTGTTAATAAAGGGGAGTTGATTGGCTGGACAGGAAATTCAGGCCTTTCAACAGGTCCACATCTCCATTATGAGATCCACTTTTTAGGTAAACCGTTAAATCCTCGCCCTTTTGTCGATTGGGATATTAAAAACTTCGATAGTATCTTTAAAAAAGAACCCAATGTGCAATGGACATCATTACTCAATACGGTAGGTAGTATGGTCAAAGTGCAGGTTCAACTCGCTTCTAAAAATCAAGAAGCAACATTTGAAACGGTGAATCAACCCAAATCAGCTCCTCACGCCACTAAGTAACAAGCTTTAACCATCAACCATAAAAAATGAGAAGCGGATCCTTTTTATTCAGAATCATCGCTTCTCACCCACTCTTAATTGATAAGATCTAATAGTTCATGAATAGTTTTTACGGGAGTGATCTTCGCCCCTAACCCTTCCATTGATTTATGGTAATTACGGAAAGGGATAAAAATCTCAGTAAAACCATGCTGCGCGGCTTCTTTTACCCGAGGTACACCACTATCGATCGGGCGTACATCACCGTTAAGGCTGAGCTCTCCCATAATGCACGTAGTACGCGGCACCACAAATTCATTAAGACTACTTAACAACGCAGCCACCAGCGCCAAATCAATACAGGTTTCTGACTCATCAATTTTCAAACCACCAACAATATTAAAAAAGGTATCGTGGTAAATCTTGGTCTTCGCATGTTTACGTAAGATCCCCGTTAGCATCTTAATCCGGTTCATATTCAAACCAACACAGACACGCTGTGGAAACTCACCTTCAGTTTCAGTGGTTAAACACTGGATCTCTAACAATAGATTACGATTACCTTTTCGAATACAAGTAATCGCAGAGCCTGAAGATTCCGTTGTTGAGCCAGATAAAAAGATCTCACTTGGATTATCAACACTAAGCATACCGCGCTCTGTCATACGGAAAATACCTACCGTATCAACATCACCAAAACGGTTTTTATTGGCACGCAATGTACGTACCTGCCCATCATTGGTATCAATGTGCAGCAGAGAATCGACAATGTGAACAAGCGTTTGAGGACCTGCAATCTCATTGTTTTTATTTACGTGTGCGATCAAAAACATCGTCACATTATTTTGTTTACAATACTGTGTAAGGGCTTGCGCTGCTGCTTTTACTTGCGATGGCGAACCCGGGCTACCATTAGCCAGTTCAGTAGATACCGCCTGAATGGAGTCAATAACCGCAAACTTGATTTGCTTAACTTCAAGCTCTGCGATGATGGCTTCAACACTGGTTTCCGCCATCAGATATAAATTATCTTCATTACAGTTCAGCTTTAGGCGATTGACACGGTTTTTAAACTGCGACAGTGATTCTTCTGCCGTACAGTAAAGTGATGGCATCAGTTGTGACATTCGAGCAACCAGATCAGACAACAGTGTTGTTTTACCCGCTCCCGGATCACCAGAAATAATATTAACCGAGCCTGTAGTTAAACCACCACACAACACACGATCAAGCTCACCAATCTCAGTCAGCATTTTTTCTGCTTCAACGGTTTCAACTTCGTGAAGTTTTTTCGAGCCGCCACCAATGATCCCCGCATAACCACCAACACTCGAACGAGCAGAAGTACTGGTTAACCCAGATTTCGTATTCGGTATGGTAAATTCAGTGATCGTATTCCACGATTTGCAACCAGAACATTGGCCTTGCCAACGAGCAAAGTCCATCCCACAATCACTACAAACGTATGCGCGTTTCGCTGCTTTTGCCATTCTCTATCCTAAATGTCTAACTCGTCGAATAAACAAGAATTTTTTTGATGTAAAACCCACTTCAAATGTCAGTTTTTATCACTTTACATTAAACTTTTGTCACCATAAGCAGATAATACTATCAGCGAATCTTTTAACAGAAAATAAAATGCAGTTGGACGATTACAAAGCACTCATAGAACAACTATTACCGGTTTATGGAAGTGAAGATTTCCACCAAGTTTTTGATAGTTTAACCAGTACCGAATCAGGGCCGATCAAACTCCGTATAAAAATGGAAATTAATCGGTTAATGACGCCATGCAAAAAAATTATTGATTTACGTGGTCGCGTAAAAGGCCAATGCCGCTCTTATATTTTCAATGGTCAAACCCATTGGCTTGATGATGTTGCTATCAATATTCTTCATCGTCGTAGCAAAGTGTTCAATAATCAATATTGCATTGGTCTCTATGAAGCATTGGTAAATACCCATAATGATTTTCGAGAATTACATCAACAAGGTGAGCGTGCCATATCAACAGAGAAAAAAGCCGCCCCAGAGTTATTTACCGCTAATTTGATCCGTTTTGGTCACTATCTCCATCGAGAAGAAAACCGATTACAAATTAGCACACCCGTGACTATCAGCATTCCTTTCAATCAACAGATCTGGGGAATGACAACTGATCTTTCATCATCAGGAGCTAAATTTAAAGTTCCCTCTGCATTTAGCTATCGGTTAGGACAAAGTATTGATGCTTATTTCCCACAATTAGCAAAAATACACAATGAGCCTCTTTTAGAACAACCTCATCGCTACCGTGTATTAGGGATTGATGATAATCCTGAAGATACTAGCTTTAAATGGCTACGTCTCATTGCACTAAGTGAAAATGAAGCGTTAAAGCAACTGATCATCGACAGTCAAAATAAAGGCCTACTACGCCATCGAAATAATCATGAAGATAAAATCATTCAGGCGCGTACCCAAGGCTACGAACACTGCTTCCTAAAACATACCGTAGGGCTACCTCTCTTTTTCTCTGATACTGATCTTAAATACGCTTTACTGACCGATCACAACCGTTATTTATGGCAATACTGGCATGATGAACGTAATCAGCCCGTGATCAATCAATTATTATCAGAGCAACGTATTGCTTCACTAGGGCATAAAGGGCTAAAGCAATCTAGCACCTTAATTTATTGTTTCCATCACGATCATCAAGGGCAACGCTATTTTTATTCAGCAGCCTTACCTGAAATGGACCAAGAGCAACGCCGTATTTTTTGGCAATTAGGCTCACACCGTGATAGTTGGCGAGTGATGCGGTTAACGGTTTATCCTTTACGTCAGCAAGAGCTTGAAAAGCTCAATGATGTTGCTCCTGAAATGATTGAGAAATTTCAAGACCTCACCCATGTGGGTGTACTGCAAGATATCACCCATAAAAATACCCAGTCAGATTACCGTTTAACACAAAAATCAACATTATCAAGCCAAGCGATCAATCCATTTAGGCATCCAAAAAATCCAATTTGTTTAGCTGAAGCGATCCATTTTGATCCCAAACCTCAACGCAGTGAATCACGTTTTAGCTATAAAACAACGATCTCGTTATATCAACAAGGGCAATTAATTAGCCATGGTCATTCGATCGACTTTTCGAGCCGTGGACTCAATATTAATCTTGATACGCCATTTCGCTGTAAAAAAGATGATCCCGTTACAATTAAATTTGAGCAGCTACAACGCTTAGCTAAGCTCGATATCTTGGGCAGAATGCCTTATCAAGTGATTCGTACTAGCCCTAACGGAAAAAATATCCAACTTACGATACGCGATAGTCAAGAATCACGTGTTGGTGAAAAGTTTTTACGTAAACTTATTCAAAGTAATGAAGAACGATTTTCCCTTTGTGAAGAACACCTGCCTTCTCCCGCAATGCTGCTCGCTATGCATCAAATGCTATTAACTCGTTTAAATAGCATTCCCTATTTCGCAGAAAAAATAGATCACAAAATAAAAGTCAAAGCTGTCGGATCGAACTTTCCACTGTCACCACTCGCTGACATTTTTTATCAACTGGGTGAGCAAAAACATTTTGAACTTGGTTTGCTATTTAAACGCCGAGTCAAAGAAATGTTAGCTTACCCAATGCGTCCGATCGAGAATGTACGTGAACCTTATGTTCATGAACTCTATATCGCTTTTGAACAAGTCGATGGCAAAATAAAACAGATCGCAGTCAAAGCCAGCTATGAATTTGACGATATTGAATCACGGGTTAGATTTATTTCATTGGCACGTAAAAGCGGTAGCTTTATTGCCATTCGCATCACAGCCTTACCTATTTTTAACCCTTTAACGGCATTAATTGGTGAAAAGCTCAGTGAATTAGCCCGTTTAACTCTCCATCGAGCACGAGCATTAGAAGCAGAGTTTATCTCTTTGATCGGTTGTGGAGAAATCTTTGATATAACGGATGAAGTGTTAGTTCGATTAGAGATCAGCTAATAACGCTACTGCTTACCCATTAAAAAAAGCCGTTAATCGTTTCCATAATCAATAGAAACAATCAACGGCTTTTTATCTATCTATAAATGGCTTACCAGCTTAGTCGTTGTGGTACGAGCGATGCTGATAATATACATAAAATACCACCCAGATCAGCGTGACGGATCACCGCAGGGGCTTGTTGTTCAACTTTGGGCTTCGCGTGATAAGCAATCCCTAAACCTGCCGCTTTCATCATCACCAGATCATTTGCTCCATCACCCACTGCCACCGTATTGTGGGGCTCAATATCATATCGCTCAGCAAGACCTTGCAAAATATTGGCTTTTGCTTGCGCATCTACCACATCACCAAGAACATTCCCGGTTAATTTACCATCAACGATTTCTAATTGATTAGAGAATGCCCCAACTAAATCTAACTCTTGCTGCAAATAATCAGAGAAATAAGTAAAACCACCAGAAGCAATCACGACTTTCCACCCATAAGCATGCAATGTTGCCACGACTTCACGCATTTCAGGCATCAAGGGTAAGTTCTCTTTTACTTGTGCCAATATCGCTTCATCGGCACCTGCGAGAGTACCAACACGTTGACGCAGACTCTGCTCAAAATCGAGTTCACCTTGCATCGCGCGCTCTGTCACTTCAGCGACTTGCTCTCCCACACCAGCTAGCTTAGCGATTTCATCAATACATTCAATTTGAATTGCAGTAGAGTCCATATCGAAAACAACTAAGCCTGGCTCAATTAGATCAGGAAGATCGGAAAGTTGGAAATAATCTAATTGTAATTCAGCCAGTGTTTGCTCTGCTTGCTCTGTTAGATCATTGGCGATCGTGAAAACATCATAAGATCCCACTTTCCAGCCAGCCAGTAATTGAAGATCTCCGTGTACCGCACTATTTAATAATTCAACATCATAATGGCTAATATTTTTCCCATAAAATAACCATTGCGCTTGGCGTTTATCACCATTGGTTACCGTTAATAGTTGTGGGAAACGTTTATACAGCGTGGGGTGTTTTTTTATTTTCAGCACGTACTCAATATCCATATTATTTATCCTAAAAGTAACTTATTGCTATATTACGATGATTTTAATGCCAATATCGTAATAATGGTGCAACTTGTCGCTACTTCTTTACAAACTACCGATACTGATAGTGAAGAGCAACCCAAAATGTTACTAAACTGTAATAAAACATAGTTAATTTTCACTTGTTTATCTTAAATAAATACAATAAAAAGAGTAATTATTTATGACTAAAAACCATCCTGTATGTTTAACTATTTGTTTTTTATTATAATAACCCCAATGAACAAGAATATTCTTAACTACTTCATTATCGTGTAAAATACCACCAGAACACAGCAAAGGTTAACTCGATGATAAAGTGGAAAAAGAAACGCTGGCAACATCTAGGACGGCTTTCTGTTCTCCTATTATGTAGCTTGGCATTAATTGGAATGCTGGAATACGGCGCGCTCTTAACCCAGCGTAATTACCAAATGCTAAGTGAACAAACTCAAACATTATCACGCATGTTAGTACGTCAAGCAGCAGAAAATGCAGCCAGTAATATTACGGATAATAACCAAGATCAACTGCAAGAATTGGTGAATAATTTATCCGATGAGCCTTTAATTTTAGATGCGAGTATCTACAATATTGAAGGTGTGACCTTGGCGAAAACCGATAAATCAATGCCATTGACGCAACTAACCGGGCTATCCACACCACTGGCGATGGCAAGTATTGGTCGCCAACAAATTGTTCAGCCTATTTTTGCTAATAAACATGTGATTGGCTTTGTTCGTATTACGCTTGAACACAATAAACTATTAGCGCATGCAAAAAGCCAAATTGAATACATGACCAGTATTATTCGTGGCTTGATCCTCGTTGCATTAATGATTGGCTTGCTATTAGCTCTCACCTTTGGTCGTCGAAAAGATATTTGGCATTTCCCGTTTTTACTTACGGCAAACGCGAAAGACTAAATACGGTTATTAATCACAGAAAAATTAATAATATAAAAAAACGGAAACAGCGCGAACTGTTTCCGTTTTTTGTGCTTAATCAGTAAAGATTATGCTTCTGCATCACCTAGGATCACAGAATCTAACGCGATTTCGATCATCTCGTTGAATGTCAATTGACGCTCTTCCGATGTTGTTGCTTCGCCACGTAGGATATGATCAGAAACAGTACAGATAGTTAGTGCTTTAGCACCAAACTCAGCTGCAACACCATAGATACCCGCCGCTTCCATCTCAACACCAACGATGCCGTACTTATCCATTGTTTTGAAGAATTCAAAATCAGGATTGTAGAACAGATCAGCAGAGAAGATATTACCCACTTTAACAGGGATACCTTTCGCTTTTGCTGCATCTACCGCATTTTGTACCATGCCGAAATCAGCAATCGCTGCAAAGTCATGACCGCCAAAACGAATACGGTTTACTTTAGAATCTGTTGATGCACCCATACCGATAACAACATCACGCAAGTTAACGTCATCACGTACAGCACCACAACTACCCACACGAATGATCTTCTTCACACCAAAATCTTTAATTAATTCTGTTGCGTAGATAGAACATGATGGAATACCCATACCGTGACCCATAACAGAGATCTTGCGACCTTTGTATGTGCCAGTGAAGCCTAACATACTACGTACATTACATACTTCTTTAGCATCTTCTAGGAAAGTTTCTGCGATGTATTTAGCACGTAGCGGATCGCCCGGCATTAAAACTACATCTGCAAAATCACCCATTTCAGCATTAATATGTGGAGTAGCCATAGTTGTATCCTTTTCCTATTTTTAGTTAGCTGTCAGTGTTAAAAATTAATCACTAACGTTTAGCTAAACATGCTGTGATTGCTTGGCATTATAAAGTGGAAAATGCTAAACAATCATGTCTTTTTTATAATAAATAAGGGTAAATAAGATTTACCCTTATTTTTAATTTGAGTTATAGAAACGACTTACCGTATTCCATATCTGTTGTACCAAAGTACTCAGCTAGGCTCTGACCAATATCAGCAAAGCTTTCACGTAAACCTAATGAACCAGGCTTAATCTTTGGTCCTGAAACAAGCACAGGAATATGTTCGCGGGTATGATCAGTACCTGGCCATGTTGGATCACAACCGTGATCGGCGGTAATGATCAGTACATCGTCACATTGAAGTAACGCTAAAATCTCAGGAAGACGGCGATCGAAGTACTCAAGCGCTGCAGCATAACCCGCAACATTACGACGGTGACCGTAGGCTGAATCAAAATCAACAAAGTTAGTAAATACGATAGTGTTGTCACCCGCTTGTTTAATTTGTTCAAGTGTCGCATCAAATAAAGCCGGAATACCTGTCGCTTTTACTTTGCTTGAAATACCACAGCCTGCATAGATATCGGAAATTTTACCAATCGATACTACTTCGCCTTGTTTTTCATCAACAAGCTTTTGCAGAATTGTTGCTGCTGGCGGCTCAAGCGACAAGTCACGGCGGTTACCCGTACGTTCAAATTGACCTTTTCCAGCACCAATGAACGGGCGCGCAATAACACGGCCAATGTTATAATCTTCTAGCTCTTCACGCGCAATTTGGCAAAGTTCTAATAGGCGCTCTAAACCGAATGTTTCTTCATGACACGCAATTTGGAAAACAGAGTCAGCAGATGTGTAGAAGATAGGCATGCCCGTCTTCATATGTTCTTCGCCTAAATCATCAAGCACTTGTGTACCTGATGCATGACAGTTACCTAAGAAACTCTCTAAGCCTGCACGAGCAAGAATGCGATCGGTCAGTTCTTTAGGGAAACTGTTTTCTTTATCGCTAAAATAACCCCACTCAAACAATACAGGCACACCTGCAATTTCCCAGTGACCTGACGGGGTATCTTTACCTGAAGAAAGCTCTTGCGCATAACCATAAGCACCAGTGATCTCAGAGTTTGGATCCATGCCATCTGGAAAACTACCGCATGATTCTTCACACGCTTTTGCTAAACCAAGCTTGGTTAAATTAGGTAAGTGTAATGGACCGTTGCGATCGCCATTATTGGCTTCGCCACGCGCACACGCCTGTGCAATATGACCTAAGGTATTTGCACCTACATCACCAAATTTATCCGCGTCTGCTGAGGCACCAATACCAAAAGAATCTAGTACTAAAATAATTGAACGTTTCATTGTTACTCCATTACACATCTTGTTTGCTGATACGACGGTAAACTTCAGGGGTCGATTCAGGTTTAGTATCATTCACCGTAATATTACTGCGAATCGCTTTCGCTGCTTCTTCCCATTGCGCTTCAGTACGAGCATGTACCATTGCAAGAGGAGTATCAGCGTAAACTTCATCACCTAAACGGATCATGTCACTAAAACCAACCGCATAATCAATATTATCGCTAGCAACACGACGACCACCACCCATGCCTACAACGGCCATACCTAAGCCACGAGTATCCATAGCATGAGCAAAGCCTGTTGTTTCAGCAAATACTGGTTTTACAATCTCAGCTTTCTCTAAATAGTTGTCATAGTTTTCGATAAAATCAGTAGGGCCACCTAAGCCAGCTACCATTTTACCAAAACGCTCAGCGGCTTGACCGTTATCCAATACTGTTTGCAGCTTTGCTCGCGCTTGTTGAGTATCAGCCGCTAACTTGCTGATCAATAACATTTCTGCACACAATGCCATTGTTACTTCAAACAATCGAGGATTACGGTATTCACCGGTTAGAAACTGTACCGCTTCGCGTACTTCAACAGCATTACCCGCACTTGATGCTAAGACTTGGTTCATGTCCGTTAACAATGCAGATGTACAAGTGCCAGCACCATTTGCGACAGCTACAATTGATTTTGCTAGATCTTCAGATGCTTGGTACGTTGGCATAAAAGCGCCAGAGCCCACTTTGACATCCATCACTAAATAATCGAGTCCTGCTGCTAGCTTCTTCGACAAAATAGACGCAGTGATCAATGAGATATTATCAACCGTTGCAGTAACGTCACGAGTTGCGTACACACGTTTATCCGCTGGCGCTAAATCACCTGTCTGGCCAATAATCGCCACACCGGCTTCTTTAGTTACTTTACCGAACACCTCATTAGTTGGTGTGATATTATAACCAGGAATAGCTTCTAATTTATCTAATGTGCCACCTGTATGGCCTAAACCTCGACCTGAGATCATTGGCACATAACCACCACATGCTGCGACCATAGCACCTAACATCAATGAAGTGACATCACCTACACCACCCGTTGAGTGCTTATCAACAATAGGACCATCAAAATGCATGTATCCCCAATCAATCACCATGCCTGAATCACGCATCGCACAAGTTAAGGCAACACGCTCATCCATCGTCATATCATTAAAATAGATAGCCATTGCAAATGCCGCGATTTGGCCTTCAGAGACGGTATTTTTCGCCACACCTTGAATGAAAAAGTTAATTTCATCGGCGGTTAATTCAATATTGTCACGTTTTTTACGAATAATTTCTTGAGGTAAGTACATGCTGATCCTCTTGTTTTTAATTCAGCGAAGTAGGGATTACCAATGCTTTAATTATTTTTCGTTTTGCTTTATTTCTAAATTTTAGGTGCAAAAAAGGCAACAACCACGAAAACGCAGTGCTGGAAAAACCAATTAAAGAATTAGTACGACATTAATAATGCCGCCAGAGAGTTAAAAACAAGGTGGTATTTCACCACCTTGTTTAAAGGTATTAGTAGCCGCCTTGCGCTGCTTCTTCACCTTCACCTAATGTGTGTAACAAGTTAGCAAGTAAGCTTGATGCACCAAAACGGTAGTGGCGGCTATCAGCCCACTCAGCACCAAGAATATCATCAGCCATTGCTAGATATTGTTGTGCATCTTCAGCGGTGCGAACACCACCTGCAGGCTTAAAGCCAACTGTTTTTGCAACACCCATATCTTTGATCACGTTAAGCATGATTTGTGCGTATTCTGGTGTCGCATTAACAGGTACTTTACCGGTTGAGGTTTTAATAAAATCAGCACCCGCTTTAATTGAAATTTCAGATGCTTGTTTAATTAGTGCTTCTGTTTTTAGCTCACCTGTTTCAATGATAACTTTAAGCAACACGTTATCGCCACACGCCGCTTTACATTGCTTCACTAGTTCAAAACCAACATCTGCATTACCAGCCATAAGTGCGCGGTATGGGAATACTACGTCTACTTCGTCAGCACCGTAAGCCACCGCCGCTTTCGTTTCAGCAACAGCAATCTCGATATCATCATTACCGTGTGGGAAGTTAGTTACCGTTGCAATACGTACATCTGGCGTACCTTGCTCACGTAGTTGCTTTTTCGCTACTGGGATAAAGCGAGGGTAAATACACACTGCTGCAGTATTACCAACCACTGTTTTTGCATTTTTACAAAGCTCGATCACTTTTGCGTCAGTGTCGTCATCGTTCAGTGTTGTTAAATCCATTAATTTAAGTGCACGTAGTGCAGCAGTTTTTAAATCGCTCATGACTATCTCCAGTCGTAATATTACATTTAAAGCGCTTAGCTATAAGGCTCTAAATATCAGTATAAACGAAGGTAAAGCGCTAATAATTATTCATTAGGCTACCGAATACAGTAAAAATTACTGCAACAAATGAGCGGACTTGATTCCTTGAAGTTTCAGTAAGTAAATACTTACTAAATGACTTATCCCTATTCCCGCGTAAGAGCCGCTCAACTTGCCTGCTCTTACAAAATCGCTGTATTTGCTAGGCTCAATAATAGCAAGACCGTCGTCTTTCGCCTATCAAACTTATGTTTCCACCAGTGGATAATGTGTTTACTAAAATAGAGAATCAGAAACAGTTAATGAACACATTTCATTGTCATTATATTGCTTCTACCCCTGATACTACCTGTATCCACACCCTGATAATCAGTAGCGTAAGAATAGCAGAGTGAAATTTAAGAAAAGGGAACGCAATCGATTTTATGAAGTTAATTTAGAACATGAGTCATAATGTTTACCTTTACTGTTGATTGCCTTTTATCTGCTAAATACAAGCATAAAAAAACGCCTCAATTTTCATTGAGGCGTTCTTCTTTAGGCAGTTATCTCAACAATTACATTGCTAAAGAGATAAACAAACCAGCGATTGTTGCAGACATTAAGTTAGATAATGTACCTGCTGCTACCGCTTTCATACCAAAGCGAGCGATTTCTGCACGGCGGCTTGGAGCAAGGCCACCTAGACCACCTAATAGGATTGCAACCGATGATAGGTTTGCGAAACCACATAGTGCGAATGAGATGATAGCTTTCGTCTTCTCAGTCATTGCAACACCTGTTTGTGCTACAACCATACCGCCGTCAGCCACATCTTTTAGGTATGGTGCAAAGTTTAAGTAAGCAACGAATTCGTTAACAACAATCTTCTGACCGATGAATGAACCTGCCACTTGTGCTTCACCCCATGGCACACCGATTAGGTAAGCTAATGGTGCAAATACGTAACCAAGAATAAGTTCAAGTGTCAGCTCAGGCATACCAAACCAACCACCGATACCACCAAGCATACCGTTAATTAGAGCAATCAAACCGATGAATGCTAGAAGCATTGCACCTACGTTTAGCGCAAGTTGCATACCAGACGATGCGCCTGCTGCTGCTGCGTCAATAACGTTAGCTGGCTTTTCAACGCCTTCTTCATCATCGCCAGCAAGCTGCTCTACAGGCTGCTCTGTTTCTGGCTTGATGATTTTAGCAAATAGTAAACCACCAGGGGCTGCCATGAATGATGCTGCAATTAGGTACTCTAGCGGAACACCCATTGATGCGTAACCTGCAAGTACACCACCTGCAACTGATGCCAAACCACCACACATTACTGCAAATAGCTCAGACTGAGTCATTTTAGGAATGAATGGACGAACAACTAGTGGCGCTTCTGTTTGACCAACGAAAATGTTCGCTGTCGCTGACATAGATTCAGCGTGAGAAGTACCCAATACTTTACGCAGACCACCACCTAGAATATTGATAACAACTTGCATCACACCTAGGTAGTAAAGAACACTGATCAACGCGGAGAAGAAAACGATAACAGGAAGAACGCGTAGGGCGAATACAAAGCCGCCACCACCGAACACTTCAAACATTTTGTCCGATGTTAGACCGCCAAATAGGAAATTGATACCGTCATTACCATAAGCAATAACATTAGCAACTGCCTGAGACATGCCATACAGCACATCACGACCAACGGGTACATAAAGAACAAATGCACCTAATAAAAATTGGATCGCGAACGCGCCTCCAACAGTACGTAGATTAATTGCTTTACGGTTGTCTGATAGAAGTACTGCAATAAGTAGCAGAACAACCATCCCAACCAGGCTCATAAACATGCTCATGGTTTATGTCTATCCTATTAAGTTAAGTTTGGCGTCTCGACAATTCGGCTCTATAAGAGTCCGGCGCATTATACCCATCGATGCGCGGACAAAGTAATGCTAACTTCACAATTTTGGTGCCATAAACATGAAAGAGTTAACCACTCTGTGAAGGTCATCACAAAACATTCCCACAAGAAAGCAAACGTTTTACGCAATCGTTTGTCTTTTGTACCAACATCACGGTTAGAATTTATATAGTTCATGTGCAGTTAAGGTTGTTACATCGATGACTTGTTCTATTTTTATCCCTTTAAGTAGAGCAACAGACTGCGCGATATAAATTAAACGCTCAGGTCTATTAGGTAAACCTTGAAAGCCACACACAGGCATATCTGGTGCATCGGTTTCTAGCACAATCGCTGAAAGTGGTAATTTTGCGATAGTCTCTCGCGTTTTTTTCGCCCGCTCATAGGTAATGGTGCCACCAACACCAATTTTTAATCCTAAGTCGAGTAGCTGAACCGCTTGCTGATAACTGCCACTAAACCCATGATAAACTCCACCTTGAGACGGTGTATCAATTTTTATAGCTCGAACTAATTCTGGAAAGGCTTTGCGACAATGCAAGATAACAGGCAGTTGATAATCATTGGCTAGCTGTAATTGTGCTTGTAACCATGTTTGCTGTAATTCTCTATTTACTGTTTCAATGGCAAAATCTAATCCACACTCTCCCACTGCAACACACTTTGTATCCGATTGTTGAAGTGCATTTCTCAGTTCAAGGTTTAAACGCTGACAAACATCATCAACATGTTCGGCACTAAAGAAAGGATGAATGCCTAAGCCATAATAAAGATCAGAATAGCGCTGACATAACTGTTGTACTTTACTCCAATTCGATTGTCCTACTGTTGGGATCACAATTTGCTGTATCCCTCCCTCTTTTGCCAACATTAGTGCTTGCTTTGGATCATCACTAAAGGGTGGGAAATCAAAATGGCAGTGGGTATCTATCATAAATATTCCTGTAGTAATTAATACGTAGATAGTGATGATTCAATATAAGCTTAATATTATTTCTACCTACTATTAATGATTCTTATACACCTAGATTGAGTCTCGCGCTAAAATCAGCGACAATAAGTAATAACTCACTCCATTCATTCTGTTCTGTTGCTTTGCTTGATGTAATACGGCAGCAACGGAGTACTTTTATTAAAAAAGAACACGCTAATGTCGCAAACTCAGTTTCAGGGCGAAGTATCTAAACGTCGTACTTTCGCTATCATCTCTCACCCCGATGCGGGTAAGACCACCATTACTGAAAAAGTACTGTTATTCGGAAACGCTATCCAAAAAGCCGGTACAGTAAAAGGTCGTGGTTCAAACCAACACGCCAAGTCAGACTGGATGGAGATGGAAAAAGAACGTGGTATCTCGGTAACTACATCTGTAATGCAGTTCCCATATAACGAGTGCCTAGTAAACCTTCTTGATACTCCCGGACACGAAGACTTCTCTGAAGATACTTACCGTACCCTAACCGCTGTTGACTCATGTTTAATGGTTATCGATGCGGCAAAAGGTGTCGAGGATCGTACCCGTAAGTTAATGGAAGTTACGCGTCTACGTGATACACCGATTGTTACTTTCATGAACAAATTGGACCGTGATATTCGTGATCCAATGGAGCTTCTTGATGAAGTAGAAAATGAATTAGGTATGGCTTGTGCCCCTATTTCATGGCCTATTGGTTGTGGTAAAGAATTCAAAGGTGTTTACCATATTCATCGTGATGAAACGATCTTGTACAGCACAGGTCAAGGCCACACAATTCAAGAACAACGTATCATTAAAGGGTTAGAAAACCCGGATCTTGATGAAGCAATTGGTGCAGATCTTGCCGAACAACTTCGTGAAGAGCTTGAACTTGTGATGGGCGCATCAAATGAATTTGATGAAGAGCTATTTTTAGCCGGCGAGCTAACACCGGTATTTTTCGGTACCGCACTGGGTAACTTTGGTGTTGACCATATGCTTGATGGCTTAACAGCATGGGCCCCAGCACCACTTCCTCGCCAAGCTAATGAGCGTGAAGTTGAAGCAACGGAAGAGAAATTTTCTGGCTTCGTATTTAAGATCCAAGCAAACATGGATCCTAAACACCGCGACCGTATTGCCTTTATGCGTATTGTATCGGGTACTTACACCCAAGGTATGAAGATGAACCATGTTCGTACGGGCAAAAACGTAAGTATCTCTGATGCGGTAACGTTTATGGCGGGTGACCGCTCTCGCGCAGAAACGGCTTATGCAGGTGATATTATCGGCCTACATAACCACGGTACAATTCAAATTGGTGATACCTTCACTCAAGGTGAAAGTCTGAAGTTCGCTGGTATTCCTAACTTCGCACCAGAATTGTTCCGTCGTATTCGCCTTAAAGATCCACTAAAGCAAAAGCAACTATTAAAAGGTCTGGTACAGCTTTCAGAAGAAGGTGCGGTACAGGTATTCCGTCCATTACAAAACAACGATTTGATCGTTGGTGCCGTTGGTGTACTTCAGTTTGATGTGGTTGTTGCCCGTCTTAAAGCTGAATATAACGTTGAAGCGATCTATGAAGGCGTTAACGTTGCAACGGCGCGTTGGGTTGAGTGTAATGACGTGAAAAAACTCGAAGAGTTTAAACGTAAGAACCAATCTAACCTTGCACTAGATGGTGGCGATAACCTCTCTTATATCGCACCAACGATGGTTAACTTAAACCTTGCAAAAGAGCGTTTCCCTGAAGTTGATTTCCGTGCGACTCGTGAGCACTAATCACCTCAGCTAGATAGAACAAAGCCGAGCATCACGCTCGGCTTTTTAATATCACTTGATCACTGATTCTGGACTTAGCCAAAAGGCATAAACATATACGCCATGATCAAGGCATCTTCACGCCCATTTTCCGTTGGGTAATAATCAACACGGCGGTTAGTTTCATTAAAGCCTGTTGCTTCATAAAGTTTGTACGCACCGGTATTACTTTCGCGGACTTCTAACCAAATCTCTTCCGCTTGCTTGGCTTCTAACGCATCAATAAAGCCATTAAGTAATACTTTGCCATATCCCTTTCGTTGATGTGCTGGATCAATTGCAATATTTAATAGCGTTCCTTCACCTGCCACTAATTGACCAAAGCAGTAACCCACTACCTGATCATCAATAACTAACACATAGTTTGCTGCAATACGATTTGGCTCTTTACGGATCATCGACTCAGCCCATGGAAATGCATGAGCTGCTTGTTCAATACGCCAAACATCATCAACATGTTGGGTGTCTAACGGAATAATTTTATGCGTCATAACTACAAATCTGTTGCCATAATGCTTTCTTCGATGAAGGATCATTATGCATTAAGTGTAAAGATACGGAATTTAATACCTGACAGCCTGTAGGGTGCGCCCCTTGGCAACCAGCAAACCAACACCACGTTAAGTAATGCTCACCGACTTGCTCAACGGCTTCAAGAGGCAAGCATAATGCTTGTTCTGGTGTTAGTTTCATACTGCTCAGGATCCGTCCGAAAAGCCAGGCATCATGCTCATTAAGCTCATCATTAGTCACAAGCAGTAACTTGCAATGTTCAGGAAGATCGATGACTGGGATCTCTTGATTGGGAAATATTTCAGGCTTTCTGACCTGCCAATAAGTCAGCCCCATTTCTTGTAGAACCTGAATATCACGCTGTTTCATTCCACACCTGCTATCTTATCTATCAATCACGGTATGATATTTACATACTATGAAGATCAATGAGCGCAGATCCTACCAAATTACGTATCGGTTGTACTCATAAACTCTTATCAAAAATCAGAGATAAAAAAATACCGACTCTAGGTCGGTATTTTTCATCACATTCAACTTAATCGTGATAACGTTGTGCTAATTCATTGGCCGCAATCACCGCTTGATACACTTGCTCAGCACTTACAGCAATAGGCATATTGCCCATCGAATTGTTAGGCGAACAAGCAATATCAACAACGTCTCGCCAATCTGACTCTATAAACTCATCAATACCAAAGTCAGCCAATGTTAATGGTAACCCTGCAGTTTTAATCACATAAATAACATTCTCGATTTCTTCGATATCGGCTTTTTCAAGCATCAATTGCACTAACAAGCCAAATGCTACTTTTTCACCGTGTTGAATATGATTAAATTTCTCAAGTGACGACATGCCATTACAAATCGCATGGGCGCATGCAATACCGCCTGATTCTGCCGCCACACCACTTAAATAAACAATGGCTTCCACCATCTCTTCTAACGCTGGTGTAACTTCCTGACGACGTACGGCTTGCATTGCCATTTCAACGTTATCTACAATCAGCTCATAACACATCAATGCCATACCTAATCCGGTACGAGATACTCGGGTTTTCACTAAATTTAAACTCGCGGCATAACAACAAGCGCGAGTTTCAAAAAAGGTCGCTAGCGCATCACCAATACCCGCGGCAAAATATTTTTCCGGTGCTTGAGCGATAAGTCGAGTATCTGCTAATACCACATCAGGGTTTTGCGGTAATAACAAGTAACGATCAAATTCACCGCTCTCTTTATAGATAACAGACACGGCGGTACAAGGTGCATCACTTGACGCTATTGTTGGGAAGATCACCACAGATGTATTGCTATAATGCGCAACAGCTTTTGCTACATCCATGGTTTTACCGCCACCAATACCAACAACAACATTTGCATTTTGTGCTGTTACTATCTTACGTAAACGTTCAATTTCGTTATCAGTGCATTCATATTGAAATTTCTCGCTACATGCCTTGATCCCCGCTTGCTCTAAACAAGGCATCGCGTCTTGTTGAACACGATCTACAATAAAATCATCACAAATCAATAAGGCATTATTACCAAAGTCTTTTATAAAAACATCAAGTTGAGACAGTAAATCTTGACCAATAATGAATTTTTTTGGCGATGTGATACTGCGAGGGATCATCGGTGACAGTCCTAATCATATATTTATATGAGTAATAAATTATCACGATGTAGTAATTAGCTATATGCAAAAATTAGATATCTTACTTCTCAATACTAATCATTTTAAAACATAAAAAAGCACAGCGTGAGTTAGCTGTGCTTTCATTATAAGACGTTAGAGTATTAATCGATACATACCCATACTCATCTTTACAGTGTGTTAAATTCACGACAATATTCAACAGTACCTTGATATTGCGAGACTGATTCAGGTAGAACTTCATATACCATAAATGCCTCTTCTGTATCAGGCCAAACGCATGTTAGTTGATGATCTAACGCTTTTTGAAAATCTGCTTTGGTGTAATATTCAGGATGACCTAACACCACAATTGCAGGGTAATCAAAATCAGCTAATACACTTTTCGCTTCTTCGATTAGTGCTAAACCAATGCCTTGCTGTTGATAATCTTCTCGTACAGCTAAAGGGGCAAGACCTTGCCAATTAGTATCTATACCGTTAACCGTTACAGGGCTAAAAAAAGCGTGGCCTACCACTTCGCCGTCATCATTACATGCCACCAGCGATAAGGTTCGATTACCATTCTCGCGTAACGCCATAACAAGTTTAGCTTCAGCATCAGTGGGGAATACGGTTTTTAATAGCGTATCAATCGTTAAGATATCAGCAGGAGCTTCGGATCTAATGAGCATTTAAGGCCTCTTGGGCAGCACTGTGATCATGCATACCTTGATGAATGAAATCAGCAGATTGCTGCAAAATAAATTTCACAGGAGCAGGTAGAGAATCAAGATCGATACTATCCATCAAGTTTTTAACTTCTAGCCCTAACTCAGTATCACCTTCAATTCGAAGACGACGTTGGAAGAACAGTGTATCAGGATCTTCCTTGCGTGCAGCAATAAGTACTAAATCATTACACTCGCCACTAAAACTGACGTCTTCTTGTTCACAAGACTCAGCCACAACCAGTTTTTCATCTTCGTAGCTAATAAACCACTGTAAACCTAAATCACGTACTTCAACTTTTAGCCAGCGATCTTCTAAAAACTCAAAATCACCATCCTCTAGTGCTTCTTTGAAAACCATAGCTAATCCTTCCAGCATCACTTTTTTCTGAAGCGAAAAAGGTGTCAATTTTGCTGGTACACGCAGTAATGAAGGGCCATGTTGAACGAGTTGTTTTCGAAGTTGAGCAATCACTATGATTTATTCCTGTTAAAAATCGCACTTAGTCTTCGATTGTATGGCAAGATCACTATTTCGTTTTATGCCTTGAGTCAAAAAAAATGCTTCTGTTTTAGCAAAGTTGATAATAATTTTCGCTATGTTAGGCGTATTCGAGTTAGAGTACATTAATGAATAAAAAATGTGATTGCCTACTATTAAGCAATGTACATATCTGCACCAATTATGGAGAGTGGTGACGACATGCCAACAGAGCAACTAGACTATTGGTTTCCTTTGCTGACTGACAATAGCCCCTTCTTTTTTGCGATCCTTGATCGTCAACATAACTATCATGCGGTAAATAACCGTTTTAGTGAAATCAGTGGCCTTGAACGAGACGAGTTACTCGGAAATAACGACACCAATGTCTTAGGGCAACATTATTACCATTCCCTAAAGCCTTACTATGAGCGCGCATTTAATGGCGAAAGTATTGAAGCTGAAGTCGTGCTTAACGACAGTCGCCATGAATCAAGTCTACATTTTAGCCTTGCCCCATTATTAGATAGCAACGGCACAGTTCAACATATTGTTCTACATTCCATTGATACCTCTGAACGCCAGATCCTGATCCATTCATTAGAAGAAACAGAGCATCAGCTAACACAACTGAATAACTTGATCACTGAAGGTATTTGTTTAGTTGAAAATAACATAATCATTAATGCGAATGATCAAGCAGCAATTCAATTGGGTTTACCGTCAAAAAAAGAATTACTCGGGCGTTCACTGGATCAACTACTACACGATAATCAAAAACAGCCTTGCACCAGTCACCGTTTAAAAAATAATGATAATAAAGAAACAATAAACTACTTTCCTATCATTCAGAACGAACAGACTAAACCTTTAAAACTGACCGTCTCTCCTGTTAAGCAAATGGGTACTGAAGCCTTACTGGTTAAACTCGAAACGATCCAAGACAATGACAATAAGCGCCAACAAGGGCAAATTGAGCAGTTAGTCCAAATGGATCCATTAACTGGTTTACTCAATCGTCATGGCTTTACCCGTCAATTAGACCAATTAATGAAAGCAGAAACACCTGTAGTTATGCTTTATATTGATATTGATAATTTTAAAAATATCAATGATTCACTGGGTCACCACATTGGCGATAAAGTACTACAAGAAATTGCACAACGCTTACGTCGATTACTGCCCGAAACGGCTATTTTAGGTTATTTAAGCGGTGATGAATTTGCGATCTTACTACCAAATCCTGAACATGAACGTACTGGCGAAATCATCTCTGAGCAGATCATCGCACTGGTTAATCAACCGTTTGAACTCCGCCATTTTAGAAAGCACTTAGCCTGCTCAATAGGAATGGTTACCTCCCCAGGTCACGGTAATGATGCGCGCATGATGCTACAAAATGCCGATACCGCTATGTATGAAGCAAAACATCGGGGTAGAAATCGCTTAGTTGAATTTAATGATGCCATGAGCAAAGAAGCGCGAATGCGTTTATGGCTCGAAATTGAACTGCAAAAAGCGCTACAAAATAATGGCCTTGAAGTCTGGTACCAACCCAAAGTTAATGCTCGTGATTTTGCAATTGACGGGGCAGAAGCATTAGTGCGTTGGAAGCACCCTGTTGAAGGCTATATTAGCCCAGCTCAATTTATTCCAGTAGCTGAAAGCTCAGGCTTGATTGAGCAACTCGGTTGCGTGGTCATGCGTGAAGTCTTTACCACCGTTAGCCAATGGAAAAAGCGTAACCTGCTAACAGGTCGTGTCGCGATTAACTTATCACCACAACAATTTGGTAATTCAGGCTTAATTAGTTTTGTTGATAAGCTCCGTCTTTCTACTAACATTAACCCTGCAGATATTACTTTCGAGCTAACAGAAAGTGCGGTAATGAGCGATGGTGAACATACTGTCCAAATGCTTAACTCGATTAAAAAGCTAGGGTTTGCACTTTCTATTGATGATTTTGGCACAGGGTATTCATCACTCTCTTACCTAGCACGCTTTCCCTTAGATGAACTTAAAGTGGATCGTGCATTTATTCAAGATATCGACACCATTCCCAAACAAGTAACCTTGATTGAAAACATCATCAACTTAGGTAAATCACTCAAAATGAGTGTGGTTGCCGAAGGGATTGAAACCCGTCAACAAGCCACACTACTCTCTAATTTAAACTGTGACTATATCCAAGGTTTTCACTTCTACCGCCCTATGCCAAAACATGAGCTAGAAGCGATTTTATTACAAAACAAATGAGTCAAAAACACCTCAAAAAAGGAGCGATAACGCTCCTTTTTATTAATAAAAACAACGAAAACCTGCCTAAAGTCAAAGCACCATAAGATAAACAAATTTAGTATCAACGGTCATAATTTTATTCAAAGACTGGATGATAAAAAATAATGGAGCTTCTCTGCCCCGCTGGTAACCTTCCAGCCTTAAAAACCGCAATTGATAATGGTGCAGATGCCGTTTATATCGGTTTCAAGGATGATACTAACGCCCGCCATTTTGCAGGTTTAAACTTTACAGGCCGTAAACTCGAAAAAGCCGTACAGTACGTAAAAGATCACGACCGTAAATTACATGTTGCACTCAACACCTTTGCCCATCCCGATGGTTTCAACCGCTGGACAAAAGCGGTAGATAATGCCGCGGCTATGGGGGTTGATGCGCTGATTGTCGCTGATATTGCAGTGCTAGAATACGCCGCTACGACGTATCCAGATTTAGAACTTCACCTATCAGTACAAGCTTCAGCAACTAACACTGCCGCGATTGATTTTTATAAACAAAATTTCAATATCAAACGCGTTGTATTACCACGCGTTTTATCTATCCACCAAGTAAAACAGCTGGCACGTAATACGGATATGGAGCTAGAAGTGTTTGCTTTTGGTAGCCTATGTATTATGTCAGAAGGACGTTGCTACTTATCGTCTTACATGACAGGTGAATCCCCTAATACTGTAGGCGCTTGTTCACCAGCCAAATTTGTCCGTTGGCAAGAAACGCCACAAGGCTTGGAGTCTCGCTTAAACGAGGTACTCATTGATCGCTATGGTCATGGTGAAAATGCTGGCTACCCTACACTGTGTAAAGGTCGTTTTGATATCAACATCGATGGTGAAAACAAACGCTATCATGCCCTTGAAGAGCCAACGAGCCTAAACACCCTTGAGATTCTTCCTGAGCTATTTAAAGCTAATATTGCTTCAGTAAAAATTGAAGGTCGTCAGCGTAGCCCTGCTTATGTTGAACAGGTAACCCGCACATGGCGTGCAGCGATTGATCACTATTTAGCTAATCCAGAAGGCTACCAAGTGAATCCAGCTTGGAATGCATGTCTTGGTAATGTATCAGAAGGTAAACAAACCACACTTGGTGCTTATCACCGTAAATGGCAATAGGAGCCAAACCATGAAATATTCTCTTGGCCCATTACTTTACTTCTGGCCTAAAAATGATGTTGAAGCGTTTTATCAACAAGCAAAAAACAGCACTGTTGATATCATTTACTTAGGCGAAAGCGTGTGTTCAAAGCGCCGTGAACTAAAGCCAGCACAATGGTTAGAGATCGCGAAAGATATTGCCAATAGTGGAAAACAAGTCGTGCTATCGACGATGGCGCTACTCGAAGCGCCAAGCGAAGTTAACATCATGAAAAAGTACATCGATAATGGTGACTTTATCATTGAAGCTAACGATGTTTCTGCGATTCAATTAGCCTCTGAGGCAAAGATCCCATTTGTCGTTGGCCCTGCAGTTAACTGTTACAACGCCCAAACATTAAACCTGTTTTTAAAACAAGGTATGACCCGCTGGTGTATGCCGGTTGAGTTATCACGTGAATGGTTAAATAACACCTTAATTGAATGTGAAAAACTGGGTATTCGCAATAAATTTGAAACGGAAGTATTTAGCTATGGCTATCTGCCATTAGCGTATTCAGCACGTTGTTTTACTGCTCGTGCTGAGAACCGTGCCAAAGATGATTGTGAAACCTGCTGTATTAAGTATCCACAAGGGATCACGGTAAATAGCCAAGAAAACCAAAAAGTCTTTACCCTAAATGGAATTCAGACTCAATCAGGCTACTGCTATAATCTAATAAACGATCTTAAAGGTATGGCAGATATCGTTGATGTCGTACGTTTAAGCCCACTTGGCCTTGATACATTATCTTTGGTTGATGATTTCCGTGCTAATGAACAAAGTGCAACTCGTCATCAACTAGAGAATAGCCACCAATGTAATGGTTATTGGCATAGTTTGGCTGGATTGAACATCAGCGAATAATTACTAAAATATAAAAAAAGCCGCATTAGCGGCTTTTCTTTTTATCCCCCAGGGACGACTGGAACAGTTTCTTCATTTTGTGTCTCAGGGGATTGCTCTTGATACGCTGAGTATAATCGACTGAGCTCAAGAAGCGACAATCGGTGTTCAATAAACTCATACACATTGCCTGCTAACGCCAATTTATAGAGCATTACCGCGGTAGAATAATCCTGATTGTTTTGATGCAACTTACCTAAATAAAAATACGCTTCAGTTAAATGTTCAGCCAGTTGATCGTTATTTTCACTCTGCTCTGCAATATCACTCAGTAGTTGTCGTTCTGTAATTTGTCCTAAAAACAAACGTACCAACTGCCATCCCCATGCTTTTTTATCACTAGCATCATAACGCTGTTTTAATTGAGCTTGCGCCTGCTCTGGAGTTAATTCAACATCATTAAGGTATAGCCAGATCACGCGATACGGATCATTATGATCTTGTTCGTAATGAGGTAATAGATCTTGATTCGCTAATTCATAGCGCTCACCGTAATACAAGGCAATACCACGATTACGTTGAGCATAAAGATGGTTAGGCGCTAACTCTAAGGTAGAATCAAACGCTTCATAAGCCGCATCAAAATGTGCCATTTGGGTAAAATAAACCCCTAACACATTATATAAATCGGGTTGATTCGGCTCTAAAGTGAGGGATTTATTAAAATCTAATCGTGCTAAATCGCGTAACCCTAAGCTGTCATTAACTAGCCCGCGTTCGTAATATATCTTTGCTAATGTTGCCTCTGGAATATCATCTCGCTGCAAAATTTGATCAATACGAGCTAATTGAATTTGCTGCTGTAAGGTTGGCTGAAATGGTATCGCCATCGGTGGATGGGTCCACTTGGTTGGCATCGCCGAACAGCCTGTTAGCATCATCGCTACAGTCATAACGGCAAATGTAAAGCGAGTTGCTATCAAAGCACTTCTCCCTAAGGCTTAATAATCACGGTCCTATTGTATTACTCTACATCATAGAACACTGCATGATGTTTTTTAGATAACAAAAAGGGGCTAGATAGCCCCTTTATATCATGCTTTTAGCAAAAAACTTAGCCTTGAGGCTGTTCGTTTTGAGCTGGCGCTTCAGCAGCTGGTGTTTCAACTGCTTCTTTCATGCTTAGACGGATACGGCCCTGACGGTCGATTTCTAGCACTTTAACTTGAACTTCTTGACCCATTTGTAGGTAATCAGACACTTTCTCTACACGATCTTGTGAGATTTGAGAAATGTGTACTAGACCTTCTTTAGTACCAATCACAGATACAAACGCACCGAAATCAACGATACGCATTACTTTACCTGTGTAGATACGACCTACTTCAACGTCAGCGGTGATTTCTTCGATACGACGGATTGCTTCTTTCGCAGCAGTACCTTCAGTCGCAGCAATCTTCACAGTACCATCGTCTTCAATCTCGATTGTAGTACCAGTTTCTTCAGTAAGTGCACGAATAACAGCACCACCTTTACCGATAACATCTTTGATCTTCTCAGGGTTGATCTTCATTGTATGGATACGAGGAGCGAACTGAGAGATATCTTCACGTGGAGTATTAATTGCATTATCCATTACGCTAAGGATGTGCTTACGCGCGCCTTTAGCTTGGTTAAGAGCAATCTGCATGATCTCTTTAGTGATACCTTCGATCTTGATATCCATTTGAAGTGCAGTAATACCGTCATCAGTACCTGCTACTTTAAAGTCCATATCACCTAGGTGATCTTCGTCACCAAGGATGTCAGAAAGAACAACGAAATCGTCGCCTTCTTTAACAAGACCCATTGCGATACCCGCAACAGACGCTTTAATTGGCACACCAGCGTCCATAAGAGCAAGAGACGTACCACATACAGAAGCCATTGAAGATGAACCGTTAGATTCAGTGATTTCTGATACTACACGTACTGTGTATGGGAATTCGTCTACAGATGGCATTACAGCAGCAATACCACGCTTAGCCAGTTTACCGTGACCAATTTCACGACGCTTAGGCGAACCTACAAAACCCGTCTCACCAACACAGTATGGAGGGAAGTTGTAGTGTAGAAGGAAGTGATCTTTCGTCTCACCAGTTAGACCATCAATGATCTGTGCGTCACGTTGTGTACCCAGTGTTGCAGTAACAAGTGCCTGAGTTTCACCACGAGTAAATAGTGAAGAACCGTGAGTACGTGGAAGCACACCAGTACGTACGTCTAACGCACGAACCATGTCTTTTTCACGACCATCGATACGTGGGTTACCCGCAATGATGCGACCACGTACAACTGTCTTCTCTAGATCGTGGAAGATAGTGTGGATTTCTTTGGTATTTGCTTCTGCATCTTCAGCAAGAATTGCGTCGTTAACTTCACCAGCAATCTCATGAATACGGTCGTAACGAGCCATTTTCTCAGTGATTTGGTAAGCATCAACAAGCTTAGCTTCAGCAAGTTCTGCGATCTTATTTTTAAGTGCAGTATTTTCTTGAGGAGCAACCCAATCCCAAGCTGGCGTTGCAACTTCAGCAGCAAACTCGTTGATTGCATTGATAGCAACTTGTTGTTGGTCATGACCAAATACAACCGCTTGTAGCATTTGCTCTTCAGATAGACGGTCAGCTTCTGACTCAACCATTAGTACAGCATCTTTCGTACCAGCAACAACAAGATCTAGACGGCTTTCTTCTAGCTCAACATTGCTTGGGTTAAGTACGAATTGATCGTTGATGTAACCAACACGTGCTGCACCGATAGGACCATTAAATGGAATACCAGAAATAGCAAGTGCTGCAGATGTACCGATCATAGTTACGATGTCAGGGCTTACTGCAGGGTTAACAGAAACCACAGTAGCGATAACTTGAACTTCGTTTTTGAAATCGTCAGGGAATAGTGGACGGATTGGACGGTCAATTAGACGTGCAGTCAGAGTTTCGCCTTCAGAAGGACGGCCTTCACGCTTGAAGAAACCACCAGGGATTTTACCTGCCGCGTAAGTACGCTCTTGGTAGTTCACTGTTAGTGGGAAGAAGTCTTGGCCTTCTACTGCTGTTTTCTTACCAACAACAGAAACGAACACTGAAGTGTCGTCCATGCTAACCATTACTGCAGCAGTCGCTTGACGTGCCATAACACCAGTCTCTAGAGTAACCGTGTGGTTACCGTACTGGAAAGTCTTTACGATAGGATTCACGTGAATTTCCTTAAATATATTCCGCTTTCTATTTGCTTGCTAATTATAACTAAGACAAACAACAGCGTCATGTGATGATATTCACTTTCATGTAATTTCACGTATCGCGACTAAGGAAATATCTCATCATGATGAGGTATTTTATTAGCCGCGACCTAAAGGTCGACGAAAACGACTCGTGATACATAAAAATGGAGTTAACTACAGCATATCTCTTTATCCATCATATTCCTGCCTTAGCATGCATACAACAAACATAAGATTAACTTCGGTACAGATAGTAGACGAAATTGAGGAAAATAACAGAAGGAAAAATATAAACTGCGGTATGTATTATCTTTTCTAAAACAAAAAGAAAGGAGCCATAAGGCTCCTTTCTAAAAGCAATCTTAGCGACGTAGGCCTAGACGCTTGATTAGGTCTTGGTAACGATCTAGGTTCTTACCTTTTAGGTAATCTAGAAGCTTACGACGACGAGAAACCATACGTAGCAGACCGCGACGGCTGTGGTGGTCGTGTTTATGGTTAGCAAAGTGACCTTGAAGGTGGTTGATTTGCGCTGTTAAAAGTGCAACCTGAACTTCAGGAGAACCAGTATCATTTTCACATTGTGCGTATTCTGCAACGATTGCTGCTTTAGTTTCTGCATTCAGAGACATAACTCATTCCTAATACAAAGATGTTTTAATTTGTGCCGCCAATCTCTGATTCAGCCGACACCCAAGCCGCGGATTATACTGATCGATATAGATAACTACAAGCGAATAATTAGTAACCATGGCAATAATAAACAATAAATAGAAGTCTTCATTACATTCATTAAAAACAAAGCAGTGAACGGTTCTACAATTGTCGATTAATCTTGCTGATGTTCATTCGCCATGACGCGTTTTGGTGCTAGCATACCTTTAAGATCGATAGTACCCACACCAATAAACTCACGCTCAGAGCCGACAGAAATACGTACTAATGTCCCTTTTTCAGGAACATTGTCAGCATGTACCGGATTACCATTAAGCACATGCACCGCAACCTCAGTACTGATATTCACTTCAGGCAAATCTTGTACTGCGGTGTCGGTTGGTAACAATAACGCATCCAACACAGAGCCTGGCTCTATTTCATTCGCTTTTGCATCATCAAGCATCGCTTGTAACTGCTCAATAGTAACCATTCGCTCATACGGGAAGTTAGAAACCCCTGTACGACGCAACATGATAACGTGAGCACCACAACCCAGCATTTCGCCCAGATCATCAACGATAGTACGAATATAAGTACCTTTTGATACATGAAGTTCCATTTCGACTTCATCATTATCAAAACGCAGTAAATCAACAGAATAAACAGTAATTTTTCGTGATTCACGAGGAACCTCGACGCCTTCACGCGCATATTCGTATAATTTACGCCCTTTGTACTTCAGCGCAGAGTACATCGATGGGATCTGATCAGTTGTACCACGGAACTTATCAATACACGCTTCAAGTTGCTCACGATTAACGTTTACATCACGTGTTTCAACCACTTCGCCATCAGAATCAGAAGTATCAGTACGTTCACCCAGCTTTGCGATCACACGATAGCGTTTATCTGAATCTAATAAGAACTGAGAGAACTTTGTTGCTTCACCAAAACAGATGGGCAGCATACCCGTCGCCAAAGGATCAAGCGCACCGGTATGGCCCGCCTTTTGAGCAAAAAAGATACGTTTTACTTTCTGTAAGGTATCGTTTGAACTAATTCCCGTAGGCTTATCAACTAAAATGACACCATTAATTGGGCGACCTTTACGACGACGTGCCATGCTTACTCCTCGCCTTTCTCTTCGTCTTCATCACCACGACGATCTTCATCGTCACGTACCGCTTTCGATACTAGGTTTGAAATACGCATACCTTCTGTTAGAGACTGATCAAAAATAAAGTTCAGCTCTGGGGTTACACGTAAACGGATCTCTTTACCTAATAGTGAACGAATGTAAGGAGCCATTTCACGTAGTGCTTCTAGGCTACCTTCAGCAGTTTGCTCACCGATAGGGAAAAACGTCACATAGATTTTGGCGTAATTCATATCACGTGATACATCAACGCTTGAAATCGTTGTCATTGCGATCGCTGGATCTTTGATTTCACGCTGTAGAATTACAGCTAATTCTTTTTGTAGCTGCTGTGCTACACGTTGGGTACGGCTAAATTCTTTTGCCATTTTGTTGCTCTCTCTAAGAATAGGGCTCTTGAAAGAATGGGGAGCCGAAGCTCCCCATAATCATGTTGTTGAATCAGTTAGCGACGTTGATAATTAATCAAGAGTACGCTGAATTTCAACAATTTCGTAAACTTCGATCTGGTCACCAACGCGAACATCATTGTAGTTCTTAACGCCGATACCACATTCGTAGCCGTTCTTAACTTCGTTAACGTCATCTTTAAAGCGACGTAGTGACTCAAGCTCACCTTCGTAGATTACTACGTTATCACGTAGAACACGGATTGGGTTGTTACGCTTGATAGTACCTTCAGTTACCAAACAACCAGCGATTGCGCCGATCTTAGGTGACTTAAATACGTCACGAACTTCAGCAAGACCAATGATCTCTTGCTTGAATTCAGGAGCAAGCATACCGCCCATTGCCGCTTTAACTTCGTCAATTAGCTGGTAAATGATTGAGTAGTAACGTAAGTCTAGGTTTTCATTTTCGATAGTACGACGCGCAGAAGCATCAGCACGAACGTTGAAACCAAGCACGATAGCGTTAGAAGCCGCTGCAAGAACTGCGTCAGTTTCAGTAATACCACCAACACCAGAACCTACGATGTTCACTTTAACTTCATCAGTAGAAAGTTTACGTAGAGAATCTGCGATAGCTTCTACAGAACCTTGAACGTCAGCCTTAAGTACAACGTTAAGCTCAGCAACTTCACCTGCAGTCATATTAGAGAACATGTTCTCAAGTTTCGCTTTCTGCTGGCGAGCTAGTTTCACATCACGGAATTTACCTTGACGGTAAAGTGCAACTTCACGTGCTTTACGCTCGTCACGTACAACTGTCGCTTCGTCACCAGATGCTGGTACGCCTGAAAGACCTAAGATCTCAACAGGAATCGATGGACCCGCTTCTTCGATTTCTTTACCTAGTTCATTACGCATCGCACGAACACGACCGTACTCTAAACCACAAAGAACGATATCGCCTTTATGAAGCGTACCTTCTTGAACAAGCACAGTCGCTACAGGACCACGGCCTTTATCTAGACGTGATTCAACAACCACACCTTTCGCCATACCTTCAGAAGCTGCTGTTAGCTCTAGTACTTCAGATTGAAGTAGAATAGCTTCTAGAAGACCATCGATGTTTGTACCCTGTTTCGCAGAGATGTGAACAAACATGTTCTCACCGCCCCACTCCTCAGGAATAACGTCGTATTGAGCAAGCTCGTTTTTAACGTTATCTGGGTTAGCATCTTCTTTATCGATCTTGTTCACAGCAACAATCAGAGGAACACCTGCCGCTTTCGCGTGCTGGATTGCTTCGATTGTTTGAGGCATTACGCCATCGTCTGCTGCAACAACAAGAACAACGATATCTGTCGCTTGAGCACCACGAGCACGCATAGCTGTAAACGCTGCGTGTCCAGGAGTATCAAGGAAAGTGATCATACCGTTGTCAGTTTCAACGTGGTATGCACCAATGTGCTGAGTAATACCACCCGCTTCACCAGAAGCAACGTGCGCTTTACGGATGTAATCAAGTGTTGATGTTTTACCGTGATCAACGTGACCCATGATAGTTACAACAGGAGCACGAGAAACTTTTGCTAGGTCATCTGCGTTACGATCAGAAAGCACAGCTTCTTCAAGCTCATTTTCTTTACGTAGAATAACTTTATGACCCATTTCTTCTGCAACAAGTGCTGCTGTTTCTTGGTCGATAACTTGGTTGATAGTCGCCATAGCGCCCATCTTCATCATCACCTTGATAACTTCAACGCCCTTTACAGACATCTTGTTAGCAAGTTCAGAAACAACAATTGTTTCGCCAATAACAACGTCTTGCTTAGCAACTTGCGCTGTTTTGTCGAAACCATGTTGCATTGAGCTTGGCTTGTTCATTTGAGGTTTACCGCGACCACGTTGGTTACGGCCACCACGGCCACCGCGCTCATCTTGCTTAGCAGCTGGTTTTTTCTTCTTACGACGGCGAGAAGTTTCTTCTTTGCGGTCTTGTTCATCTTCCGCAGCACGTGCGTAAGTTGATGTCGTTGTATGGTAATCAGATTTTTCCATACTTACGTTTTGATCAGGTTTTACCCCGTTCTTTTCATTCTGTTCTGCCATCTTGCGAGCCTCTTCTAGCTGGCGCTGACTTTCTTCTTCGGCTTTTCGCTTGGCTTCCTCTTCCAGACGACGCTGTAGTGCCTCAGCATCTAGTTTAGCCTGTTTGTCAGCAACAGCGCGCAAAGCTTTTTCTTCAGCTTTACGCTTATCCTGTTTGGTACGATTCGCTTTTTCCTCTGCGTCTCGCTTTGCTTTTTCTTCCGCTTCTCGTTTTGCAGATTCTTCTGCTTTACTCTGCTCTTCTTTGGCACGCTTAGCTGCTTCTTCAGCTTCACGTTTTGCAGCTTCTTCCGCTGCTTTATTGGCAATAGCTTCCGCTTCACGTTTTGCGGCTTCTTCGGCTTCACGTTTCACAGCTTCTTCTGCTGCGCGTTGTTCCTCTTCCAAAGCTGAACGTTTTACGTAAGTGCGCTTTTTGCGCACTTCTACTTGAACATTTTTGTTCTTGCCGCCGCTACCAGACACGCTAAGCGTACTGCGTGTCTTGCGTTGCAAAGTAAGACGATTTGGAGCGCCGTCAGTATTGCTGTTACCTCCATGCTCTTTTTGGAGATGGTTAAGTAACGCCTGCTTTTCGGTTTGGCTTACATTTTCATCAGCTTTCTTAGCAATACCTGCCTCTGAAAGCTGTTGAAGTAAACGGTCAATTGGCGTACCAATTTCTTCCGCCAATGTTTTAACGGTAACCTCTGACATAATGCTCCTCCCTTGCTTTATTTTTTATTACGCTTCGTCACTGAACCAGCAAATATTACGCGCAGCCATAATTAGCTCACCCGCTTTTGCATCGTCCACGCCTTCAATGTCGGTCAAGTCATCAGTTCCCTGATCAGCAAGATCTTCAAGCGTACAAATACCTTTCGCTGCAAATTTGAACGCCAATTCACGCTCTAAACCTTCAAGACCTAGTAAGTCTTCAGCTGGCTCAGCACCGTCAAGCGTTTCTTCTTTAGCAAGCGCAAGCGTAGTTAATGCTGCTTTTGCACGACTACGTAGTTGATCGATAGTCTCTTCATCAAGACCATCAACATCCATTAGCTCACTTACTGGAACGTAAGCAATTTCTTCTAATGTAGTGAAACCTTCTTCAACCAATACCGTTGCGAACTCTTCATCAATATCTAGGTGCTTAGTAAACACTTCAATTGACTCTTTCGCTTCTTCTTGGTGTTTCTTCTGAAGATCTTCAACCGTCATTACGTTTAGTTCCCAACCAGTAAGTTGAGAGGCTAGACGCACGTTCTGACCACTACGACCAATCGCTTGTGCTAGATTATCTTTCTGCACTGCGATATCCATCGTATGGTTATCTTCATCAACAATGATTGAATCAACTTCAGCTGGAGCCATAGCATTGATCACGTATTGCGCTGGATTCTCATCCCAAAGCACGATATCAATACGCTCACCGCCAAGCTCACCAGAAACAGCTTGAACACGTGCACCACGCATACCAACACACGCACCCACTGGGTCAATACGCTTATCGTTAGTTTTTACTGCGATTTTTGCACGAGAACCAGGATCGCGTGCAGCGCCCATTAGTTCAATAAGCTCTTCGCCCATTTCTGGCACTTCAATACGGAATAGCTCAGAAAGCATTTCTGGCTTAGAACGTGTCATGAATAACTGGAAGCCACGCGCTTCTGGCGCAACTTTATATAGCAGGCCACGAACACGGTCACCCGGACGGAAGTTTTCACGTGGTAACTGGTCATCACGTTGAATAACAGCTTCTGCGTTGTTACCAAGATCAATAATAACCGCATCACGGTTTACTTTTTTAACGATACCAGTGATCAACTCACCTTCGTTATCGATAAATTGCTCAACAATTTGAGCGCGTTCAGCTTCACGTACTTTTTGTACGATAACTTGTTTTGCAGTTTGTGTCGTAATACGGTCAAACGTAACAGATTCAATATCATCTTCAACGTAATCGCCAACTGCAATTGTTGGATCTTCAAACTGCGCCGCTTCTAGAGTGATCTCAAGCGTTGGCTGAGTCACTTCTTCTACCGCTTTCCAGCGACGAAAAGTTTCAAACTCACCAGTTTTACGATCAATTGCTACACGTACATCAATTTCTGCTTCGTGTTTCTTTTTAGTCGCTGTTGCAAGTGCAATTTCTAATGCTTCAAAAATACGCTCACGAGGAACAGCTTTTTCGTTGGATACCGCTTCTACGACAGCCAAAATTTCTTTGTTCATTTCTAATGCCCCAATTTAGCGGTTAGAATTTTGGAACCAGGTTGGCCTTCGAGATATTGCTCAGTGCAAAGGACTCTTCATTGCCATCTACTTTAAGTGTGATCAATTCGCCTTCAACTGCGACAATGTCACCTTTCCACTTGCGACGGTTACCCATCGCCATTTTTAACACTATGTTAGCTTCGTGGCCAACAAACTGTTGATAATGTGCTGCTTTGAATAGTGGTCTTTCCAATCCAGGGGAAGATACTTCCAAGTTATAAGCAACAGTAATTGGATCTTCAACGTCCATCACTGCACTTATTTGGCGACTAACTTCTGCGCAATCGTCAACATTGATACCATTTTCATGGTCAATAAATACGCGAAGTGTGGAGTGCTCACCAGCACGAATGAACTCTAAACCTACCAATTCAAAGCCTAAAGCTAGTACTGATGGTTCAAGCATTTCGGTTAATTGTGTCTCTAAAGCTGTCAAAACAACCCCCCTGGAAACAAAAAAAGGGCATAAAGCCCAGTAGATACCTGAATGGTCATGTTTCAGATAATAAAAAACCCCGAATTACGGGGTTTTTTATTACTGGACCCTGATTACTGTGACACAATAAAAAGCGTCTCAGTAAGAAAACAAACATTCGCATTTAAGAATAGTTTATTTTCAGGAAAGTGGTTGCGGGGGCTGGATTTGAACCAACGACCTTCGGGTTATGAGCCCGACGAGCTACCAAGCTGCTCCACCCCGCGTCCGAATTCTAAACGAATTATATCGTTCGGGCGTTACTTTTTCAAGTAACCAGTATAATGGTGCCGAGAAGGGGACTTGAACCCCTACACCTTGCGGCACTAGCACCTCATGCTAGCGTGTCTACCAATTTCACCATCTCGGCTAAATCTTTAATTACTGAGGGATCTCATCAGTTGATGGCGCCTTCTCAGTTTTTGTTTTTTCAACAACAGGTTGTGTTGTCGCTGGTGCAGTTAGGTTATCCCAACCACTTCCCTCTGTCGCTTGTTTTGCACTCATGTTGCCAAGAACAAGGCTAATAACAAAGAAAATTGCAGCCAAAACTGTTGTCATTCGGGTTAAAAAGTTACCGGAACCGCTAGAGCCAAACAATGTGCCTGATGCTCCAGCCCCAAATGAGGCTCCCATATCTGCGCCTTTACCTTGCTGTACCAAAACTAGGCCAATTACACCAAGCGCGGCGACAAGATAAATCACAAGTAGAATTTCGTACATGGCTTCCACCTATGGTTAAATTGCTATGCCAGCTTTGCTCTAGGCAGGGCCAGCGCACTCCATCTTCCAAGGAGCGACTGCATACTAGCGAAACCCTATCGTAGTGACAAGTAATATTTGATGAAAAATGCTTTACACCACACCACTTGCACAACATTTAGCCAAAACAAAGTCGACATAAAAATATAGGCAGAGTAACACGCTACCCTGCCTTCTTCTTTATTCGATAAAATTCATAGTTGAAATTTATCGCAAAATGCAAATTAACAGTTTTCTTTTACTGCTTTTGCAATATCAAGTGCATACTGCTTAACATTAGCCGCATCCTGACCTTCAACCATAACACGAATTAACGGCTCAGTGCCTGATTTACGTAACAATACGCGACCATTATCACCTAATTTTTCTTCCACTAATTTTGTGGCTGCAATGACCGCATCAGATTGTAGAGGATCAGAATCGCCTTTAAAACGTACGTTCTCAAGTACCTGTGGGAACATTACCATTCCATCACATAACTCTTTAAGGCTCATCTTACTAGCCACAATCGATGCCATGACTTGAAGACCAGCAACAATACCGTCACCGGTTGTCACTTTATCTAGTAAAATGACATGGCCAGAGTTTTCTGCACCAATCAACCAATCATGATTTTGAAGTTCTTCCATTACATAGCGATCGCCTACTTTGGCACGTACAAATGGAATACCTAAATTCTTAAGAGCAACTTCCATGCCCATGTTTGTCATCAATGTACCAACAACGCCACCTTTTAGCTCACCACGACGTAATGCATCACGAGCAATGATGTAGGCAATTTGGTCACCATCTACTTTATTACCTAGCTCATCAACCATGATCACACGATCGCCATCACCATCCAGTGCAATACCAAAATCCGCTTTCTCTTCTAATACTTTCGCTTGAAGTGCTACAACATCTGTTGCGCCAACTTTATCATTAATATTGACACCATTTGGCTCACAACCAATAGTGATCACTTCAGCACCTAATTCTGCGAATACTTTTGGTGCGATATGGTAAGTTGCACCATGAGCACAATCGACAATAATTTTAAAACCTTCAAGGCTTAAATGTGTTGGGAAAGTACCTTTACAAAATTCGATGTAACGACCAGCAGCATCATCAATACGGTAAGCTTTACCCAGTAACGCCGATTCTACACACGTTAATGGTTTTTCCATTTCAGCTTCAATTGCAAGCTCAATATCATCAGGTAATTTAGTTCCTTTTGCAGAAAAGAACTTTATACCGTTATCGTAATATGGGTTATGTGATGCTGAAATAACAATACCAGCTTCTGCTCGGAATGTTCGAGTAAGATAAGCAACCGCTGGTGTTGGCATTGGTCCAGTAAATGCAGCTTTTAAACCTGCTGCCGCTAAACCTGCTTCTAAAGCAGATTCCAACATATAGCCAGAGATACGGGTATCTTTACCAATTAAGACTTTTTTTGTTCCCGTTTGCGATAGTACACGACCTGCAGCCCAACCTAATTTCATCACAAAGTCAGGTGTAATTGGTGCTTCACCTACTAAACCACGAATACCATCAGTACCAAAGAACTTACGTTCAGTCATGTTTTGCTCCTAGCTATATTGAATACTTCAGTGACGCACTCATTAATCACACATCACTATTCATTTTTATTTCGATTGTTGCTGTACCATATTATAGATTTTCATAACTTCAGCTGTTTCTTTAGCGTCATGAACACGAATAATATGCGCACCTTTCATTGCTGCAATGGTAGCGCAAGCTAAACTCCCAGCGAGACATTCAGCCGGTGACTTACCTAATAAATTAAATATCATTGACTTACGCGACATCCCAGCTAATACAGGCAAGCCAAATTGGTGAAATTGTTCAAACTTAGCCAACATTTGATAATTATGTTCCAGTGTTTTACCAAAACCAAAACCAGGATCAAGGATCAACTGCTGACGTGAAATACCAACATTTTCACAGGCTGAAATTCGCTCATCCAGAAAATTAGCAACATCCTGAATAAGATTATTATAATTCGGTTGGTGCTGCATTGTACGAGGTTGTCCTTGCATATGCATCAAGCAAATAGGCACATTCGCTTTTGCGGCAACCTCTAATGCATTAGGCTCTTGCAACGCACGTACATCATTAATCAGATCAGCTCCTGCATTTACCGCCTCTTTCATGACCAAAGCTTTACTGGTATCAATTGAAATCCAACAATCAAACCGTTGACGTATCGCTTCAATAATCGGTACCACACGATCTAATTCTTCATTCAGTGCTACATCTTTCGCGCCTGGTCGTGTTGATTCACCACCGATATCGATAATGGATGTACCAGCTTGCAGCATGCTCTCTACATGATTTAGCGCATAATCGATACGATTAAACTTTCCACCATCAGAAAATGAATCTGGCGTAACATTTAAAATACCCATGACCTGCGGGGTAGATAGATCCAAGTTTTTATTACGACTGGTTAACTGCATCTGCTATTCCATTTTATTAAGATAAAAAAAACCCTGACCAAGGCCAGGGTTTTTATTCAACGCTAAATTAAGCCTGAGGTTTTGTATCGGTATCGTCTTCTTTCGTCAACGCATCAATACCATCGCCAATTGGCTCATCAGGTGCTAATTCAGTTTCAGGTGCTTCTTTACCTGATGGTTTCATTGTATCGTCATTATCCGACCAACCTTTCGGCGCACGGATTTCTGCTTTACGTTCCATCAAGTCATCAATCTGACCTGCATCAATAGTTTCATATTTCATCAATGCATCTTTCATTGCATGCATGATATCCATATTATCAACTAGAATTTGACGAGCACGCTGATAGTTACGATCAATTAAGGTACGAACTTCAGTATCAATCAGTTTTGCAGTGTCATCAGACATATGCTTACTTTGTGTAACTGAACGACCAAGGAATACTTCACCTTCATCTTCAGCATAAAGTAATGGACCTAACTTCTCAGAGAAGCCCCATTGCGTCACCATCTTACGTGCAATATCAGTTGCGCGTTCGATGTCATTTGATGCACCTGTTGATACTTTATCTACGCCGTAAATCAATTCTTCAGCTAAACGACCACCGTAAAGGCTTGAAATCATTGACTCCAAGAACTCACGAGAGTGACTTACACGATCTTGCTCAGGTAAGTACATCGTTACACCTAGCGCACGACCACGTGGAATGATTGATACTTTATATACAGGATCATGATCCGGTACTAAACGACCAATAATTGCGTGACCTGCTTCGTGATACGCTGTTGATTCTTTTTGATCTTCAGACATAACCATTGATTTACGCTCTGCGCCCATCATGATTTTGTCTTTCGCTAATTCAAACTCAACCATTGAAACAGTACGCTTGTTACCACGGGCTGCAAATAGTGCCGCTTCGTTAACAAGGTTTGCTAAATCAGCACCAGAGAAACCTGGAGTACCACGTGCGATCAATGATGGATTAACATCACCATCTAGCGGCACTTTACGCATATGAACTTTAAGGATCTGCTCTCGACCGCGTACATCAGGAAGACCTACTACTACTTGACGGTCAAAACGACCAGGACGAAGTAATGCAGGGTCTAGTACGTCAGGACGGTTTGTTGCAGCAATAACGATAATACCCTCATTGCCTTCAAAGCCATCCATTTCAACTAGCATCTGGTTAAGTGTTTGCTCACGCTCATCGTGACCACCACCAACACCAGCACCACGTTGACGACCTACCGCATCGATTTCATCGATAAAGATGATACAAGGCGCCGCTTTTTTCGCTTGTTCAAACATGTCACGCACACGAGATGCACCAACACCAACAAACATTTCAACAAAGTCAGAACCAGAAATAGTAAAGAACGGTACTTTTGCTTCACCTGCAATCGCTTTTGCAAGTAATGTTTTACCTGTACCAGGAGGACCAACCATCAACACACCTGTTGGGATTTTACCACCTAGCTTTTGGAAACGGCTTGGATCACGTAAGTAATCAACCAATTCTTTAACGTCTTCTTTCGCTTCATCACAACCAGCCACATCGGCGAACGTTGTTTTGATTTGGTCTTCGCTCATCATACGCGCTTTAGATTTACCGAACGACATGGCACCTTTGCCACCACCGCCCTGCATCTGACGCATAAAGAAAATCCAAACACCAATTAATAGAAGCATTGGGAACCACGAAATGAAGATTGAAGCCAATAGGCTAGGCTCTTCAGGTGGTGTACCAGAAACAGCTACGTTAGCGTTAATTAAATCGTCTAACAGCTTAGGATCATTTGCGACAGGTAAGTATGTTACATAGCTCGCATTATCACGTTTGGTTACAGTGATTTCACGATCATTGAATCGCACTTCCTTTATCTGATCCTGACCGATTTGACGGACAAATGTTGTATAGTCAACTCCGGTCGTCTTACTACTGTTAGTTCCAAAACTTTGGAATACAGACATAAGAACAACGGCAATGACCAACCATAAAATCAAGTTTTTTGCCATGTCACTCAAGGTGTTAACCTCGCGATAACTAAAAGATGAATGTAGATTACTACAGTTTGTAACCTGTAGCCACAATATAGACTTCACGCGAGCGATCTCGCGAGGAATCTGGTTTACGAATTTTAACCACTTTGAACATACTACGAATTTCAGCTAAATATTGGTCAAAACCTTCGCCTTGGAAAACTTTTACCGCAAAACTGCCATTCGGCGCAAGTACTTGTCGACACATATCTAATGCAAGCTCAACAAGGTACATTGCTCTCGGTTGGTCGGATGCAAGATTACCACTCATATTAGGTGCCATATCAGACATCACCACGTCAACCATATCTGGTTGAATGCGGTCTAATAGTGCATCTAACACTGCCTCTTCTCGGAAATCACCTTGCAGGAAGCTAACCCCTGGAAGGGAATCCATTGGCAAAATATCACAAGCAATGACCTGTCCTTCACTACCTACAATTTCTGCCGCATATTGTGACCAACCACCTGGTGCAGCACCAAGGTCAACCACTGTCATGCCCGGTTTTAATAACTTATCTTTGTTCTGAATTTCTTCAATTTTAAAGAAAGCACGTGAACGATAACCACGTTTTTGTGCTTCCTGAACATATTTATCGTCGAAATGCTCTTTTAGCCAACGGCCAGAACTGCCGGATTGTTTTTTTCTACTCATGCCTAACCTAATGAGTTGAGATACTTGTTAAGTATACGTCTGCCAAAGGCTTTATCGCATCTAATTCATTAAAATGTACAATCAAAATGTGCAGTACAACTCAAACACTACAAATTTTCATGCTGTCATAATGCAAACAAATTAGTCTTCTAGTCTAGATGGCGGTAGAATGTCACGTTTTCAACCCTAATAACCAAAAAAATAGAGTCATCATGAATCTAAGCACCAAACAAAAGCAGTTCCTAAAAGGTCTTGCTCACAATCTAAAACCTGTTGTACTTATGGGTGCAAACGGCCTAACAGAAGCTGTATTGGCTGAAATTGAAATTGCACTTAACCATCATGAATTGATCAAAGTTAAGGTTGCTACTGAAGATCGTGAAACTAAAGTTTTAATCGTCGACGCTATTGTTCGCGAAACTAAAGCTGAAAAAGTGCAGGTTATCGGTAAAACGTTAGTTCTTTACCGCCAGAGTGAAGATCGTAAAATCGAGCTTCCTCGCAAATAAAAAAGGCCGCCTAGCGGCCTTTTTTATATCTACTATTAATACAAAAAAATGCATTAATTGCTAATCGATATCACCTATTTTAGTGATTATATTTTCTGATGAATATAATCATCATTGAAATTATTAGATGTATTTCACTTCTACAATTTCAAACTCTTTTTGACCGCCAGGCGTGGTAATCGCGACCTCATCACCTTCCATCTTACCGATCAAACCACGTGCAATTGGTGAATTCACTGAAATTAAGTTTTCCTTAATATTCGCTTCATCATCACCCACGATACAGTATGTAACTTCATTATCGGTATCTAAATCTAGCAAAGTGATTGTAGTACCAAAAATCACTTTGCCTGTATTTGGCATAGTTGTTACATCAATAATTTGAGCAACAGATAGTTTGTATTCAATGTCACGAATTTGCGCTTCACAAATACCTTGTTCTTCACGAGCCGCATGGTATTCCGCATTTTCTTTTAAGTCGCCAAGCTCACGTGCTTCTGCGATCGCCTGAGAAATAAGAGGGCGACGCTTCAACAATACTTCAAGTTCACTACGTAGCTTTTGTTCGCCACGTACAGTCATTGGCACTTTTTCCATAAATAAATTACCTCAATAACCTGATAGCGCACGCCAATTTCAGGTAATAAAAAAGTTAGCCCAATCATGATTGGGCTAACAGAGTATATATAACGATGTATTTCATTTTAAACAAAGATGAACAAGAGATCATCCTCGTTACGTCATTAATCTGTTTTTCGTTTTAACTAACGGTTAAAACAATGAATATGATCAAAATACTATATCAATAATTCATAATAACAAATCAATAGTTAAAACATTCACTATAAGAATAATTATTTTTCTTATCACCTTTTTTCTATTGAGAAAAGTTATAACCTCACACTTCACCAACATTTATACAAATATTCACTCAGATACTTTTCGCTGATTACCTAAATACAACTAAAAAATAAAATTAATTTAGAACTTTTACTGATTGATATAACACATTGATTAAAATAAAAATAAAAGCTAAAAAAAACAAAAAACCAATACCAGTGAGGTATTTTTCAGTTTTTTTTACTAACATAAATCAGTAGACACAAGTAAAAAGAACACCATGCATTTGGCATAGAAATGCAACACATAAAAATTCAAAAAAGGATTCGGCAATGAACAAGCACCTTATTGCTTTAGCAGTAGCAGCAGCAACTCTATCTGGCGCAGCATCAGCAGCAACAGTTTACTCAGATGACACATCTTCTCTATCTGTTGGTGGCCGTATTGAAGCAACTGGCGTTCTTCAACAACAAGCAGACAGCAACAAAGATAACGCAGATCCAACAAAGGTAAAAGCTTCAAATGAAGTTGTTGATATGTCTCGTGCACGTGTAAACATCGGCGCAAAAACACAAATTGCTGATGGCGTTCAAGGTATTGGCTTCTTTGAAAAAGAATTCCACAGCAACACAGACGCATCACCTGCAGGTCGTGGTGCTGACGAAACTCGTTACGTATATGCTGGTGTGAACAGCGATCAATACGGTCAACTTGTTTACGGTAAAGCTGACGGCTCTCTAGGTATGCTAACTGATTTCACTGATATCATGGCATACGCTGGTTCTGTCGTTGGTGGCACTAAACTTGATGTAGCAGACCGCACAAATAACAACCTAGCATACGCAGGTACGTTTGGTGATCTAACATTCAAAGCGAACTATGTTTTCGCTGGATCTGCTTACAACAAACAAACACACGAAAAAACAGACATTCACGGTTTCTCAACAGGTGCAGTATACAAAGTAGCTGATACAGGTCTTGCACTAGGTCTTGGTTACGGCGAGCAACGTGGTCAGATTAAAAACGAAAAGGGCTATATCATTAGTGATTCACACAATGATCGTGCCGAGCAAACTTTCGCAGTAGCGTCTTACACTATGGGCGACCTATACTTCGGTGGCCTTTACAAGTACGGTCGTCGTGATGCTCTTAGCAACGATGACAAACTAACTGACTCTCAAGGTTACGAATTCGCAGCAGCATACACTATGGGTAAAACTGTATTTACTACAACATACGGCTTTATGAAAGATGAAAAAGCTCATAACGAATACGATGAGCTAGCAAACGCTGTATCTGTTGACGGTACTTACTACTTCAACAGCAACTTCCGCACTTACGCTTCTTACACATTCAACATGCTTGATAAGAACAAAGTAGGTAAAGTAGCAGCATCTGACCAATTCGTTCTAGGTGCACGTTACGACTTCTAATCCTTGCGATTAAAGTAGAACAGATGAAGCGTCGACTTAGGTCGGCGCTTTTTTATTAGTTTTGTGTCATTTTTTAGTATTTATTTTCTCTCTCTTTTTACCCTCTCTCATATAAACGTTATGATTAAGGTCTATCTCTTAACCAAGATTATGCCTTGATATGTTTAAAAAACTGCTTTACTCCGCATTAATTGCGTCGAGCTTTTCTTCTTTCGCTGCGTTCTCACCTCAGCAAGCTATCGAACATCTCCCTAAAGGGAGTGATGTCGCGCTTCTCATTGTTAACCCAGCCACCAACAAAGTTATATACGATAAACGCGCAGACGAATTACAAGCACCTGCAAGTACACAGAAAACAATCACTGCGCTTGCTGCAAAGCTATATCTTGGTAATAACTTCCGTTTTGATACTTACCTTGAAACGAAAGGTAATGATGTCATTTTAAAATTTAATGGTGACCCAACACTTAAACGCAGTGATATAGCCAATTTGCTTCGCCAGCTAAAACAGCAAGGTCTAACTACAATTAAAGGTAATCTGTACTTAAACGGTGGGCATTTTACTGGCTATGAACGTGCTATTGGTTGGCCTTGGGATATTTTAGGATCTTGTTACAGTGCACCATCAAGTAGTATCAGCTTAGAGCACAATTGTGTTCAAGGTGCGTTATACAGCAATAAAGCATTTGGTGATGTAACACGCGTAAATGTACCTAGCCACCAGCCAATTAAGGCACAAACCTCAGCCATTGTGGTTTCCAAAGCTCAACAAAAAGAGCAACACTGTCAGCTATCAATGACCTCCAATGATCGCAATATGTACCAAATCAGTGGCTGTATACAGCCTCGTAAAGAGCCTCTACCACTTAAATTTGCGGTACAAAACACCACCTTGTATTCAACCGCGATTATTCAACAAGAGCTTAAGCGTGCAGGTATAAAATTAAACGGTAAGGTGCTTCGTAACGATAAAATTAACGGAAAAATCATCGCAACACACCGTTCAGCACCACTATCAACGCTACTTGATATTATGTTGAAACGATCTGATAACTTATTTGCCGATAACATTGCCAAAACGATTGGTGCAAAGTATTACAACCAAGCAGGTAGCTACACCAACGGAATTGAAGCAATCAAAGCGATACTAAAAGATAAAGCAGGTATCGATCTTTCTGATACCGTAATGGTAGATGGCTCAGGCTTATCCCGCAATAACCGCTTAACAGCAAGTGACTTAATGAAAGTGGTGACTTACATTTACCGTCATCCACAGCTTGGGTTAATGAATGATCTACCAGTATCAGGTAAAAGTGGCACATTACAGTACCGTCGCAGCCTTCGTGATGTTCCGTTAAAAGGTAAGGTTATTGCTAAAAGTGGCTCTTTATTCGGAACCTATAACCTTGCAGGTGTGATTAAAACCCACAACGGTAAACCACTACTCTTTGTACAGTTAGTAACTAATTACTATCCACACATGCATGACGGTGAAAAAGCAGCATTACCGCCTATTTACCAATTTGAAAAGCAACTTTATAACTCTCTCTATAAAAGCTACTAAATAATACGCTCTATAAAACAAAAGCCACTATAGCGTACCTATAGTGACTTTTTTAATAACAATGCCCCGTCCTAAAGTGTGCTTACACATTTAGGGCAGACATACCAATAAAAAAGCCGAACGTTAACGTTCGGCTTTTCATTTAGTTAGTAGCTAGTAATACTTATTTAATACGTGCGTGAAGCTCTTGAATTGAAGACACTGTATTACGGTCATCCGCAGTATGTCCCATACACGTTGCAAATCCCGCATTTAGGGTTGTGGTGTAGTTAACTTTTTCAGCTAACGCACCACGACGAAGTAGTTTTGAATCTTCAATCGCTTGACGACCCGATGCAGTATTTACAATGTAGGTGTATTCATTATTCTTGATACGGTCAAGAATATGAGGACGACCTTCATGTACTTTGTTCACTAAACGTGGGTTAATGCCAGCTTCACCAAGAATAACGGCTGTACCGTGTGTTGCATCTAATTGGTAGCCAAGCTTAATTAGCTTAGAAGCTAAATCAACCACGCGTTGCTTATCACCTTCACGAACAGATAATAGCGCACGACCACCTTCAGGGTATTCTTTACCACAACCTAATTCAGCTTTAGCGAATGCTTCAGCGAACGTATTACCGATCCCCATAACTTCACCTGTTGAGCGCATTTCAGGGCCTAACAGTGGATCAACACCAGGGAACTTGTTAAACGGTAGTACTACTTCTTTCACAGAGTAATACGGAGGAATAATTTCCTTGGTAAAGCCTTGTGATTCAAGTGATTGACCAGCCATTACACGCGCAGCAATTTTCGCCAGCGGTGCACCTGTCGCTTTAGATACGAACGGTACGGTACGTGCAGCACGAGGGTTAACCTCGATAAGGTACACTTCGTTATCTTTTACTGCGAACTGGGTATTCATCAATCCACGAACACCTAATTCAAACGCAAGGTTCTTCACTTGCTCACGCATCACATCTTGGATTTCTTGGCTTAGCGTATAAGCAGGTAGTGAACATGCAGAATCACCTGAGTGAACACCTGCTTGCTCGATATGCTCCATGATACCGCCAATTACCACTTGCTCACCGTCACAAATTGCATCAACGTCTACTTCAACCGCATCATCTAAGAAACGATCGAGTAGTACTGGTGATTCATTTGAAACACTCACGGCTTCGTTAAAGTAGCGACGTAAGTCTTGCTCGTCGTAAACAATTTCCATTGCTCGACCGCCAAGCACGTAAGATGGACGCACCACTAATGGGTAACCAATGTCACGCGACTTCTCAATCGCTTGCTCCATCGTTGTTACCGTTGCATTTTCTGGTTGTAGTAGCCCTAAACGGTCAACTGCTTGTTGGAAACGCTCACGATCTTCTGCGCGGTCAATCGCATCTGGGCTCGTACCGATAATCGGTACACCTGCCGCTTCTAATGCACGAGCGAGTTTCAGTGGTGTTTGTCCACCATACTGAACAATCACACCTTTTGGCTTTTCAACACGGGCGATAGCCAGTACATCTTCAAGCGTTACAGGCTCGAAGTACAGACGATCTGATGTGTCATAGTCAGTTGATACTGTCTCTGGGTTACAGTTAACCATGATAGTTTCATAACCGTCTTCACGCAGTGCTAGTGATGCATGAACACAACAGTAGTCAAACTCGATACCTTGACCGATACGGTTTGGACCACCGCCCAATACCATAATTTTATCTTTATCTGTTGGGTTTGATTCACATTCTTCATCGTATGATGAGTACATGTAAGCGGTATCTGATGCGAACTCAGCCGCACACGTATCTACACGCTTGTAGACAGGATGAATGTCAAACTGATCACGTAGTTTGCGAATTTCACCTTCGCCAACTCCCAACAATTTAGCAAGACGCGCATCAGCAAAACCTTTACGCTTAAGTTTGCGTAATACGTCTGCATTAAGACCAGCAAAACCGGCAGTTTTCACTTGCTCTTCAAGCTTGATGATTTCTTCGATTTGTACCAAGAACCAACGGTCAATGTTAGTTAGGTTGAAAATACCATCAACCGACATGCCTGCACGGAAGGCATCACCGATATACCAAATACGCTCAGCACCCGCTTCTTTCAGTTCGTGACGGATCTTGCTCATCGCGTTTGGATCGTCAAGATCGACCATCTCATCAAAACCGTTCGCACCAACTTCCAAACCACGCAGTGCTTTATGTAATGATTCTTGTTGGTTACGACCAATCGCCATTACCTCACCGACCGACTTCATCTGTGTCGTTAGACGATCGTTAGCACCAGCAAATTTCTCGAAGTTAAAGCGAGGGATTTTCGTTACGACATAATCAATGGTTGGTTCAAATGATGCAGGTGTTGCACCACCTGTGATGTCATTCATCAGTTCATCAAGCGTGAAGCCAATCGCCAGTTTTGCCGCAATTTTTGCAATCGGGAAGCCTGTTGCTTTTGATGCTAATGCCGATGAACGAGATACACGAGGGTTCATCTCGATGATAACCATACGGCCATCTTTAGGGTTGATACCAAACTGTACGTTTGAACCACCCGTTTCAACACCAATTTCACGCAGTACTGCAAGCGATGCATTACGCATTAATTGGTATTCTTTATCTGTTAGCGTTTGCGCAGGTGCTACTGTAATTGAGTCACCGGTGTGAATACCCATTGGATCGAAGTTTTCAATCGCACACACAATGATACAGTTGTCGTTCTTATCACGAACCACTTCCATCTCATATTCTTTCCAACCAATCAGTGATTCATCAATCAGTAATTCATTGGTTGGTGATAAATCGATACCACGCGAACAAATCTCTTCAAATTCTTCTTTATTGTATGCAATACCACCACCTGTACCACCCATAGTAAATGATGGGCGAATGATACAAGGGAAGCCAACCATATCTAGAACTTTATAAGCTTCTTCCATCGTTGTTGCTGTATCGGCACGAGGACACTCAAGACCAATAGATTTCATTGCTTTGTCAAAACGAGATCGGTTTTCAGCTTTATCAATTGCATCAGCTGTTGCACCAATCATTTCAACATTGAATTCTTTTAATACGCCATATTTTTCAAGATCTAACGCACAGTTCAGTGCTGTTTGTCCGCCCATTGTCGGCAATACTGCATCAGGACGTTCTTTTTCAATGATCTTGCGTACAACTTCCCAGTGAATTGGCTCGATATACGTTGCATCAGCCATATCAGGATCAGTCATGATAGTTGCTGGGTTTGAGTTTACCAGAATAACGCGGTAACCCTCTTCACGCAGAGCTTTACATGCTTGTGCTCCTGAATAGTCAAACTCACACGCTTGACCGATAACAATCGGACCAGCACCTAAGATTAATACACTTTTAATGTCAGTACGTTTTGGCATTTTTTCTACTCCCGGCTTAGGCGCTGTGTTTCTTAATTAATTCGATAAAGTGATCAAATAATGGTGCTGCATCATGTGGACCAGGACTCGCTTCTGGGTGGCCTTGGAAACTAAATGCAGGCTTATCGGTACGATGGATACCTTGCAGAGAGCCATCAAACAGGGATTTATGTGTTGCTCGTAAATTTTCTGGTAACGTTGCTTCATCAGCAGCAAAACCGTGGTTCTGACTGGTGATCATCACCACATCACGTTCTAAATCTTTAACTGGGTGGTTTGCACCGTGGTGACCAAACTTCATTTTTACTGTTTTAGCACCACTTGCTAATGCAAGAATTTGGTGACCTAAACAAATACCAAAAATTGGAATGTTTTTATCGAGGAATGTTTTTGTTGCTTCAATTGCGTAAGTACATGGCTCTGGGTCGCCAGGGCCATTTGATAAAAATACGCCATCTGGGTTTAACGCCAGTACGTCTTCTGCTGACGTTTGTGCCGGAACAACCGTTAAACGACAACCACGATCAACAAGCATACGTAAGATATTACGTTTAGCACCAAAATCATAAGCCACTACATGATAAGGCAGTTCGCTATCTTCTTGTGCTTCAGGTAAACCATTCTCTAATGTCCAAGAACCTTGCTTCCAGCTATATGTTTCGCTTGTTGTCACTTCTTTCGCTAAATCCATGCCTTTCAGACCCGGAAACGCTTTCGCTTGCTCAAGAGCAAAACCTTCATCAATGTTGTTACCTGCGATGATACAACCGTTTTGCGCACCTTTTTCACGAAGAATACGGGTTAGCTTACGAGTATCGATATCAGCGATACCAACAATATTTTGTGATTTTAGGTAGTCAGAAAGAGATTGTTCAGAGCGGAAGTTTGAAGCGATAAGAGGGAGATCACGAATAACCAGACCTTGTGCATGAATAGCTGTGGATTCTTCGTCTTCGGTATTAGTACCGGTATTGCCAATATGGGGATAAGTAAGGGTAACGATCTGTTGTGAGTAGGAAGGGTCAGTGAGAATTTCCTGATACCCCGTCATCGAAGTATTAAAAACGACTTCACCAACGGCCGAACCATCTGCTCCAATGGACACGCCGCGGAACACTGTCCCATCTTCAAGGACTAATAGCGCAGATTTGCTCAAGACAACCTCCAATTAAATAAAAATGCAATTAAAACAGATAAAGTTGCAATTACCCATTCCTTTTAATATCAAAAACCACGTCTTACTGATTTTTGACAAATTGCGCAAATTCTATTGATCACTTAGCAATCTGTCAACATAAGACAAAAAATAAATTTAATAAATAACTCCTTCAACACAATTAAGCATCCTAAATGCGAAAATAACATGTTTAGTGGTCTTTTTTAGTATCAATATCAAACCGAATTAGCACGTAATCGTTTGCAATTAACACCAAATAATTAACATAAATAAACGACCACAAAAAAAGCGAAAAACAACAGGTAAACAAATATAAATAGCAATCTAAAGCAAAAATAACAACCAACACTGTATTTTACATAGCAAACAAGTAAGCCCTTGTGTGTTATTTGACCGTCGGAAAAATATCCTCATATAACACAAATTAATTCACCACTATTTGTATTTGAAATATTTATACGCACTTTATTCAGATATAAAAAAACCTGCTGATTAGCAGGTTTTATCTAAATCATAATGAATCCAGCCCCAAGACATCTTCCATGCTATAAAAGCCTGGCGACTTATCATTGAGCCATACCGCCGCTCTCACCGCACCATTCGCAAATGTCATTCTATCGGTCGCTTTATGGGTGATCTCTACTCGCTCACCAATATCTGCAAACATAGCAGTGTGCTCACCGACAATGTCACCAGCACGAATCGTCGCAAAACCAATCTCATCACGTGTACGTTCACCCGTGATCCCTTCACGAGCATAAACAGCAACATCACTGAGTTTATTACCCATCGCGCCCGCAATCGCTTCACCCATACCAATTGCAGTGCCTGATGGCGCATCAACTTTATGACGATGGTGCGCTTCAATAATTTCAATATCACAGTAATCGCCCATCACTTGGGCTGCTTTCTCTAATAACTTAAAGACAAGATTAACCCCTACGCTATAATTAGGAGCCATCACGATAGAAATATCACGAGCCGCAAGATCAATTAACTCTCGCTCTTGTTCTGTAAAACCCGTTGTACCAATCACAATCTTTTTATTGTGTTGCTGACAAAACTCAATGTTCGCTAATGTTGCAACAGGTGCAGTAAAATCAATCAAGACATCAAAATCATCAAGGGCCTTGCTAAGATCATCAACAATGACCACATTGGCAATACCCGTTCCGGCTAACTCACCCGCATCAGCGCCGACTAACGTTGAACCTGCACGCTCAGTTGCGGCACCTAACTCTGCTTTCTCTGATAGTTGTGTTGCTTTTAGTAACTGACGCCCCATTCGGCCAGCAGCTCCAGCTATCGCAATTCTTACCATTGCGTGCTTCTCCCTTGATGAATATATTATTATTTCAATACTGTAGCGGTTTTACAGGTGATAAAAAAGCCCCAGCTTTCACTGAGGCTTATTCTGCACAAATCAATACGCTATTAGATATTCTTAACTTGTAACTCTTTTGGTACTTCAAAGAACATATTTTCTTCACGACCTGATAGTTCTTCAACATCGGAACCAGTGATTGTCTGAATTTGTTGAATAATTTGATTTACAAGCTCTTCAGGTGCAGATGCCCCCGCGGTTACACCCACTATCGATTTATGATCAAACCAACTTGCTTCTATATCTTCAACACAGTCGGTTAAATACCCTGGTGTTCCTAATTTCTCAGATAACTCACGTAAACGATTTGAATTTGATGAATTCTTAGAGCCAACCACAATCATCACATCCACAGTTTCAGCCATTTCACGCACAGCATCTTGGCGGTTCTGAGTTGCGTAACAAATATCATCTTTACGTGGCCCTTGGATCTCAGGGAACACAACACGCAAGCGATCAATCACATCTGCCGTTTCATCAACAGACAAGGTTGTTTGGCTAACATAATGAAGATTAGTTGGATCTTTAACAATTTCTTTTAGTTTATCAACGTCATCGGGTGTTTCAACAAGGTACATTCCCCCTTCTTGATTAGCATACTGCCCCATTGTGCCTTCCACTTCAGGGTGACCTGCATGACCAATAAGCACAACTTCCATCGCTTTACGGCTGGCACGAGCCACTTCCATATGTACTTTAGTCACCAATGGGCAAGTTGCATCAAATACGGTTAATTGACGCTGTTTAGACTCATTACGCACCGCTTGTGATACACCATGAGCAGAAAATATAACGATATTGTCGTCAGGTACTTCACTGAGCTCTTCAACAAAAATCGCGCCGCGCTGCTTTAGCCCTTCAACAACAAAACGGTTATGTACGACTTCATGACGAACATAAATAGGTGGTTGGTACATTTCCAACGCGCGATCTACAATACTGATCGCACGATCAACACCAGCACAAAAACCACGCGGGTTTGCGAGTAAGATTTTCATCAACAATTGCTCTTAACTTTCAATGGAGACAACCTCCACCTCAAAGGTGACAGCTTGCCCTGCAAGTGGATGATTGAAATCAACAGTAACAGAGTCACCCACCACGGCTGTAATTATTCCAGGAATATCGTGTCCATCGGGACCAGCAAAAGCGATAATATTACCCACTTCTGCTGGAGCATCAGCACCAAATTTAGCTAAATCAAGATGGTGGATGTTATCAGGGTTCGGCAGACCAAAGGCATCTTCTGGTGATAGTTCAAATGTGCCTTTTTCACCAATGGTTAACCCTAGTAAACATTTTTCAAAATTGTCAGTTAAGCTGCCATCTCCCATGCGAAACATTGCAGGTTTACCTGCGGCATAAGTAGATTCTGCAACCGATCCATCTTCAAGTTTAATAGCAAAATGCATCAACACTTCACTGCTATCTTTAATTACCGACATAGTACATCCTTTTATATGATCGTCTTATTGCTCTCACAACAAGTCGTTCACCTGAAATTTTAATGCCCTCATTTAACAATAAACCATCGTCTGTATCAACGGACAGGCACTAAGGTTTTACATTTGTATGGCTATATTTGTTAAGCCAATAAAAAAACAATAATACGAAATATAAAAAAACGCAGCTCATAACATGAGCTGCGTTTGATATTGACGTGTTATTAATACCGATAAAGGTAACTAATTAGGACTTTGCTTGCTTGTCTGATCTAAAACCATCAAGTATCAACAAAGCGGCACCAACACATATTGCACTATCAGCAATATTAAATGCAGGCCAATGGTAGCTACCATAGTAAAGGTCTAGAAAATCAACCACAAAGCCATGGTACATACGATCAAATAAGTTACCTAATGCGCCACCAATAATTAATGCATAAGCAATATTAGCGATTTTATTTGTCGCTGGTGTACGACGCATCCAGTACATCAATAAACCACAGACACTAAAAGCAATAGCTGCAAATAACCAACGCTGCCAACCGCTTGCATCACTTAAAAAACTAAATGCAGCACCTGTATTGTGTACATAAAGTAAATTAAAAAATGGCAGTACTTCGATTCGGTTTGGCCAGCCATAGCCCATCGTGTCCATCACTAACAGCTTAGTGCCGTTATCGATGATAAATACCAGAACCGCTAGCCATAACCAACGGATGCCAGATTGTTTAACTGTTAGAGATTGCTTCAGTGCTGTACTTGTCATTATGCAAACTTTCTCTTTTCGCCTTCGCCATCAATGTTGGTTGCACAGCGACCACAAATTTCTTCATGACCCGCGATCGTGCCAACATCAGCAACATGGTGCCAACAACGCTCACACTTCGCCGCTTCAGATGCTTTAACAGTTACGAATAAACCATCGATATCTGTTTCTTGTGCATCTTCAGGCTTGCTATCAGCAACAACAACTTGAGCTTTAGATGTTAATAGAACAAAACGTAGTTCGTCTTCTAACTTATTCAGCTTCTCAGCCAATTCAGCATTAGCAGAAAGAATAACCTCAGCCTGTAGTGAACCACCGATCACTTTTTCGCTACGTGCCGTTTCAAGTAACTTATTCACCGCGCCACGAACTTGTTGGATTTCAGCCCAGAATTCGTTGCTTAGCTCTTCGTTATCAGCAAGACCAAATAGACCATCGAACCACTCACCTGTGAATACGAACTTGTCACGTTGACCTGGCATTTCGTTCCAAATTTCATCGGCTGTGAATGACATGATTGGTGCCATCCAACGAACTAATGCTTCAACAATGTAGTAAAGCGCTGTCTGACAGCTACGTTGAGCATGGCTACCACGTTTCGCTGTGTATTGACGGTCTTTGATTACATCTAAATAGAATGAACCCATCTCAATAGAACAGAACTGCATTAAGCGCTGTGTTACTGCGTGTAGGTTGTAGTCTTCGTAATCTTTTATGATTTCTTCTTGAGCCGCCATTGCACGACCAACAGCCCAACGATCAAGTGCTACCATTTCTTCAGCTGGAACACAGTCAGTTGCAGGGTTGAAACCGCTTAAGTTAGCTAAGAAGAAACGTGCAGTATTACGAATACGACGGTAAGCATCGGCTGAACGCTTTAAGATCTCATCAGATACAGCCACTTCGCCAGTGTAATCAGTCGAAGCAACCCATAGACGTAAAATATCAGCACCAAGCTTATTCGTTACATCTTTTGGTGCAACGACGTTACCGATAGATTTAGACATCTTGCGGCCTTGACCATCAACCACGAAGCCGTGTGTTAACACTTGCTTGTACGGTGCTTTATCTTTCATCGCTACCGATGAAATCAATGAAGATTGGAACCAACCACGGTGTTGGTCTGAACCTTCAAGGTAAAGATCTGCTGAATGACCGTTAAATTCTGGACGGCTATCAACAACAGAGAAATGCGTAACACCAGAGTCAAACCATACGTCTAGTGTATCGAGTACTTTTTCGTAATTTGCAGCATCTTCTGCGCTCATTACATCAGTAAGTTCTAGATCCCACCACGCTTGAATGCCTTTTTGCTCAACAAGCTGTGCTACTTTTTCAATTAGCTCAGACGTTTGAGGATGAAGCTCTTGCGTCTCTTTATGGATGAATAGTGCAATTGGCACGCCCCACGTACGCTGACGCGAGATACACCACTCAGGACGACCTTCGATCATACCTTCAATACGGCTTTGACCCCACTCAGGCATCCATTGAACATTTTTGATTTCGCCCAATGCTTTCGTACGTAGACCGGCTTTGTCCATAGAAATGAACCATTGCGGCGTAGCACGGAAGATAATTGGCGTTTTATGACGCCAGCAATGTGGGTAGCTGTGCGTGATTTTTGAGAAATGCAGTAGTGAGCCGTGCTCACGCAGTACTTCAACAACCGCTTCATTTGCTTTAAATACGTGTTGACCTGCAAAGATCTCAGTATCAGGTAAGTAAACACCATTGCTGCCCACTGGGTTTGCAATTTCAAGGTTGTATTTTTGACCAACCACGAAGTCTTCTTGACCGTGGCCAGGAGCGGTATGTACACAACCTGTACCTGATTCAGTCGTTACGTGATCACCTAAAATAACAGGCACATCAAAACTGTAGAATGGGTGGTTAAAGCGAAGTAGTTCCAGCTCTTCACCTTTACAGAAACCAAGGATTTCTGATTCTTCAAAACCAACACGGCCCATTACATCTTTTACAAGCTCTGCCGCTACGATTAAACGTTGAGGCTGAGGATGTGCTTCTGTTACCGGCGTTTGTACTAATGCGTACTCAAGATCAGCACTCACAGCAACTGCGCGGTTAGCAGGCATTGTCCAAGGTGTTGTTGTCCAAATAACGATAGACACATCGCCTTGACCTTGATCGGCTACACAACCAAATTTAGCTAATACCGCCGCTTCATCTACCGCTTTAAATTTCACATCGATAGATAGAGATACTTTATCTTGGTATTCAACTTCAGCTTCAGCCAGTGCTGAACCACAGTCAGTACACCAGTGAACAGGTTTAAAACCCTTCAACAAGTGATCGTTATCTGCAATTTTACCTAACGCACGAATAATGTTGGCTTCGGTATCGAAGTCCATTGTACGGTAAGGCTTGTCCCATTCACCTAGTACGCCTAGACGAATGAAACTTTCTTTTTGACCGTTAACTTGACCCGCAGCATATTCACGACATTTTTCACGAAATTCAGCTGCTGTCACTTTTTGACCCGGCTTACCGACTTTCTTCTCTACCATTAATTCGATAGGTAGACCGTGGCAGTCCCAACCAGGGATATACGGTGAGTCAAAACCAGACAGAGTCTTTGACTTAATAATAATGTCTTTAAGAATCTTGTTTAGTGCGTGACCAATGTGAATATCACCGTTAGCGTATGGAGGGCCATCGTGTAATACGAAAGATTTTTTACCTTTCTTTGCTTTACGGATTTCACCGTAAAGATCTTCATCATACCAACGCTTAAGCATTGCAGGCTCACGCTGAGCTAGGTTGCCTCGCATCGGAAACCCTGTTTCAGGCAGGTTCAGGGTATCTTTATAGTCGCTCATTGATTCTAGATTCCGTTACTTGGGCGAAGTTGGACATTATTACGCTCAGACAGCCACACCCGTGCTGTTTGAGCATCTCGCTCGATTTGGCGTTTAAGCGCATCGAAGGATTCAAATTTCTTTTCGTCACGCAATTTATGCCGTAACACGACTTCAAGCTGATGTCCGTAGAGATCAGCGTGAAAATCAAATAAGTGTACCTCAAGTTGTTGGCGTACACCTTTTACGGTTGGTCGATGACCAACATTAGCCACGCCCATAACGGGGCGACTATCTGCACCATACACTTCAACAGCATAAACACCAGCTACCGGTGTTACACGTCGTTTCAAAGGTATATTGGCAGTAGGAAAACCAATCGTTCGACCTAACTTTCGTCCGTGAGAGACACGTCCGCGAATACTGTAAGGTCGACCAAGCATCATTTTAGCTTGTTCTAGTTCGTTATTTGCTAGTGCTTGACGAATAGCAGTGCTGCTTACTCGCTGCTCTGAAACACAAAAACTTTGGGTGCTTACTACCTCAAAGCCATGTTTTCGTCCCGCTTCCACCAGCATGGAAAAGTCACCATTACGGCCTTGTCCGAAGCGAAAATCATCGCCAATAACAAGAAACTTAACACCCAATTGCTTAACCAACAAGCATTCGACGAAATCTTCAGCGCTCATGGTGGCAAAATGATGATTAAAATTCACACATAATAAACGATCGATACCGACCTTTTTTAGCTGTAAATATTTATCTCTAAAACGGGTTAAGCGTGCTGGTGCTTTATCTCCAGCAAACAATTCTAACGGCTGAGGCTCAAATGTCATTACCGTTGCGGTAAGTTTCATCGCATGGGCTTTAGCTACCACTTGACGTAGTAATGCTTGGTGCCCTAAGTGAACACCGTCAAAGTTGCCGATAGTCAACACACAGCCATGATGCTGGGGTTGAATATTATGTATACCTCGAATTAATTCCATGCGCTCTGTTACTTACCACTCTTCAATATCCACACAGTTAACAGTGAGAACCATCAAAATCCGTCTTTAAGCTAAAAACTCCGCCGCTATTATTGCGAAAAATGTTGCCTTTCTACAGTAAAAGCTGGCGGATTATATACTACTCAACGCTTGCAATCAGCTATCTGTGCGCAGATGTCGTGGGCGAATGCCTAAAATCATCGCAATTATTAGATAAACACCACCGCCGATTGCAATTAAACCAAACAACCAACCAACACGTTCGAGTAAATGAAAACCTAACCACTGCTCCATTGTTGGGCTTAACCATAACAAGCTTGCCACCATTAAAACGCCAGCAATGGCAAGTCGCAGTACAAAGAACAATGTTTGACGGCTAATACGATAAATACTGCCAACATGTAGCCCACGGTACAATAACGCGGCATTTAAAAATGCAGATAAAACACTGGCAATGGATAAACCAACATAACCGTAAAAAGGCGCAAACATGCCGTTGAACACCATATTACTCACCATCGCAATAATACCAATTTTTACTGGCGTTTTGGTATCTTGGCGAGCGTAATAACCTGGTGCAAAAATCTTAATCAACATGTAATTTAATAAACCGGCAGATACCACCCATAATGATGCTGCCGTTTGGTTAACATCATGAACGCTAAATTCGCCGCGCATGAACATCACCATTAGCATTGGTTTTGCCAGCGTGATCATGCCAAGCATCGCTGGAATACCAAGTAGCAATACCATTCTAACTCCCCAATCCATCGTTTGGGCGAATTGTTCTGGCGATTTATCAACGTGTTTACGTGAAAGCGCGGGTAATATCACCGTTGCAATTGCAATCCCAAATAGACCAAGAGGGAACTCTAATAAACGATCAGAGTAATACAGCCAGCTGATTGACCCCGTCATTAAAAAACTGGCAATGAAGGTATCAAGCAATAAGTTGATTTGGGTAACAGATACACCAAATAGCGCAGGTAACATCAGTTTGCGAATTTTTGTCACACCAGGATCATTCCAGCCCCATTTAGGACGAACTAAATACCCTTCACGGTACAAAAACGGTAACTGGAAACTAAATTGCACTAAGCCACCAACAAATACACCGATAGCTAAACCAATTTCAGGTTGAGTCAGATGTGGAGAAACAAACCACGCACAACCAATAATAGAGATATTTAAAAAAACGGGGGTAAACGATGATATCGCAAATTTACCTAACGTATTTAATATCGCACCAGATAATGCAACAAAGGTAATAAACCACAAGTATGGAAAGGTGATTTTTAGCAATAAACTCGCAAGTTCAAACTTTTCCGCATCAGCCCCGCCGTGCAGCCAATCCCAGAACCAACCAAAACCAAATAATGCGGTTACCGCACCTGAGCCTAATACCCCAAACAGTGTCACAATCGTCACAATGCCGCCGAGTGTACCTGCCGCTTTTGCAATCAGCTCTCGTGTACGATCAACATCACCTGCCGCATGATATTCAGTCAGTACAGGTACGAATGCTTGCGAAAAAGCCCCTTCGGCAAAAAGACGACGCAAAAAGTTGGGAATTTTATTTGCAAAGAAAAAAACATCGGCCGCAGCCCCTGCTCCCATAAGGTTAGCAACCACCACATCTCGGACTAAACCGAGTACGCGAGAGACCAAAGTCATGGCGCTAACTATCATTCCAGAGCGTAAAAGACGCTTACTCACAAAAAAACCTCATAAAAGATGGCTCAGAAAGGTGACTTCTGATTCCAAATGCTGGTAAAATCTGCCGCCATATTAACCGTGTTAATCCGCAAGTGCCAACTTGATTGGTCTGGCGGTTATTCACACAAATCATTTGACAATTATAAAGAACCAAGGCATAGTCCTCGGCCTTAAATTGTCACCGTACCAAGATTTGGGAGTTACACCCTTGGCAAATATCAAATCTGCTAAGAAACGTGCACTAACTTCAGAAAAACGTCGCCAGCACAACGCTAGCCGTCGTTCTATGATGCGCACTTTCTTCAAGAAAGTTATTATCGCTATTGAAGCTGGTAATAAAGAAGCTGCAACACAAGCTTTCGCTGAAATGCAACCTGTTATGGATCGCATGGCTACTAAAGGCCTGATCCACAAAAACAAAGCTGCACGTCATAAAGCTCGTCTAGCTGCTAAAATCAAAGCTCTTTAATTTTTAATTTTTGAGTTAGATTTAAAAAAACCGACCTTGAGTCGGTTTTTTTATACCTAAAATTCATATTCCTCTGACTCTCTATCATCATCTTTGTGGCACACTACCTTCTCTTTCTTGTCTTCATTAAGAGCAAAACATGAAAAAAACACTATTACGAGGTTTGCTCAATGTTCTACCTTTAGTCTTGAGCATCTGGCTATTTTGGTCATTATTTGAGTCATTAGACAAAGTCGGTAACTTTTTATTTGGTTTATTCCATATAACCGAGTTATTCAAAGGCGCTGGTTTTTTATTGATCCTAACTTTGTTGTTTATCGCTGGACTGCTTTTCTCTGTCAGTCCTATCGCGTGGTTATATGATTTCATCATTCGTCAATTAATGCGTTTCCCGTTCTTTAAAACGGTTTATAGCAGTATTAATGACATTGCTTCACTGATGAGTAGCGATAATAAAAATAAAGGTCAACAGACTGTTTTAGTGCACCAAGCCAATAATAGTTATGTGATTGGATTTATAATGTCTGATGACATGCCAGACCCACTAGCAAACGCACTCCCTGAAGGTGATTGGGTTCCGGTACTATTTCCGCTGAGCTACCAAATTGCTGGAGTAACAACATTAGTTAAACGTAAAGACTTAACATTGGTTGACTGGTCATTCGAGGAAGCTATGCGCTATAACCTCACCGCAGGGATTTCTTCCCCTAAGGGAAATAATGATAAAAATACAAAAGAAACGACAGTAACAACTGATAGCCAATAAATATACTGCTAACGGGCTCTCTATCAACTGTTCAGCGACTTTAGCCTCATAAATAGGTATGAGGCTACTTAAACAAATAAACGGCTGAAATCTGCCTCACAGATACGTGTAACCGATGGATGCATAATCATCCGTTCAGCAAAAATAACATAATACTCTTCTGAAATATCACTCACCCGTTTTACCTCATGCACTTGGCACGATTCCTTTAACTCATCAGCGTAGCTCGAGGGAGCAATAAACATAGATTGTTGATAAGACGAAAACGCCTTAATCAAAGCTGAATCATCAAATTCACCTAAAATATTAGGAGCGATCCCTTGCTGATCAAACCATTGATGCAGTTTTCGTCCCATCGCAGAACGTCGGCTTGGCACCAGCAATTTATAATCTTCAATGCACGCAGGAAATGCTGATTCTGGTAGTTTATCTGAGCAGAAGAAGCTCATTCCAGATTCTCCTAATTTCTTACTGTATAAACCAGGGCTTTGGGTTGAATCAACAGGGCAATCAGAAAGGATCATATCAAGCTTATGCTGTGATAATTGCTCAAGTAACATTTCATGGGTTGATTCAAAACAACTGAAGTGAATACGTTGATCCTCAGGCATGCCCTCTAATAACACTTGGCTAACTAACCGTTTAGACAAAGCATCAGCAACCCCTACTTCAAAAAGCTGATTATCTCGCTGGGTATAGTTGATCCGATCCAGCATTTGATAACTTAAATCAAACATCTTATCGGCATACTTAAACACCATCTGACCTAACTCTGTTGGCTCTATTTGACGACCTACACGTTTGGTTAATCGTCCTTTTAAGCGATCTTCTAAAGCACGGATCTGTCCAGTAACCGTCTGTGGTGCCAAAAATAAAGCATCAGCAGCCTTTGTTACAGAGCCTTGTTTACACACCATCCAGAAATAATATAAGTGATTATAGTTTAAGTGAGACATACCCTTACAGACCCATAAAAAAACCCCAACAACAAAGCTTACGCAGTGCTACTGGGGTCTTCAATCTTTATCTCATTATTTTCTAATAAGTAGGTAATAGAAACCTATTAACTCGCAGGTTGACGATTAAAACGTTCAAGTTTGCGATAAAGTTCACCACTTCGCTGCTCAAGAGCACGATCTTGGAAAGAGGATTTAGAGGTAATTGTTTTTTTTACCTCTTTTTTCCCATCATTTAGACCTTGCAGATAAGCCTGACAAACCTCAGACCTATCAGACGTTGTACAATATTGGTAGTTCATTGCAGCAACACTTGAGGTTGCGAAAGTTGAAAACAGTATAGCTAATAGGTATTTATACATATTACGCCTCTACTTTTTGTGCTTCCTTTGGAAGAGAACGGCTCAGTAACACGTAACCCACAACTGCCGCTACTGTTGAGCCTAACAATATTCCTAATCGTGAGTAAGTTGCAAAACTTTCACCAGCCCCTACAAATGCTAACGATGAGATGAAAATCGACATCGTAAAACCGATACCACACAAGACCGACACAGCAAAAATATGCTTAAAGTTAATATCATCAGGCAGTTTAGCAAAACCACATTTCACCGCGATAAGACATGCAGTAAAGATACCTAACGGCTTACCAATAAACAGTCCCGCAGCAATACCAGCTGGTAACATTGCCGATAAGCTTGATAACGATACGCCGTCTAACGAGATCCCTGCATTAGCGAAAGCAAAAATAGGTAAAATCAAGAAAGCAACGTAAGGGTGCAAGACATGCTCCAAATGCTTCAATGGTGAGTATTTATCTGAACGACCATCTTTACCCGTTAGTGGAATAGTAAAACCTAAGATAACCCCCGCTAACGTAGCATGAACGCCTGATTGCAATACACTAAACCACAAAATAGCACCGACAATTAAGTACCAAGAGATCTTCGTAACATTCTTCGCATTCATGAAGAACAACGTTGCAGTGGCAGCAAATGCAACCGCAAGAGCAACCGTTGAGAGATCAGAGCTATAAAACAGTGCAATAATGACAATCACACCTAAGTCATCAATAATAGCAAGAGCAAGTAAGAACACTTTCAGACTTACTGGTACACGATTACCTAGAAGCGCCATTACACCTAATGCGAATGCAATATCAGTAGCAGCTGGAATAGCCCAACCTTTAATTGCCATCGGATCATTAAAGTTAAACGCGACATAAATAAGAGCAGGTGCAACCATACCACCCACCGCCGCAATAGCAGGGAAAATGGCTTTTTCTTTAGTATTTAACGCCCCTTCAATTAGCTCACGTTTTACTTCTAAACCAATGAGTAAAAAGAAAACCGCCATTAAACCATCATTGATCCAATGAGAAACAGATAAGCCAGCTACATAACTGTGTAATGTATCGGTATACACTGATGCTAGTGGTGAATTAGCAATGATCATCGCAATCAACGCAGCAATAATCAGCACAATTCCACCAGCTGATTCTAATTTAAGAAACTTACGAATAGCATCGGTCATCGACCGTCACTCCTATAAAACAATATGAATTAATCAATTAAATGCAGTGTAAACGTCATTCTCAACACTTGTGAAATCGTTTGTTTAGATACAATAACTCGGAAAAACCGAATAATTAGAGCTATAACAATATAATAACCGTGCTGTACTAACGAACCTTTGACATTAGCGCGCATTTCCCTGTCATGTGCTTCCCTATTAAATATAGGCAAACTGTCATAATTGACCGATTTTTACGACTTATCGTAAAAAAAGACAACCTTTCCATATACCACATTAAAAAAAACTCAAATTTCCTTTTTCATCCAAAACTTCTTAATAAACCATATATAACAGATAGTTAATCATATAAAAACAAAAAAAAACGAGTGCCAGTTAATCGCTTGCCATCACAAAAAAGCGACAAATCATGTTTGTGACAACCAGTGTAATATTTCTGAAATAAAAGCCATCTACTATCCACACAGATTTCAACAAAATGACACCCAAACGACATATTACTGTCATGGAGAAATGATTATGACTACCCAAGCCACTACTGCTGTATCTAAGTTCAGCTCTATGCGTTGGGTCCGCTGGGCCAACCTAGCGTTCATGCTTTATCTTTTACTTGTTGCTGTATCGATGATCAGCAGCGGTTTTAAATGGTCTGTTGGCGAACAAGCTAAAACCTTATTTGAATTTGCCTCTCATCCTGTTGCAGGACTCATGATTGGCTTAATCGCAACAGCATTAATTCAATCATCAAGTACGGTAACGTCAATCATTGTTGGTCTTGTTGCCGGTGGTTTGCCTGTTGAAACAGCAATCCCAATGGTAATGGGTGCAAATATAGGTACGACACTAACCAATACATTAGTGAGTTTAGGACATGCGCGTTGTAAGGATGAATTCCGTCGTGCTTTTGCTAGCGCAACCGTCCATGATTTCTTCAACCTACTAGCTGTAGCAATTTTCTTGCCACTAGAAATGATGTTTGGTCTGCTAGATAAAATGTCAAGTTGGTTAGTTTCTCCATTCTTAAATGCTGGTGATATGAGCATGAAAGGAATGGACTTTATGAAGCCATTAACTAAACCTGCAGTAGAACTAGTAAAAGGTCCTCTAGAAGCATTTGGTTCTATGGGTGGTGTCGCGCTTAGCTTTATCGGTATCGCATTAATCTTCTTTGCGATTACGGTTATGGGTAAATTAATGCGTAGCCTAATGGTTGGCCGTGCTCGTGATATTCTAAAAAGTGCAATTGGTCGTGGCCCACTACATGGTATTGCATCAGGTACAGCGGTAACGATTCTAGTGCAATCATCATCAACAACAACAAGCTTGATGGTACCACTAGTAGGTACTGGTGTACTGAAAGTACGTGATGTATACCCATTCACACTTGGTGCAAACATCGGTACATGTATCACTGCACTATTAGCTGCTACAGCAGTATCGGGTGACAACGCCGTATTTGCATTACAAATTGCACTGGTACACTTATGTTTCAATGTAATGGCAACAGTACTGATTTACGGCATTCCATTCTTACGTGAAATACCGTTGAAGTGTGCATTCTTCTTAAGTGACTTAGCAACTAAGAACAAAGTAGCAGTCGCTGGTTACCTTGGCCTAGTATTCATCGCTATCCCAGGTTCCATTTTAGCATTAACCGCTTAATTTAAATCATGCAACGAAAAAGCCCAGCTTATGCTGTAATGCATGTGAATTAAGATAATTCACGTTTTCTTGAAGGCCTAGTCGCATAGCG
>NZ_JADQAQ010000015.1 GCF_022129445.1 Photobacterium sp. Ph5
GTGGAGCTAGGACATTAATATGCCTAATTTCGACTCCGAATACATTAGCGCAAACCAACTCCGTTATTACTAATATTGTAGTTGCAATAACGGGGCGGACCATACATTTTTGTAGCCATTATTAAATGCCAGTTAGTCGATATACAGTAAATCGAACTATTAGTAAGCCTTTGGTTAATAAACGGAACATAGGAATAAAGCAGGAAATAACAAACGGAAATCACATTTCCGCCACCTAACACACCAACCATAACCACCTGTTTTTTAAATGATTTATATAGATAAAGTTTTGGCATAGCTCTTGCGAATATAGCTAGTCACTTAAGGAGCATTAGATGAATACAATTGATCCAGCGCAAATGGCACAGAACCTTGCAACGGCAGATACACAAAAATTCCAACAACGCGCCCAATTTCAAGCAGATAAATACCAAAGCCAATTAACTGCACTGGGAAAAGTAGAATCTGCTCTACGTGATTTTCGCTCGACGATTCAGGACATTAACAGTTCAACAACCAGTATTATTCAAAATAGAGCAACATTAAGTGACGACAGCCATTTTTCCGTCAGTGCAAATGCAAAAGCGTTAAGTGGCAGTTATCAGGTCTTTGTTGAGCAAATTGCTAGTGCGCATCAGGTAAAAACAGGGATGCCAGCGAATTTAGAGTCAACGACTTCTGTACCTAATACAGGAACACTTTCATTCACTGTCGATGGTCAAACTCTTGATCTCGACCTTTCAACAATCGATAGCGATAGTGATGGGCAATCCACTATATCAGAGCTCACAACAGCGATTAATAACCACCCCGATAACCCCGGAGTCAATGCCACGTTAGTTCGTACCAGTGGTCAAACTCATTTCATGTTAGCAAGTAACGAAACAGGGGTTGCGAACACATTAAGTGTTTCTTCGAGTACAGGCACAACATGGTTTGATGATGCGTTTACTAACTTAACTGAAATAAGTGCGCCACAAGACGCAGTGATTTGGCTGGGTGCTGAAACGACCGGCTTAAAACTGACCAATAGCAGTAATACCTTTTCAAATGTCATTGATGGTATTGATATCACTGCGACTAAAGCACAAACCTCTGGCGACCCCGCTCTTTCCATGGCTATCGATGCCGATCAGGACGCTACTTTAGAACAAGTTAATACTTTTATAGAAAGCTATAACAAAGTGATGAGTACCCTTGATAGTTATACCCAGACAGGATCAGCAGACACTAAGCGCGGCGCACTGGCGAATGATCCCACCCTTCGATCTATTGAATCGCAATTAAACAATTTATTACGCGATCAATTTGAAGGAAAAAGGTTGTCAGAAATTGGAATTAGCCTTAATCGTGAAGGCAAACTTGAAGTCGATAAAGATAGTTTTAAAAACGCACAGCAAACCATGGGGACAACCATTGAGTCCATGTTTAACGGCGATGGTAATTTACTCGATTCATTAGAAGATTCGCTTAAACCTTTTCTCCAGTTCTCTTCTGGGATGTTCACTTCTCGCAAAGAAGCATTACGAAACAACATCGATCGTATCGACGATAAGCAAGTCACTCTCGATCGTAAATACGACATGACTTACACCCGCTACCTCAAACAATTCACCCAAATGAATCAAATCATGACCCAAATGCAGCAAACCCAAGGTTTATTTGGTTAAAAGGAGTACAACAATGTTAATGCAAGATGCAGGTTTTAATTCATATCAACAAGTCGACTTGGATGCACAAGCCGCTTCAGCCTCCCCTCATCAATTAGTCTTGATGCTCATTGATGGCTTTCAAGATGAACTGATCCGTGCACAAGGACATATCGAAGCAAAACGACTCGATGCCAAGGGGATCAGCATTAATAAATGCATGAACATCTTAATAGGGCTAGATAGTGCATTAGATTTAGAGCTTGGCGATGAAATTGCGGCTAATTTGCATGATCTTTATGAATTTTGTCAGCTTGAACTTTACCAAGCAAGTGTCAAAAACGATATCTCCCACCTCGATAATGTCACTTTAGTGATGAACAACATTCGAGAAGGCTGGCAAGGGTTTGGGCAGCATGCAGCCAAATAATTCCATATCGATAAAAATGCTCACAGCAAAAATTCAGCAAGCTGCTGAGACTGAAAATTGGTCTCGCTTACAGCAGCTTGATGATGTGTTACGTACGCTGTTACTACCGCTTAAATCGAAACCTAAAACAGCGCAACAGCAAGTACAAATAACGGCGTTAATGGCTGCACATCGCCAAGCCTATCTTGCGTTACAACAAGCACAACAAATACTACAACAAAAAATAGCAACTGCTGACAAGGAAAAAGAACGCCTTGAGGCTTATCAGTCAGCCAACAATATGGAGTGAACAATGTTAATTAATACTGCGCTCACCAAAATTGACAATGTATCGTCATCATCTGAGATCAAACAAGCTGGGATGCTTGTTGAAAGCTCAGACGCTACAGTAGGGCAAGAAGGTTTCTCGAAAACATTAAAAACATTTTCCCAGCAAAGCGAAAGTACGTTACCAGAGCTACTATTAGGCAATGCCAATACAACAGATCTTGAACAGATAGACTCAGCAACAGTATCGCAACATCAAACATTGCTGCCGGTACCGCCAAGTGAAATTGAAACAACCGTAACTACACCAATCATAGGTAATTTTTCACTTAATCACTTAGCTACGCAGTCAACCACAAGCACACTGTCCTCTGCTTCATTTACGCAGCAACCAGATCTTAAGAGTGCATTATCAAGTTCTCATCAGATGCTAGACGGTGTCAATACATCTGCGATTAACCATGCAAATAATCCTATTAAGGAAGTAATCGCACCACTAACAATGACTTCACTACCAAGTTCAGCCTTAGAACAAATGTCATCGTTGAACGCGGTAAAAACACCGGTTTTCAATGGTGAAATGCCCGCTGCACAATCGGTTCAAAATCTTACAGCAGTCGAACAAGTTTTATCTGCTCAAGCACAAACACAAACCAACATAACGGTTAATCGTGTGAATTGGGCTCCCATAAGTGTTGATCCTCAATCTCCACAATGGGGTGAGAAAATGCTGAATATTCTACAAGATCGCGTTTCTCTTCAAGCGACACAAAACATGCAAGAAGCACGTATTCGTTTAGATCCACCGGATCTTGGCAAACTTGATCTGATCGTCAAAATGGATGGCGATAAGTTGAATGTTCAAATCAGTGCTAATAACACTGCAGTACGTGATGCACTTAACCAAGTATCTGAACGTTTACGTCATGATCTCCAGCAGCAGTTTGTCAGTGTCGATGTCAACATCAGCCAAGGTAAGCAACATTCCCATTCAGATCAAACCGCACAACATTCAACCCAAGATGATAACGATCATAGGGTAATCACTTCCTCGTCATCAGCAGACGTTGAAACCTCAACAACTAATGAGCATTGGCTATCCACGCTCGCATAATTTTTCTTATTTAGGATCAGGATGATGACTAATAACAAAACGCTTTCTAACCTCTTTATCATATTGCTGATCAGCATTATTGTTGCTGTTGCCACTTTTAGCGCCACCCTATGGTATAGCCAACATAATACGTCCACTCCAAACATAGATTCATGGATCACAAAAGTCTTTCAATCAGAGCCAGAAGCCACGGCACAGCCTGCTTTTCACCCTCTCGATAAGGTCGTTGTCAGTGTAAAAGGCGAACGCCAAACTCATTATGTGATGATTGAGCTAGCAGTCCAAACCCACTATCCCGAACGAATAAAACAAATCGATAGTTATATGCCACTCGTTCGCAATGCATTATTAAAAATGTTCAGTAAGAAAAAGTATGAAGAGTTACAAAACCAGCAATCTATCGATCAATTACAGCAAGAAGTAAAACAAACCCTGACCGCAGCCTTTGCCAATACCACGATCGCTCGTGATATCGATGATGTGCTTTTTACCAAATACGTCATTCAACAATGAGGTGAGTATGCTTGATCACAACCCAACCACTCACTATGAACCCGGCACAGCCCCATCGCCGCAACAGGATCATATTGATGAAGATTTATTAATCCGTCATCACCTTGTTTTAGTTAAGCGAGTGGTTAATCAACTTCGTCACCATACTAGCTCACATTGCAGTTATGAAGACATGCAACAAATTGGACTGATTGGGCTGTTAGAAGCGGCGCGACGTTATGGCAATGTCGAAGATCCTCAATTTCCAGCGTTTGCTGTATGTCGTATTCGTGGTGCGATTTTAGACGAGCTGCGGCGACTAGATTGGCGTTCTCGTCATACACGCCAGCAAGCCCATGAACTTAACGACATCACCCGTGACTTAATGAAGCAACTTGGCCGACAACCCACAGAAGCTGAGATCACATCTGCGCTTGGGATTGATAGTGAAAATTATCAACTGCGTTTACAAGCCAGTATGGCAAGTGAAATGCAAAGCCTTGACCAATTGCTAGAGGCAGGTAAAGAGCTAGATGCACCGTTGGAATATAACGGTGTTGAACATGAACATATGCGTCGCACACTGGAATACGCTTTAACGCAATTATCAAAACGAGAGCAGTTGTTGCTGACCCTATTTTATCAACATGAACTCAATCTGCATGAGATAGCGTTAGTGCTTAACCTTACTCCACCGCGTATTTGTCAGCTGCATAAACAAGCACTGAAATCCCTCAATCACAATTTATCGGCTTAGGAGCTGTGTATGCAAAAGTTTATCGGTGCCATCATCATTATTATTTGTGTTTTTGGTGGCTACGTTTGGGCTGGCGGAAATTTACGTGCGATTTGGCAACCTGCTGAATTTTTAATTATTGCCGGAGCTACATTAGGCTCGTTGATCATTGGTAATCCACCGCATGTATTAAAGGAAATGCGCCAACAATTTCGTCAAGTACTCTCGCCTCGTAATAATGAGGCTCAGTACTACATGGAATTGATGGCATTACTGCAAACCTTGCTTGATACCGTTCGTAATAAAGGCTTTAAAGCACTCGATGAGCATATTGAGTCTCCTCAAAGCAGCACAATTTTTAATCGTTACCCTCTCATTAAGCATGATCATCATGTTATTTCTTTCATTACAGACAATTTACGTTTAATGGCAATGGGACAAATGTCGCCTTATGAACTTGAAGGGTTATTAGAACAAGAAATCAGTGCAATAGAAGAAGACTTACTCTTGCCTTCACGTTCTATGCAACGTACCGCAGAAGCCTTACCTGGATTTGGTATTTTGGCGGCTGTCATGGGGATCATCATTACCATGCAAGCCATTGATGGCTCTATCGCCATGATCGGCTATCACGTTGCAGCCGCATTAGTCGGTACTTTTCTTGGGATTTTTGGTTGTTATTGCATTCTTGATCCTGCCAGTAATGCCATGGCACAGCGTGTTAAACGTAATATGTCAGCATTTGAATGTATAAGAGCAACACTTGTCGCCTATGTCGCAAAAAAGCCGACCTTATTAGCTATTGACGCAGGAAGAAAACATATTCAGCTAGACATTAAACCTACATTTAACGAAATGGAGAGGTGGCTAACTGAACAGGAGGGATAATGCAGAACACAGAGCAGATCGTCTTTAAACGCGCAGCAAAACGACATTCACATCAACATCACGGTGGCGCATGGAAAGTCGCTTTTGCTGATTTTATGATTGCTCTTATGGCACTATTTTTAGTGCTTTGGTTGATGCAAGTAGTTGATCAAAAGGAACGTAAAGCTATTGTCGCTTACGTAAATAGTGCCAGCGTTTTTGACGAAGGGGCTGGCAATCCTTTTGATACCGCCAACAGCTTATCCCCTATTGATTTCGGTGGCGAAGCTGCTGATCTAAGCTCTCACAATGCAGCGATGACAATAAAATCGTTTTTTGATGGTAACGGTGATGGGCCAGAGAGTGATGCGTTAATTCCAGGTAGTTTTGAAACCCAAGAGCAATTAGCTATCCTTGCTTCGGTCGTTGAAGAAACCGCTAAGCAAGTATCAGCTCAAGGTAATATTTCGGTTGATGTTACACCGCAAGGCTTGAGGATTATTTTACAAGATGACTTCAAACAAAATATGTTTCATCGTGGCAGTGCTAATTTAACCCCCTTTTTTGAAGATGTATTATTAAGTATTGCCCCTATTTTTAAACAAATCAGCAATTCACTGATCATCAGTGGCCATACTGATGCGACTCCGTTTAAACGCCAGTTTAGTAATAGATCAAACTGGGAACTCTCCTCTTCCCGTGCCAATGTCGCAAGACAGACGCTCATTGCTGGCGGCATGCCAAGCAATCGAGTACTTCAAGTAGCAGCAATGGCAGAACGCGCCCTACTGAACAAGCAATCCCCTAATGCCAGTGAAAACCGTCGGATTGAGTTATTTATCTTAACCACGCCTGCAGCCAGCGTTGTAGATGCCCTATTTGGTACAGGAAATCCTGATAACATAATTGATAAAGCTTACGAAAAAGCACGTTTTAATCAACCTGTGCTACGTAGCGACTATATAAACCATTCAGTTACCCAACCAAAAGAAATACAGCCCGTCGTGTCTAATTTATAAGCTATCTTTTATAAATATTGAATGCAATGCTCGGTTTTGGTGAGATTTTAGTGGATGTGTGCCCAATGACTCATACACAAATAAAACAGCGTAAAGCTGATAATTTACAAAAGACTTTTCTATGGCTGATCGTCATTGATTATATTCTGCTGTCTTTTTTTCTATTTCAACTAGGCTCGCTCGACTTACGTACTGGCACAATGATCAGCCTGTTATTGATCTTTTATAATGGTTTATTAGCGTTTTTTTGTTTTCATCGTGCGAATAGAATAGATGACAGCTACATTATTTACCCTATCATCTCAGCTATATTGCTCGCTTTCGTCTGCTTTTTATATTTCTTCTTTTTAGTGGCTTAACGTCGACGACAAAAAAATCTTACCACTATTTTCCCTAGCCAAAAGCTAACCGCAAACAATGAGATAAAAAAGACACTACTACATGCATACGCCCACATAGCAGATAAACGAAAGAAATAACCAAAACTAAATGCAATGCCATTGAATGCTTCAAACGGCATCTGTAACCACGGCGTGTTAGTCGAGTTTCCTATTGTTGCAATCACACAAACTAAAACAATGCAGGCAATACATAAGCCCAGTTTATTTTCGACATGCTTCATTTTATTCATCAGCTCTGTATTCGTTATTGTGCTTTATAAACGAATATGTAAATTACCATAGAATGACTTCAGCATTAATTGAAGCAAAACAATTAAATAAAAAATGCAAATGGATAAATCTAAAACGGGTTACCCAACAGTAACCATTAATCACTGCTGGATGACCCTTTAATCGTTACTTCTTCACACACACGACGATTGCATTACCTGATTCCCCATTCCAAGGAATGAGTTTCTCGTAGTCATGTTCAAACATATGAACATCAAAATATGGCTCAAGTAGCGCTTGAAGTTCAATAAAGCTCACCGCAACCATTGGATGTTCATCATGCCAAATTTCAGTATTGAGTGTATCCGCTTTTTCAATACTCAATTTCAGCGCTTGTTTTTCACCTTCACCTTGATAATACCAACCAGAGCTGAAAGTAAAGCGGCTGTTATCATGTTCAACACTGTGGCTGACAAAGTAACTATTGTTGATTAAGTTCTTTTCAACCGCATTGAAACAAAATATACCATCTTCTTTTAACGCCGCATGTGCACTTTCAATACAGCGCGTTAAATTGACAAGACCGTCGCTGTAATGAATGGAATACAAGAAACAGGTGATCAAATCCAATGGCTGATCCACTTTAAATTCACACATATTCTGCAAAACAAAGTCGGCTTCTGGACAGCGAAGTTTTGCTAGATCAAGCATTGGCTGATTGATATCTAAGCCAGAACTTTGAAAGCCATGATCAATAAAGTGACGAACATGAGGCCCTGTACCACAGGCTAAATCTAAATGGCGTGTACCTTTATTACCAAAAAGCTGGTGAAGTCTACGAATACACTCTGCTTGAACTTGATAATTAATATCAGCACACATTAAATCATAGTAAGAAGATAGATCTGTATACAGCGCTGTAGAAGTGGTTGTTGCCAATATCTTATACCGTGTAGGGTTATTAACTGGCGCGGATAGTATAGTAATTGACACTCGTTCAAAAACATAGATTTTTATCATTACGATAAATTTTATTTACTAAACACTGTAAAAGTAATATTAATTGAGCGCATCCCTTTAATAAGAGTTCTAACAACACGCTATGTAGATGATCATCGCTAAGGGATTTACATCCTCTTACAAATAAAACTGAGAAGCTTTCCCTTGTTTGTCTAGTTATTGATCACATAGTATAAAAGCATACTTTTACAGCCAAATTTAATCAGAACGCTATAGCTAAATATTATTTCAATGTATTTGCAGAACCAAAGACGTATTACTCAAACTTTCGTTTTCAATTTTTATACGCTTGGTGAAATATAGAGGAATAATTATGACGATTAAATTTCAGTTCTTTACGCTTAACAACGACAGAAAACAATACACTTTTCTTGATATGTCATCTTCGACATTTATGAAAGAGAAAGAAACATTACTGTCTCAAGGCTTTGAAGTCTTAGATGATGTGATCTATGCAGAAACAAGTGAAGAAGCAGTAGAGCACTACAAGTCAGACTATATTTACGTATTAGAAGAATATAACAGAGCGTCAAACCCATTCTATATTGTTTTAAGCATTATCGAATCTATTCGAGATTACTTTAAGCGTAAGTAATTAAAACAAAACTATTTAGCTAAACTCATCGTATAGATACTTTGTTATTTCAATACGGTGAGTTTCTCTTTATGCATATATTGATATTAGGTGGCACAGGTGGCATCGGTTCAGCCTTAATAAAAGCATATCTAAGCCAAGATGCAGTCAATCATATCCATGCGACATACCACAACAGCCATCCAACTATTGAACACCCTCAACTTACTTGGCATCGTGCTGATGTCAGCAAAGATTCTGATGTGGCTAAATTATCAGAAACAGTTGGCCAGCTTGATATCGTGATCAATGCGGTTGGCATGTTACACAATGGCGATACGATGCCAGAAAAAACGATTACTCAATTTGATAGTGATTTTTTCAATCAAAACATCGCAACGAACGTATTACCTACACTGCTCATCGCTAAGCACTTATCTCCTAAATTAAAATCAAAAACATTGAATTACTTTGTTACTGTTTCGGCAAAAATTGGCAGTATTGAAGATAATAATATAGGTGGATGGATAAGTTACCGAAGTTCAAAAGCAGCATTAAATATGACTTTGAAAACCATTAGTATTGAATGGAAAAATAAAAAATTTAATACCTGTGTATTCGCTTTTCACCCCGGTACTACAGACACAAACTTATCAAAGCCTTTTCAGCGCAACGTGCCAGAAGGTAATTTACAAACGCCAGAAAAAGTCGCTGCAGCATTAATTAACTTGCTACAGCGACTGAGCTTAAAAGATAATGGAAAATTCTTCAGTTACGATGGCACTGAAATTCCATGGTAAGGATTAAAAAATCCAGCTATATAAGTAACCTGAACTCATAGCCATGGTTAAAACAACCGCAACAAAAGCAATAATCATTGGTGTTTTAAATATCGATTTTAATAAGATAACTTCTGTTAAACTTGCGCCAGCACTACCAATAATTAATGCCATCACCGCCCCTAATCCCATTCCTTTTGCAGCTAAAGCAGCACTTAATGGAATAACGGCTTCTGCACGAATATATAATGGAATACCAATGACAGCCGCTACCGGAATCGCAAATGGATTATTATCACTTGCGATTTTCGCGATGAACTCAGTTGGCATAAAACCATAAATCAATGAGCCAATAGCAATACCACCGATTAAGTAAGGCAGTACTTTTTTGAAGTCTTTCCATGTTGTATTCCAGATTTTTTTCCATTTATTGGTTTCTACTTTTACCCCACCACAGCTTTTAGCACCACATGATGACTCAGGTTCAGTATAGGCTTCTGGCTTTACAAAGCGTTCAAAATTGAGCTTTTCTAAGAGCACGCCGGCAATAACAGATACACCCATCGCCATCACAAAATAGAATGCCGCAACTTTAATACCAAAGGTTACGACAAATAAACCAATGATAACGGGGTTAAGCAGAGGACTTGCTAAAAGGAACACCATCATGGTGCCAAAGCCCGCTTTAGCTCTAAGTAATCCTTTTAAAAACGGGATTGTTGAACAAGAACAAAACGGAGTAATAGCTGCTAATAATGCAGCAACAACATAACCCTTACCTTTCTTTCCACTTAATATTCTCTGAATTTTTGCCGGTGGAATATAGCTTTGTAATACACCAACCAAAAAACTAATCAACAAAAACAGTAGCGTTAACTCAGTCGCCAAAAAGAGGAACATCTCTAACGTATCTTTTAACATCACAGCACCAACCTATATTTCTAGAATAATCGAAATATAATTGACCTTTATTGGATAGATCAAGTTATTTCTAGTATTATCGAAATATAAAGTCAGTAAAGGTACTCACAATGAATACAGAAATCATTGCTAAGGCATTGAAAGAATTAGGACACCCGACAAGATTGATGATTTACAAAACAGTGATTAGAGCGGGTCAACAAGGTATTGCTGTTGGGGGATTACAAGAAAAGCTTTCCGTTCCAGGCTCAACCCTCTCTCATCATATTGCTGGGCTGGCCTCTGCGGGGCTCATTTCACAACGCAGAGAAGGACGAATTTTGTTTTGTGTCGCTGAATATCAGAAACTGGATTCAGTGATTGCGTACCTTCAAGATGAATGTTGTGCAGACGAAAGTCAGAAATAAACATGTAGTCAGTGACATTATTTCAATAAAGCGACAACGGTATGACGATGTACATTCGCTTGTGCTGCTAAAGAGCGATACGTTGCACTAAATTGCTGGTTTCCAGCCCCCGAGAGTTGGCTAAGCTTTTCTTCTACTTGCTTAACATCGCCCAGCGACGTGTTTGCCTTCGCATCTGCCATTTGTTTAGCCAATACCGCCTGATAAGCTTTGATATCATCAAGGCTTTGTTGCACTTGCCGTAAATGTTGGTTCACTTTAACTAAAGTATCGCGAATTTGCTCACGGTTATTAAAAGTAAATTGACTATCTTCAATACCTTCAGGCTCAGGCTTAATCGTCAGGGTATTGGCCTGCCCTGCAGGGTATCGATGCCCTTGACCAATTACCTGAACTTTTCCTTCCAACCCTTGAAAACCTTGCTCATTGGTTCGAAATACAATATCGCCGTTATCTTGTTGCGATGCTCGAAGACCAAAAGGGATCACATGACGATCTATTTGCGAAACTAAGGCTTTATCACTTAGTTTCGCATCCATATTCACAACAACCGTTCCCAACTGTTGAAAGCTTAATTTAATCAACTCACTGTGCTCTCGCTGGCGCTGAACATTCAGACCGGGAACAGAAAATGTACGTGTTATTGGTCTATCAATATTAACTTTTAGCTCTGCATCAATAACACGAAGTCCGTCGCTCTTAGCGTTATTCAATGTGTGTTTTATCGAATCAAGATGATGATTCGCATTGTTTTGAGCTGACGGAGCAACAGCGCGTTGAGCAATAAGCTCAGTACTTAAGATCTTCTTTATTGCTTGTAAGTCCCGCCCTACAACGCCTAAAGCTTGTTGTGCTATTTGTACCGATGTTACTTGCTGCTGCCCCTTGGCAAGTAAAGTTTTGGAAACCGTATATCCATCGTGCTGATAGCTTAATTGTTTTAAGTTCGAACCAGCGATTTTCTTGGTATCGATTGTGTCTGCGGCTGACGGAACAATGGCAGCTTTCTTGCTCGCATTAGCAAAATTTATACTCTGAGTTCTGACTTCCGATGTACTTGTCACCATAATTCTTTGCTACCTTACAATCGATTAAACAATGAAAGGTCGTTAATTTTCATGTAGCTTGCCTGTGTAGCCTGAAGCGCAGCCATATAATTATTTAAACGAACCGATGCTTCACCATAATCCAACGCTTCTAGATCATTGGTGACAGCTTCAACAAATAACTTATTATCACCATGGCTGGTTTCCATTAAATCTAAATTATTATGACGCCCACCAATATCGGTTACTGCTGCTAAAACATTATCATGCGTTATATCTAGAGTATTTAACGTTGCTTGTAAGGTGTTATTGAGATTTGCTGTCGGGGCTTGTAACTCGGTTATCGCTGCGTCAATCTGATTTAAGATATTATTACCGCCAAGATCGAGCATTTCTTGTGAAGCAAAATTTGCTTCCATCGTAACGCCTTTGGCTACCGTCACTACGCGCTTATCGCTATTACCTTCAAAAATATAGCCACCAGCAGGTTGAGCTGTAATCGCTGGGACATCACTTTGAGTACCGGAAAAAAGGTAATTACCCTCTTCATCTTGAACGTTAAATGAAGACATAAAAGCATCACGTAAGCTGACTAATTTATTGGCATAACTTTCTCTATCAGCATCTGATATGGCACCATTTGACGCTAATAACAACGTATCTCGCATATCCTTTAACGTATCACTTGCGGCCATTAAATGAACTTCTTGCGAAGATAGCGCGGTTTTCACATTACTAATGTTATCTTGGTACTGATTTATCGCGCTATTTTCACGGTCTAAATTCAATAAATTAATAGAATCAATTGGGTTATCAGATAATTTGAGTAAGCGCTGACCTGTTGACATCTGCGCTAACACTTCACCTAAGCCTTGGTTATTTTTTGATAGGCTGGTTAACATTAGCTGGCTAAATTGCGTATCACTGACTCTCATCATTCATCCCTTACAATAATCGTAATACTGAGTCGAACAGTTCATTGGCTGTACTGATCACTTTCATGTTTGCTTGATAAGCATTGGTAAATGTCATTAGATTTGCCGCTTCCTCATCACTGTTAACCGCACTTAAATTATCTCGTGCTGCGTTGGCTTGACTAAATAAGGTTTCTGCGGCTTTTTGATCAACTGCGGCTTGTCGCGTTTCTATTGCTGTTTTACCCACCATAGAAGCAAATGCATCATTCAAGGTCACACTACCTAACCCAGTGATCACCATTGGTTTTGTCGACAAATCAATCAAGGCTTGTAACGTATCACTGTTACCCGGCGTCCCATCTGAAGATAATGCCAGCTCAGCTGGTGTGATCGCTGTGATATCAAGGCTGGCTGCTGGCGAATTGGGATCAAATGAAAACAATGCTTGGCCTGGATTACCATTTAAATCAAAACCCGTCGCTAGTACCTGATTAAATTCGGTTGCTAGGTTTTGTGCCATCTCATCAAGAGCTTGTTGGGTCGGTTTTAAGGTGTCTTTAAGATAGTTATCAAATGCACCTAATTGCCCTCCTAACTCACCTGTAACTGCAAAAGTTTGCCCAGAAAAATCAATTTCAATGTTCTTAATAAACGGCTCATTAACTATCGGAGTAGATTTTAATTGCGCAGCATCACTACCTAGGATTAAGGGCTGACCCGATGCCAGAGTAACTTGTAGACTACCATCTGGTTGCTGGGTTGAACTTATCTCTACCACTTCAGAAAGTTGCTTAACTAATACATCACGTTCATCAATAAGCTGAGAAGGATTACCGCCTGTCGCTTGTGTCTCAACAACGCGATGGTTTATATCAGCAATGTTACTCATTAAGCTATTTGCATGCTCAATAGACGCCGTGGCCTTGTCACTAATACGTTTACCCTGACCATGTAAAGATTCAGACAAGGTATTAAAGCGACGAGATAACGCTTTAGCTTCATTAATAATTTGCTGGCGATTAGGGGTAGATTCCGGTTTAAGCGTCGCGTCATTTAACGCCGAATATAAAGAATCAAGACCAGCACTAATATTAAAGCCCTCTCCACCTAATAGGCTTTCGAGCATCGTCATATTGTCTAAATTCGTATTGCTTGCTGCTTGTTGACTGGTTGCAGCCCATGTTTGTTTTACAATAAATTGATCTGATATACGACGTATACTGGCAACGTCAACACCACTTCCCGCACTTAATATATCGTTGCCAGCAAGAGCACTCATCATCGCCTGCTGTCGACTAAATCCTGGCGTATTAACATTAGCAATATTATGAGCAGTAACATCAAGCGCCGTTTTATTGGCATTTAATCCTGTTAAACCAATATTAATCATATTCATAGCGATTACTGCTCCTTGTAAGATTGCAATGATTGTTGAAAAGCAGTACACGTTCGCATTGCCAATTGATTGGCCGCTTCATTGTTAACAGGCTTTGGTGTGTCTTGTTTTTCCAGTACTTGATGAGTTAATGCGGCACTATTTTGAACATCATTAAATCCTTGGTTAGGATTTAACTGTTTCATCAACATTTCTTTAATGCCTGTTTGCTGTTGTTTCGCCATTTCAATTGCCAACTGACCATCATAAAAATCGCGATAGACGCTCTGTTGTTTGCTGGAAAATGGATTATCTTCATCAGCCAAGACATCACTGCTACTTCGCATTTGGCGTAAAACCATTTGTAAAAACATCGCTTCAAATTGCCCAGCAACCACCTCTAAACCTTGCTCATCAGATAGCGAATGTTTGATTTGCTGCAAACCATTATTATCATGGTATAGAACATTATTTTTGTTAATTGTGCTGATATTGTCGTCGATCTTCATCTAACTCTCCTAAATCACTACCAGCTCTGCATTCAATGCGCCTGCTTCATGTAGCGCCTGCAGAATAGACATAAGATCATCAGGTGACGCACCTAAGCTGTTTACGGCATTTACGATAGTATTAATCTCAGTTCCTTCAGGCCAAATATACATTTGTGCCTCATCTTGGTTGATATCGACAGTGGAATTATTGACTCGCTCTGTTGTACCTTGACTAAAGGCATTTGGCTGGCTGATTTGATCACTTTCTGAAATCGTCACGGTAAGATTACCGTGGCTCACAGCCGCTTCACTAACACGGACATTTTTGCCAACCACGACCGTTCCTGTTCTCGCATTAAATACCACCCGCGCAGCTTTTCTCCCTGTCATCACTTTTAAGTCTTCCAACATCGACATAAAAGTCACCCGCTGTTGTAAGTCTTGTGGCGCACGCATTTCCACTCGACCTTTACTGATCGCAGTCGCTACTTTTGGGCCGAAAGTCGCATTTATTGCACGGGAAATATTTTTCGCTGTGGTAAAGCTCGGTTGGCGTAAATTTAACGTGACTATGCTGCTGTTATTAAAATCAGTCGGTATTTCTCGCTCTAACGTTGCACCATTAGGAATGCGTCCTGTTGTGGGTGTATTGACCGTGATTTTTGAGCCACTTTGCCCTTCTGCTTTTACCCCTCCAACAACAACATTCCCCTGTGCAACAGCATAAACTTCACCATCGATACCTCTAAGTGGCGTCAATAATAAAGTACCGCCACGTAGGCTTTTTGCATCACCAATAGATGAAACAACAACATTGAGCTCTTGACCGGGTCCCGCCATCGCTTCAACGGTAGCCGTCACACTCACTGAAGCGACATTTTTAAGCTTTGGATCGATCCTATCGCCAATCTGTACCCCAAATTGACGCAGCATATTGGTGATAGACTGGCTGGTAAATTTCACTTGATTTCGATCTCCTGAGCCATCGAGACCAACCACTAAACCATAACCCACCAGCTGATTTGAGCGTATGCCTTGCACATCCACTAAATCCATCATAGGTACTGCTGTTTTAGCGCTAACGTTAAGCGGCATCCAACCCAACGCTACCCACAAAAAAGACAGGATAAAATAAACTATTTTTTTCATTAAAAAGGCATCCATGGGCTAGTGAAAAATTGTGTTAACCAGCCAGCAGCATTGCTATCAGCCAGTGCGCCTCTGCCAGAATAAGTGATCCTCGCATCACCAATACGTTGAGAAGACACTTGGTTATGACGATTAACATCATCAACCCGAACCACGCCCGTTAAGCGTATGTATTCATCCCCTTGGTTTAGTCGGATCCACTTTTCACCACGGATCATCAACACGCCATTAGGCAATACCTTATGCACAGTGACAGTGATTGCCCCTTGCAGCTTATTACCTTGAGTGCTGGCAGCTGTGCCATCAAAACCACGATCACCGCTGACACTGGCAGAGAGATCATCAAAGGTTTTATTACCTAATGTTGGCGCTGCAAATTCAATAGAGGAGGATTTACCAAACTTGGTATTGGCTTTTTTGCTTGACTGCGTTTGCTCATCCAACTCTACCGTTAATACATCGCCGACCCGATAGGCACGGCGATCTTGAAACAAGGTCATCGAATAATTATGGCGATACAAGCTGCCATGCTTGGCTTCAGGTAAGCTGTAATCAAGATCCGGTGGCGCAAATGCAGCATCATTAGGTTCAGGCGGAATAAATTCTTCACGCACTGCACAACCTGATACAAAAGAGAGAAAACATAGCAGCATTAAAAGCGTCTTCATCCTCACTCCTTACACGGCTTGAGCGACAAATTTCAGCATGTCATCAGCGGCAGAAACAACTTTGGCATTCATTTCATAAGCGCGTTGAGTGGTGATCATATCAACCATTTCTTCAACTACTTGCACGTTTGAGCCTTCTAGCGCACCTTGTTTCAAACTGCCTGCTCCATCAGTGCCTGCAATCATCTCTTGCGGCTGACCACTGGCTTGTGTCTCTTTATAAAGATTACCGCCAATCGCTTCTAAACCTGCTGGATTAATAAATTTCGCCAAGGTAATTTGCCCTAATTCTTGAGGCTCTGGATCCCCTGCAAGCGTCGCCGTGACAATGCCATCAACGCCAATAGATATCGTATTCGCTTCTTCAGGTATTTGAATTTGCGGTTGAAGTGGTAGACCTTGTCCGTTCACCATTAAACCTTCAGAGTTAACGTGAAACTGTCCATTTCGGCTAAACATCACTTCACCATCGGAATTCTCTATTTGGAAAAAGCCCGAGCCCATTACTGCAAGATCCAACTGTTGTTGGGTATTTTGTGAATTCCCTTGAGTAAATACTTTTTGTGTGCCGACTACACGTACTCCACTACCAAGCTGTACTCCACTCGGTAACTGATTTAACTGATCAACTTGCGCCCCAGGTTGACGTTGAATGCTGTAAAACAAATCTTCAAAAACAACACGATCACGTTTAAAGCCTACCGTATTAACATTGGCAAGGTTGTTTGAAATCGCAGTCATTTTTGTATCTTGTGCTGCCATGCCTGTTTTACTGACCCAAAGTGCTGAATGCATGATGACTCTCCTTGTAATTATTGCTATCTACGTGATTAACGTGGGTTCATTAAGCGGGTTCCTGCTTGTGCTAATGTTTCTGCGGTTTTCATCATTCGCACTTGCATTTCAAAGTTACGAGTCAGCGACATCACACTAACGAGCTCATTAATCGCAGACACGTTACTGCCTTCTAAATGTCCTGCCGTCATAGCCACACTCGGGTCTTGAGCAAAAACTTGATCATTCACTGAGTGTAGCAAGCCATCACTTTGTTTTTGCAGTTGATTAAATTCCGGATTAACCAACTTTAATTGTCCAACTTCAAGTTCAGCACCACCACCTAGCGGCACGATTGACACGACACCCTTATCGCTGATTTCCACATTTTGATATTCTGGTAGCACTAAGGCTTCCCCTTCTGACATCAATGGAAAACCGTTAACGCGCATCATGCCTTGCTCATCAACACGAATGTTACCAGCACGGGTATAGGCTTCATTACCAGCGACAGTTTGTACGGTAAAAAAGCCATCACCATTAATGGCAATATCCAGTGCACGCCCCGTTTTAATTACATCCCCAGCATCAAAGCGTGTCGCTGCTGAGTTAGTCACAACCATGGTGCGACCATCAAAACCCGCGCCCTGTAAAGGGATGCTTTTCACTCGCTCCATATCCGCACGAAAGCCAGCGGTATCTGCATTTGATAAGTTATTTGATCGCACATGTTGCGCTTTCATCACTCGGCTTGCGCCACTGGTTGCGGTATATAAAAAGCTATCCATAACAGCCTCTCACTACACCGCGTTAAAGAGTGATTGAGTTAATTTATCCGACGTCGAAATAGTTTTGGCATTGGCTTGATAGTTGCGCTGAGCGGTCATTAGGCTTACCAGTTCGCTGGTAAGATCAGCATTTGACCCTTCTAATGCGCCAGCAACTAATCCACCTAAAGTACCCGTACTTGGCGCACCATTAACAGGAGCCCCCGAACTGAAACTTTGGATCCAAGAAGTGCCATTGGTTTTTACCAATCCTTGAGGGTTGGCAAAATCAGCCAGCATCACCTGACCTTGCAACTGAGATTGACCATTCGTGTATGCGGCAAATACCATCCCGTTGTCTTCAACACGCACACCAGCCAGCTCACCTGAGGTATAACCATTAGGCGCATTGGTACTCACGCCAAAATTAGCGCCAAACTGAGTTGTGCCTGCAATATCAATATTTATATTCGCCGCATCCGCACCTGCAGGATTGAAATTTACAGCAAAAGGAGTCGTTGGTGATTGCAATGTACCGTCGGTATTGAAAACAACATTTTGGGTTTGCGTCGGGGTAGCCGCGCCATCAACGACCACATGCACCTGCCACTCATTAGCATTGGTTTTGGTGAAGTACTGTGTAACGGTGTGAGGATTACCTAAAGAGTCATAAACTTTAGAAGTATAAGAAGAGTTAAAGCTGTCAGTCGCATTAGGATCGAAAGGATTAATAGCAGGATCAATCACACTCGAACGGGCATCTAAGTTAGCCACAAAAGCAAGCTCATCTGTCGCTTTTGCCGGCAGTGAAGCGGTGGTGATTTTTAAATTACCGACTGCGCCTGCTTGTAAATTATTATTCGCATCAACGGTATAGCCTTGAAGTTTGGCACCATTATTACTAACAATGTTGTTATCTTTATCAGAACCAAACACACCTGAACGGGTATATAAGGTTTGCCCAGTATGATCTTTAGTAACAAAAAATCCGCTTCCCGAAATCGCCAGATCTAACGGTCGACCAGTCCCGGAAATTGAACCTGTTTTATCAAAGTTCTGCGAAATAGCAGCAACTTCAACCCCTCCTGCTTGCATACCATTGTATACCGCTGAAAATTCAGTTCGTGACTCCTTAAAACCCGAGGTAGAAACATTGGCAATATTATTACTAATAGTATTTAACTGAACATTGGTTGCGTCTAATCCACTTAATGCGATATCAAAACTCATAACTTCCTCTTTCTTCATTCCTTGATTTCTTTCATTCATGGTTAAAACCAAGCGAAAGCGTAAATAGATTTACTCGCCAAACTGGCTAATTTGATAAAACGGTACTCGACCAATACCTTCAACATTTACCAACGCGGCTCCGCCATTAGAAGGCACGCGAACCTGTGACACTTCTCCTGCGAGCAAAACATTGGGTTGTGGTAAATCTTTCGCCACCTCAACACTGATTTGATATTGCCCTTTAGCTAAACCCAATGCGTTAGGATCAATCGTAAATTCCACTTCACCTTTATTTTTAGGGCCTAACGGCATGATTTTCTTGTTACCAAGTTGATCAGTTAGAACAATCGAGACGGTGCTCGATGCATGATCTAATTCAATTCGCCCTTGCTGCTTAGCATCCGTTAATTCAACCTCACTACCTTCAACATAAACGGTTTGCCCTACTAACCCAACCGTTGACAGAACTTGCATGTTATCCAGTAAAACCATGCTGTTTTGCATCAACTTCGCCATGTTCTCAGTACTTTCTACTTGAGAAAATTGCGCTAATTGCCCGACGTATTCAGTACCATCAAGCGGATTTAACGGATCTTGGTTTTGGATTTGAGCAACCATTAAATTAATGAATTCATTTTTTAATGAGTTAGCATCGTTAGCATTATTTGGGTTACCCGCCACAGCCATATTGGTCGATTCAATCGCAGGCACATCGGTACTCAGTGCGTTAAATTGTGCAATGGCCATCAGTTACCCTCACCTAAACGAAGCAACCCTTGCTGCATGCTTTTCACATTACTCAATACTTCGACATTGGTTTCAAAACTGCGGGTGGCTGACATCATGTCAGCCATTTCTGCGACTACATCTATATCAGGGTAATATACATACCCCTCTTCATTGGCCAGTGGGTTACTCGGCTCAAAGCGTTTTTCAGCCTCTCCAGCATGTTGAACCACATCCATAATGCGTACTTCAGCACTCGGATAGTCGGCTTGATCTCCAGTTAATTGAGTTTTGTTGTAAACTGTGGCGAATACAGGTTTTAACGCCTTGTAAGCATCGTTGGCATTGGCAGCAACTGCATCGGCATTCGCTAAATTACTTGCGACAGTATTTAAACGTATGGTTTGCGCATTCATTGCGGAGCCCGCAATGGAATAAATATCAGTAAATGCCATTATTAACGTCCTTTTATCACGGCAGCTAAACCCTTAAATTTCATATTCATAAACGTTAAGCTGCTCTGAAAATCCATGTTATTTTTCGTAAACTTTGCCTGTTCAACACTGAGCTCCACCGTATTGCCATCTTTCGAATTTTGGTAAGGCACAGCGTAACCATCAGACACCACCAATTGGGTCGGGGATTTTTGTACTTTTCCAACCTCTATTTGACTTACAATGGCATCAAAGCGAATATCTTTTGCTAGGTATCCAGGGGTATCGACATTTGCTAAATTACTGGCAAGCACCTTGGCTCTTTGCACCCGAAAATCGAGCGTTTGAGGATGAATACCGAGTGCATTTTCAAAACTTATTGCCATTAACCACTCCTTAAACAGTACAACCAAGATTGTAATAGAGTGAATTAATCCAAAATGCGTGCCATAACGATAAGCATTAATATTCAATAAGTTAAAACCATAACGGAACAGGAACTTCCCCCTCAGGGAAACAGTACGGAAAGGAAAATCTGTGACTTTTTTACGCCTTACTTTATTACTTTGTTTACTGCTTTCATGCTGGGCTAATGCTGAGCAACAAAATCTGACGTCTCAAGCACAAAAACTCGATACCAACGCATTAACAGAACACCTAATAGAAACAATCAATAAAGATATCCAGCAATATAGTGAGCGTCATCATTGGTCGAACGTAATCAGTAAAATTAAAGTACAGCTGCCAGCCGCAGCAGCCTCATTACCTGTTTGTCCTACTACCTTCATCATTGCTAGCCAAGATAATCAATCGCAGCCTGTAGGCAGATTAAAAAGACAAGTTAAGTGTGAAAGCCCAACAGTGAACTGGCGACTCAATGCAACGGTTTATGTCCAATTAACACTTCCAGTAATGGTAGCTCGCACGTTAATTCATCGCGATGAGCTTATTACGAGGGACATGCTCGATAGCCAAATGCTGCAACTTAAAGCACCTAAAAACATCATCACTGATGCAGATCAAGTGATAGGCTTACATACCATCCGTCGAATTCGCCAAGGGCAACTAATCACTGAAAACTTGTTAAAAAAGCCGTTTTTAATTAATAAAGGGGATCAAGTACTGATTGTCGCTAAAAAAGGTAAGTTTGAAGCATCAACCAAAGGAATGGCGTTAGAACATGGAAAAATGCACGAACAAATAAAAGTGGAAAATACAGCGACTCAAAAAGTCATTCATGCTCGTGTTTTTGCCCAAGGAAAAGTAGAAACAATATTTTAAAACACGCCAAAAAGATGCCGCTCACCTTAAGAATAAACAATAATATTTTGACGGATTTTTAGGTATTTATATCGTTACAATCTATACCGTTTATCAATACGGGAATTTTATCTCAATATCGTATCTAAATGTTAATGAGAGATAAATAACATTGTTAACCCTTTATTTTTACAATATACAACAGCAATAAATTACCATTTTAGGTTATGCCTTCATGCAAAAAAAACTTATTGCAGTTGCTATTAGCTCCTCAATTTTATTGATGGGTTGTCATGGTGACGATACATCTAACACAACCATTATTCCTCCTACCGAAATTCTGCCAAGTGAACCACTTCCAGAACCAGATATTGACGACCCTGAGATCACGCCACCACCTGTTGAACCACCAACGGAGCCTGAAATCACGCCACCAGTTGTTGATCCTGAAACAGGTGATCCAGAAGTAATCCCTCCAGTAGAGCCAGATCCAACCGCCACCGCACTTTTTGCTTTAGATAGCGATCTTCGTTTTGGCAACAGCGTGTTATGTAATGGTGAAACAGCAAACAGCCTGATTATTAACAATGCCGATACTGTCAGTTGTTATTACGGTGCTGTTGAGCTTGCAACATTTAGCAATATCGAGCTTAAAATCACCAAAGGCACAGCATTAGAAAAAGTTAAGCGCTTAAACTTAGCGGATTCAGATCGTTTTGTTGCGATCACAGATGCTATTGAACTGCAAAATGCGTTAGACAACACTCGAAGTCTATTGCTTAAAAGTGGTACTTCTATCGGTGGCGTAGTTGAGCTGTCATTATCTTCTGCTGAGCAAGTACATTTTAACAGCTTGTATCATTCCACAGAATTACAGACCTTGAGTAAAGATGAGTTTAACAAGTTATTAGTCGATAAAGTCGAAGATAATACCGAAGCGGATAGTAAGCCTTCAACTCATGAACCGAATGTAAAACCAGAAGTCACTCCTGGTACAAGTGACGATCTAAATTCTAATTTTGTTTCTGCCAATGCGGAGGCAAACTTGGTTTATCAACCGACAAAGGTGATCCTATCTCAAGGTACGCTGGTTGATAGTCACAACAAGCCAGTACAAGGTATTGAGTACTACAGCCATTCATCTCGTGGCATTACCGATGAACAAGGCAAATTCTCATTCAACTGGGGCGAAACTGTCTCTTTTGGTATCGATACCTTTGAATTAGGTGAGATTAAAGCCAATAAAACGCAGTTTTCCATTGCAGATTTAGGCGCTGAGCACCTAGGCCGTAATGCTGAACGTTTATTGCAACGTTACTCTCATGATGATTCACAGATTGTGATCAACGATCGTGTGTGCCAAGTATTTGCCATGTACCCGAACGTCATCAATGAAGCGATTAACCTATCACTGTCAGAGCCTGTGATGCTTGATAACGGCACAGGTACTCAAACACCAATTGATGGTGAGTTTGATAAACAATTTAACCAAGGTTTAGCACTAGATATCGACACCGCGATTTGTGAAGGTAAATGTAGTTCCACACGCAGTATCTCAAGCTTATCTTTTCCTCGTGTGATGGATGCTGGCGGTAACATTCAAGCGGATATTTTAAAGCTATGGGGTGCCGGTGTTGATGCACAATCAGAAGGCTGGAAACCTGTCACTAAATTCCATGTATTTAGTGACGAAACATGGTACTACGGCAGTCCAGGTTATCCTCGTGGACAAGGTGCAATCAACATTTCAAATGCAGCATTTCCTGTATTGATGCCGCGTAACGATAATAACTTTTGGCTACGTTTTGGTGAGAAGAAAGCATGGGACGAACGTTCTCTTGCATACATTACTGAATCACCATCAACAGTGAAGCCAGATTTAGTCAGTGGTAACACTGCAACCTTTAATCTGCCATTTATCAGTATTGGTGAAGTAGGCGCAGGTAAAGTTATGTTGTTAGGTAACAGCAAATACAACACGATCCTGGTGTGCCCTGACGGCTTTAGTTGGGATAACGGCGTAAGTGACAACGGAGCATGTTGGAATAACACCCAAGACTCCGAAGATATGGCGAATTTCTTCTTCAATACCTTCCGTTATTTAATTGGTGATAAGTACACTACATCAGCAGAACCGATCAACATTGGTACCAATATTCCTGATGTTTATTTCCGCCGTTCAGGACATCTAATCATTGGTAATAAAGCACCATTTGTCATTGATCCTCGCTTTAATATGACAGCTCAACAGCTTTCAAGCTTTAGTGGTATCGATCCTGCTGATATGCCGTTGTTAATTCTAAATGGCTACGAAAATAGTGTATCAATCAGTGATGAGATCCCTTCTTTAGCCAATACCGATCAACCTAAACTAACTCAACAAGATGTTTCTGATCTACTCAATTATGTAGAGCGTGGCGGTAATATCTTGATCATGGAAAGTATTACTAAACGTGTGAACGATGACTTTACTCGTTTACTGGACGGTGCAGGCTTAGCAATTAATGGTCAATCAACCGCAGGTGGTAATGGCCCAAGTTATGGCTACCCTGATCGCGTACGTTCTCAACGTCAACACGATTACTGGGTCTTAGAGCGCTATGCTGCAGTTAAAGATGGCGATACAGATAAACTAAAACAGCCGTATAACATAGACGAAGTGACTGGCACAGTTACGTGGGATTTTATCGAAAACAAAAAGCCTGATGATAAACCTGAGTTAGAAGTCGCACGTAAGATAATTAAGAACGAACAAGGTGAGAATGTTCAATTACTGGCGTTCATTGATACTTACGAAAAAGGGGAAAAAAGAGCGCCAGAAGCTATTGAAGCAGACAAACAACGTATTCTTAAAGAGTTCAATGTTAAAGAATGTACGCTAACGGATTATCACTATGAGATTAACTGCCTAGAGTATCGTCCGGGGAATGATATACGTCTATCTGGTGGTATGCATCGCGCGCTTTATAAAGAGTTGCCACTAGATGAAGCGACAGCAAAAGCCATGATTAAAGCGGCAGATCTTGGTACTAATATCGAGCGTTTATATCAACACGAGCTGTATTTTAGAACTAGAGGCAGCCAAGGTGAACGCTTAAGCAGTGTTGATCTTAATCGTATCTACCAAAACATGACGGTATGGTTATGGAACGATCTCGATTATCGCTTTGAATCTGGTAAAGAAGACGAACTTGGCTTTGAACGCTTTACTGAATTCCTAAACTGTTATGGTGATACCGCTGCAGGGCAAACCACCTGTAGTGATGCGCTAAAGCAAAGTCTTGAATCCAACAACATGGTTTACAGTAATAATGCAGGTAAATACGCCGGCTGGATGAACCCAAGCTACCCATTAAATTACATGGAAAAACCGCTAACACGCTTAATGTTGGGTCGAACTTACTTCGATCTTGATATTAAAGCAGATGTTCGCCAATACCCAGGTGAAGTTACAACAAGTGGTGGTAGCACTAGTATCACAGTTGATTTAAGCAATAACACTGCCGCTTGGTTTGCAGGAAACCGTCAAGCTACAGGTCAATGGGCAATTGCACATGAACCAATGACAATCACGGCATCAGGTAATAGTAATCCGATCACAGTAACCGTTGCACTAGCAGATGATTTAACAGGTCGTGAAAAACATGAGTTAGGTTTAAAGCGTCCGCCTCGTATGACTAAGACCTTTACTCTACAACCCAATGCAACAGCTAATTTTACAACGCCTTATGGTGGCCTCGTATATGTGCAAGGTAATGAAACCAATCCTGTGACATTAAACTTCTCAGGTACGGTGAACGCCCCTTGGTTTAAGGTCGATAAATGGGTTAACGATCAAAGCTCACCAGCACCTATTGGTGAAATTGAATCGAATACCTTTATTTACACCGCTGCCGCTGAGAATTTAACAGCAAGCAATTACGGTGGGGATAGAACCAAATTTGCTGCAGAACTTGATATGTTCTCCGCAGATGTCAATGATTTCTACGCTCGTGATGAAGCGGTCGGAGAAGGAAATGGTCGTAATGGCAAAGCGACAGATAGTACGCGATCAAATAACAAGCACCACTTTGTAAACGATATCGCTATTTCTATTGGCGCTGCCCACTCCGGCTACCCAGTGATGAACGGGAGCTTTAATAAAACATCAACATTACTATCAACTACACCACTAAATGACTGGTTGTTATGGCACGAGGTTGGTCACAATGCCGCTGAAGCACCATTTAATGTGGAAGGTGCTACAGAAGTTGTGAACAACATGCTGGCACTTTACATGCAGGATAAATACCTCGGTAAAATGACCCGTGTCGAAGCTGATATAAAAATGGCACCTAACTTTGTCCGCCTAGAGCAAGGACATGCATGGGCTGCTGGCGGTAACAGTGAACGTTTACTGATGTTTGCTCAATTAAAAGAATGGGCAGAGCAAGAGTTTGATATCAATAACGTAATCAAAGCACCTTTGCCATCTTACTACGCGAATACTGTAACCGGGCTAAAAGGCTGGGATTTGATCAAGCTAATGCATCGTTTAACGCGTAATAGTGAAGAAGACAACACACTATTACCAACTAATAACGTTTGTCGTGATCAAAGTGGATTAAGCAAAGGTGATCAACTGATGTTATGTGCCTCTTACGCTACACAAAAAGATCTGTCAGATTTCTTTGCTGCATGGAACCCAGGTTCAAAAGCATACCTTGTTCCTGGTGAGTCTAAGCCACAATATGAAGGTGGGATCACTTCAGCAGGTTTAAGCGCAGTACAAGCACTAAAACTACCGAAGCCAATGCTAGATCCTTTATCGATTAATGCAATCACTATTACAAATCGATAAGCTTAAATATTAATCACAACAGAGCCGCTATAAGTCATACTTTATAGCGGTCTCTATTTTAAAATAATTATAACAGCCTGTACTTTTTCACTTCTTTATCAAACCACTGATAAATCTTTTTCAAGGTTTCTTCGGAAGCTGTACGATTTCTATATCCACGCACTTGATCTATCGCATAAGGTCTTGCACTATTTTTGTTAATGCTAATACCTATCGTCACCCGTTTAGGGTAAGGCTTAGTAAAAACCGAATAAGTCTTAGCCCTTATCTTTCGGTGATAGCTCATAATACAATGTTCTTGCTCTGCAGATTCTTGTAATAATTCACCATAGGTACAAACAGCATAGATCCCATGCTCATAACAATCATCAAAGGGGATATCATAAGGAATATGCGCATCTTCAGGACAAGATTCCTTTAATCGAATGCGTTCTTGCACCCAATGATTATGTAATTCAACTAATGCTTGATACGACGACAGCTCACCGACTCTTTTATTAGGGGTATCTATATTTATTTCATAGCCTAGCATCAAGGTATCAAAGATATACCCCATACATGGCCAATCAGGACGACGTTTATTCTTAGATAATGCAATCCCCAACTTTGACCCAGTCAGCTCTGGCATATTTCTATCGACAAAAAAGCAAAAGTCATTAACACGCTCATAATGCTTAAATCTTAAATATAATTTATCTGTCGGATGTAAATAAAGTCGGATCATGTACATCGCAGATCCCATCGTTTTACTGAACTTTAGTTTATCTAAAAATCGTAATGCCGCTTTACTACTCTCTAAATTAAAGTGAGATAGAATTGACCTCTGCCCCATTTCAGCAACTTTTAACGCTTGATATTTATCAATTTTATATCGATCACAAATTAACGCTAATAATATACCGCGCTGTTGTAATAACTGACTGGCAGCCCTTGAGTTGGCAGCAAGCCATAATATTAAATATTGATACTCGCTATAGTTGGACGATAACGTAATATAGTCCACAGGAATCTGAGCTAACCATTCAGTACCTTCGGTAAATTCAGAGAGTAACTCGAGACTTAATCCTAAATTGCCTTCTAATGGTTCAATATCACCACTGCTATAAACACGATAACCATCAAAGCCCTGCTCCCAACAATTAAGAATAATATCAAACGCATAACCTAATGTTGTTGTAGGAATGGTTAACGCTCCACCTTTTATCATGCTCAGTTATCGCCTATGGGTTAGCTATACTAAAATGTAAGCTATGTCTTTTTACTCAAAACCGAAAGCCAATTTCACTATGCTCACTGTATTTTGATATTAAATAATCTCTTTGCGATAAAAATGCTGAAATTCTCATTTATTATTTAATCTTCCTATGAGGTTGGTCGCCCAAGTAGACTAAGCGTCTTGTGTAGGAATGAAAACGATGAAAATAGATAAAGTTGCAACCTCGCAGTTTCCCCATACCCAGTTAAAACCATCAGAGCAACAAATAAATCCTCAGCCCGTTAAAAATAACGCTATCAACACACCTAGCACTACCGACAGCCAACGCTTAGCACAAGCACAGCAACCGCTAAGTGCCTTACCTGATGTTGATATGGCAAAAGTTGAACAGATCAAAAACGCTCTAAATCGTGGCGAGATAAACTTAGATATCGAAGCGCTTTCAAGCGCGATTTTGCAATTTCATACTGGTCATGAATAAGCACATTGCTAATGTTATATGGAGTAAAATATGCCTAACAAACCCAATAAACAGCAAATGATCGCTGTGCTTATAAAAGATATTCAGTGCGATATTGTTGATTACCGCCAACTTTATCAACTAATGCAACAACAGCACCAATGCTATTTAAAATTTGATGGTGAATTACTTTCGCGACTGACGGAACAACAACTGCCCCTGCTTAAACAACTAACACAACGCAGCCAGCTGCGCACAAAACAGCTACACAAGCTTGGCTTACCGATCAATAATCAAAGCATGAATAAACTGATCCATGCTTTACCAAATGCAATACAGAGCAAACTTCAGCAACAATGGCATACCTTAGAAACGCTTGTAAAACAGTGTCATAAGTTAAATCAGCGTAATGGAGTATTATCAGCTAACTTCAGCGAATTGCTCAATCAAGTGTATGCTCAAATGCCCCAACAGAATGACAATAACGCCTATAGCACACCGCATTTAATGCAGTATTAAAGGCTAATGAGGTATCATTTGGATAATAAAAAATGCACGATCCTCTCTCTACCTCTAAGTATGTTCACCATGCTGATTTTGTTATTGTCCGCTAACACTAGCCAAGCTGTCACAACACTACCTACAAAATACAAAGCAAAATTTGAACAACAGGTTAGCAAGCATTACCAACGGTTATCACCTCATAAAAAAGTGATCAATAAACAATTCACACGTAATCAAAGTACCGTACAGCATATAATCAAACAGCTTGATGCTAAAAAGCTGCCGCGCAGTCTGGTATTAATTCCAATGATTGAATCGACATTCGATCGCCATGCAGTCTCTCATGCAAAAGCAGCTGGACTTTGGCAACTCATGCCTGCAACAGCAAAACGTTTTGGTTTAACGGTCTCAAAGACTAAAGATGAAAGATTCAATATTGCCCGTAGTACAGATGCTGCAATGCAATATCTGATCTTTCTCTATAACAAATTTGATCAAGATTTAAAGCTAACGTTAGCCGCTTATAATTCAGGGGAAGGACGTGTACAACGGGCATTAAAACGGGTCGTGGATAAACATTTTTCAGCTCTACGCTTACCTAATGAAACCGTTGATTACGTGCATAAATTTTATGCTTTAGAAAAACTGATCGATCTTAATGCGTTAGTAAGCTCAATACCGAATGTTCACTCTCCCTTCGCAATCAATACAGTATCTATTAATAATGATATCGTGTTTCTAAAACAATTATTTGAAACCAAAACAGTGATTAATATGAAACCTATCAAACCAATCATTACGTTTTAAACCGTCATAAGACTAACCTAGAAAGTAACAAATACTTCAGTTAATCAGCACGTTATCTAATTACAACAAACGTTATAAGGAAAAAGGAAATAGATAAGAATTCTAGTTCAGTAATAAACGTTACGGTAATAACAGAGGAAGTTTACGACGCCCAAAAATCTGAGCGCATAACGTCATTTGTTTGTCAGATAATTGACCATGATTTAAAAGGGTTTGATTTAAATTACTAAGATAGTCTCGTTCCCAATGACTTAACTTTTCAGAATAAAGTAATAAGGCATCATTAATATTCTGAGCAATTAATGAGCTATTTATCATAGCTCCCACTCTTTGTCCCATTCGCGCTGCATTTGTAAGTTTTCAATCCGCTCGCGAACACTCACTTTTCTTTCAGTTGTTTTTGGTGCGATTTTTTTCTTTGCTTTAGCTTCTGTGGTTGTACGTTTGGTATCAGTTTGCTTTGTCATGAATGTCTCTCTGTTAATACATAATCGTAAATAGCTATATCGGTAGATGATTAAGTGTTGCAGTTACCAAGCAATAAAATTGCATGATATGGAAAGGTATAGATAAGCTAGGAGATCAATATATAGCTTTAATAGTAAAATAATTCATTTTATTAAAGGTAATATAAAGATTTGTTTACATATTACCAAAATTATCGCATAACTTCCACAAAACATTTTCATTCGCATTTGTAAACTGATTTTTCTAACCGAATATGCAATGTAGATTAATCAAACTGAAATTATTAGCAATACGAATCAATATAACACTTATATATCTGCAATCTTACATTGAATTAACAATCAAGGTAGAGACAATTGTTACGATTTTAGAAATTAGATGAAGAAAAATAGGTAATAAATGAACATCGAGATCTATCAAGTTGATGCTTTTACCAATGACATTTTTAAAGGCAATCCTGCGGGTGTTTGCATTACAAAGGAAGCGTTATCTGAAAGTTTAATGCTTTCCATTGCTGCTGAAATGGCAGTTTCAGAGACCGCTTTTTTATCATTAAAGGACATGAACTTAAAATGGTTCACGCCTCAAGCTGAAGTCAAACTATGTGGCCATGGCACACTTTCCGTTACTCATATTTTAAAAGAAAAAAAACTTTTTAACGTTAATGATACCGTGACATTTAATACTCTGTCAGGACCATTAACCGCCTTAATACAACCATCAACTATAGAGCTCGATTTCCCCGCGCCAGTTCTTGACTTTAATATTACGCCATCCTCTGAATTATTGACATCTTTAGGCATTGAAACTGAACATGTTATTTCCTATGGTATTTTTGATTCAAAGATATTGATTGAAGTTGATGACGAAGACATTTTATTAAATCTTGCGCCAAACTTTGATCGCTTAAAAAAAATTGATGGTCGCGGCGTTTTAATTACCGCACTAACAAAACGTGATGATCTTGATTTCATATCTCGTTTTTTTGCCCCCTGGGTTGGCGTTAATGAAGATCCTGTAACAGGTTCTGCACACTGCGCCTTAACACTTTACTGGTCAGAAAAGCTCAATAAAGTAAAACTTAATGGTTATCAAGCATCAGCGCGTGGTGGATATGTCAGCACCGAGTTATTACCCAATGGCCGTATAAAACTCATCGGCTCTGCTATTACCGTAATCAAAGGAACATTACATCTACCAGAGCTTTCAAACTATTGATTTAAATAAAACAACAACTTGAGTTTAACAATAATAAGGTTGCATGTAATGATTCGTCATATTTTACTCATCAAATTTAAAGATATAGCAGCACCATCAGATATCAACCAGGTAAAAGATCTATTTGAAGCTATCCCAAATAAAATTAATGGCGTTATCTCGGTTGAATGGGGGATTAATAATAGCCCTGAAAACTTAGCTAAAGGTTATACCCATTCTGTTTTTATGACGTTCAAAAAAGAAGACGATCGACAACGCTATTTACCTCACCCTGAACACGATGCTTTAAAAGCCACTTTTTTACCACTTATTGAAGATCTTGTTGTTTTTGACTATCAGACATAGATAACTAATGTAAAAAATAGCCATTAAAACTGTTTATCGTATCTTTAATAAAGCAGTAAAATTGGGAAAAACAATATCGTTATCTTATTTAAGGTATAATGATTTACTGAGTATTTAAGATCACTGTGTTTTTCAAGCTATGAACATCCCAATAAAAAATGAAACTACGCCTGAGGTATCTTGCTCTAACTGTAAAGCATGTTGCTGTCGCTTAGAAGTGATGATTATCTCAGATACAGGTGTACCGGAAAGGCATATCAAACGAGATATGTGGGGAGGTGAAACTATGCTTCGACTCGCTGACGGTTGGTGCTCGGCCCTTGATAGAGAAACTTTCATGTGTACAATTTATGAAAACCGTCCTTGGATTTGCCGCGAATTTGAAATGGGTTCTTACGAATGTGTTGATGAGCGTACTGAATTTCTATAATCCGTAGCTCTAAGACTAACGAGTTAGCACTTACCTTTTATATAAATGCTAACTCGTATCTTTTACTCAATTAAAGACGGATTCCTTCAACATTAAGCTCTAATTCAACCGTCGTGGATGCTGGGCCTAAGTTTGTTCTAATATCATAATCTTTCAATATAATCATTGTGGTACCAACAAACCCACGACGATAACCGCCCCACGGATCATTACCAGCTCCAACATGTTTAACATCAATCGTAACCGGTTTTGTCACGCCGTTTAATGTTAAATCACCTGTCATGAGTGCTTTTCCATCACTCTGCTCTTTAAAAGAACTGCTAACAAACGTTGCTTGTGGAAACTTATCAACATTTAAAAAATCACTGCTGCGTAAATGTTTATCACGTTCAGCATGGTTTGAATCCACACTCGCCGTTGCTATATTCACTTTAACTTTTGATGCTTCAGGCTGCTTTTCATCATAACTAAACTCACCATCAAAGGTATTAAAACGCCCTACCAACCAACTGTAACCAAGATGCTGGATCCGAAATTGAATCGATGCATGTGAGCCATTAGTATCGATTTTATAATCGTCTGCTAGCGCTATTGATGACATACTAGCCACAGCTAAAAGTGTGCAAGGAATAAAAGATCTTAATAGGCGTTTTTTCATCATAATCTCCGTTTATGTCGTAATACGTCTTATCTAATTTTTGTTATTATGCTTTGCCTAGCATGCGTTTTAGCGTGTTATCTTTATCTATAAAGTGATGTTTTAACGCGCCAATGGCATGTAAAAGAGTAAAGCCAATCAACACACAAGCGCCATACCAGTGGATAGTCCCGGCGATATCTTCTTGATTTTGAATACTTGTAAGCGTTGCTGGAATATCAAATACACCAAAGATACTGATCGCTCTTCCATCTGCAGTTGAAATCAAGTAACCGCTAAACATCACCACAAATAACAATAAATACAATAGCCAATGCGTTTTTTGTGCAAGCCATTTCTCCCATTTAGCATGACTGGAAAGGGGGGCTGGTGCAGCAGTTAATGTTCTTAATAGCATCCTTACGATCAATACAAAGAATAAGATCAAACCGATGCTTTTATGGGTATCAGGTGCCGTTTTATACCAAGCATGATAATAATTTAAATCAACCATCCACCAGCCAAGCGCAAATAATCCAACCACAACCAGCGCAACCAACCAGTGAAGTAAAATAATCATGGGATTCCAATTTTTATTTGGTGTTTTTTTCATGGTGATACACTCGATAACAAAATCCGCCACCAGCATAATAAACATATCGACAACAATTTATTAACTTGATTTGTAAGAAATTGTGTCTGACAGCGCTATATTTATTCTCATAGAAAATAAATATAAATACTTCCCCACAAAATGATAATGCTATTTCGCATAATCAACACTCACGAAACCAGTGCTCAGGATTGCTAAATATGAGTGATAACGGATAATAACGCGCTTGTTTCCTTACTCGTATTGAGTGTTATGCGCCTTGATAAATTTATTTGTAAATGTACCCAACTCACTAAAGCAGAAGCCATTGAGCGAATACACGCTGGTGATATTAGCGTCAACGATGCAGTCATTATCAATGAAGCAACACAAGTGCATGAGAATAATACCGTTATCATGGATGGTAAAAGGCTAATTGCGCGTGAGTTTCGCTATATCCTAATGCATAAACCTGCTGGAACTATCTGCTCAAATATTGATGAAGTTTACCCTTCTCTATTTAACTACCTTGATGTTGAAAATATCGCTGAATTACATATTGCAGGACGTCTAGATGCGGATACCACAGGAATGGTACTGATCACTGATGATGGGCGTTGGTCATTTAACATCACATCACCCAATCAAAAATGCAGTAAAGTTTATCGAGTTGGTTTGTCTCGAGATATTGCGGTAGACGTGGCCGAAAAATTTAAAGCGGGGATAAAATTACAAGGCGAACAAAAGTTAACCGCACCAGCGATATTAACCGTTATTTCAGCGAAAGAAGTATTGCTGACGATTACTGAAGGAAAATTTCATCAGGTTAAGCGCATGTTTGCCGCTGTTGGTAATCGCGTTGTGTCTCTTCACCGTGAAGCAATTGGTGAGGTGATGCTTGATCTTGAAGTCGGGCAATGGCGTTACCTAACCAAAGACGAAGTCGCCTCCTTTATTAAAGCGACTTAATCAGAACAAATACTAAAATATACAAAATCCGACTCATTTACCTTTCTTCAAAGAAAATTTAAAAGTCGGATTTTGGTTATAACAACACAGTACTAATTACAACAAAGCTAACACTAAACGCTTATTTATATGCACCTGCACTGTAGTGTAATTCATAGCTATGAGAGTAAATTTCAATGATGTTACCAAATGGGTCTTCCATATAAATCATACGGTATGGCTTCTCACCAGGGTAATAAAAACGTGGTGCTTTCATACGTTTTTTACCGCCAGCTGCAACGATCTTTTCTGCAAGCTCTTCAACATTAGGATCTTGAACACTAAAGTGGAATACTCCTGTCTTCCAATACTCGAAGTTATCTTCAGGATTGGTTTGGTTTTTAAACTCAAACAGTTCGATACCAATACGATCACCTGTTGATAAATGTGCAATACGAAAACGCTCCCAATTACTACCAAAAACATCTGTACACATTTCACCAATCGCGGAATCATCTTCAATAATTTCTGTTGGCTCCATGATCACATACCAACCCAGAACTTCGGTGTAAAACTTAACCGCAGCATCAAGATCAGGTACTGAAATACCAATATGAGAAAAGCTACGTGGGTAAGTCTGATTTGTCATGGTTTGTTCTCTTCATCGTTATTGTTGATGTGAGTAGATTACAAACCACAAATTATTAAGTAAAATTATCATTAATAATAAAAATGAGTACGTTTTGTAATGATTAATCCCATTTGGTTACGTAGCTTTTGTACTTTGGTAGAAACTGGACATTTTACTCATACCGCTGGAAAGCTTTATATGACGCAATCCGGTGTCAGCCAACATATAAAGAAATTAGAGCAGTATTTAGAGCAACCACTGCTCACTCGCCACGGAAAAAAATTCACTTTGACTCAAGCAGGTGAACGCTTATACAACGAAGCCAATCAAATTGTATTGTCGCTTACAGATTTAGATAAAAGGATCAGTATTGATCCTCGTTATGAAGGTATAGTACGCATTGCTTCTCCAGGTAGCATTGGGTTGAAGCTCTACCCTCATTTACTGGCTTTTCAACAACAACATCCTGAATTAGTTATTGATTATCGCTTTGCACCTAACCATGAAATAGAAACCTTACTTGCAGAGCAGCGTATCGATATTGGCTTTATGACACGTCTTTCAAATAAAGCCGATATAACCCTGAATGCCATTGCTGAAGAAGCACTTTTGCTGGTTACGCCAACCTCTATTTCACCGCCAAATTGGGACAACCTTATTGAGTTAGGCTTTATAGATCACCCTGATGGGGTTTATCATGCAAGCCAGTTACTCAGCGTTAATTACCCTGAGTTTAAACATATTAACCAATTTAAGCGGTCAGGATTTTCTAACCAAATTAACCTTATTTTAGAGCCAGTAAAATTAGGATTAGGGTTTACTGTTTTGCCTCGTTACGCTGTAGATGCCTTTCAAGATAAAGTACATGTAAATATCCATCTGTTTGACAATGAAGTCAGCGAGAAAATTTATTTAGGCACTCACGCCAACCGATTTATTCCTAACCGTGTTGAAGCTGTGATTGAAGAAATAATGACTTGTCTGGATGCGTAAAGTATAAGAGTGAAAAATGGCGCAATGTTTTTACAGAAAATTATTGAGTAAATAAATGAATAAAGTAATTGATAAGCTCGCTTGGGTTTTAATTCAAGACGGCAAATTTTTAGTAGTAAGATCTCAAGGTAAAGCACTGTTTTACCTTCCTGGCGGTAAACGTGAAGCCGGTGAAAGTGACATTGAAGCGCTAACCCGCGAAATAAAAGAAGAGCTGTCCGTTGATCTTATACCAAACAGTATTAACTACATGGAAACATTCACGGCTCAGGCCGATGGTAAGGCGGAAGGCATCTCAGTAAAACTAACGTGTTACTTTGCTGATTACTCAGGGGATCTCATCCCTGCTGCTGAAATCGAAGAGCAAAAATTCATTGATAGTAATGATGAAAACCTATGCTCTATTGCCGCATTAGCGGTATTGAAGTGGCTAGAAGAAAAATCACTGATTGCAGGAAAACTTGCCTAATAAATAAAGAGAGGTGTCGATCAGTCGATACCTGTCCATTCTTTCACTAATCGCTATCTCTAACCCATAAATGACTTTGCTATTGTTTCAAATCCATATTCAACCCATTAATTATCCCTATTGAATGACTTATAACGTATAAAATGACGTTTTATTGTAATTTTATTGAATTGATTATTTAGGAAATAAGCAATTATTTACACATTATAAAATATATTCACTCTAATAATTTTAGTTATTTATTTACTAATATTTTTAAATCGCTAGTTAATTATGATTATTTTTTAATTGATTTCACTCTCACAATAAAAAACACCGCACAATATAATTTTAAAGCTCTGATTTAATTGAAATAAAAAATAACAGCAATTAATTACAACTGATCAAAAGTAACAACTTATATTTAGGTATTGCTGATAATGGATAATACTAGTAGTTTTTTTAAACAGGTGTCTCGTTATAACACTGAATAGCTAAAAATACAGAAAATAAAATAATTATAATATTTAAGGGAATGTAATGTCCGAAGTAAATATATTTAAACAACCAAAGCCTTTCTATTTAATATTTTCAATTGAATTTTGGGAACGCTTTGGCTTTTATGGCATGCAAGCTATTTTAACTGTGTATATGGTTAAAATTCTTGGTATGTCGGAATCAGCATCATTTACTTTATTTGGTGCCTTTTCTGCGCTGGTGTATGGCTCTGTCGCTATTGGTGGTTGGGTAGGTGATAAAGTATTGGGAACCAAGCGTACAATTACTCTCGGTGCGATTATTCTTACTGCAGGGTATGTTTTACTTGGACTTTCCGCCAGCCATGATAATAGCAGCCCAATGTTGATTTACATGGCAATGGGCTTTATTACTATGGGTAATGGTTTATTTAAAGCGAACCCATCAAGTTTATTAGCCAAAGTTTATGGCGAGAATGATCCTCGCTTAGACGGTGCCTTCACCCTGTATTACATGGCGATTAACTTAGGTTCTTTTTTCTCAATGCTATTAACACCTTGGATTGCAGAAAAATTTGGTTATGATTTTGCCTTTTCCGTTAGCGCCATCGGTTTGGTGATCACTATTGTGAACTTTATGATCAGCCACTCTACGGTAAAACACGTAGGCTCGACACCAGATATGAAGCCAGTTAATGTTGTGCATTATATCAGTGTATTAGTGGGTGCTATTATCCTGAGTTTCATCAGTGCTATTTTGCTACAACATTTATTCTACGCACATGCCATTTTAGTGGTGGTGGGGATCACTATTGTTGCGTTGTATTTCAAAGAAGCCTTACAAACCACAGGTATTGAACGCGCTAAAATGTTGGTAGCATTTATATTGATGCTACAAGGCATTGTCTTCTTCGTGCTGTATTTCCAAATGCCAACCTCGCTTAATTTCTTTGCGATCCATAATATCTCTCATGATCTGTTTGGTATCAGTGTCGCACCAGAACAATTCCAAGCGCTGAATCCACTATGGATCATGATTGCTAGCCCTGTTCTTGCCATTATCTATAATAAGTTTGGCGATCGTTTCTCTATGCCGTTTAAATTTGCGCTCGGCATGGTGTTATGTAGCCTTTCTTTCTTAGTACTTGCTTTTGGTGCGCATTTTGCCAATAGCCACAGTATTATCAGCTCTAACTGGTTAGTGTTGTCTTACTTCTTCCAATCTATTGGTGAACTACTGGTATCTGGTCTCGGATTAGCGATGGTTGCTCAGCTTGTTCCTCAGCGTATGATGGGATTTGCGATGGGTATGTGGTTTTTAACTTCAGCAACGGCTGCGGTTCTTGCTGGCTGGGTAGCAACACTAACAACAGCTTCAACCAATATTGTAGAGCCACAACAAACATTAGCTATTTATAGTCATGTATTTGGGGTGATAGGCTATGTTACCGCTGCTATTGCTCTGCTGACCCTAATTATTGCCCCTAAACTGACTCGTGTTATTTACGCTAAAGATGTATCAACAGAAACTGTCACTGCATAATATTCTTCTAGGGTTTTATTTTAACTAAAGATCAATCAATATGCCCAGGCGCTTTCAACTACAGGTTTTGATAATACGAGAACCCTGTATGTTGAAGTCTCTGGGTATATTTTTATATGTTATCGCGACTTTCAAACTAGAGATAGAATCCTAAATATTCCAGCCTAGAAACATCATTCATCGTAACTTGAGATTTTTAGCATTTAACGAAGAATAAAACTAAGCTTTTAAATATTAGTCGTCGACGACGTATTAGTAGTTTAGGAGTTGAATGCATATGTCGCTGTTGGAGAGTGTAGGGAAGAAACTTGAACCGCTCATGCTGTTTATGGGTTTAATCAGCCCTATAGCAACAATGCCTCAGTTATATAAGCTTTTTATATCTCATTCCAATCATGCCCATGGTTTATCGTTAACCACCTGGTCGATGTATGCACTTATTTCTTTGCTCTGGTTTATTTATGGTCTCTACCATAAAAATCCAACAATTTGGGTGGGTAATTTTTTAGGATTTCTCGCTTATTTTGCCATGATGGTGGGTATCATGATCAAGGCAGGGGTCACCTTTTAGATTTACATAAAATGAAAGAATAGAATCTCCTTCTCTTAAGGTTCAATAGAGAAAACGGGCGTGTTAATAATTAACACGCCCGTTTTTACTATTCATACATTGTGATAATAAAAACTATCTCAATATTGCCGATTAGCGAAGGATCATTTGATCACGCTCAGGGCCAACAGAAACCATTTTAACTGGCACACCCATTAGCTCTTCAATACGAAGTACGTACTCTTGAGCACCTTTAGGAAGAGATTCAAATGTACGACAACCTGTAATATCTTCTTCCCAACCAGTCATTTGCTCGTAAACAGCCGTTAATGATGCAGTTTGAGGCCAAATTGGGTTTTCAGTATGCTCGCCGTCGTAAGCGACACAGATTTTCAGATCTTTCATACCCGTTAGGCAGTCGATCTTAGTTAGTGCAATTTCAGTTGCGGCTTGTAGCTCAACACCGTTACGAGTCGCTACTGCATCGAAGTAACCCATATCACGTGGGCGACCTGTTGTGGCACCGAATTCTTTTGCATCTTCACGGAATTGGTCTTGATCTTCCATTGCAGTGATCAACGTACCCGTACCTACTGAAGAGCTGAATGCTTTTGCTACTGCAATAACACGCTCAGGGTGAAGAGCAGGTAAACCACTACCGATACCAGCGTAAGCTGCTGTTACGTTAGAAGATGTTGTCCATGGGTATTCACCGTAAACTAAGTCACGACCCGCACCTAGTTGCGCTTCAAACAACAACGTTTTATCTTCTTTTTGTAGCGCTTTAAGTGGCTCTGTTACGTTACAAATACTGTCACGCCAAGGCTGAGAAACCTCTAATAGCCACTCTGTCATTTCTTCCGCTGTTTGCGTGAATTCAAATGATGGGTATAGCGCTTTAAGTTGAGGAAGTTTCCAATCCATCATGAATTGAATGCGCTCACGTAACACTGCAGGTTGTTTTAACCAACCAACAAGAATACCTTTTTTCATTACACGGTCGCCGTATGCAGGTGCGATACCTTGACGTGTTGAACCGTAAGCACCATCACCTAGACGTTGTTCTTCTAAGGTATCTTCTAGTGCGTGTAAAGGTAAACATAGTGTTGCACGATCTGAGATGCAAAGTTTTACTTCAACACCTGATGTCGCCACTTCTTCGATTTCTAAAGACAATTTTTCAGGGCTGATCACCATGCCAGGACCTAACACAGCAATACAATCAGGATTAAATACGCCGCTAGGTAATTGGTGCAATTTGAACGTACCAAAATCGTTAACAACAGTGTGACCTGCGTTATTACCACCTTGGAAACGGATACTTGCTGAAGCTTGGTCTGCTAAATAGTCAACAATACGACCTTTACCTTCATCACCCCAGTTAGCACCAACAACAACGATAGACGACATAATTTGAATCTCCTCAAAAGCAATGACAACTATCCTATGCTCATCCTACCAATAAGAATAATTAATAATCGTTATTAACTTGATAAGAATATCATATCTAGAGTATGGTTAATCTTCTCTACTCAATATGTTATGTATGATGATTAACACCATCTACTGCTTAGGAAATCATTGCGAATATGATTGATATCCACTGGCTAAATACCTTTGTCGCTTTGGCAAAACACCAGCACTTCGGTAAAACTGCTGCTGCGCTACATATGACACAACCTAATGTAAGCCTTCATCTCAAGCAATTAGAACAAACCACACGGGTTAAATTGATTGAGCGTAATCCTTTTCGTTTAACTCAAGCCGGTGAACGTCTGTTACAAAGTGCAGAAAACACCTTAATGGAACTGCAAATTTGTCAGGCTGATCTGAATGCCATCAATGAGCTTAATCGCGGCACTTTAACCATCGCAGCCAGTGATATTATTTCTCGTTTATTATTAATTAGCCCTTTTCAATCTTTCAAGAAAGAATACCCAGGTATTGATCTGTCACTTTTTAATACCACTTCGTCTCAAGCGACTGAGTTAGTCAAAAGTGCGAAAGCCGATCTGGGGTTTGTTATTGCACAAAAAGAGAGTCAACCATTGCATTTTACTGAATTGCGACAAGTTAAGTGGTGTGCATTAGGTAATGGCTTGTCACGCTGGCAGGCACTCTCAGCGAATCCTTCGCAAATCATTCCAGTTGAACCATTAGCCGCAGAAGAACCTACGTTAATATTACTCGGTCACGATACTCGAACCCGTGAATTGATTGATATGGCATTACCTTTATTAAAACTAAAGAAATACCATGTAATGGAAGTAGGCAGCGTGGATGCGCAGATTGATTGGGCTGAAGCGGGATTTGGCGTCGCGATTGTACCGAGTTTTTCATTACATTCGAAACCGCACTTGCAAACAAAAATCACTCCTCTACCTGATTTTCCTACAACCAGTTTAGGTTATATTGTGCGTCAAAACCAAGTGCTTTCACGAGCCATTAAACAACTCTTACGGTGGGTTGATGATGAAATCCAACGCTCTCAGTAATGCTAGCGATCTTCATCTCCTCTCCTAGCGCTAGATATAATTAAGCCCTGTGATCAGGGCTTAATATATGTGTTATCAGCACAATGTTCAGATCATAACAAGTTATTTATGATCTTGTTTTTTTAACGTATACGCATCAGCAAGATCACCTTGCACACGTTTACCATCTTTATCTAAATGGAAAATGCGTTGTTCACTCACGAAATACTGCGTTGATTGACCACCACCTAAATTCAAAGTGATCGTATCACCTTCATCATTCCAATTAAACTTACCTTCAGTGGTTAAAGGCTTGGTTTCTTTACCTTGATAAGTTTGATCTAAAATGTAAGTTCCGTCGTCTTTCAGCGTTAAGCTTGTTTCAATTCCTGAACAATCAGCACAAGGCTCAATACCTGTATACTCACCCATCCAATCGAGTGAGTTCTTCGCATTATCATCAGCTTTTGATAATTCTGTCACTTGACCGTTCGCTGCAGGTACTGTTGAAGATGTTTTATCTGATGCCTGATCACAGCCCACAAGCACTAAACCAAGAAGTACTGTAGCTAAAATCGTTTTCTTCATCTTAATCTCCTTGAAATAACACAAGATATTATGGATGCGTATTCTTCGTAAAATAGAACACCATAATAGACTGTGCTATCAATTACTCAGCAGTTGCATCCTTAACTGCGTCTTTCATATTATCCGCAGCTTTGCTTGCATCATCAGCCATATCTTTTGTTGCATCAACGGCTTTATCTGCAACATTATTCGCCGCTTTTGCAGTATCGTCAGCCGCTTCCTTTGTAGCATCAACGGCATCATTGGCTGCCGCTTTTGTTGAATCAACGACTTGAGTTGCTGTATCTGATACTTTATTTTGCATATCAGTCGTAGTTTTATCGCTGCTTTGATCACAACCAACAAGCGCTAAACCAAGAATTGCAGCAACTAATAGTGTTTTTTTCATCTTAATCTCCTTAGAAGAAACAAGATACCTTGATACTTTAAGCATAAAAGTATCACGGTATCTTGCTATAAAATTCGAAACTTATAGAGTATTTAGTTCAATAAATCTGACGCTTTTTTCTCTAAATCATCAGCCTTATTTTTAACATCGGTCGATACATCATCTATCGCTTTATTTGTGCTATTTACCGCTGAATCTGTTATTTCAGATGCTTTATCTTGCGCCGCTTTAGCTGAATCATCGACAGATTTCATAGCATCATTTGCGGCATTTTTTAAGTTATCTTCTGCCACCGTTGTTTTATCACTTACAGCGTCAACAGCGTTCGATGTTTTATCCATTGCTGCATCTTTCATTTCTGTCGCTGAATGTTTCATTTCATCCATTGAATGATCTACCGATTCTTCAGCGCTATTCGCTGCATGCGTCATTGAGTCTTTAGCATCTGCCGCTTCATCTTTTGCCTCATCAATAGCATGGTTTGAGTGATTAACGACAGCATCTTTCATCTCTGTTGCATTATGTTCAGCATGATCAACCGCAGTTGATGTTTCTACCACAGCACTATTTTTTATTTCGGTTGCGGCATCGGTTGTGCTTTTCATCGCATCTGTTGCTGTATCCGTCGCTTGTTCTGATGAATTAGTCAATGAAGTTTTTAACTCAGCCGCTTTTTCCTTCATTGAATCAACTGAATCATCAACAACTTGCTTTGATTTATTGACAACATCAGACGTCTTTTCTTTTACTGAATCAGTCATATCCGACGCTTTTTGAACTGCTGAATCACTTAGTGCTGCTGCTTTATCAACCATTTTATTGGTTTGCTCTTTAACTACATCAGCAGCATCGGATACCGTATCTTTAGTTACATCTAACGCCGTATTAGACTTTTCAGTTACTTTGTCTTTCATTTCAACGGTTGAATGTTGGGCAGCAGATGCGCTATCTGTAGCTGTATCTTGTTTTGCCTGATCACAACCAACTAAAAATAAACCTGCGATAGTCATCGCGATAATTGTTTTTTTCATACTAACCCCTGTAACGAATACTGTTTTAATACGACCTTGACAGTATCTATCTACCAGATAAACCTATGTCTTAACGACGTCATTTCCAAGTCAATAATAGGTCAAATTATTACTTTTAGGTATTAAATCTCTTTTAATTCAAGATTGAAAATATAAAAAATGGAAAATAACATAGCATTATTTTCCATTCTTCTTAGGAAATGTAGAATTTCTCATTAATTGAAACATTCTAGATTTTGATAATAATCATATTATTCGTTAATATAATTGTTATTAGTTGAACTGCGTAAATATGAAATGAGATATTTAACTGAAGAATAAAATATAATTGTATAACCTAAAAGTTCAGTACTTTCTTCTGCTATATTTTTCACAATTCTAACAAAATCATCACCCATTACTTGATGCCAAAAACTTCCCATTCCAAATAAACGAGAAAAGACGAATAATATAGCTATCCCTAAACAAAGTAATGAGAAATTATCACTATTTATGAATTTTTCTAAATTTAATAACGTATTTTTTCTATCTGTTAATGCATAACCTATTGCGAAAATTGCTACTATTAAAGCAGGTACTATCCAAAAACCATGATTAATATACCGATCAAAAAATGAATCTAATTCACGAATAAACATACAGGTAAAAAAAGCGGAAACTAAAACAGCAGCGCGGCGGTGATATTGGCTATCCCAACCCATATAAGCGTAGCAAAATATACTGAACAACAATAACAATTGCTCGATGTATTCTGTTGCTGATTGCTCTGGAATATTATTCTTAAGCACTAATACGTCAAAACGTATCACCCATATTGGCAGTGATACAAGTAATAACAACGAAAAAAAATGAAACATTTTAAATATAATTAATTTGTACTGCGTACACATTCTACACCATCATTTACTAGAGTAATAAATACATTCCTTTTTATATCTATTTTGATATCCATAATTTATGGTGGAATAATACGTAAGCAGTAATAATGGCGCAATTTTATTAGCTGTTTTAGTGCGTAAAAGACTTTTACTACACCGATAGGAATAAATGACTGTACATTTATTTAATACTAATAAGCATTAATATCACACCCACATGAAATAAACTCATATTCTGTAGGACCAAATAACTTACATTCTTTTTTAAACAGTATAACATCAGAACCAACTGGACAAAAAACACTCGCCTTTATAGGCACATTCACTTCTTTATCGCTGTCTTCAGGCACAACCTTTAACACTAATTTTCGTTCTCCAGTTTCAAATTTTGAGAACGTTTCTGTTACTTCACCAACGACAGAGTCAATGTCATAAGTATTTTCACCAACAAAAAAAAGAGCCCCAGCCAAACCGGTAAAAGATAAAAACAAAAAAGCGACACATATCTTTTCTTTGCATAACTGGCTCATCAATCGTTTTAGCAAAATACCTAATCCTATAGCAAGCTCTCATTGAGCAACGCTCTATAATTTAGCATTTTAGAGCCCTTAAATTAAGCCATTTTGTGAATAGGATCTTATAAAAAATGAAAACACATAATTTACACCATCAGAAATCATTAACAAAAAACGATTAACCTATTGTTATATATATACAATAAATAATCATGACATCAAATTGACACTATCTGACATAATGTTTACTTTTTTACTGGAAAATAAATAGTTTCACCCTCAGCTGTTAATATTTCTATCACTTTAGGCGAACCATCTGATGCAAGATATAACTCTCCTATTGCACTGCGATTAACCAGTCGATGCGCTCCTGCAATATCTGGATCACGCTTTTCAATCAGCAATTTCTTACGCTTGGTAAACCAGTTTAACGGTGAATGAGGGCTGTATAGTGTCCGATCCATCGCATCACAAAAGCGCAATAAACGATTAGGAAATTCATTTTTTAAACCGCTACAGGTGATCTGATAAATATGAAATTTGCCTTTATGATTTCGAAACGTTATGTCGTAAGCAAAAGAATAATGAACATCACCCGATAGAATAATAAATTGGGTCGGTGTTTTGGTATGGGTAAAAATACTCAGTAGTGTATTGGCTGAGCCTGGATGCGCCATCCAGTTTTCAGCATCAACCAATAGTGGCTGCCCTATCCATGTCATCATTCGTTGCAATGTTTCAATAAACTTTACACCGAACATTGGTGCAGCAGAAACAATAATCACTGCCGGTTCATGTAATAATTCCTGCTGAAACTCAATCATGGCTTCCCAATCCATTAACCCTGATGGACGGTTATCATTCGATTCTGAACGCCAACGTCGAGTACGCGTATCTAATACCACCATTTTAGGTGTGGTTGAAATGGTATAGTGCCAGTGCTCAAACTGATTTAACCGCGTAATAAATGCATCTTGTGTTTGATTACAGGGCTCAGCAAAGTAGTACTTGGCGTCATCAAGGAAAGGTTGTTCAAATTTTTCGGGAGCATTGCCCCACGCCTGACATAGCCAGTAGCTTATTAGTGCATTACCAATAATTCGACGAGAAAATAAGTTATTAAACGCTGCGGTTTCCCAGCGACGATTAAGCATATAGTCATCCGTTACATCATGATCATCGAAAATCATATACGTCGGAATATGTGCAAACAAACGCTGAACTTGCGGCAGGCCTTGAACGAAATCATCCATAATATGGCTTTCTTGGCGCCATTGTTGCTGCCATTTAGGCGCAATTTGCACCCCACCACAGGTGAAATTCCGCTTCGCAAAACGCTCACGATCAACCCAACCCCACAAAGTTGGTGACCATACCAGTAAATACATTGCAAAATATTCACTAAAACTGATCAGATGATTTTCACATTCTCGCGAGCTAAAAATAGGCACCACACGCTCAGGCAATAATTTACCTAGCCATGTTTGCGTATCAATATAGATCGGTAATAATTTATCTCGTCCATATAAATGATAAGGACTCTGATACAAAGCATCTGTATCTGCAATGCTAGACTGTTCAAACGTTTCAGTGGGTAAACCTAGCAGTTGGATCACTTGTTCAATCGCATCAAGTGTAGGTCCCGCAACATGATCAGCATAAATTTGATCACCACTCATCATTAATAAGCTTGGGCGTTCAAGAATGGGTTGCTCAGCCACTTTGCTATCTGCTACCACTAAGCTGTCTTTACTTGGGTAATGAGGGTTACGACAAGAGCCATGTAACACATAATCAGCTCTAGTGTTGATCACAATGCTAATCATGGATTCATTATCGTAGGTTAGTGACGGAATTAAATCGGTTAAAAGCCCTTGCTGGGTATCAAGCTGATAAGCAAGTGGAGTATTAACTGCAAATTCACCCTCAAACTGTGCGAGTACAACCCAAGCATGTTTACCGATTTGAATTTGATGTTCATCTGCAATAGTGGCTTGATAACTAGGGGTATCATCACCTTGTTGATATAAGTAAAAAGTAGCATCCAATCGTTCCGTGGTCACAAACCATAGTACTAATTGCGTTGCTGTCGCTTTACGTAAAATAGGACCGGCAATAATAAGTGGTAAGGATGATGCTGGTGCTTCTTTAGACATTTACTTCTCAACTCGCGCGTAATAATTCAGTGTCACTCACTGCGATACCATCAAAACAACAATAGATAATCAGACTTAACCTATTGAGTAAACATTTTCTTTAGTTCTTGCTGAATCCATTTTATAACGGGCCCTGTCGCTCGATCACGGCGTTTAACAACGCCCATTTCAATCCATTGCGAAGCGGGAATATTTTCCATCGACAGTTTTACAACACCTTCGGAGAAAAAGTCATACGTAAAAACATGATCAGGCACAAATGCCCAACCCATGTTTCTCAATACAAACGAAGTGATTGAATAGTAGCTGTCAATTTGCCAATAATTAGCTGATAACGCTTCACTGTGATGGCGTCCACTTCGATCGCAAATTAATAACTGACGATGCTGGCTTAATTGCTGCACGGTAGGTGCTGAAATTTGCACTAACGGATGATTTTTACCCACAATCAGTGATGAGTTAAATTCACAAATAGGTGTGAATTCTAAGCTACTTGGCAAAGTTTTACTGAAAAATAAAATACCGATATCTGCCATTTTTTCATCGACACGGGTCGCTATATCATCTTTCGAGCCATTAATAATGGTTAATTTCAATAATGGAAATGTCTCAGAAACACGTTGAAAGAAATCTTCAAAAGCGGTTAATGGCGATGCCTCATCCATTGCGATAGTCAGGGTAACTTCTTCGCCTTGCGTTAACGTCAATGCCCGAGATTGTAACCGTTCACATTGGGCTAATACGACCTTTGCCTCTTCATACATTTGCTGACCTTCTGGAGTCAGGATCGGTAATCTTGCACTTCGATCGAATAATTCAAACCCTAAATCTGCTTCTAGGTTACTAATTGCAGTGCTGATCCGTGACTGTGCTTTTCCTAACCGCCGAGCGGCTGCCGAAAAAGAGCCTTGTTGTACTGAAATAACAAAAGCATTGAGTTGATCTAATGTCCAATCCATAAAATCAATCCATCCGATAATCAGATATATAATATCTTTGAGCAATCTAATATTCGGAGATAATACAGTGATTCCCACCAACTGAATAGTCTGTGGGTAGACCATTTTATGAGAATATTTATGCACAGTAATGAACCGATGCCGTCGTCGAGCAATATATCTAAAAATTTTTGGCGTTATACCATCCCTTCTATTGCGGCAATGATGGTTAATGGACTCTATCAAATTGTTGATGGGATCTTTGTTGGTCACTACGTTGGCTACCAAGGCTTAGCCGCAATTAATATGGCATGGCCGATAACATTCGTATTATCAGGTTTAGGCTTGATGATTGGTATTGGTAGCGGGACGCTAATTTCAATCGCCCGCGGTGAGCAAAATCAGCTTAATGCTCAGCGCGCTTTTCATACCGGTTTGATCCTAACTTTTATTATTAGCTGCCTTTCATTTGCTGCGTTTACATTTTTTGGCGACTATTTTTTACAACTTCAAGGTGCCCAACAAAACATTAAGCACCTTGCTTTAGACTATGTTTCTACTTTTGGTAATGCTGCCTTTATTACTGTCTTAGCAGGCGCAATGCCAATGTTGATCCGAAATGATGACAGCCCGAAAATCGCAACAACGTTATTAGTAATAGGCGCACTGACCAATATTCTTCTTGATTATGTGTTTTTGGGGTTAATGGGTTGGGAATTAAAAGGTGCCGCAATTGCAACGTTGATCGCACAAGGTATTACCTGTGTTGGTGGCTTAATCTACTTTTGCTCTCAATACTCAACTTTAAAGCTAAAAGTTTCACTGCCTGATTTTTCATTGTCAGAAAGTAAAAAGATCATGGTGCTAGGCTCTTCAGCACTGATCATGTACCTCTATGGTAGTTTTGTTGTCGCATTACACAATTATCAATTCATGATATATGGCACAGAATTAACCGTTGGCGCTTTTGCTATTGTCGGCTACATGATGACAATGTACTACTTGGTAGCAGAAGGTATTGGTGAAGGTTTACAACCACCAGTGAGTTACTACTACGGGGCGAAACAACCTCAACATATACGACAAACATTAATTTTAGCAATGAAAACGACGGTGATTGCTGGTATCGCTTGGTTCTTGTTACTGACGAGCTTCCCATCAACCTTGATCAGTTTGTTTAATAGCAGCAACAGCGCACTGACGTTAGAGGCGACCCAAGGTATTCGTTTACACCTATTTGCAATGTTTTTAGATGGCTTTATTGTCTTGGCTACAATGTACTTTATGTCAGTGAATCAAGCGTCAAAAGCATTGGTAATTTCAATTAGTAACATGCTAATACAACTGCCGTTTTTGTATTTCTTGCCGAAATTACTTGGCGTTGTCGGTGTATGGCTAACCATGCCAGTATCTACTATGGTATTGAGCTGTATTGTTGCGGTTATTGTTTGGCGTGATATCAATAAGCGTTGTAAGCCACTCAATTCACTTGATAATCAAGATCCCTTAATCGATTAATTAGTAAGTAATCGCCAATAAAAAACGCATCAGATCGATAACCGCTCTGATGCGTTTTATTTTTAACTACAAATTTTTAAACCCATTTAAGGTTAGATTTAAGATAGTGTTTGTTTTATCCATGCTGAAATATCTTCAATTTGAGGCATGCAAACCTGATGCTCCATTGGGTATGTACGCCAGTGCGGTTTAAATCCCGCTTTAATGACATCATCTCGTGCCATTTCACCTAATTTCGGAATAACAACGGGATCATAAGATCCATGCATAATTTCAATCGGCATATTACGATTCACATCGCTATATTGGATGATCTCTGCGGTTGGGAAATAGGTTGATAACGCTAATATTCCCGCTAATGGCTTGGAATAGCTTAATCCTGCTTGATAAACTACTGCACCACCTTGTGAAAATCCTGCAAGAATAATACGTTCAGAAGGAATGCCACGACTAATTTCACGCTCAACAAGATCTATTACCTTTTGAGCTGATTCCATCAGTTGTGTTTCATTAATTTTACGAGATGTATCTAATGAAATAATGTCATACCATGCTGGCATTAAGGCATTACCATTAATGGTGACATTCAACGTCGGTGAATGAGGAAATATAAAACGTATTGGCGATGTTTCTTCTAACTGTAAATGCGGTAATAAAGCCTCAAAATCATGGCCATTTGAGCCTAAACCATGTAACCAAATAACACTGGCTGTCGCGGGAACACTAGGTTCTATTTCAACACTCGCTAAATAATCCATTTTCCTATCCTTATTCTTTTCCAAATACATACGTCTTATTACATTGCTGATTTTACTGCGCGAGATAAGCGAACAGCTGCCAATTTTGGATCCGCGCTTGGATCATCAAAGAAACGACTTACAACATCAATGATTGCACTTTGAACATCACTGGATGTCGCTAAATTATGTGAAAAACTGGGGACAAGTGCATTGTTTTTTGCTGCAAACTTAAATGCTTTCATTGAGGCTAATGAACAAGCGTCAAAACCCTTTAACGATACATCCTGACGGATCGGGATCGAACCTTTATCTAAACTAAACTCTCGTTGAAATGGCTTAGTTAAGAGTATTTGCGCTAAATCTTGTTGAGCTTTTTCATCTTCTTTATTACTTTTTAATTTAAAAAAAGTAATAGTATCAAGGTTATAAGAAAACATACCGTGTGTTCCCGGCACTGGTACACATAAATAATCTTTACCTGCGACTTTGTGCTCGCTAGTAAACTCACCTTTTGCCCAATCTCCCATTATTTGCATTGCGGCCTGATCATGCATCAGCATTTCGGTTGCTTGGTTCCAACGACGCCCTTTTGCATTTGGATCTATATACTCTCGCATTTTTTTGAACTGACGAAAAACCTCAACCATTTTATCGCTACTAAGTTCGGTTAAATCTAAATCAACAAACGCTTTCGCATAATCTTGTGCACCCAGTACGCTTAGCGCCACCGCTTCGAACAAAGTCGCATCTTGCCAAGACTCCCCACCATGAGCTAATGGGATATAACCTGCCGCTTTGATTTTGTCAGCCGCCACATAAAACTCAGCTAAGGTTGTGGGGACTTTTGCGCCTGCAAGTTTAAAGATATGTGGATTGATCCATAACCAATTAACCCGATGTAATGTTACAGGTACAGCCACATAATGACCGTCATATTTTATCAATTGAAGATCATTAACGATTTGCTCAACTTCAGGTAACAACACGTTTTCCCAGTGCTCTTGTTCTGCAACCTTATTAAGTGATGTCAGAAAACCTAAGCGTCCCCACTCTTGAATGTCTTGTCCTTTTAACTGTGCCGCTGTAGGTGGATTCCCCGATATTGCGCGCATTTTTAACACTGTCATCGCACTTTGACCACCACCACCAGCAATGGCGAAATCTTTCCAGTGATGCCCTTTCGCTTCCATTTTATCTTTTAAAACTTGAACCGCTTTAGATTCGCCTTTTGATGTCCACCAATGCAATACTTCAACAGTTCCCTCTGCGAAAGTTGGCTGACACACAAAAAGCAATAAGGCAGAAAGACTCCATTGCTTGATATTCATTTTCACCTCAGAACTCACAATAGCGTTAGGCATTTTTTAATAATCGAGGAAGTACAACAGTCACCAACAACCCACCTTTAATCGAATTTTTAATAGTTAACTGACCACCATGGGCACGTACGATATTGCGCGCAATCCCCATTCCAAGTCCATGTCCTGTATTATCGGTTGCTAAACGAACATAGGGTTCAAACACAGTTTTTAATTTTGTATCAGGGATCCCTTGCCCTTTATCACTAATGGTGATGATCAACTTATCCGTACTATCAATAACATTAACCGTCACACTGTGTCCGTATTTCACACCATTATCAATTAAGTTACTTAAACAACGTTTTAAGGCTAACGGTTTTGCCATAATCGGCAAAATAGGATGTTGAGGTAAACGAACTTTTGTATCTTTATGATTATGATGTTCAGCAATACTATTTAGTAACTGTGCAACATCAATAGTCACCAAGTTTTCGTGTAAATCAGTATCTTTCACACATTGCAATGCCCCTTTCACCATGATTTCGAGTTCATCTAAATCGTGATTAAATTTATCTATTTTTTCATCATCATCAATCAATTCTGCACGTAACCGTAAGCGAGTGATCGGTGTTTTTAAATCGTGAGATATAGAAGAAAACAGTTGCTCACGATCTTCAATATACTTTCTTAAACGCAGTTGCATCCGGTTAAATGCATGCGTTGCCATCACCAACTCACTCGCCCCTTGTTCTTTTAATGGCGGCTGATAAATATCAAGACTTAATGCGTTAGCAGCATCTGCCAACTGTTTTAATGGTCGTGTTTGTCGCCTTACCATGATGTAAGTGAACAGCAGTAATAAAATAGTACTAAAGGTTAGGTATATAATTTGCTGACGTGTAATGATCTCATCTTTTAGCATCATGTAAGGGGCGGGTAATAACGCTGCAATATATAACCACTGATTTTTATCAAGTTCTATTTGCACCACTAATATAGGTGGGTTAAGCGGCTCTAGGCTTAACGTGTTATGTACCCAAGAACGCGGGAGATCCGACAGCAAAATATCATTTTTTAAGACATGCAGCGTTTCTGGACGTGAAAACTCAACATGAATATTACTAAGGGTAGGTAATTTTTCATGTAACACTGTTTTAAAAACCGATACCGCCATTTCTTTTTGTTCAGTATTTTTGATCGGCTTAATCTTGATCTCTTGCTCATTAAATGACACAAAAAAACGTGTTCCACCCATATTTCGAAGCTGTTCAAGCACAATATGGCGATATTCTAGCGGTAATGATTGGAAGAAATTCACTGTTGATGCAAACATGGTTGCCATGCTCGCTGAAGTTGATTGTAGTCCCTCTAAATCTCGTTTTTTAGATTGGGTGTACCAAATGCCTGTTGCAATCATTTGCGCAAGAAAGACGGCTAATAAGGTTAACCATAATGTTCTTGAAACCAATGACTTAGGCCACAATGACTTCCAGTTCATAATTTGATATTTACCTATATCAAGATAATAAAAAAGTGTGGCTATCAGCCACACTTAGTCTTGTTCATCTATAATGTTGCTAACTTTACACATGGTCGTCATAACGAACATCAGCAGTAAAGATATAACCGTTACCACGACTGGTTTTAATTAAACGTTGCGTACGACCTTTATCACCTAAGCGGTTACGTAAACGACTTAAGGCGACATCAATACCACGTTCTGATGGCTGTGCATCTCTTCCTCGAGTCGCGCATGAAATAGTATCGCGATCTAAAATCTCATTAGGTCTTGATAAAAACAACATCAGCAACGAGTAATCACCACTTGTTAGCTCAAATGCTTCATCATTTAATACATTTACTAAACAATGTGCAGAGGTATCTAGCCGCCAATTAGAGAAACTAATATATTTAGCGCTAGACGATGACGGCTGACTATCTGACGCCTTGCTACGACGTAATATTGCTTTAATGCGAGCTAGTAACTGGCGAGGACTAAAGGGTTTGGCAATATAGTCATCAGCACCAATCTCAAGCCCTATAATTTGATCCATTTCCTCAGAAACCGCCGTCAACATAATAATAGGGACATCTGACGTTTTGCGAATATGCTGACATAAGGTAAACCCATCATCCCCCGGCATCATGATATCGAGTAAAATCAAATCTGGATATCCACCAGCAAGGCAACGTTTCATCTCCTCACCTTCCGCAGCAGTTTGTACTTCAAAACCGTTCTTGGTTAAGTACTCATCCAGTAGTTCACGGATTTCTTTATCATCATCAACAACGAGGATTTGTTTAGAGATACTCATGTATTGGCTCACCATACGACATTAGACTATTCCTCACACGTCATAAGCGAATACAAGGAGAAATAGAGCAAATATAGGCTATTTATTATTTCACTATATTTGACCACTAATTTAAAAAAATGTCAGCAATTTGCGCTATCTATGGAGAATTATCGGTACCTTGTTAACATATTTAATACCTTAAAACGAAAAACCAGCGCATATTACTAATATAAAGCAATACTCGCTGGTTATGTTTATCAGCCGTTAACCGTCAAATAATGTTTTTTTTATTCAACTTAAGCGACTTCTGATTCTACTTTTTTGATCACTTCAACACCTTTTCCTGACGACGCATCATTTGAATGTTCGCTCAAAACTTCTGCCAATGTTGAACGTGACAAACGGCCTGTCACCTGTCCTTCTGCATCCACAACAGGCAATGGGTGATCGCTATCCAAGGTTTCAGGAATGACCGTTTCAAGCAACGCATCGGTTGAAACCGCAGGAACATCTTCAAGCATTGAAGCGTCTATTGCATTAGCGTAATCAGATTCTTTTACGCTCTCTAATTTCTCTTGCGTAATCACCCCTTGATAACCTTGGTTATCAACGTAATACGCAAAATCATCTTTTACTTTACGCATTTCAGCAACAGCTTCGCCAATCGTTTCAGAAGAAATACGGACAACCTGTGGCTTCATGACCGTTTCAACCGTCAGTGCACGTGCACGGTTAACGTCTTTAACAAAAGCTTCGACATAGTCGTCAGCTGGGTTTAATAAAATATCAACAGGTTTACCCTGCTGCACTAATACACCATCCCGTAAAATGGCAATGCGATCGCCTAAACGTAATGCTTCATCTAAATCATGGGTAATAAAGACTATTGTTTTATGTAACTTTTCTTGTAACTCAATAAGCTGATCTTGCATTTCACTTCGGATCAGAGGATCAAGTGCAGAGAATGCTTCATCCATTAATAGAATTTCAGCATCAGTACACAAGGCGCGAGCTAAACCAACACGTTGTTGCTGACCACCAGAAAGATTCACTGGATAGCTATTTTCATATCCCGTCAAACCAACAGTCGCTAACCACTCTTTCGCTTTGGCTTGCCATTGGCTTTTACTCTGCCCCTGTACTTGCAGACCATAGCCGACATTTTGCAAAACCGTGCGATGCGGCATTAAACCAAAGCGTTGAAAAACCATCGACATTTTATGGCGACGAAAATCCTGAAGCTGCTTTTCATTGAGCGACATAACATCTGTCCCTTCAATTTCAATCACACCTTCAGTTGGATCGATAAGTCGATTAAAGTGACGGATAAGCGTGGATTTACCTGAACCTGATAAGCCCATAATCACAAAGATTTCACCTGGGTAAATATCTAGGTTGATATCACTTAAACCAACGGTATGACCAGTTTTCGCTAAAATGTCATCTTTTGATGCGCCACCCTTCACTTGCTGAACGACTTTTTTTGCTTTCGGACCAAACACTTTATAGAGATTTTTTACTCTAATGAGGGGATCCTGCTTTGATAATGAACTCATGATCGACCTCCTAAATGCTGCTGCGTACGTTTAGCATAGCTTTGTGATATACGATCGAAAATAATTGCGAGTGCAACAATCGCTAAGCCGTTTAATAAACCTAGGGTGAAATATTGGTTAGTAATCGATTTGAGTACTGGCTGACCTAATCCTTTTACACCTATCATTGAAGCGATAACAACCATCGCAAGCGCCATCATAATAGTTTGATTTATTCCTGCCATAATGTTGGGCATTGCAAGTGGTATCTGCACCCCAAATAAACGCTGCATAGGGCTTGCACCATAGGCTGTTGCAGCCTCAAGGACTTCTTCATCAACCAAACGAATACCAAGGTTGGTTAAACGAATCACTGGTGGAACAGAATAAATAACAACAGCGATTAAGCCTGGAATTTTACCTAGACCAAGTAGCATAACAACGGGGATCAAATAAACGAAAGCAGGCATAGTCTGCATCACATCAAGTAGTGGTGTAACAACCCGTTGAACTCTATCAGAGCGTGCCATGGCTATACCTATCGGTATTCCGATCCCTATGGCAACCATCGTAGACACTAAAATAATACTCATGGTTCGCATGGTATTATCCCACATACCAAACACACCAATGAAACCAAAAGACAACACGACACCAAGTGATAATTTCCACGACCGACTTGCAACAAAAGCGATGGCTGCCAATACGGCAATCACTATCCACCAAGGTGTGGCGAGTAATAGTTTTTCAAACCAGATAAGAAAAGAAAGAAGAGGATCGAAGAAACCTTCGATTGTGTCGCCATATTCACGAGAGAAAGAACGGTAAGCACCGTCCAACGTTTTTCGAATTTCAACTAACTGAGCACGCTCAAGCTGTGGAAATTCAGTTAACCATGATTTATCTGACATAAATGTTATCCATACATACTACTTTTATTTCCCACTCACGCAATATCCTTAGCGAAGTGGCTACAGTGGTAGTTAGCTACCACTGTAGACATACAGCTTACAAATCAGCTAAAGCACCACGTACTTTATCTGCTACTTCAGGAGAAACCCACTTCACCCAAATATCTTCATGATTCGTTAAAATCTCTTCCATTACCGTTTCACCATCAGCTTGGTTGTCTTCCATCCATGCTAAAAGGCTATTCATTTGTGCATTAGTAAAAGAACGTTGACCAAGGTATTTCACTGCTTCAGGTGAACGTTTAGCAAAAGAGGTAGTAATAACTGTATCCACTTCTGACGGTGGGTACATAGAAGCTTTTGGATCAACACATTCAGGTTTGGTTAGGCACTCTTTAAAGTATTTCGCATCCACACCAGAACCAAAATCGACTTTTACCATTTTGTACTTACCTAATACGGCAGTCGGTGCCCAGTAATAACCAAACCACGCCTCACCGCGCTCATAAGCTTTAGCAATGGAACCGGAAAGACCAGCACCTGAACCTGGATCAATCAGATCAAACCCTGCATCTTCAAGTTTTAGTGCTTCAAAAAGGTTACCAGCAGAGATCTGACAGTTCCAACCTGCTGGACAATTATAAAATGCTGATTTATCAGGATCTTCAGGATGAGAGAACAACTTAGCATTTTTCTTAATACCTTCAATGGTTGCTAAGCTTGGATCTTTTTTCACCATATACTCTGGCACCCAAAAGCCTTCTTCACCACCGTCAGAGAAGCTCTTACCCGCATATTGGATACGTCCTTCTTCAACACCGCGATCTAATGCGGCCTTCATCGAGTTACTCCAAAATTCAGGCGCAATATCCGGTTCACCCTTCTCTACCATTGATGTACCTGTCGGCATCGTATCACCAGGAACAAGATCTGTTTCACAGCCGTATCCATGCTGTAAAATAAAGCTGTCGACGTTGGCTAATAATGTTGCTGAGTTCCAATTCATATCAGCAATAGTGACTTTTCCACATTCACTTGCATGAACTTGAGTTGCTGACATTGCAGATAGCAATACCGTCGCAGCCAGAAGCTTTCGCATAAATATTATCCTTATCATTTATATCGAATCGGTAAGCGCAATTGAGTAAAAACAATTTATTGTCTATGCGCTAATAACTACTCAAAAGGCAATTTATTGTGCCAATTTATTTAGTAGTCTAAACAAAATAAACCAAAAACACCAAATTTATTAACAACAAATAATTATATTGCAACAAGTTTTAATATAATGTGAATGATTATTACATTAATAAACTTGTCAGCGTTCAACGATAAAAACCATGCTTATTAATAATAATTCTTATCGTTTTCACTGCTCATTTTGCTTATGATGAAAACAGTTTTAATTCTGTAATGGATATAATGATGTATAAATTAGTTGCACTTGATATGGACGGTACTCTTCTGAGTTCTGACGGTACTATTTCCCAAGAAAATAAAGCGGCAATTTCAGCGGCACGCGAACAAGGAGTATCGATTGTATTAGCATCAGGACGCCCTTTAGAAGGAATGACATGGGCGCTAAACGAATTAGATATGACTGGCAATAACGACTTTGTTTTAAGCTACAACGCTTCACTTATTCAACGTGTTTCTACTAAAGAAATTATTCGCAGTGAAACACTAACGGGATTAGATGCTAAAAATATAGCGTCACTGGCTCATGATCTTGGTGTTCATGTACATGCATTTACTCGTCGCCAAGGTCTAATTACACCAGAAAATAACTATTACACCGATCATGAAGCAAAAATTAATGGTCTTGCAATTACTGTTGAAGACTTTGCAACACTAGAAAATGACGAGGAAGTGATGAAAGTCATGATGATAGATGATCCTGATCGCCTATCAGCAGCCATTGCACAATTACCGAAAGAATTATATCAACGCTACACAATTGTCCAAAGTGCTCCTTTCTTTCTTGAATTTATGAATCCAAATAGCAATAAAGGTGTAGGTGTTGAAGCACTAGCAGAATACTTAGACATCAAACAAAGTGAAGTTATTTGTATGGGGGATGCCGGCAATGATCACCATATGATTGAATATGCAGGTCTTGGTGTTGCAATGGGAAATGCGACAAAAGAAACCAAAGCCATCGCTAATTTTATTACTGACACTAATAATAATGCTGGTGTTGCCAAAGTTATTCAGCAATTTATTTTAGATAAATAACAAAAATAATCGCTATTTCCACAGAAATAGCGATTTATTGAATAAATAATTAGTTAGCTAGAGCAACTGCTTTTACATCTATCGTACGCTCAGACCAATCTTTATCCACTTCACCACGGATCACTAACTTCGTTGTAGGTGTTGCATTTACACCATTCCAATCTTTATGATCGATTTCAACTTTAATTTCACCAGTATTGTCTTTAAACATGTAATCTTCATCACCCAGTGAAGTTGTGATGTAACCCGTTAATTCAACAGCAGCGTCATCTTGCGCATCTTTAACTTGGCTAATCATCTTAATAATAGGTGCTGCTGAAGGACCAGTGAAACCACCTTGAGCTGGTTGCGCAGGTACAGACGTAGTAGCAGCAAGTGCTGATGTTGATGCAAGAAGAAAAGCAGAAACAACTAATAATTTTTTCATCACGTTAATCCGAGGTTATAACTATTATATTACGTCTGGCAATACACATTATTGCCAAACCCAATAAACAAGACCGCCCAATAACTACCCTTAGGTATCCATTTAGCCTATCTATTTCTTAAAGGTATGATATCACGCTAAATATCAAAAGAACGTGAAATAATATTGTAAAAATAAATCTAATTTTTTACTTGTTAGTATCACTTCGTAATAGCAAACGAATTCAAAAACACATCAACAATAGTATTAATGTTTTCTTCTACTTTTATTCCTTCACAAGGAGGAGACAGTTCCATAACTTGCGGCCAGAAGAATAGCCCTTGAAATAAACTGGTATAAATATTAGTTAACAAAGCGACATCTTTATCAACTATTGCTTTTTCTTCAATAGCCACTTTAAACCACTCGGCAATGGCGTTGGTACTGTATAAATCTTTTACTAAGTTTTTGGCCAATTCAGGTTGTCGAATAAATTCCATCACAATGATACGAGAAAGAGAAATGCCATAAGTCTGGTATAAAACATCAACTTCACGGCGAGTAATTTCAACCAATTGTACTCTTAGCGGTATCTGTGGTTCAAAGCGATACTGCACATTTTCATTCACTGATTCTTGAATGATCTTCAATACTGAAATAAATAACGTTTCTTTACTATCAAAATGACGATATAAGGTGCGTTTTGATACTTCAGCAACCTGTGAAATTCTATCCATATTAGCAGCAATAAACCCATGTTCGATAAATTCTGCTTTTGCTGCAGCAATAATTGCTAAATGCTTACGTTCCGTTTGCTTCATTAATTCACTACCTATTTTCACCGCCTGTGATCGCAATCTAACATTTTGTCACAAAAAAGTATACTTAACAGTTTACAAAATGCCATTCCCTCATAAAATACACCCAAAAGTTTACTTGTTATATTTTCATACAAATAAACATGATTTCTAATTTTATACCGTCCCATACTGATAGCGGAGAATCCGGTGAAAACTCAATCAGCAATGTCCAAAATGGCATCATTCTCATTTAGTAAACTCGCAGTAAGTTTATCGATCGCGCTTGTCGTACTGTCAGGTTGTGGCGATAAAGAACAACCAGAGCAAGTTAACAAGCCAATTGTTAGCCCTGCATTAACTGAAATAGTAAAACCTAAAGCCAATACTAACTTGAGCTTTAATGGTGTCGTTCGCTCTGCGCAACGTGCCGACTTATCATTTCAAGTCACGGGTCGAGTAAACCATATCTTCGTTAACGAAGGTGACCGTGTGACTAAAGGTCAACTATTAGCAAAGCTTGATCCCAAAGATGCCCAAACTATTTTTGCCGCAGCACAACTTGAATTAACTGATGCAAGTAAAGCTTACCAACGTGGTAAAGCTATTTATGAAAGCAGCCAAGCGATTTCTAAAAGTGATTTAGATAAACTTATTGTGCGTTATAACTTGGCACAAAACCGCGTAAAAGAAGCAAAAAACAAACTTAACTACACCCAGTTAGTTGCACCGTTTAGCGGTATCATTGGCCGTAAATTAATTGATAATCACGTTCAAATTCAAGCCAATAACCCTGTTTTAACACTGCATAACATTGATGATTTAGAAGTGGTGATTAACATTACAGATAACGTAATGTTAGCAGGTATGACTTGTCGTGAAGCCGTTGCTGAATTGAATAATAACCCCGACCAACTGTTGCCACTGAGTCTGCGTACCTACTCCACCCAAGCCGATCCAATCACTCAAACATTCTCTGTTGTATTGAGTATTAATGATGATAAGGGATTAAATATCTTGCCAGGTATGCCCGTTAAGGTTTCACCTAACCTTGCATTGTGTCCACAGGAAAACCGAAACCCAATTATTGTTCCACTCGCGTCTGTCGTTCCTGACAACAAGAGCAAACAATTTGTATGGGTTGTAAATAAAGATAATTCAGTCTCAAAACGTTACATCACTGTGGGTAGCGTAAACAAAAACTGCATTACCGTGCTCAATGGCCTGACTGTTGGCGAGCGTATTGTGATCGCGGGTGTATCTAAATTAAAACCAGGTATGGAAGTTCGTCCATACACTGATAACACACAAAACGGAGCTTAAATAGATGGATATCGCTCGCTATACCATAGCCAAGCGCACCAGTGTTTGGGTGATCATTGCGCTGATCTTAATTGGTGGCTACATCAGTTATTTAAAGCTAGGTCGTTTTGAAGATCCAGAATTCGTGATCCGCCAAGCAGTGATTGTCACTCCTTATTCTGGCGCGACGGCACAAGAAGTTTCTGACGAAGTTACTGACGTCATAGAAGGTGCAGTTCAATCTTTACAAGAATTAAAAGAAGTTAAGTCCGTTTCCAAACAAGGCATGTCTGAAGTTACTGTTGAGATCAAACTTCAGTTTTCAAAAGATCAGGCGGCACTTCAGCAGGTTTGGGATAAGCTACGTCGTAAAGTCGTTGATGCTCAACGTATGTTACCACCGGGTGCTGGACCATCGATTGTTAATGATGACTTCTCTGATGTTTATGCCTTATTTTTCGCTGTAACAGGCGAAGGCTTTACTGATAAGCAAATGCAAGACTACGTTGATTCCCTGCGCCGCGAACTTGTTCTTGTTCCTGGTGTAGCTAAAACGGCAACATTAGCAGAACAGCAAGAAGGTATTTTTGTTGAAATCACTAGTGAGCGTTTAGCTAATTACGGCTTGTCCGTTGATAACGTTCTCTCGGTATTACAAAAACAAAATATTGTTAATGTCGCAGGAAGCCTAACATCTAATGGGATGCGTTTACCTGTTATTCCAACACCTAATGTCAACTCATTTGAAGATTTACGTAATCTTCAAATTGGTATTGGTGATAACCATACGGTTTTACATTTAAAAGATATTGCAGATGTTAGTCGTGGCTATCAAGAACCAACCAGCATGCTAATGCGTTTTAATGGTGAACGTGCGATTGGTTTTGGTATTTCAAATGTTACTGGCGGTAACGTGGTTGATATGGGCGATGCGGTTAAAGCACGTCTTGCTGAACTTGAAAGCCAACGCCCATTGGGTATGGAGCTCCATGTTATCTCAATGCAATCTGATTCCGTTCGCGACTCTGTAACGAACTTTATCGATAACTTGATTGCTGCTGTGGTGATTGTTTTTATCGTTTTACTGCTGTTTATGGGTATTCGATCTGGCGTGATTATTGGGTTTGTATTGTTACTAACAGTAGCCGGTACTCTATGCATCATGTTAATTGATGACATCGCAATGCAACGGATATCGTTAGGTGCGCTGATCATCGCATTAGGCATGTTGGTAGATAATGCCATTGTGGTAACTGACAGTATTCTTGTACGACTCCAAAACAATGAAGATCGTAATGTCGTTATTCCTGAAGTCGTCAATGCAACTAAATGGCCGCTCTTAGGTGGTACTGTTGTGGGTATTTGTGCCTTCAGTGCGATTGGCTTATCACCGTCAGATATGGGTGAATATGCTGGTTCGCTATTTTGGGTGATCTTATACTCTATGCTACTTAGCTGGGTATTTGCGGTTACCGTAACGCCATTGCTGTGCCATCAGTTCTTAAAAGTTAAAATCAAACAACAAGATAGTAAACCAAGTAAAATTGTAGAAAGTTACAAAGCTTTGTTAACCTGGGTTTTATCACACCGTAAAACAACAGGAATGTTGCTGCTGGCAACATTGGCTGGTGCTATTTGGGGGATGAAATTTGTCCCACCTGGCTTTATGCCAGAATCACAACGTGCGCAATTTGTAGTTGATGTCTATCTTCCTCAAGGTACGGATATCACCAATACTGAAAAAACGATCGCGAAGATTGAACAAGATATTACCAATAAAGAAGGTATCGGAAATATCTCAAGCTTCATTGGCGGTGGTGGCTTACGCTTCATGCTGACTTATGCACCAGAAGCACGTAATCCAAGTTATGGTCAATTGCTGATTGATATTGATGACTACCGTAATATTGCACCGCTACTTGTTGAGTTACAAACAGAGCTTGATCATAAATACCCTGAAGCATCGATTAAAGTATGGAAGTTCATGCTAGGTCGCGGAGGCGGTAAAAAGATTGAAGCGGGTTTCCAAGGCCCTGACAGTAGAGTATTACGTGATCTTGCTGAACAAGCGAAGGCAATTATGCTATCTGATCCAAACTTGATTGCCGTTCAAGATGATTGGCGTCAACAAGTACCTGTTATTAAGCCTGTTTATTCAACAGAAAAAGCGCAGCGCTACGGGTTAACCAATCAGGAAATCAGCCAAGCAATTGCACAGACCTTGTCTGGCCGCAATGTGGGTGTTTATCGTGAAGGGAATGACTTAATTCCGATTGTAGTACGTGCCCCTGAAAGTGAACGAACACATGAACGTGCGATTGAAAACACGGAAGTGCATAGTCGTATGGTAAATGGACCGATCCCTGTTAGTCAGTTAATCGAGTCTGTTAATGTCGCGTGGGAAGATGCCATCTTACGTCGAATTAACCGTATTCCAACGATTTTAGTTCAAGCAGATCCTGCGCCTGGCGTACTAACTGCAGATGCGTTTAACGAACTACGTGGAAAAATCGAAGCTATCGAACTACCACCGGGTTATAAATTGACATGGTACGGTGAATACAAAGCATCAAAAGACGCAAATGAAGGTCTTGCTATTTCAGCACCTTATGGCTTTGCGGCGATGATTTTATCCGTGATCTTTATGTTTAACGCACTAAAGCAACCATTGATTATTTGGCTAACAGCGCCGTTGGCAATTATTGGCGTTACCATTGGCCTGGTTATTTTCCAAACACCTTTCGAGTTTATGGCGATTCTTGGCTTCTTGAGCTTAATTGGTATGATGGTTAAAAATGCGATTGTTCTGGTTGATCAAACGGATGTTGAAATCAAAGAAGGAAAGACACCTTACCAAGCAATTATTGATTCAGCACTCAGTCGTGCACGCCCTGTTTTACTTGGCGCATTAACCACGATTTTAGGTGTTGCACCTTTACTTGTTGATCCTTTCTTCAAGAGTATGGCAGTAACAATCATGTTTGGTTTATTGTTTGCTACCATTTTAACTTTAGTGATTATTCCACTACTTTATGCAGTGCTGTTTAAAGTGGAAATCGAACCACAATAATAACCGTATAGCTAACTAAACAATCAAAGGGACGTATTATCTTATACGTCCTTTTTTTGTACTTATATTTATCAATAGACTCAACCAATTTATGTTTTCATTTATATCGCTATACAGAATATGAAATTCCTGCCTATGATCATAAGAAATTACTTTTAAATGACCGTGACGATAAAAAATTATGACGCAATTTGCATGGCGACCAGTTAGATACCCTTTATTTTTTTCAACTCTACTAATTGGCTGTACTTTTTTCTCTAGCAATATTTTAGCTGCAGAAATTATCAACAACTCACTCGATTACTCAAGTTCAAACGATTTACTTCTGCAACAGTACAAAGACAATTACGTTCTACCCTTTTATTACACTCAAAAACCTAATTATTCAGAATATCAATCTGTTATTCCTGAAGACGGTAAATTGAGCAAGTACAATGTTAACTTTCAGATCAGCCTTAAGTATCGTTTAGCATCTGGTATTTTTAATAGAAATGATAAGTTGTATGTTGCTTATACACAGCGTTCAAATTGGCAAGCCTATGCCTCATCAGCCTATTTTAGAGACACTGAATATGAGCCCTCCATTTTTTGGACTCTTCCAGAGAAAACTGAAAATAATGCTTGGGGTTATGCTGGAACAACTGTTGGTCTCGTCCATGAATCCAATGGTCGAGGAGGCGAACAAGAAAGAAGCTGGAATCGTACTTTTGCTGATTTCACTTTCGAACATAACAATTACACCTTAAGTATCAAGCCATGGTTGCGCCTCGACTTTGGTGCAAAAGATTACAATAAAGATATTACCAACTACATGGGATACGGACGCGTCAGCATGAACTGGTCTATTGATAGTGATAACCTTATTTCATTGACTGTACGTAACGCCATAGAAAGTGGATTCTCACGCGGCTATGAACGCATTACATGGAGTTTTCCAATCTATAAACGTCTTCGCGGCTATATGATGCTAGAAAGTGGTTATGGTATTTCTATCTCTGACTACAATCACTATGATAATGCTGGCGGCATTGGTTTCTCATTCTAATTACCCCATCATCTAACGTACTGCATTACAGTAATATTTTGTTGTGCAGTACGCTTTATTGGCTACATATCGTATGACTAAATATTCTATATTTACATTGCGATTTACCTTCTGCTTTGCAAAATGCACTTGGTTGTTCTTCTCTCCCTTCTCTAGGCCTCTCAAAAACAGACATCTTAACATTAGGACTTTTCGTATTATTGGAATGATGTATGCATTTTTTGTTATATGTTATTTAATGAGAAAAACAAATGAAACGATGCCTATTCTTGTTTTTACTGTTGTTATCCCCTTCAGTTTACAGTTTAAATAATCAACAACACACTATTACGTCATCAAAACCGATATTAAGGTTCAATACTTCTGCTTGTGCAACGCTATTTTATCTATCCACGTTACATGCTGGATTATGTAAAAATAAAGCCTTAAACCACTCATTATTACCTACACCACAACCATCAAGACAAATATATCAAGAAGCCAATATCGCCATCTATTTAGCTTCAGGTCAACATTTCCATATTACGTCTTATACTGAAAATGACTCTTATGGTGTTCATTTTTATATACCAATGAATATGTTTAATTAAAATAAGTACATGGTGGGTTATTTCGAATTTTAGTTATCTACTCCCCTAACAACGCCAACATACGGTATGATGAGCTTAATTAAAATAATTGAGTATTCAGCATGTATCATCAAACACTTAAAAAATATTTTGGTTTTGATTCTCTTAGAACGGGTCAGGAAGAAGTCATTACACGTGTGCTTGATGGCCATTCTGCTGCTGCTATTTTTCCAACAGGCTCAGGTAAATCACTGTGTTACCAGCTCCCAGCTATTGAATTACCACACCTAACACTAGTGATCTCACCACTCTTAGCATTAATGAAAGATCAACTTGATTTCCTTGCATCAAAAGGGATTCCCTCAGCGTCTATCGACTCAAGCCAAACGTGGCAACAGACGCAACAAGTTATGCAGAATATTCGCCAAGGTGAAATTAAAGTACTAATGATCTCTGTTGAACGCTTAAAAAATGAGCGTTTTAGACATTTTATCAGTCAAGTCCCAATCTCATTACTCGTTGTTGATGAAGCTCACTGTATTTCAGAATGGGGACATAATTTCAGACCCGATTACTTGAAATTACCTCATTACCAACAGTCACTGAAAATCCCACAAGTGTTACTATTAACAGCAACGGCGACGCCAGCTGTTATTAATGATATGCAAGATAAATTCAATATTGCCCAAAACGACATCGTTGTCACAGGCTTCTATCGTCATAACCTTGATCTCTCAATTCTAGCCGCGCAAGATGATGAGAAATTGGATGTTTTACAACAGCATTTAACGGCTAAGACAAATACACCTTCCATTGTCTATGTTACTTTGCAACATACCGCAGAAGATATTGCGGCAACCCTAACCAGCAATCATATACCTGCGCAAGCCTATCATGCAGGTATGGATGCCGATCGTCGACAAGATATCCAACAACAATTTATGGCGGGTGAGATTAATTGTATTGTCGCAACGATTGCCTTTGGTATGGGAATAGACAAATCTGATATTCGCCAAGTCATACACTATGACTTGCCAAAATCTATTGAAAACTACAGTCAGGAAATTGGTCGTGCTGGTCGTGATGGCAAGCCTTCTACTTGTACCGTTATTGCGAATAAATCAGGCTTAAATGTACTACAAAACTTCATCTATGGTGATACTCCCGATCGCAGCTCCATTGCTACCGTATTAAAAGAAATCAAAACACAATCACAACAATGGGAAGTGATGAATAATCGGTTATCCAAAGATGCCAATATTCGTTTATTGCCATTAAAAACACTATTAGTCTATTTAGAAATTCGTCAGATCATTGAACCGCAATATACCTATTTTGCAGATTACCGCTACAAACTAAATATTACTCAACAAGAAATATTAAATCATTTTAATAGTGAGCGTCGTCAATTCGTTGAAGCTATATTTACCTGTTCAACAAAAGCAAGAGTCTGGAATACACTTGATATGGATGCATTATGGCAAGGCTATAAGGCTGACAGAAAGCGTGTGGTTGCAGCGATTGATTATTTTAATGAAAAAGGGTGGATCACTTTAGAAAGTAAACAAATGACAGATGTGTATACTGTCAAAAATCAACACTTTGATATCGATATGGAAAGTGAAGCACTATATCAACTGTTCCAACAAAAAGAGCACAGTGAAATAAAACGTATCAATAGCATGATTGCTTTTTTTGAAAGTAAAACCTGTTTGAGCCATCAATTAGCCCATTACTTTGCTGATCATCATGCTCCAGAGCATTGTAACCATTGTTCTGTTTGTCGAGGTAAAAATATTACATTGCCACCATTACCACCGCTCCCTGAAGTATCTGATCAACTACTTACTCAATGGTGTGATCAATTTATTGAAGCCTGTGATATCCCCCCTTCTATTGCTGCAATCACACGTTTTTTAAATGGGATGACAACGCCACTAACCACTAAGATGAAAGCAAAGCAATTTAATGGATTTGGACAACTAGAAGCATATCCATTTGAACAAACTTTTGCTCACATTACGCGCTTATATGGCTAATCAATGTTAATTCTTTGTCTATTTGATATATGAAACTCACTTTTCATTATTAATGAATAGCGATCTAAATCACAACGTCTTAGAATAGACCCTTAACCTATGGGGATTAAAATATGACTATTGAAAAAGAAGAATATCAAGTTTGTGATGCATGTGGTGTTTCAGCTGAAATGGGTTTTATCATCAAAGAAAACGATGACACAGCTGATGTTCAAATCTTTGCTAACGGTAAAGATGCACTAGAAATAGAACTAGCGAACTACCTAGCTCTAGCAAAAGAAGTAAATGCTAACTACAAAGTTGAAACAACCCCAGTAGATGAAAATAGCACTGAATTAACAGCGCGTATTCAATTTGAATGTAGCGCAGAGAAGCTGATTTTCGAACTTCGTAGCCGCTCTCTAGCAAAATAATTCATTGTCATTAGCGACGATTTAAGCCAGCGTAAGATACCCAAAAAGAGGATCGATGCTGGCTTTCTTTTATCCTTTTTTCGACACCGATGAAGCTAAGCTTTTCCACATCAATCGCCCATTTGTTTCAATACTTTTTTCGGTAACACATTCTAGTTTAAACCCATCAATCGTAATAATTGCACCTAGCGAATAGGCTTTATCGTCATAAAAACACAAACGTTGATTGGTTGCTTGGCCATCAAGATTAAACTCAATACTCGACTCTACTTCTGGCGTACCTGCAGCATTGTAGGTTTTCGCCTGTGTCGGTAGGCTTAAAAGCATCATCACTAAGCCCATGCTCATCCTTAACGTAACAACGTGCCTATTCATAATCCTAAACTCCATGTAATTACTCAGTTATATAGGCGACTATATATTTCAAATAATAAAAAAGCAGCCAAATGGCTGCTTTCTTATTAGATCAAATATTAGTATTCAATCGCACGTGGAAGTTCTTTCGCTTGTGCAATCCAATCCTCAACACTTTTCAGTGCTGGTAATTGACGTACTAATGATTTTTCTTCGTTTACCTCAGCCATTTTAGCATGCAGGTTATCTGCATTACGCTGCGCAAGCTCAGGAACAGTATCAACACCAGAGAATTCAAGTAAGTCAGCATATTGAGTACTAATGCCTTTAACGCGAGATAGATCTGCACGGTTAATCCACTTTAATATTAACTTACCGCTGATACCTGTCGCTTCAACAATTGCCTTACGACCTGCAGGTTTCTGACCTTTTTCTAATAATTGCTCCATAGTGTGTACGTCAGCGCCTTCTAATTTTGCTACGTATACTTCACCAATACCTTCAATGGTCGCTAATTTAGTCATCATCTGCTCCTAATATTCGATAATTTCTGTTCTACACGATAATAGACAACAAAAAATTTAAAAACGCGAAAAAATGAAAAAAATAATTTCATTCCCACTTAAACAATAATATTAATATGCCGTTTCACTCACAAAGCCTTTAAAAATTGTTAAGAAAATAATCTTTAAATCTAAGCCTAAGCTCCAATTTTGCATATAACGGATATCATATTGAATTCGCTTTTCCATCTTATCGAGCGTATCTGTTTCACCGCGATAACCACTGATTTGTGCAAGCCCTGTAATACCTGGTTTGATTTTATGGCGAATCATATAATTATCTACAAGAATTCGATATTCCTCATTATGTGCTACTGCATGAGGACGTGGGCCAACAATCGACATCGTACCCTGTAATACATTGATAAACTGCGGTAATTCATCTAATGAAGTACGACGAATAAACGCACCAAATTTAGTGACTCGAGGATCGTTTTTAGTCGCCTGTTTCACCACGTCACTATTTTCCATCACCTTCATGGAACGGAATTTCCACACTTTAATTTTGTTACCACGAAGACCATAGCGATCTTGCTTAAATAAAATAGGACCAGGAGAGCTCAATTTAACGCCAATCGCAACAACAATAAGCACAGGCGCAATGAGTAATGTTATGACACTGCCGATAATCAAATCTTCTAAACGCTTAATGAAATCACCAATACCTTCAAAAGGGCTCGCAAAAACACTTAACGTATCCACATTACCTACACGACAGATTTGAGAAACATTCAAATTATAAGTAAAGAGATCTGGCACAACAAAAGTATCAATAGTTGTATCTGATAATTGATGTAAGAAAAAACGTATACGTTCTTTAGCAACCATAGGCAAAGCAACATACACATCATCAATTTCGCCTTGTTTTGCTAAAGAAATAAGATCGTTAACTTTTCCCTTGCACTTAGATTTTGTTAAGTAACTAAAGCGCTCTTCACCACGATCATCATAATAGCTAATTTCAAAATTTGTATTTTTGTATTTCTCTAATAACGCTTTCTCTATCGCTAAACCTGCTGTTGTCATTCCAAGAATAGCAATACGGCGCGTTTTTTTATGACGCCCGATGTATTTGATCGCATAATAAACAACAACACGCGAACTCCAAATAACTAAAAATGACCACATGAACCAAACAAGTCCGATATGACCAATAAAACCATGTACATCTACATGATCAATAAAAGCAAAGAAAGCAGTTATCGCTAAAACACAAAATTCAACAAGTAAAAAGTTGCCGAGTAAGCGCAGGGTCATTCGTCGAAAGTTAGCACGATTTTCTTTATCGTAGAATCCAACATAGTGTCCACATGCTATAAAAGTAACACTGACAAAAATACCATACAATAAATCAAACGGTGATGGCTCTTGGGCAAATAATGCAAAAACAATAGTAAGGGAGAAATTTATAACTAAAAAGTCAAAAAACTTAATTATAAATGAATAACCATCATCAGCTATTTCAAGAGTTTTTCTTTTCATTAACACGTCCGCTTTATTCCAATTAGGAATATTAAATATTCTAACAATTACTTACACAAGTATTTTTATTCGTGATAGGAGAGCAATCTCGTATACGCCAAAAAATAATACATGAATTATTACTAGTATATACTTTTTATCTGAAATGGCTGATTTTAAATACCAAATTTATGTCAAAAAAAAAGCTCAGCATTTATTATGCTGAGCTTTATTCATTCAGGAAACTTATTTAAGTGGTAGTGTTTCTTTTACATATTCACCAGGTGCAGTATAAAGTGCTTTATAATTATCACTTCCAATATCGCGAGCCGGTACTTTTTCTTTCTTATTAAAATCACCTAACCAAGTATCCCAATGCGTCCACCAAGAACCATCTTGACGTTTTGCATTATCTAACCAAGATTCTGGGTTTTCATCTTGTTTATCACTTAGCCAAAAACCATATTTATTCTTTTTAGGATGATTAACAATCCCTGCAATATGTCCAGACTCTCCCAGTACAAATGTCGACTTTCCGCCTAATTGCTGCGCGCCTCGATATGTTCCTTGCCATAAAGCGATATGATCTTCTTGGGTAGAAATAAAGTATGTTGGCACTTTGATTTTAGATAAATCAATAAACACACCACCAATTTTTATTCCTTTATTATCGACTAACTTATTATTTAAATAGAACTCACGTAAAATAGTACTATGGCATGCCGCTGTAACATTCGTACTATCGCCATTCCAATAAAGTAAATCGAAGTCTATTGGGCTATTACCTTTTAAGTAATTATTAACGTAATAATTCCAATAAAGGCTGTTTTCACGCAATAAGCTAAACGTCACACTCAAAGAGCGGCCATCCATATAACCATTCACATCGTTCTGTGCTTCAATTGCTGATACTAATGGATCATTAATATAAGCACCAATTTCACCCGGTTGTGAAAAATCAAGTAACGTTGTAAAGAATGTTGCCGACTTAATTCGATTACGCATACGTTTTGCTGCATAATACGCAAGTGTTGTTGCTAATAACGTACCACCAATACAGTAACCCGCTGCATTAATTTGTTTTTCGCCAGTAATATCTTCAATAGCATCAACGGCTGGAATAACACCTTCAAGTACATAATTTGCAAAATCAATATCTCTTTGTGATGCACCCGGATTTCTCCAAGACATCATAAAGACAGTATGCCCTTGCTCTACCAGCCAACGAACCATTGAATTATTTTCACGTAAATCAAGAATATAATACTTATTGATAAACGGAGGAACAATTAATAACGGTGTACTATTAACATTTTCAGTTAATGGTTTGTATTGAATAAGTTCAAATAACTCATTCTTAAATACAACTTCACCATCCGTATTTGCAATATTGACACCCAGTTGGAATGCGTCGCTATTAGTCATGCGAATTTTCAAAACATCCGCACTGCTCTGCATGTCTTCTTGCAATAACTCCATCCCTTTAATTAAGTTTTCGCCGTTAGTTTCAACAGTTAACTTAGCCAGTTCTGGGTTTGTGGTGACAAAATTAGTTGGTGACATTGCGTTAATCGCTTGACGCGAAAAAAAACCTAAACGTTCTTTCGCTTTATCATCGACACCTTCAATTGAATCAATAGCTTCACGCATAGTGTCGCTAAAGAGTAAGTAAGATTGCTTTATATAATTGTAAAACGCTTCATTTTCCCATGCAGGATCACAAAAACGCTTATCATCTTTTGCTGGCTGAATTAACGCTTTCCCACCATCAGTTGATGGCATCGCGATGTTCTGCCAGATTTTTACTTGTTTTTCCCACCAGTCCATCTGGACTTGAGCAAGTGCTGCTGGCTGTGTTGCTGCTTTTTCAAAAAATTCAGCAGTATCTTCCAGATTAATTTCATTCAGCGCTTTATTTAATGGGGTATTCATGGCTGCCTTGCCGGAGTCTAACTCCTTCCACCATAGCTGGTTCATATCCTGGAGCTTGGCAAAGTAGTCCGAAAAGAAGTGATTGTTCATAACAAAAACCCTGTACTTGGACTAATTCAATCACACTTAACGACCATTTGGCCCAGCATAATTGAGATAAGCTGTAACAAAAATAGTCGCCCTCAAAGACATGAGAGCGACTAAAAAATAAACCTTAAGCTACTGGTGTTGCTTTTTTAACATTGTCAGCAACAAGCTCTTCTACTTCTGTTTTGAATGATTGAGCAACAGCGTTGAACTTGTTGCTATCATCAATAAGCTGCTTAGAAAGCTTAGTCAACGTTTCAAGTTGTTGGCTATTGAACGCAGTTAGAGATTGGATATCTTTTACTTCGCTAACAGCTTTAAGCTGAGACAGACCTAAATCACTGTATGCACGAACTGCTGCAAGTTGTAGCTCAGTTAGCTCTTCAACATTCTTAGTGAATAGTTTGTTGAACTTAACGTATGGTGCTAGTGATTTTTCAGTTTGCTCAGAGAACGACTTAAACATTTCCGTATACATAGATCTTTCCTCATTGATAGTAATAAAGCACTGCATGTATCCTCATACAGCGCCGATATTTAGATAAAAATTAAACGCGTTTTAGAATAACGGCTGTACCCATACCACCACCTACACATAAGGTCGCAATACCGTACTGATCTTCGCGGCGGCGCATTTCATGTAATAAGCTCACTAAAATACGATTACCTGATGCACCTAGTGGATGACCTAGAGCGATAGCTCCGCCATTGACGTTTGCACGTTCAACGAGATCTTCAACTTTTGAATTCGTTTCTTTTGCTACTTCATAAAGCACACCTAGAGCTTGACCTGCAAAGGCCTCGTTAAACTCTAAACGCTCAATTTTATCAATTGATAGTTGTGCTTTATCTAATGCTTTTAGTACTGCTGGTACAGGCCCTAAGCCCATAATTTCAGGAGCAATACCTGCTTGCGCGTAACTTTCAATTTCAGCAAGTGGCGTAAGGTTGTATTTATTTACAGCCGCTTCTGAAACAACAATAATTGCACTACCGCCATCATTAATACCTGATGCGTTACCAGCGGTAACAGAACCATCACGTTTAAATGCAGGTCGTAGTTTTGCCAGACCTTCGATTGAAGCATCTTGTTTCGGGTACTCATCGGTATCAACAACAACAGTTGCACGACGACCTACCACTTCTACAGGTGTAATTTCATCAACAAATTTGCCTTGCTCAATAGCAGCAACAGCTTTTTGTTGGCTCGCTAGTGCGAAATTATCTTGCTGTTCACGTGTTAAGCCTACTTTCTCAACAACATTCTCCGCGGTTACACCCATGTGGTAATTATTAAAGGCATCCGTTAAACCGTCAGCAATTAATAAATCGCTAAGTTCAAGGTTGCCCATTTTTTGCCCATCACGAATTTTCGATGATGCACAAAAAGGAATTTGAGACATGTTTTCTGCGCCAGCAGCAACCACGATATCAGCATCACCAGCTTTGATGTGCGCGGCTGCATCCATTACCGCTTTCATACCACTACCACACACCATATTTAATGTGTATGCAGGTACTTCATTTGGAATGCCCGCTTTTAAAGCAGCTTGTCGACCCGGTCCCATACCTTGACCAGCACCAACGACATTACCGAAAATCACTTCATCAATCGCTTCTACTGGCACTGATGTTTCTGCTAACGCGCCTTTAATTGCGGCTGCGCCAAGTTCTGCTGCTGTTACTGATTTTAGTGCGCCGCTAAAACTACCAATTGGTGTACGTTTTGCAGCAACAATAAATACCCTAGCCATATTAATTCGCGTCCTTACTTAATAAATTCAATAATCAATCATGCTTATTGCATGTATAAGCCGCCATTTACTGATAATGTTTCACCAGTAATATAGGCTGCTGCATCACTTGCTAAAAATGTCACCGCTGCTGCTACTTCTTGTGGTAGCGCTAATCGACGCATTGGAATTTCAGCTTTAATTGAATCAAGTACTTCAGGTTTAATCGCTTCAACCATTGGTGTACCTGTATAACCCGGAGCAACGGCATTCACAGTTACGCCAGCACGTGCGCCTTCTGCTGCTAGTGCTTTTGTAAAGCCAATCATGCCAGCTTTCGCTGCTGAATAGTTTGCTTGACCAAACTGACCTTTAAGTCCATTCACTGATGTAATATTAATAATGCGAGCATTACCTTTCTTACACATTGAATCGAATAAAGGTTGAGTAACATTAAACAGGCTGTTTAAGTTTGTGTTGATTACTGCATTCCATTGATCAGCAGTCATACGCTTAAACGTTGTATCTTTAGTGATACCAGCGTTATTGACTAGCACATCAATTTGACCTTCTTCTTGAAGTAATGTTGCTAACGCTTCTTGACAGTAATTTGTATCAGTTACATCTAATGGAAATAGTCGAACAGACTCAGATGAATAATTATTTGCAGCGAACCACTCTTTAGCTGCTTTTTCACCCGTTGGGTAATACGTTGCAACTACACGAAAACCTGCATCAACTAATGCTTGAGTGATCGATGAACCAATACCACCTTTAGCACCTGTAACTAATGCGACTTTACTCATTTAAGGCTCCTTCCTTACTTTATCTAATCATTAATACACTTGATAAACTCAAGGTTTGTTTCATAAATCTAACAATTCAGCCCTGTGAGCCATATCGGTTCGTTTATTCAACCTGACTTACATATTAGGCTTCATATAATACAGATACATTACAAACCCGTTGCATATTTAATATAACAACACAGATGCATATTGATAGCAAGAAAGGAATTAACAAATTTCACTCTATTTGATATTGGCATTAACAAATCAATCAATATAATTAAAACGACAAATTGAAATTTAACAATAAGAATGTAAATTCATACCGTATAGCTCTTACCTGAGTTTTTTATTTCACTAAAAAACAGACTGTTAGCAATAATTTTTATTCATGCATAAGAATCAATGTTACGAAGTTGTTGCCATTGCGTTTCTTGTTAATTATTTGTGAGTAATATTGTGCATGACTCTTAAAAGAAAGGTGGTTGATTGTTTTTTGAGCGCATATATTTCAACCTTTGTTTGCAGTAATTCACAACACAAGGCGACATACATTACTTGATAACTTTTTTTCTGCCCTGATATATGAAGAGGTGTAAACGTTTTGAATGAATGGTTGATGACTATTCTGATCATTAAAAAACGTGAACTAAAGCCATATTAGATAGTCTCAGCTTATTTACTTAATGTATTAAGTAAGTCCTAGAGGAAAAATAATTTATGTTAGCGAGTACTTTTCAACGATTAAATCACTACTTACAAAGCCAGGTCATTGGTCAACCTGATTTAGTGAAACAGTTATTAATTGCTTTACTGGCTGATGGACACATCCTTGTAGAAGGTCCTCCAGGACTGGCAAAAACACGCGCTGTTAAAGTGCTTTCTGATTGTATTGAAGGTGAATTTCACCGTATTCAGTTTACGCCCGATCTATTACCTGCTGATTTAACAGGTACTGATATTTTTCGTCCTGAAACAGCTGAATTTATTTTTCAACCAGGCCCTATCTTCAACTCCTTAATCCTTGCAGATGAGATCAACCGTGCGCCAGCAAAAGTACAGGCTGCAATGCTTGAAGCTATGGCTGAAAAGCAGATCACCGCTGGTCGAAAAACATACCCATTACCTGAGTTATTCCTCGTAATGGCAACACAAAACCCAATTGAGCAAGAAGGTACTTACCCACTGCCTGAGGCACAATTAGACCGTTTCCTGTTACAACTTAATGTCGATTATCCAAGTGCTGAAAGTGAATTAGAGATCTTACGTCTAAACCGTGGTGAAGCATTAGGTATTGAGAAGGCAGAGCCTGTTCATATTAGCCAACATGATATTTTTGCTGCGCGAAAAGAAGTGCTTAACATTCATATGGCAGAAGATGTAGAGCATTACATTATTCGTCTCGTCATGGCGACACGCCAATCTGAAAAGTTCAGCTCTCAGCTTAAAGATTGGCTTCAAATGGGTGTTAGCCCACGTGCAACATTAGCCCTTGATCGTTGTGCTCGAGCTCACGCTTGGCTAAGTGGTCGTGATTTTGTTACACCAGAAGATATCCAAATAATGGCATACCCAGTTTTACGTCATCGCTTACTACTTAGCTATGAAGCACAAGCTGAAGGTATTGCCGCAGATCGCGTAGTTGAAGAATTGATTTCACAGGTCGCTAGTATATGAGCAAATCACACTTAACCGTAGCGCTGCCACCCCATAGCGATGGGGTTAATGTGTGTTTGGCTGAGCTACTGCAATATAAGAATCAGGCCGTGCGTTGGTTGCCACCAGCGCACAGTATCTGGTCACAATTAAATGGCCTACATCAAAGTCGCCACAAAGGACGTGGGATGAACTTCTCAGAAGTACGTCCCTACCAAGCTGGTGATGATATTAGAGCTATTGATTGGCGTGTAACCGCACGTACAGGCAAAACACATACCAAACTATTTACGGAAGAACGCGAGCAACCCGTTATGTTGCTGATTGATTTAAGCCGAAGCATGCAATTCGGTTCACAATTAATGCTGAAATCTGTTCAAGCGGCTCATTTTGCTAGCTTATTAAGCTGGCTTGCTATAAGTGAACAAGATCGTATAGGGGCAGTCATTTATAACGGTTTGAATGTTAATGAATGTAAGCCAACGGCACGCCAGCAAGGTCCACTTCATATCATCAATAAGCTTATTGAATCACAACAGTTAGCATTAAATGCATTAGAACAGCCTCAACAATTTAACTTTTCTGATGCATTAAAACGGTTACACCACCTTTGTTCAAAAGGCAGTGAAATCATTATTATCAGTGATTTTAACCAATTATCACTTAATGATAAGCGACGTTTAACACAATTACGTCAGCATAATCGCATTCAGTTTGTTCAAATCCATGATCCATTAGAGCAAGGACAAACACAATTTAGAGGCTATGAACACGTTGCCGATAAACAACAATCGGCATGGCTTAATTTTTCATCAAAGAAAACACGTGATTCATTAAGTCAGCAGTATCTAACGCATCAAAACTTTGTGGCTGATATCGCGAAATCACTGGCGATCCCTCTACATTATTTATCTGCAGCGGAACCTTTGTTGCAGCAATTAACAACGCGTCAAAGGAGTTAAGTAATGGCAACACCAAGCGTTCAGCAACTTCCTTTAGCGGATATACATCTTCCTCAAGCTCCTAGCTTTTGGCCTTTAGCATGGGGGTGGTGGGTATTATTTGCCGTTGTGATTTTCGCTATTGCAGTAGTAGTCACTCTTATTAGGCGTAAAAAGCATGCTGATGCTGCACAAAAAGAAGCATTACAGAAACTTTCGCTAATAACAGAGGAACAAGGGTTACCCGCTCTTAATACATTACTAAAACAAGCCGCGTTAAGTTATTACTCGCGCACTATTGTTGCACCATTAACAGGTGAGGCATGGTTGGCATTTTTAGATAATCAACTGCCCGTAAAATATAGTGGCTTTTCAGAACTTAAATCGGTGTGGCTATCAGGTTCATTTTCAAATACACCATTGAGTAGTGATGAGTTTCAACAATGTAAAACAATGGCAAACACATGGCTTAAACATGCTTTGCCGCCGCGAAAACTACCCAGCATGACGCAAAAGGAGTCTTCAAATGTTTGAATTTGTATGGCTTTGGGCTTGGGCATTGTTGCCTTTAGCATGGCTAGTTTACCGTTTTAGTAAACCGGTTGTGCAACCTGCGGCAATTCAATTACCCAAATTACCCAGCGGTGTTGGTCAAAAACAGCCTCGCTCTATCATACGTAAAGTATTAATGGCTTTACTGTGGACTTGTCTAGTCTGTGCTGCTGCAAGGCCGGTTTGGTACGGGAACCCTATCGAAATAAAACCCGAACACCGGGACATGTTATTGGCTGTCGATTTATCGGGCTCAATGTCAATTCCAGATATGGTGACTAAAAATGGGAAAAGTATTGATCGCTTAACCGCAGTAAAGCATGTGTTATCGGATTTTATTGAAAAACGAAAAGGTGATCGCTTAGGTTTAGTCCTTTTCGCTGATCATGCTTACTTACAAACACCTCTTACATTTGACCGTAAGACAGTTGAACAACAACTAGATCGTACTGTTTTAGGCTTAATTGGGCAAAGCACTGCAATTGGTGAAGGCCTAGGTATTGCGACTAAAACCTTTATTAACAGTAAAGCGCCACAACGGGTAATTATTTTATTAAGTGACGGTGCAAATACCTCTGGTGTGATTGATCCACTTGAAGCCGCTAAATTAGCCAAAGAAAGCGGTGTAAAAATCTATACCGTAGGTGTTGGTGCCGATCAAATGGTGCAGCAAGGTTTCTTCGGTGATCGCATCGTCAATCCATCACAAGATCTTGATGAAAAGACTTTAACTGAAATCGCCAAGATGACGGGCGGTGAATATTTCCGAGCACGTAATCCACAACAGCTTGAGAAAATTTACGACATCATCAATAAACTTCAACCTGTCAATAACGCCCAACAAACATGGCGTCCACGTGATGAGTTGTTCCGATATCCTTTAGCCATAGCATTACTACTTTCTGTCGTCATTGCTGTTATGAGGAGACGTCATGGCTAATTTTACTTTTATGCACCCTATGTGGTTCTTGGCACTTGTGCCATTAGTCTTCCTTTTACCTTGGCTTAAAACCAAGAAACAAACCACGGGGTTAATTGCGCCACACCTAGCGAAAAAATTAGGTATGGCTCAACCTAAATCGGCATCATGGCCCATTGCCATACTCACTTTAGGCTGGCTAATCGCTGTGATTGCGATGGCTGGCCCTAGTTGGCAAAAAGTAAAACTACCTGCTTATAACCTAAGTGGCGCACGCGTATTGGTAATGGATATGTCCCGTTCTATGTATGCGACCGATATAAAGCCGAACCGTTTAACACAAGCACGTTTCAAAGCACTTGATATGTTGCCGGGGTGGAAAGAAGGCAGTACAGGATTAGTCACCTATGCTGGGGATGGTTATGAAGTGAGCCCGTTAACGGCAGATAGCCATACTTTAGCAAACTTGATCCCTAGCCTATCGCCAAAGATTATGCCAATTCCTGGTAGTAATGCTGCGGCAGGTATTGCTGAAGCGATAAAGTTACTTAAACAGGCTGGTAATAGTACGGGTGATATTATCTTAGTGACCGATGGTATGTCGAAGCAGGAATCAGCTAAAAGTTTAGCCGAATTAAAAGGTACTAAATATCGTGTCTCTATCTTAGCAATGGGCACAGTTGATGGAGCACCTGTTCCACTGCCTGATGGTCGATTATTAATGGATAATGGCTCACCTGTTATTTCAAAAATTAATCTGAAAACACTAGAACCTATTGTTAAGCAAACAGGTGGTATTTTACAGATGGTTCAACCGACAGACCAAGATGTTAATGCGATTGTCCACTTCACTGCAAAACCACAAGATAGCGGTAAAAAAGATCAACAAAAAGAACTACAAGAACGTTTAAATGGCGGATTTTGGTTAGTTTTACCTTTGTTATTACTGGCATTGCTTGGTTTCCGTCGTGGCGTTGTCATTGCCACTATGTTCTTCTTTTTACCCATAGATCATGCACAAGCAAGCCCATGGGTAAATGCAGAGCAGCAAGCTTACCAAACTTATACCGATGGTAAATATAAGCAAGCGGCACAAGATTTTGAATCTCCGCAATGGAAAGGTATCGCTGAATATAAAGCAAAAAATTATGCTCAAGCCATTGAAACCTTAAAGCCATTACATGATTCAATGTCGCAGTACAACCTAGGTAATGCTTATGCACAAAGTGGTAAATTACAGCAAGCGGTAGATACCTATGAAAAGCTACAGAAAGCCGATCCTAACTACCCAGATGTTAAGAAAAACCTCGATATCGTGAAGAAAGCACTGGAGCAACAAAAGAAACAACAGCAACAAAATCAGCAGAATCAGCAGAATCAGCAGAATCAGCAGAATCAGCAGAATCAGCAGAATCAGCAGA
>NZ_JADQAQ010000016.1 GCF_022129445.1 Photobacterium sp. Ph5
ACGGCGGACTGTTAATCCGTATGTCGCTGGTTCAAGTCCAGCAGGAGGAGCCAAAGAAGAAAGCCCGCAAATAATTGCGGGCTTTTTTGTATCTGCAATTTCAAACAAATCTATAAAGGAATAAGATTATGCTATCACCCAAGGTATGGGCTTAATTCCTATAGGGGGAATAATACGGTCGGCTCTTCCTGAGCAAATCCTTTCAACAACCTACTGAAGCTGTGCCATCCATAGATATGTGGCTACCATCCCTATATCAGCCTACTGAGGTTGTCCCCTCCATGGGGAATTCCGTTGTCTTCAACCGTATAAACATAATAACTATTGCGTGTGATATTTACAGCAGAGAAAAAGCAAAATTTTGAGGGTACACAATATCTTCATCACTGCTTTATATGCAATGAGTTGTTTTTGTCTGCTTTCTACTTCTCTAACCACTAAAAGCTATATAAACGTGATTTAAATCATGTGGTTATATTTATGTTGAGAAGTCTTCTATTAGTTGTTAGTTGTGTTTTTAATTGTGAATTTGAATCATTATTGTTTTGGGTGTGAGTGTGGAATGACTTATTGGTTGATGAATTGTTTATTTTTGTTGCCACTTTGTTTTGCTATTTTATTTATATTAAATATGCTTTACGCATAAATGTATCATTTAATAAAAATTATTATTTATAGAGAGGTAGCATGCATGACTTAATCACAGTCGCCATTACTGTATTTATGGGTTTCTTTGCGATGATGAACCCCTTTGCGAATACGGCAGTATTTGTGGGAATGACCGGTGGAATGTCAGCAAAAAAAACAAGGGCGATAGCATTTAAAGCTCTGGTTACGGCTTTTTGTATCATCACAACGTTTTGTTTTTTAGGTAAAGGGATCTTTAGTGTATTTGGTATTACGCTACCTGCACTGCGTTTGGCAGGGGGGATTTTAGTCTTTCTTGTTGGTTATCACATGCTGCAAGGTAATACATCAGGTATGCATGCAGCAAAGGAAGAAGAAACATCCGATAGTGATGCTGATATTACGATTTCTCCATTGGCTCTACCGTTACTTGCAGGCCCTGGCACGATTGCGACGGCGATGAACTACTCTGCTGCTGGGGGGATGTTTCATATTCTTGTGACGGTTTGTGCCTTTGCTTTACTGTGTGTGATCACGTTTTTTTGCTTTATTTATGGCCCTAAACTAATAGAAAAAATTGGTCAAAGTGGGATCAGTATTATTACGCGCTTAATGGGATTAATTTTAACCGTGATTGGTATGCAGATGGGGATTCAAGGGGTTCATGATGCAATCGTGTTATTCTCTGGCGCTAAGTAAGATTCAGTTATATTTATAAACGAATGTGATGATTTATTAGATTAAGTCCATATATATATTCATATGTATGGACTTGGTTTTATTTAACGAGGTATTGACCTTCCCTTTACTGGAACGTTTATGCTCATTACTCTTATTATTTAACGAATGGATAATGTATGAGTTGTTGTAACAAAGCCCCTAAAGGTGGTGCTTCCTTAGGTTTATTACTGAAATTTATTGGCGTTATTTTCTTATTGCTGCTGGTGGTTGCGTTTTTCAGTAACTAGTACGATAGCGTCGTTTATTTATTATGCCTGTGATTATGGGCGTGAGCATAAATAGAGCCCCCTTCCTTAAGTAGATTGACGATTTCTGGCGTGATCTCTCGTGATATCGCCGGACATCCCCAACTTCGACCTAGCATTCCAATCGCATGAATAACATTAGGCTCTGCATAGCTTGCACCGTGTAATACAATCGCACGTTTTCGCGCATTTGAGTTACTAGGGCTCATTCCATCCAATCGTAAAGAAATACCATACTTACCATAATAAGCTTCACCAACACGGTAAGTACCTAAACTAGTTTGTCTGCTATTTACGGTGTTTGAAAATTGTGTGGCATACAGTTTGCCGCTGTTGATACCGTGAGTGACAAAAGTTCGATGGAGTAGGGCTCTTTTCTCGATATCTATGATTAAAAATCTTTTAGAGTCAGAGGGTTGAGAGTAATCAATGATCGACATTATGGGCTTGTTGGCAACACGTAAATGCTCACGATAAGCATTGAGAAATATATCAAACTCAACGTAATTTTGGAGCTGAGCATGATCGTAAACCTTCCAGGCGTGCGTTGCTCTCATTGCGTTAGCGTAATGACTGCTAAAAATTAAAGCTGCGATAATGAGATATTTGAGTTTTAGACGGAAAAAAAGTGAAAGCATCATAACCCCCTCCCATATTGAACGTGTTTATTTACTCAGTAATGGTATATAGGAAGAGATGTATGAATATTCTGTGCCAATTATCTAAAAGACAAGGCATTGTTTACGTTATTTGGCGTGGGCTTGATTATGGTATGCGATGTTCGAAAATAAGAGATGTCTTAGAAGTTAAAAAAAGAAAACTCGTACTAAAACGAGTTTTCTAAATAGCATTTTGCAAACAATAAAGCGAATTATGATCGCGCATGAGCGTAGATTGAACCGCCTTCTTTTAATAAGTTGACAACTTTTTGGGTTAACTTCATTGGTATTGCTGGACACCCCCAACTGCGTCCGAGCATGCCTAATTTTTTAATAATACTCGGCTCTGCGTATTTTGCGCCATGTAGCACAATAGCGCGTTTTCTGGCATTAGAATTTGATGGACTCATCCCATCAAGGCGTAAAGAAAGCCCATATTTGCCATGATACGCTTCTGCAACACGATAGGTGCCTAAGCTGGTTTGTTTACTGTCAACAATATTAGAAAATTGCGTAGCATAAAGATTGCCGCTATTGATACCGTGTGAAACAAAAGTACGATAAAGCAGCTTTTTTTTATCAGTATCAATAATAAAAAAACGACGATTATTTGAGGGTTGACTGTAATCAATAATAGACATAATCGGTTTATCTGCAACACGAATATGTTCTTTATAGGCCATCATAAAAACATTAAAGTCTAAGTGTTTTTTAAGTTTTGTTTTTTCATAAATTACTTTAGCTTGTTGTTGTAACGAGGTGTCTGCGTGCCCGTTATAACTAAAACTGAGTAGTATGATCATAAAAAAAGTTGTCCATACCTTCATCGTTGCTTCCTGCAAAAATTTTAAGTGTGATTGCCAGTCTGGTATTTGATGGTATTTAAAATAAACTCACGACTATTGATTTTTGGCTCAATAAGGTAATAAAACACTTTTCCTAATAAGTTTTGATGCAAAAGTGAATCATTTTAAGTAATGAAACGTGTAAACTGATTAAATTTTGACTTATTTGTGGTGTAAATATGACGTTATCAGTGAATCATCAGGTTTTATTAATAGCGTGTATGTCATGCTGATCAGTAAACGATGATGTATGAGTTTATAAGAGGAATCGTTCAATGGTGATTCAACCTGAAATTCAAGGCGTTGTGGCACGAACAGCGCACCCTTATGGTTGCCAGCAAGCAGTACAACAGCAGATTGATTATGTTCAGTCTGTTACTCCGATCATACAAGGTCCTCTTCGCGTATTAATTTTAGGAGCGTCATCTGGATTTGGGTTGGCGTCTCGTATTGCGTTAACCTTTGGTGGCGCACAAGCAGAAACTTTAGGTGTCTCTTATGAACGAGGTCCTAGTGAGAAGGGAATAGGCTCTGCGGGTTGGTATAACAATATTTTCTTTAAACAAGCGGCTGAGCAACAAGGCTACCTAGCCAAAAATATTGTGGGTGATGCATTTTCAGATGAAGTGCGTCAGCACGTAGCGCAAACAATACGTGATGAGTTTGGCGGACACATTGATTTAGTGATTTATAGCCTAGCAACAGGTATTCGTCCCGATCCTGAAACGGGTGAGGTGTGGCGTTCATGTTTAAAAACCGTGGGTGAAAACTTTTCTGGTTATAGTGTTGATTTAGAAAACGATGCATTAGTCCCTGCGGAATTAATAGCAGCCAATGACGAGGAAATTTTCGCTACAACAAAAGTGATGGGTGGTGAAGATTGGCAACAATGGATAAACTTTCTGTTATCTGAAAACCTGTTAGCCCCAAAAGCTAAAACTTTGTCTTACTCATATATTGGTCCTGAGTCGACATATCCTATTTATCATCACGGGACGCTTGGTATTGCCAAGCAACATTTACATCAAACCGCGCACGAAATTAATCAACAATTAGCTCAGATGATCAATGGTCAAGCTAACGTAGTGGTGTGCAAAGCATTAGTGACAAAAGCCAGTGTCTTTATACCGACATTTTCGCCCTATATATTGGCGTTATTTAAAGTGATGAAGCAAATGGGAAATCACGAAGGGTGTATTGAACAAATGCAGCGACTTTTTGCACAAAAAATTTATTCAGCGGCTGATACTGAAACAAAACTTCGCAATGATTTAGACGAGCAATCAGATCTGGCTCTGATCAGAATGGATGATTGGGAACTAAAACCTGAAGTACAGTTGCAAGTAGACAAATTAATGGCAGAAATGAATGCTGATAACTTTAGACAGGTTGGCGACTATGCTGGATACAAGTCAGCTTTTTTAGCCCTTAATGGCTTTGGTTTATCATCTGTTGATTATACACAGCCCGTTGATATTGAAGAGTTATTAAAATTAGCGCCCTAATTATTGTAGGGTAACGGTTAATGCCTATATTCAAGGATAAATATGCGCCAATTAACGACTTTATTAGATCAATGGCTTAATAGCTTTAATAAAGTGATAGATGAAACCATTTCCAGTGGTATTCCATTTACTGTACCAACGGTGAGAGAAGGTCTCGCTGCCATTACTCGTGAGCTAGTTACAGAGATTCCCGATATTGCGTTAATTGAAAACCTAACGATTAAAGATAAAGTGCCTATTCGCATTTATCATCCTCAACCAGAGAAGGCACTCCCCGTATTAGTTTTTTTTCATGGTGGTGGGCATATGTCGGGTAGTGTCGAGGTTTACGATCCTATTTGTCGGAAATTAGCACAACATAGTCAGTTTATTGTTGTATCGGTTGAATATCCTCTTGCTCCAGAACACCCTTATCCAGCAGCGATTGATGATGGTTATTTGGTTTTACAATCGCTGTTTCAAACGTTGATCCGTGCTGAGTTAAATTTTGTACCGCAACTTTCTATTGCTGGAGATTCAGCGGGTGGTGCTATTTGTGCCACGTTAGCACGAATGGCACAATTTGATGATGAGGTTGAAATTACAAAGCAAGTACTCATTTACCCAAGCCTTGATTACACTTTAAGTTTTTCATCTGTTAATCAAAACGGTATGGGGTATTTGCTCCAACAGTCTCGTATTGAATGGTATTTCTCAAATTATTTTCAGCATAATGAAGATAGACGTAAGGCATCACCCGTGTGGGGACCTTACAGTATGGCGCTGCCAGAAAGTTTAGTGATCACGGCCGAGTTTTGCCCACTAAAAGATGAAGGTATCGCGTATCTCGAAGCGCTAAAAAAGCAAGGTGTAGAAACGGAGCATATTCATTTTGAGCAAATGATCCATGCGTTCTTAAATATGGAAAACATAGTGAAGAAAGAGTGTGAACAGGCTTATCAAGTAATAGCTTTATTCCTTAATAATTAATTATGAATATATCTGAAAGAGAAAAGCCGTAATATTGAATTACGGCTTGATACTCGAGATAATTGTATTGCTTGCGTTATTCAAAGAACGATTCAAGTAGTGAATATAAGCCACGAAGTAAATCCATTTAATACCTTCCATTGTCAAAAATTATCAACAGCAATCTGTGCGACATGCATCTCTGTTGCTCTTTTCAAGAATAGATTTATTCGCTTTTTAGTCAATATTTGTTAGCGGGAATATCTCCGATAGTGAAGCTTGATCACGATATTTGAAACTTTGCATTAGTGGTAATACTTATCAGTATTTTCCTTCCGCTACACTTAGGAAAATAGTGGAATAAGGAGACGCTAAATGTGGTTGAGTTCGAACTGTAGATATCTGTCTTCTTTGCTTTTTATTGTGACTTTTACGCTATTACTTACCGCTTGTGATGATGATAGCCGCCAAGAGATAGCGCTAAATGCTAAAGGGTATCCTGATCTCAGTAGGGTTGTCGCATACTCTGATACAACACCAAAACAGTACCTTGAGTGCGCCAAAAATTATCGAAACAGCTGTTTAGTCAGCCAATTCCCAGCGATAGGGTTAACGTTCAACACAGCAGTGACATTGACGGATATTGAGCAACGAATCTTTGTTTCTCACCCTTGGATGGCTGAACGATTTTTATCAGCCTTAGCGTTGCTTCCTTCCGAAGTATTGTTTTTATTTCGCTCCGTCGGTGCTATCGTAATTGCTGATGATATTCGCCCTTCTTTTTATAGTGCTAATACCGCAACCATTTATATTGATCCTCGTTACTTATGGCGCAACGAGGAGGAGTGGCTAACTATTATTGCTAAACAAGACTTTCGTGATCAATTTCAGGCTAATGTACAGTTTCTTGCGGTAAGGCAAAGCGTCGATAGTGAGGGAAATTATGCGCCTTGGGTGAGCAATGAGTATGCAGAAAATAATACGATGCGTACTACCGAGCAGTTATTACCCGCTTTATTTAGGCTATTGGTGCATGAATTGGCGCATGCTGTGGATGCTATTCCACCTGCATCCTTAACATCGCTTGATCCTCGTCGGACTATTTATCAAAACATCAGCTCGATCTCCCCGTTAAATCAAGCTCTCTATGATCAGTTTCCACTGCAAGATGACCTTTTGTTTGATGCAGCCAATGTACTGTATGACGGTGCTACGCCAAGCTATGAGGTTAGTACACTCACCGCTTCACAAGTTGGAGCACACTTTGAGGTTGAAGGTGCGAGTGATTTATATGGTTACAGTCATCGAAAAGAAGATATGGCAATGTTATTTCAGTCTTACATGATGTACGAATATTTTGGGCTGCAGGATAGGTTTCTATTTCTTTCACAAAACGATGGTATAGCACTGGGTTGTGGTCGTTATACCGTGGAATGGGGACAAACAGGGCGTATGTTTGATCCTCTAGTCTATGAACGAATGATGTTAGCGGCTGAAGCAATATTGCAGCCAGATCTCCCCGCTAGATCTCCCCCAGAGCTAAAAGCCATGCAGATCCCCACAGGAACATCATGGTGTGAAATGATTAATGAATAGGTACGAAAACGCGAACACTGTTTGTATCTAACAGCATTCGCAAAAATGATTGCGGAAACTAAATGTGGCAGGATGCTTTATTGTATCTAGTTAAAGATTGCATGATGGATGGGGCTACTCCCAATCCCAATAACTACTTTCATGCTGTTGAGTAAATAACATTCTGTAGCCACTAATCGTATGGTGGCTGATGTTGGTCATGACTTTTTGAAATTGCTCTGTGGTGAGGTGAATAAGATTTTCATGATCGCCTGCTTCAAGATAAATGTCGTCGATATCAAACAACATGTCATCGACGATCATATCAAGATGATAAATCTGCCCTAGATTGGGGATCGCGCCGGGGCTACAGTCTTGGAATAGTGCTGACAGTTCATGTTCACCAACTAAACAGTACTGTTTACCCGTAATTTTACTTACCTCATCTAGCATGACACGACGATTTGCGGGTATCACAGCCATAAGGTAATTGTGTTGCTGATCTTTTAATATGACGGATTTAGCCACCTTCATTGTGGGAACATGTGCCGATATTGCAGAATTAAATGATGAGTCGGTAGGACGATGGTGGGTTAGCTTAAATTCAATATTATGATGTGATAAATATTGTTCGACAGAGATTGCTGTGGCCATAATTGCCTCCTAATATCTTCGCCTTGGTTTATTTTAAATATACCAAGATAACGTCGATTCTCTGTTGGTTATACGCTACACATAACAAGAAGTATGGCAGGTATTTACTGTCTTATACGAGTTTATCAATAGAAAAATATGCCCAAAGTGAGTTTGTTCTATTATTTAAACTGTTTTTCTAGTGTCAGTAACTGTTGCTTGATATGACACCCTCCAGCATATCCTCCTAAATTGCCACTTTTAGTGATAACTCGGTGGCAAGGTACAATAACGGATAAGGCATTTTTACCGTTGGCGCTACCGACAGCACGACACGCGTTTGGATTATCAATAGCATTGGCTAATTGTTGATAGTGCCATGTCTGACCATAGGGAATCGTCGTTAATGTTTGCCATACACGCTCTTGAAATTGCGTGCCTTCAAACGATAAAGGTACAGAGAATTGTTTTCTATTACCTGAAAAGTATTCAGCTAATTGGTCCTCACATTGCAGCAAGATAGCATGATCTGGTTTGAATATGGCGTGATGTAAAGAGGGGGTATTATGGCTTTCAAACCAAACTGAAAGCAGGGCATTATCATTTGCCGTGATAGTCATTTGTCCTAATGGGCTATCAATGTATTTGAAAAAGATATCCATATCGCCAGATCCAATAATGGTGTGGATGATGCCACCATTATGAGCAAGATTGGCAAGTTATTCAAATCAGCGAGAAAGTAAGAAAGGTAGGAGAAAACCGCTAACCTAACAGCGATGGCTGCAAGGTTAGCGGAGTAAAGAGTTACTTAGCGTGTTGCTTTAAGTAATCTAATGCGCCCTTAATCGCGGCAACTTGTGCCATGTTACATTCTTCTTCTGTAACACGTGGGCTATCTGGATAAACCTCTGTTGTCGACGTATAAGCAGCGTCTGTCACGCTAGCACATAATCCTAACGCTTTTAGAGGATAGTTAATGACGCCTTCTTGAGTGATTGGCTCACCGATGATATTACCATTGTGATCTGGCGGCGCAATGTGAGTCACATGACGTACTTCATCAATGATGGCTGTTTGGAATGCATCTTGTGGGTTTTCAGTATCACCCACAACGTAGAAACCGTCTGGTACACTGTCTTCAATGTATTCTTTTCCATCTCGTGCTGCTAATGCAGGACGGAACTCAGATTCGTCTGTGTCTGTGGTTTCATGTAAATCAATATGAGCTAAGAATGTTGTTTTCTGTTCTTGGACAAGTCGCATTAAAGCGGCTGATTCTTCGGCAGGACTATTAGGTACAAATGAGCGGTTTGGATCGACAGCATTTGGGTTCCAACGGTTGATGGTTTCATAACCCCAAGGGCTGACACAAGGCGCTACTAGAATATTAAAATCACTACTGTAGTTGCCAACTTCTAACGCCACAAAGGCGAGTGCGCCATGAACACCACTGGTTTCGTAGCCGTGAATACCACCAGTGATTAATACCGTTGGTTTATTCTCATCCCAGTTTCGAGTTTTGATTGAAAAAAGCGGGTATTTATCAGGTTCGTAAGACAACGCACCGTATTGAGTGATATCGAATTTATCTTTTAAGGCATCGATTTTAGTAACGACTTGCTCAAGGTAAGAACGCTTAATGGTTGTTTCTGCTAACCATTGTGCTTTTTCTTCGCTTCCCCACGGTGTTCCAGCTTTACCTATATGGTAGGTAGATGAATTATTCATGGCGGTACCTATTTATAAATTTATTATGAGTATAGGTAGAGAGTATCAGGTGGGGAAATTAAGGTAAATGCTCGTGGGTTATATAAACCTTAGCCATAACGACGGGTTATGGCTAAGTAAATATGCGTATTATGCTACGGGTTAAGGCTGAACTCCGTTATAAGCAAAAGGTGATGAGTATTTCCATAAAGGCTCCCAGTATTCGGTGAGTAATTCATTAACGAATTCACCTTCAATCAGGTTATTGAACTCAGATAGAAAACCAGGATAAAGGTTATCTGAACCAATAATACAAACCTCATCATCCACAATCATGATTTTGGCATGGTTAGCAGGAGCACATTCAACCCTATCATAAACATAACCACTAGCATTAATAGTGGCGTAAAAAGGGTGACCGATCAGACCATTTTGTGGTTTTTCTCGTGTCAGCGTACGTTGCTTTAATGTCGCTGTTTTTCCTTCTTCAGGCAGTTGTGGCCATTTGTAGGTTTCCCCTTCAATAGTTTTATCTTCTGGGATCTGATCGGTATAAACAAAAGGTGCGATATATAAGCGAGACAAAGCCTCTGCTCGTTGACCGTCAATATCATCGAGTAATTTGTCCGTATCGACATCGTGTGTCATGTAATACTCAAGTAATCCAAAGGTTCTGACGGCACCTGAACCAAAGGAATATTGATCTCCTGCAGCGCCAGCGCCAGCATCTAATGCGGAAACCACAATTTGCACTTCAAGTGATTTATTTTTCAACAAGGCTTCAAGGATCCAATGACAAACTGAGTGATCTCGCCAGTCTTTCTTCCATGCACTAATGATGTCTTGCTGAGAAAGTCGAAGCACTTTTTGAGCATTTAAGATCAGGTTCTTTTTCATTAGCTCAGAGCCAATTTTAAAGTCGGTATTTCGGTTCAATCCTGTCCAATATTTGCCCACAATTAAGATACGATCAGCAGGCTTATAGTTTTCGAACTGTTCATAAGTTTGGTATGTCAAACGCTCTGCAAATACATCGGTATTGAGATCTGATAGCGAACGTAAATCAAACGATTGCATAGCAAATACAGGAGGTAGTGATTCAACAGTCGGTGGGGTTGAATCTTCGCCAGATTGAATACCTGTTTGATGCATATCTAAAAGTTGGGTTTGCTTTTCATGCATGTAGTCTTGGACATAACTTAATGCTAGAGGATCACTTGGATACGCAGGATCATCGTCTTGGTTTATCCAACTCATGGAGGCAATATCAAAACACTCTTTCGTTAGTAAATAAGTATCCGCCTCCCACATTTTATTGAGATATAGCTGAGCACCATAGGTTGCATCACCATGAACTACAGCTGAAACATCGTGTACCGGAGGGTAGCTTCTAAACAAATCCATATTGAGGTTATGACCACCAGAAAGTGATTCAACACCGTCAATCGCAATGATTTTTGAATGGTTCCATGTCATTTTTGTGCCGTAACTTGAAACCAGCTCTGGGGGTAATAGTTTCTTTTGTAGTGATTGCTTAGACCCTGCGACACGCTCGTAAAAACGCCCTACAACAAACTCTGGCATCACTTCCCAATAAGCGGAACGCTCTTCAATTAAACGTTTTAGGGCGTCTTTAAAAGCGACAAGGTTCTCTGGCTCATAGATAGGATAAAGTGGTGTTTGACCAAACAAAAAGCGGAACTGGGTAGATTCTGTTCGCCCCATTTTGGTTGATAATGCAGTATCTATTGCACCTAAAATCGGTTTCCCCCAGTCGGGATCGGGGCTATTTAAAGATGATAGATCGCAGCGATAACGCGCTTTCTGGATAATTTCTACAATCGCACGTTCAAATTCTGCTTGGCGCTCATAAGCGCGAGGCATAATTGCGGGACCAAAAGGCATCCCCCAGATGCTAGGTGTATCTAATAGGCGAACATAGTTGTTTTTACTGTCGTAATAAAACAGATCATGTGCCATTAATTCATTTTTTACGTCGTCGATTTTACTCATTTTACTCTCTGCGGGTAACTAACTGTTTTATGTATTTCTGATGGGTTAATGGCTATAAAAATTTCCAATTCACCCAACCTTTACCTTGACGCTCAGTGGTCACAGGGTAAGAGAGTTTGTAGGGTGGATTACCCACTACATCTTCCATGTAGTATGTGTTTGATGGACGGTAGCCATGAATGGAAGAAATACGACGAACATAAGGACGCCCCGTGAGTTGACTGGTACGTGTTTCTCCACCGCCCATAAGATCAAATTCACGGTGGAACATATGTATATGCTGGCGTAGCGCTAATACATCGGTCTCAACGGCGCATGGTGTTGTAAATTGGCTTCCCCATTGCGTTAAGTAACCGCGAGCCATTTTGTAAATTAGCTCAGGCACTGCTGCTACATTGCTATTTAAGTTTTTCGCATCATATCCACCATCAACGGTAGTATTACCAGCAACAGTGCCGTGACGACCACGACATGCATATAACTCATAGCCTTGAGGTTGAGGATAGCTATCATCAGGAGCTAGCGGATCTTTTTGCTGTGCTTCGTTTGCCATAACGCTCCAACTAGGTTCTCGTTTTAGCCAATTAAACCAAGATTGATCGTGAATATGGATCTCGTTATCTTCGCCACGCATGCGACCATTAGGACGAGGAACGACAGCTTGAAAAGCGTGATCGATACTATTGATGTTATTTGACATATCCCAAGCGTAAACACCAACGTAGTTTGCAACGTTAGGTGGTAACTGAGTAAGTAGACCATACCAAGCACCAAAGCCCGGTACAGGATCTATCGCAAAAATATTAATAGATGTGTTACGAACTTTTTCATCACCATAGGCATACAAAAACCATGCAGCAATAATCGCTTCACATGCCCCACGGCTGTGACCAATAAAATTAATGGTTTCTGCTTTACTCGCTGCTGCAATATTTGCTCCATGCAGTGCTAAAGCCGGCATAGAGTGACCTTTAGCTGCTTCAATTAAAGAATGTTGGTCACCATTAATATAATCACTAATATCTGATTTTAATGATTTAGGAATAACAAGAGGACCGTTTACTAATAAAGGCTCACTTGTTTGTGATACTGCCCAATCATTTTCACCACAGCCCCGAACGCTTTTACCGAAGCCATTTAATTCTTTAATAATTCTCACAGGAATGTATCCTGTTGAAGGTAGATAAATATTTTTATCGCTATCTTTTCGTGATACTTCACCTTCATCTCGGCTACAACTTGTACCGCAGAAAGAGACTGTAATAGCTGATGTGTTCTGGTTTAGCGAGAAGCGTGGTAAGGCTGATACCGGTGAACTTAGGAATATCCCTGCTGATCCTAAAAGTCCAGATTTTAGAAAGTTTCGTCTATTTACAAGCATACTAATTATAATAATAGTTATTGTTAATATGACGATTTAAATATAATTAAATATTAAGAATTAAATTTAATTTAGCTATTTAAATTGTCATTTGATTGATGGGGTATAATTTTATTTGAGCGTTCTTTTATTTAAGTTAATTGTTAATATTGGTGAGTAAAATAAATCGATGATGAATATAACGCTTGCTATATTTTAATATAATCTTGTTACTCAAATAAAGGAGATGCATATAAGCATTAAAGTGCGCTATATGCAAACAATTTACCACATAAGGCTGAGAAACGCCGTTCAATTATGCAAGTAGACGTACGAGATGGTTGCTTAGCATACAACATAAAAGATATGCATTATGGTCAATATTAAGTTGCAATAAAGTACTATTGTCACAAAAATCAAAAGGGATATAGTGATTTCGTTGTTACAAATTATCTATTTTGGAGAAGACGATGAGTACTATCTTGAATGAATCACAAATTGAAGATGCAAAACAACACCTTACTCGTCCTCTAGCCACACCTACAGATTTAAGTGTAGACGCGACTAAAGAGATCAGTGGTGCACTAACAGCTATTCTTGCTGATGTTTATGCAATTTATATGAAGACCAAAAACTTCCATTGGCATATGAGTGGCGCACATTTTCGTGATTATCACTTAATGCTTGATGAGCAAAGTGTTCAATTGTTTGCAATGACAGATGATATTGCCGAACGTGTACGTAAAATTGGTGGTAAAACCCTACGTTCTATTGGTGAAATCTCACGTATGCAGCGTATTCTAGATAATGATGCTGATTATGTTGAACCTGCTGATATGCTTGCTGAACTTTGTAGTGATAACAAACAATTAGCAGCAGAACTTCGTGCAGCACATACATTATGTGATGATTGTGGTGATTATTCATCAGTGAGTATGATTGATGATTGGATCGATCAAACTGAACGCCGTGTTTGGTTCCTTTATGAATCATATCGTCATTGATAAGAATAAACATCTATTACGATAGAAAGTGAAGCTTCTCTATACTATAAATAGAGGAGCTTTTTATTTGTAGCAAGATGCATTGATAAATAAAGCATAAAAAGAGAAAACATCAAATAATAATGATGAAACAAAGCGTTATATTTGAAAAAAGTTGGTTTATTTTTTGCAGTTATTCATCTATCACAGTGGGAGAGATGAATGAGTATTGTTGCAGGTGTGATTTCGGAGTCTTGGACTTCAGATTTATTACTCATAAAAAAAGAGATAGCTCAACACTTATCGCGTAATCCGACCGATATAAGACATGAGTATTTCGATAATCATTTGTATTTTTGCCGCGTTGCCATTGATTGTCATCGAGAGTCGAGCTGGGCTGAAAATCATTTACGCTTTTCTATGATTCTTGGGCACACTCTAATCTCTTCTTCATTAACTCAAGATGTTAATACGCTTTTGCAGCAGAACCTCACTAATATCCCACAATTATTGGCTAAGGCTCAAGGTACGTATTGCGTGTTAGATTATAACAAGCAACAGCGTGTATTAACTATTTTTGCTGATAGCTTAGCGATACGCCCACTTTATTATATGAAGTATAAAGGGAGCGTGATTTTTAGTTCCTGTTTACGTTTATTCGATAAATTAAGTGTGACGTTGACAACCAATTTAGCCGGTGCGACGGAATATGCCGTAGTAGGCTATTCACTTGGTAACAAAACCCATTATAACGAAGTGTACTCTATTCAACCGGGAGAAAAATTAACACTAACAAGCTCTACACTTGTTAAAGATCGATATTTCCGTTGGTCAGATATGCCATTTAATTGTATTGATGATGGTGAGGGTTTACTTCAGTTAGATTGTGCATTTAAACAAGCGGTCGATCTGGCAATAGGCAATGATCTTCATGCAATAAGTACACTATCTGGAGGGTTAGATTCTCGTGTCATTGTCGCTGAGTTATTAAAGCGTGGAACAAAATTAGAATGTATGAATTTTTCCTATCAACGCTCGCAAGATGAGGTTTATGCTGAAATTTTCGCACAGCGCCATGATTTTCCGCTGCACATTGTGAATGTTAGTGATACTCAAGAGCAGAGTATTGAGCAGCGTTTAGGACATTATTGGAGAGCAACACAGTATCAATTTTATCAGCAGGTTGAGAGGCCACGGCTGGTTTGGTCGGGTAATGGCGGTAGTGTGTGCATTGGTATGGTGTTTTGTGATGATAATATTCTTGCGGCATGTGCCAGTGGTGATCCTTTCGCTGTGGCAAAAGCGTATTTGAAACATCAACATGCTTATATTCCTAAGCGAATGGTTAAACAAGGTGCGAAATTACAGCAGCAGCTAGAGCAAAACATTGTTGAATGTTTATGTCAGTATTCACACCTACCGCTAGATAAAGCCTTTCAACTCTTTTTATGGGAAAACGATCAACATCAACATATTGCTCCTGCATTAGAAGATATGGATAAATTTCGATTAGATTTTCATTTGCCGTTTTACAGCAAAGCAATGCTGAAAGTCATGTTTGCATTACCTGTTCATTCAGCAGTAAAACATCAACTCTATATGAAGTGGCTCAATCAGTCGTATCCGGAAGCATTACTCACGCCATGGCAAACCTATCCTGGACATTTACCTTGTCCTTTAAAAAACAATCTCTTACCGCCTCTAAGCCAGTGGCAATTGGCGGCTAATGTGAGAAACAAACTTGATCTGCTTAAAATAGGTATCAGTACTTTATTTGATGCGAAAGGTGAGTTTTATAATCGTCATTATCTTGGGGCTAATTGCGTACTGACGGCATTAGGGCTATACCGTGGCGAATCGACATTGAATGTTGTTAAGCGTATGAATCAAGTCCTGAAATCCCCTCATTAGTAATCATCGGCAGAGTTAGCTAAAATACGCAGCCTAGTTATCGACAGTGATGAGTTCTGCGTTATATGCGATTTTTAAAACTATCTGTTCACCCTGATCTTTCCAATATTGACTTTAATACAACGGACTTAGCTATATTTCAACGCGATGCTGCAAGAGCCATTGTATTAAATGGTGAAGATATTTTGATGTTATACACAGAGCGTTATCATGATTACACTTTACCTGGTGGCGGTATTGATGTTGGTGAAGATCAAGTTGAAGGCTTGATCCGTGAATTACAAGAAGAAACCGGTGCCAGAAATATTCGAGATATTAAAGCGTTTGGTCAATATGACGAATATCGCCCGTGGTATAAGCCAGATCATGATGTGGTTTATATGAAATCATACTGTTACATTTGTACTATTGATAAAGAGTTAGGCGCAACTCGCTTTGAAGATTATGAAATTAAAAATGGCATGAAGCCGGTATGGATCAACATTTTTGATGCGATAGCGCACAATGAAGAAACGATGAAACATTCAGATAAAAAGGGAATGTCGATTGAGCGTGAAACTTTTTTATTGAAGTTGATAGCAGAAGAGTTAATAACCGTTAATGTATAAAATGGAGGCATGGAGTCTTAATGATGACCAGTGAAGCCATTTAATAGTACAACTAATCGAAAAAGTACTGAGCTATAGCCTAACGCTGTTTGATCGTGTTTTTACACTTTAGGTTTACAGAAGACGGGAAAGAAGCGATATCAGAATAATAAAAAAGCCTAATCGCTATGCAATTAGGCCTTCTAGAACACATAAATTATCTTAATTTACATGTATTACACCATGGGTGAACCATAGCAAACTAAATATTAGTCAGCCATTTCTGCATTGTGGTAAACGTTTTGTACGTCATCACAATCATTCAATGCATCAAGGAATTTCTCGAACATTGCAATATCGTCACCAGCTAATTCAGTCATTGTCTGTGGAACGAAAGAGATTTCTTCCACATCTAATGTTACTTCTGGCATTGTAGCTGCAATAGCATTTTTGATTTTGAAGAATTCAGTGTGAGGTGCGTAAACAGTGATCACACCGTCTTCACATGTGATGTCAGTAACATCTGCATCTTCCATCATTAGATTCTCAAGAACTGCTTCTTCATCAGTACCTTTGAATTCAAAAACTGCTTGGTGCTCAAACATGTGGCCAACAGTACCTGGACTACCAATTTTTGCATTGTTTTTAACGAATGCTTGGCGAACGTCCATGAAAGTACGGTTGTTGTTGTCTGTTAGACAGTCAACGATAACCATGCAGTTACCAGGACCAAAACCTTCGTAACGTGCTGTTGCGTAATCTTCACCGCCGCCACCTTTAGCCTTATCAATTGCTTTTTCGATAACGTGGCTTGGCACCTGATCTTTCTTCGCTTTTTCGATAAGACGGCGAAGCGCTAGGTTAGCTTCTGGATCAGGGCTACCGTTCTTAGCACAAACGTAGATCTCTTTACCGTACTTTGAGTAAACTTTGATCTTAGCGCCTTGGGTTTTTGCCATAGACAATTTGCGTACTTCGAACTTTCTTCCCATGAGGAATCACTCTCTTTTACTATGTGTGACGGTCAATTTTGCAGGGATTTTACCAGTAACCCCCCCATTATTACTAGCGTGATCTGCTATTTAGCATTAGAAAACCGTATTTTTTCTCACTTGATTGAAGGTGAGAATCTCGGAAAAGTTACATCTTTTTAATTACTGTGATAATGCGTTTATTTTTGATTAACAAATTGAAACGCTATTTATATATTTCCCAAGCAGATAAATATCATAAACTAATAAATCACCTTAATAATAACTCATAAAAATAAAGGTATTTAATTTCATGTTTCTTATATTACGGTAAATTATTGTAGATTATTTCATTAAATTCTCACTGTATAAGAATTTAATTTGCAGCAAGGCTCTTTATTAGTTAAAAGTAATCATCATACAAAAACAAGAAGCCACCAACGTGACAAATTCACTTAGTGCTAATGAAAAGCTGTTGCAAGTGTTAATTCATATCGCAGCTTCTCCTTTACCTCTTCAAGCTCAACAGCTAAGCATAGAAATGAATATGCCTATTAGTAGTCTATACCGATATTTAGCCTTACTAAGGGATTGGAATTTAATTGAAGAAAATCATGGGCATAATACATACAGTGCGGGACCGGCAGCACTGCAATTACAACGTAATTTTCAGATTAATTCACCATTACCAGATGGTGTTCGTCCAATATTAAAACGCTTGCAGCAACAGACTGGCGAGATGTCGGCATACATGGTGCCTGTTGGCTTTAATGCGCTGTGTGTAGACAGTATTGATAGCCCATATGCTTTACGTTGTAGTTATGAAAAAGGGCAGAGCCAACCTCTTATTCGTGGTGCTTCCGCAAAAGTGATTTTGGCGTATTTACCTCTTTCTCGCCAATTGCGTATTTTGAATCATTATGAGATCACCGAGAAAGAGCAATTAGATGCATGGTTAACAGAGCTAGATCTTATTAAACAAGATGGTTTTGCTATTAGTACGTCTGAAATTGACCAAGGTGTTTCTGGTGTAAGTGCGCCAGTTTTCATCGGTAATAAAGTGGCTGGTGCAGTGAGTGTAATGGCACCTGCTGAACGTATAAATAGCCGTAAAAATAAAATTGTTATGTGTGTATTACAGGCTGCTCGCGCTTTACCGCCACAACATTAAATTACAACGTTTTTGATCAAAGGAAGATAAACGTATGTTTGTAGATCATTTAAAAAAATTATTTAAAACTGATGATGGTAAGTCTCACATTCAACATCGAATGCATACGTTAATTTCTCCTTATATTAACCAAAGAGAACAAGGGATTGTTTTACTTGGTGTCATTTCTGATCTCAGTATTGGTTGGAATCGTGGTAGGCAAGGGGCTAAAGAAGGACCTGCAAGTATTCGCCGTATACTTCCTCACACACATTCGCATGCAAAACTACCTTTTTATGATGCTGGCGATATAGAACTGGTTGATGACGATACTGATTTTTCAACATTAAGTGATAAACAAGCGCAAGTCGTACATGACTTACTCCATGCTGGGCATTTTCCTGTAGTGTTAGGGGGCGGGCATGAGATTTCTATTGCAAGTTATCAAGCGTTATCGGATTTTTCCGATGATAAAGCCAAAATACATACTGAATGGCAAGTGGCTAAATCGATACCTGACAATGTTGTTGCTTTATCGGCGACGCAAGAAGATCCAACGATGAGTTATCAGCCTTGCCAAGCACGTGTTGGGATCATTAATTTTGATGCACATTTTGAGTTGCGACCAACCCTATCTGTTCGTTCCGGCTCAGCTTTCCATTCAGCATTATGCTATAGCAAAGAGAAGAACAGAGATTTTCATTACCTTGGTTTAGGTATATGCGATCGTGCTAATTCACAAGCTATGTTTAAATTAGCTGAAGATCTGGGCTGTGAATGGTTGCTTGATAGCCAAATAACGTCACGAAATAAAAAAGCTGTAAAAGCCAAAATCGATAAATATATCGATAGTGTTGATGTTATACAGTTAAGTATTGGGCTCGATGTATTTTCTGCATCTATTGCGCCTGGTGTGAATATGACTCAAATGCAGGGGGTTGGTTTACCTATGGTGGAATGGGCTATTAAATATATTATGGTAAGTGGAAAAGTAAAGTTAGTTGATATAGCAGAGCTCAACCCTGAATATGATTATGCTAATCAAACCGCGAAATTAGCGGCAAAACTAATTCAACTTATATCTAAAAATTTAAACTTATAATTTTATAGAATATAAAAGCGTGATAAATATTTACTTTATAATGATTAAGTGTATATATTGTTTTTTATAAGTGCGAAACAGATCAATAAAAACCAAATAAATATATATAGTGGTAATAATATTTTCCTAGATCTGTAAGATTCACATCGATTTATCGTTCTTTAACAAATTTAAGATGGCTAGGTATGTTATTAAATAAAAAAATATTTTTTTTGATTATTATCATTTTTTCAAAATGTATATTTGCACAAGATATTTCAAATAAAGAAAATTTTGAAGGGTATTCATATTTCACCGTGGGTTCAGAAACTGTCTCATATAAAGAAAAATTTGGTGATATAGAATCTGACGTTGATGTTACAAGTATGATTATTAATACTGGTGGATTATACGTTATAAATAAAATGTTTGATTTTTCAATTGATGCATTAGCAACATTCTCTCCTCAAATAGGAGATGAAATATGGACTAGGGCAGGAAATAACATTCAAAAAAATAAATTTGAATATACTAGAGCATCTACAAATGTTCAGTTACAATATAAATATAAACCGGAGATTAGGTTTTTACTCGGTCCTTCATTTTCGTATCAGGTATATAAACGTTATAATGTAACTGCTTTGGATGAACTTGTTAATGAAATAAATGGTGTCGTTGAGGAAAATACTACAGATTTATTTATTGATGCTGGTATATCTTATGAAAGTAATCCTGTTAGAAATACCCAATGGCGTTATAGTGCAAAAGCATTAATAGGATACTCAGTTTGGAACGAATCGAGAAATACAATTTTTGACGGAGTTAAATTTTCACCTTCTGGTTATCGATATTCTCTTAGTGCTAATGCTTCTTATGAAATATTCACAGGTGTTCACACTGGATTATATGCAGCATATCACTATGATAAACGTAATAAAGATGGTGGGAAAAGGTTTATTGCTAAAAATGGTGATAAATATGATGTTACATTACCTGAGGCTGATACAACTAATATTACAGTCGGGCTTCAAGTAATCTGGAACTTATAATTACCTGATTACCACTGAGATTCAGCAGAAGTTAATAATTTCTCTGGTATCGGTGGTGATTTTGGTTTGTTGGATATATTTAGATCGAAATCGATTTCGAAAATCATAAAGATTGAAGAATATTTTTATCAATTGCTTGATACATCCTTTTTTAGTGGTCAAGTAAACTGTGCACCTTTATAGGTGTTTAAATTAAGCGGCGGCTTCCATCACCATTAGCGATAAATAGTTGTTATAACTATTTATCGCTTAGTGTTGTAATGCTGCAATATATATTTGAGCGTGTTCCTTTCCGCTTCTTCATAATTGTTATAGCACTCTTTGGGCATCCACTCCGTTTTGAAACTTCTAAACAATCGTTCCATTGGGGTATTATCGGGGTGGGATCACACTTTGTTAACTAATGTGATCTAATAGCACTAAATTCTTAAGAACATTGTAATTTTTAATCTTATTGAACACTTATCTGTCGTTGAAGATACACGATTCGATATCAACTAGAAACACGACCTTGTTGACGTTATGTTCCTTGTGATTAGCGGTATCGCATCAGGATGCGAAGGATGTCAAGATATTGAATTATTTGATAAAATAAAGCTATATTGGTTGAGTCAATACAGACCATTCAAGTATTGTATTCCTCTTAGGCGTGCAATGGCCCGAATTTTTCGTTCAGGTGTCGCAGAATCTTTGCTAGAGGTATTAGCCCTCTTGGTTAACGAACAACGCACGAGTCAAAACAAGACGATCATCGCATTCGATGGAAAAGTGCTGTGCGGCTCATACCGAAATGACAAAAACAGCGTTTCAATTTGTCACTGCCGACGATACTGAACGTGGTCTTGTTCTGAGTCAAAAGCTGACTGAAAACAAGAATGGCGAGATCAACGTTGTACGTCAAATGCTTGATGTTATTAATGTGAAAGACAGTGTCATCACCATTGACGCCCTGCATTGTCAGCACGATACGTTGGAAAAAATTGCAGAAAAAAATACTTACGTTGTTGTTTAAGTGAAGAATAATCAGCCCAAATTAAGAGCGGCTGTTGTTGACCAATTTCAAGCTATATTTGATGCAGGTAAAGAAAAAATAATCACCGAAATCAAAGAGAAGTACCATGGTCGCAGCGAAGAACGATACGTATTCCAGTTAAAAGTCAAGTTACCCGAAGAGCTTATTAAAAAATGACCAACGGTGCGAAGCATCATTGCGGTGGAACGGCACCGAGTGATCAATGGTAAAGGTAGCATAGACACCTCACACTACATAAGCTCTATGTCGCCGAATCACAAATTGTTAGGCCACTATATTCATCAATATTGGCGTATTGAAACAGCCAACATTACGTGTTAGATGTTGTTTTTAAAGAGAATAGCTCACGGATAACGCTAGATGCAGTAAAAAATATAGCGTTGTTTAGACGCTTTGTGATGAACATATCAAAGCAACTGTGGTGCGCCAAGCCAAAAATGAAGTTAAAAAACTGGTTGGAACGAAAATTATCGGGCCCGAGTCTTCTTTGGGTTATAAATCAATCAAAGTGTGCTCGCGCCCTGTATTAATGATAAAGGTACTTTAGAGCTAGAGTGGGCAGTCAATGGTGATAGAAAAATTATCACATTAACAGATGTGAATATACGTTATGACGTCGATGATGTAGATTACGTTTCACTTGAGGCTGTTACTCTTGAAATTAATAGTTACGACGAGCAATATTTTAATATGATCACAACAGCTATTGAATTTAAATAATAGCTTTTAGGTGTTCATTAAAGCAAAAGGGCAATAACAAATCGTGTTATTGCCCTTTAATTTTTAACTCTTCAATAATTGCCAGTATTTTTGGTAAATATTGACTGCACTACCAACATCATTAGTAAACTCACCTTTATTTACTTCCTCATCTGTTGGGAAGATCATCGGATCGTTTTGTAATTCTTTTGGTAAGAATGACTTTGCTTGCTTATTTGGTGCAGGGAAACCTAGCTCTTCAACTAATTTTGCTTGATTTTCTGGACGCATAAAGAAATCAATAAACTTAAAGGCTAAATCTTTATTTACACTGCCTTCTGGCACAATAAAGTTATCCATCCACAGAATTGATCCTTCTTTTGGATAAACAAATTTTAGCTCTGGCATTTCTTGTTTTGCTAAATAAGCATTACCGTTCCATTGCATACCGAGCATTGCTTCACCTGTCACATAAGGGACATGTGGTGCGTCTGAGTTATAGACGACTACGTTAGGACGTAAGTCGCGCAGTTTCTCGTATGCTTGTTTAATTTCAGCTTCGTTAGTGCTGTTAATGCTATGGCCCTGTGCTTTTAATGCCATACCAAATACATCACGAACATCGTCTAATAGCATGACTTGACGTTGGAAATCACTATTCCATAAATCGTTCCAGCCAGTTACCTGATCATTTTTGATGCTATCAGAGTTGTAAGAAATGCCAGTTACACCCCAAACGTAAGGCAGTGAGTAATCATTTTTAGGATCAAATTGTTGACCTAATAAACCAGGATAGACATCTTTTAAATGATGTATTTTTGTTTTATCTATCTTGGCTAACATGCCTTCACGTGCCATTTTTTCGATAAAGTACGTTGAAGCAAAAACAACATCATAGCCCTTGTTATCAAGTAGCTTTAATTTGGTGTACATCGCTTCGTTATTATCGAAAGTCGAGTAGTTAACGGTGACATTATATTCTTTCTCAAATGCTTGAATTACATCTGTTGGCATATATTCAGCCCAGTTGTAAATATTAAGCACAGCATCATTTGCCGAAACATTAAATGCTGAAAGTGCGAATGCTAGTGTTGTCACCCCTTTAAAAACTTTTTTCATTTCTATTTCCCTAAATGACCAGGTAAGTCAGTGAGTAGCGGATAATAGAGTTAACATTAAGCATGTCAAAGTTAATTGGTGTGATATATGACCGTTATCACAGTAATAAATTCCTTGTTGTTACATTGATAGCGTGACATTATCCGCGCGATTTTTTCTCTGTTCTTATCTATAGGCAATTGGAATGTCCATGCGTAGTCAATATATTGATAGTTATTACCAAGCAACAATTAATGCATTACCTGAGCAACCAGAACTCGAACAACAGATAGAAGCTGATGTGTGTATTATTGGTGGTGGTATGACAGGTTTGAATGCTGCCATCGAATTACGTCAGAAAGGTTTTTCGGTTGTTGTTCTTGAATCTCAGCGTTTAGCATGGGGGGGATCTGGCCGTAATGGTGGGCAGTGTCTCGTTGGTTACTGTTTGGGGCTACGTGAAGTCGATGAGACCTATGGCCCTGAATGGGGAAAACAGTTATGGGATCTCTCTTGCGAGGCGGTTGATATTACCCGCGAGCGTATTGAAACATTCAACATCGACTGTGATTTTCAACAAGGCTATATCGAACTGGCATTGAAAAAGAGCCAAGAAGAAGAATTAAAATCGTGGTATGACTTAAAACAGACTCGTTATGATTACCCAAGTGCAAGCTGGTGGGAAAAAGATCAAATTCAGCAAGTAGCGCATACCGATCGCTATCTTGGTGGCTTATTTGATTCAAACAGTGCCCACATGCATCCACTGAATTACACCTTAGGTTTAGCCTGTGCTGCAATGTCGCTAGGCGCATCGGTATTTGAAAATACGCCAGCAACGAAGATTGATAAAGGCAATCCACATATTATTCATACGCCAAAAGGTCGTGTAAAAGCCAAACAAGTGCTATTAGCGTGTAATGCCTATTTAGATGGCCTGAACCGTAAAGCTCAAAGTGTAGTCTTGCCAGTTGCTTCATACATTGCTGTGACCGAACAGTTAGGTGATAGTCAGCCTATTTCCAATATGATGGCAATGTCAGACTTAAATAATAGCCTTGATTATTATCGTCCAACCCCTGATGGTCGTATTTTGTTTGGTGGTGTAAACCATCCATTTAATGGTGAATACAGTGATTCAGCGGAGCGCTTACGTCAACGTATGATCACGGTATTCCCACAGTTAAAAGATGTAAAAATGGAATACCACTGGGGTGGCTTATTTGCAGTAACGCGTTCTTACATGCCACAGATTGATCACTTAGGTGATGATATTTATGTTGCTCACGGCTACACAGGGCATGGTGTTGGTTTAACCAATATTGCAGGTAAAGTCATAGCAGAAGCAATGTCTGGTACAGCAGAGCGTTTTGATGTGTTTGCTAAGATCAAGCATGGCTGGATCCCAACACCAGAAGTGCTACGTAAACCGGCATTAGCAATGGCTATTTGGAAAGCACGTTTAGAAGATTCACTTGGACGTTGATTGAAATTTACGTTGTAAAGCGTCATTAATTGCAAAAATATTTTTATTTTTACGTATTAATGACGTTTTTTATGCTAAAAAAGTTACACTAGTAACAGATTCATTAGCGAATAGGAAAAATCATGATTGAACGTTTAGAAACAGGTGCTCGTATGAGCCGTATTGTTAAGCATAATGGTACGATTTACTTATGTGGTCAAGTGTGTGCGGATGCAACGAAAGATATTACAGAGCAAACACAAACTATGTTAGATAAAGTTGAAGCGTTATTGTTACAAGCGGGCAGTGATAAAGAGCATATGTTATCTGCAACGATTTATATTAAAGACATGAGTCTATTTGCTGAGATGAATGCAGTGTGGGATAACTGGGTTCCTGAAGGTCATGCACCTGCACGTGCTTGTGTAGAAGCGAGTATGGCACGTGATGCTTTATTGGTTGAAATCTCAGTAGTTGCTGCTGAAAAGTAACAAATAATTTTGATAGAAGGCACTGAAATTAAAAGTGTTGAACTAGGCTCAATAGACGCTCATCAAGGATGACAATATTGAGCTTTTTTATATCGATTATTAGCTAAGTAACTGCTCTAATGTTATCGGTGAAGAAGCAAGACCTAATCGTTGTGCGGGCGTTAAGCTAAATTTATCTTGGTGACAAAGATTATGCCAAGCACGGTAAATATCAAGTAGTGGTAGCAATCCGGCAGGACGAAGTTTACGCCTTGGCTCGTTGATCAACTGGCTAAATTGATCATGAAAACGGTTTTGGTAAGAGGAAATAGCACGATATGTCGCGTGTTCTAACCATTGTTTATCTTTTGATGTTTCTCCTCCTAGGTGGCATATTCCTTTACTGGTATTATCTAAATGAGTAAAAGCCCACCTATCTTGCCACCAACCCAACAGTACAATATCTACAGTTACAGGTTTATCCCCGTGTTGCCATAAATCGCCTTCAATAACATAAACAGGATCAATCCGTTTGTTTTTGATGTGCTCGATAAAAACAGAGACACAGGCTGAACGAAGCAGGGTTTCTTGAGGCATGAAGACTGCGAGATAATCACTATGTTGAAACATCTGCTTTAAATAGAGATAGTGGCTATACACAGTATACTGAGGGTAGATCAATGTTCCTTTAGCTGGGTAATTAATGATCCTTCCATCTGATAATGGATTTTCCATATTCGAACGAGAAAAAATTTTCCGATAGGTTGTATCGACTTGCGCCAAAATCCCTTGTGGGATAAACGTATCTATGAGCGTTGGGTGTAGTGCTGGCATAGCCATATAACGCGCAGTATCTTGATAAGCATCGTGACGTATTTGTGCTGTTTTAATATTATCTTGGTGGTAGTTGATATGTTGTGCTACGACATAGCCTGATTGTGCTTCTGCACTGGCAACCCATAGTACACCGTTCATACTTTTCTCTTGCAACGCTTTTATATTGGAAGCAAGTTGTACTTTATGTTGGTGCTTAAATAAACGTTCATCAAACAGAGCAAGTTGGCGACGACACCGTGCTGCTATATGGCTCAATTGGTCATAAAACGTCTTTGGATTTATCTCTAAACGACGACAAATATCTCTTACTGGATAACCGGTAAATAATAACCCGAAGAGTTTTTGTTGCAGAGTATGTTTATTATTCGCGCCAGACCAACGATCGACAAATGTTTGTTCACAGGCTTTACAGCGATAGCGTTGTCTATCGCCACTAAAACCAAATGCGTGATACAAATGTCTGTGGGTAAGTGCTGAGAAATGCTTATTTTCACAGGCGCTATTAGTACACTTTGGCAGATCGCCATTTTGTTGTTCTTGGTAACGTGTCGCCTCTTCAACAACATCTTTATTATTTAATAAAGGCGGGAAGGCACCGCATTCACGACATACAAGGGTTGGACGGTTTTTGTTTGCCTGTTGTAGCACATAATGTTGAGGGTTATGCGAACCAAAATTCTTACAACTCAATGTCTTACAGTGATTAAACTGGTGACCATTAAAGGCTAAAGGTAACTGCTCAATGGGGTTTGCTGTTGTAAGAGATGTCGACATAATCAAACCTTATTTTGAGAGATCTTAAAAATGAGTATAAATATATTTTTAAGCTTGTTACTAGGTAGGTGTAGGATTTGTGAGAAGGGGCTGAGTAAATAGCACTCAGCACAGTTAGAGAACAATACGTTTCAATAATATGTTACCTATGATTGTGTAAGACGCCACATTTTACATTATCGAGCTGGTTTCTATTAATTGAAGGTATTGATTAAACTAACATCCCTTTAGTTTTTATCTTTATATAAAAATAAGCGGTCGACATCTCGGGGAAGAATGCCTTCCGCTTATGAGGTATTTATAAAGAAATAGCTGTTTCTAGCGCGATATTCATCATTTCATTAAATGACTTTTGACGATCTTCTGCACTGAGTTTTTCACCACGTTTGATATGATCAGAGACCGTTAAAATAGTCAGCGCTTTTGCACCGAGCTCTGCTGCTACGCCGTAAATTCCAGCCGCCTCCATATCTACACCAAGAATGCCGAGTTTTTCCATTTTATCGAAAAGATCGCTTTCTGGGCTATAGAATAGATCAGCTGAAAAAACATTACCGACACGCACCGGTACGTTCTGTGATCGAGCCTGATTTACTGCTGTTTCTAATAAGTGATAATCCGCAATTGCTGCAAAGTCATGATTTGAAAAACGAATACGGTTTACTTTTGAATCTGTTGAGGCACCCATACCGATGATAACATCCATTAGCTTTACATCATCATGCACAGCGCCACAGCTACCAATACGGATAATATTCTTAACACCAAAGTCTTTGATTAATTCATGAACATAAATAGAGCATGAGGGGATCCCCATTCCATGGCCCATGACAGAAATACGTTGACCTTTATAGGTGCCGGTGTAGCCATACATACTACGTACGTCACAAACACGCTTAACATCATCTAGGTAAGTTTCAGCAATAAACTGAGCACGTAGAGGGTCACCAGGCATTAGCACTGCTTCTGCAAAATCGCCAAACTCTGCGTTAATATGTGGGGTAGCCATATATTGCTCCTAGATTTTAATAATTAACAAAGGTTATTGTTGTGTTTCAATGGAAATAGTTTATGAGAGCAGAATGATTATTCTCGCGATCAATATCACATAATTTAGGCTGTTTTAGATAAAATAGTAAGTTGTTTACCAAATATGTTGAAAAAGAGAGGGGGACCACTTTTTTTAATGGTTAAATACGCAAATCTTATAATAAGAAAACGCAACTGATTATGATGTTTGGCTATTCTGATCACTTATGTTTTTAGGTAAGATAAACCCATATAATTTAAGCGAGAATAATTCATGTATAACCTTACGTTACTGTCTGATGGTGAAAGAACACGTATTGAACTAGATAAGCAGGCAGCTTATACCGTATGGAAAGTAAAAAACGGTAAGGTTGGTTATGAAGCCTTTGCTGAACTCATTAACAATATTGACGATGATGATGAGCGTGATTTCTGTGATAAATCAGTGAGTAAATATAAACATCAAATGGGTGTTAATTAACGATGTAGTGTTATTTCCGTCGGTATTTGGCTACTGTAATGGTAGCCGTTTGTTTTTCTTTCGCGAAATTTCTCTTTTTTAAGAATAGAATAATATATTCTCAGATATGCTTTAAAGACTACCGTTTTATCGTGAGAAAAAGATGAAAAACATAGTCTTAATTTGTGATATTGACGTAAAAAAAGGTAGTAGCTTTTTTGATTTTTTAATTCAGTTACCTGAGCCGAATAGACACTTCATTTTATTAGCACGATCTATTTCAGAAGATGCTTATTCTACTTTAAAATCAAAAGATTACACATATTCTTCTTTTGCTAATTTCATTCAACTGTTTGTTTTACTCTTACGTTATCGTCCACATCTGATTCATTTTCACTTTTATGGTATTGGACATATTTATACATTCATTGCTCGGATGTTTTGTTCCAAAATTGTGCTCACAATGCATAATTCTCCCCCAAGGCATGTTGAGATAACGGGATGGCGTCGATGGAAGCAATCAGTTCTCGGTATTCCTCTTGTTCGTCTTTGTGCCATTTCTCCTTTTATTCTGCAATGGTTACAAACCTTTGTGCCTCAAAATAAAATTATACTGATAAATAATGGTATAAATTTATCTCGATTTAACTTTGAAAAAATGCCGGCTATTACTAATAAATTACGCTGTTTTTATGTCGGAAGTTTAACTCATGAAAAAGGTATTCATTATTTATTGGCTTTATTTTCGCATCCTGATGTAGCGGCAATTGCTCAATTAGATATTTATGGTGATGGAAAGTTAGAGCAGCAAGTAAAACATGCAGCGGAAGGTGAAAAAGCGATTAATTATCATGGTCGTTCAACCCAGATAGAACGAGAACTACGTCACGCGCATGTTGTGTTAATGCCTTCTTGTTGGCAGGAAGCTTTTGGTTATGTTGCGGTGGAAGCGATGGCTGTTGGTCGACCGGTTATTGCTGAATCTATTGGTGGTTTAGCTGAAATTTTTATCGATAAAAAGCAAGGCTGGTATGTCTATTTTGAGCAGACAGATCAGGTACAAAAATTGCTAAAGTTACTTTATAACAAGAATAATTTGTTAGACGAAATCAGTGTTGCAGCTCGAGAAAGAGTAGAACGAGAATACGATCTAACAAGACAAATTTTACAAACTCACGCTATGTATACATCTTTGCTAGAAAGATAAGGGTGTAGTCGATAAGCCGTTAAGGTGGTGATTAATGTTAATAACACATCAAATTCGAGCTTATATCAAACAGCAAGAAACACCATTTAGTCGGTTTTTATATCGGGTTGCAAAATGGTTTGTTCATGGGCAACTTCCTGATTTAGCATGGATTTATCGGCCTATTTATGTTGTTTATCGCCTAGTGAGTTTTGCTTTTCAGCGCCTATTGAATATTTTCTTATATCTTCCTATGTTGCAGGCGCGCTTAGAACACTACAGTCCAGGGTTAAGCTTAGAAAATGGATTTCCATTAATCCAAGGACCAATAAAAATTTATATTGGCAATAATACTTGTTTAAACGGTGCCTTGAGTATTCATGGTCACCCTGATAGTGGTCAATGTGAAATAAGAATTGGTGAGAATTGTTATATTGGTTGGCAAACTGGGATCTCAGTAGGAAAAAAAGTACTAATTGGCGATAACGTTATGATTGCAGGTAGAACAAGTATCAATGCGCATAGCGGACATAGTCCGGGACTAGATAAATATAAGCCACCAATGATGGCTGATTTAGTCATTGAAGATGATGTATGGATCTGTACAGGTGTCAATATTGTAAAGCCAGTCACTATTGGTCGTGGTTCAGTTGTTGCATCAGGATGTGTTGTTACCAAAGATGTGCCACCGAATGTATTGTTTGCAGGTAATCCTGGGAAAGTTATTAGAACGTTAAGGGGAAATGAATGAATATATTTTATTTTAGTTATTTTTCCCCTCCATTATTAAATGTTGGTGCAAACAGAAGTCGACGATTTAGTGAGGCTTTAACATCTTTAGGTCATCGAGTTGTGGTTTTTCGTGAAGCACGACACCATCGATTTGTTGATGTTGATGTTGATGTTGATGTTGATAATACAGGATGTCTTGCAGATATTATTCCTGTATCTTCATGGAATATTGATTGGTGCTGGAAATGGCCAACAATCATCCATAAGCAATGTTATCGGTTAAGGCATCGGCGTTCACCAGAAAGGGACGGTGATATTGCTAAATGTTATTGGTTAATTGATATGCACTGGGGGTGGATATTTCCTTCTCTTTATGATGCATGGAAAAGGAGTAAATCGATAAAACCCGATGTGATTGTTGTTTCTTGTCCTCCTTTTAGTAGTGCTTTAACGGGTATGTTACTTTCGAAATGGCTCAACGTTCCGTTGGTATTAGATTTTCGTGATGCTTGGTCACAAGCCAGTTATTTTGTCGATGAAAGTACCGTTAAATGTGAACAAAAAATGATGTCTCAAGCGAGTGCCTTGATGGTAACGTCCTCGGCTGATTATCATAATTACCAATCTTTATATCCTTTACACTGTATTCGTTATATCCCAAATAGTTATGATCGAGTCCTTGATCATGTTTCCGATAATCATAAGGTGCTAACTCTTGGTTATAGTGGAACTTGGGATGGTTTTAGGCGAAGTGCAGAAGGATTATTTCGCCAATTATCACAGTGTGATTTCCCTATTCGATTTATTAATATTGGTGATGCTCAGCATGAGCTGAGACAGCTCATTGAACAATATCAACTAGTCGATGTCGTTGAATTAATTGATTCTCAACCGAAAGAAAAATTACATGATATTTTATCGCAATGTGATGTGTTATTTATCCAAAAAGGGAGGCCAGATAAAGGTAAAGCTGATACTCATTTAGCGACTAAAGCAATAGATTATGTCGCGAGTGGCAAGCCTATTCTAGCTGAGTTACCTGACGGTGAAACATTAGACTTTTTAAGGCGACATGCCACACAACTTTATGAAGTTTCAACCGATAATCCTATTATTTACTTACAGCAACTAAGTCAGTTGCACCAGTTGTTTGAAAATAACCAATTAACTATCAATAAACCTTCTTCTGATTTTTACTACCAATATGGTCGTGAGAAATTAGCGTCTGATTTTATTCAGGTATTAACGGATGTCACAACTTCTAGATTTGCTGAACGAGTTAAAACATAACGGTGTTGTTGTACTGCCCGAATGCATAACGAAAGAAGAGTTAATGAAAATGCAAGAGAGCTTTCAATCTCAATTGGAACGTCCTGCTTTTAACTCATGGGCAGGCTATGCACAAACGGATAGAAAGCGATTAATGGTTGAACAACTATTAACACTCGATCATCATTTTTGCCAGCTACCATTAATGCCACTAATTAATAGTCTTATTGTTGGATATTTAGGAAACGATATATGTTTGCAAGAAGCGAAAGGATGGCAAAGTTTACCGTTTAAAGACAATTTCCACCCATTACATCGTGATGAGTGGTATTGCACTGAATATTATCAATCAAAGATTATTCCAAGATCGTTAAAATTAGGCTGTTATCTTGATGATGTAGAGTCAGGAGCATTTGCATTTGTCGCTGGTTCTCATCGGCATCAGTACCAGGGGCAAGTTGGGGAATTGTTCCATCAATCAACTGAAGATTATGAATTAACGAAGGTAATTGGTAAGGCTGGAACGTTATTTATATTTGATCCCGAGTGTTTACATCAGCAAAGTTATCCAAATTTGACAGCAAGAAATGCATTGTTCTATCACTTTTTTTCTCCTTCTGTTGTGTTGTCGAAGAATTTTACACAGTGGGGACGTTTTCAACGTTTATTAATAGAATCGAGTTTTTTATCGGGATTAAATCATCAGCAATTATCATTTTTAGGTTGTGCTCGGCAATCTAGCGATGATATTCCTGATGTGCAGCACTTTATGAATTTAAGCAAACCGTTAAATATGGTGGTGCGCTCCTTAAATGAAGCGCACTACTGGTTTGAAAAAGTAAAAGTGAAATTTTTTAATCAATAATGATTAATGGTGGTGAGTCATTTTTTCGTTATTCATATCATCAGGTATAAATGTCGCGGACTCGACATTAACGTTAACGGTTATATTTCCTGCATGCTTAAATTGCAGTGTCAAAGGGAAAGACTCACCAAGTTTTGGTACTTGTTTTAAATCGAAAAACATAATGTGGAAGCTACTCGGTTGTAATTGAGTGATGCCATCTGCTTTTACATCGATACTTTCTATTTGGCGCATTTTCATCATACCATCTTGGTGTAAATGAGTATGTAACTCAGTCTTTCCAGCTATTGGAGAACGAGCAGCAATAAGCTGATCATTCTTCGTACTATGATTATTGATTGTTAAAAATGCAGCAGCAACAGAGGAGCTTTCCGGTACTTCTTTTGACCATGCAGAGCTAACTTCAATCTCAGCTTGTTTGTTGTTTGCTGCAATCGAGGTTGATGCCAATAATACAGAAACAATAAATAGCGTTGTTTGCAAAAGTGTATTTTTCATATGCAAGTCCTTTGTATTGATGAAAATACTATTAGTAATCAATGATATGATAGGAACCATATCAATCTATCATTGCAGAGTATTGGACACTAAAAGTATCGTTACAGTATTGCAAGTATGCATAGATATTGTCGAATAGTAATAAAAACCAATTATATGAATATCACAGTTAATCGTTATTAAATAACGTATTTATTGCATAAAAACATCGTATGTAACGATAAAATATCTGATAGTAAATGAAAGTTACATCATTATTTATCGACTGGGTATGCTTATTAGGCTGTTATTTAGTATCATTAGCGTAGTAATTGATTGAATGGTGAACAAAGTGAAAACAACAGATTTTTCGACAGTAGATGATGATAACGGTGATGTTATGCTTTCAATGCGTGCTGAACAACGTCCCCAGTCTATAAAAAAATCGTCGTTAACCAACTCATCCAGTAAATCTGGTGTAGCAACAAGATCTAAGCGTTTAACTGATTGTCCTGCTTGCGAAGGTACTGTATCTCGTCGCGCGCATTTTTGTCCTCATTGTGGAGAACCTGACCCTTCTCGACATATGCAACGTTCACAGTGGGTATCTCGAGTGATTTGGACTGCAATCATTGCGGCGGGTTGTTGGTATGCGTATGTAGAGTTATTCCCTTGGGTTATGGAGCGAATGAAGTAATCCACTTAGTATAAAAAAACCGACAAGAATGTCGGTTTTTTTATACGTAGCGTTTGAATAACTAAGTTCATAATGAGGGAAATAGTTCCAATTAGTTAAAACCAAATGTCATACCTGCAGCAACACCCATATTATGATTAGAGTTATATGATGTATCTAGCGTCATAATAGTATCAGATGAAGTATTAATTTTAGCTGCTAATGCAATAGCGTCTTGATCACCATAGTAACCAAGCCCCATACCAATATTATATTTACGGTTTGGTTTTACTGTAATGGCTGCCATTGCCATAGCAGACGCAACCCCCGCATCTTCTCTATGTTTTAAACCTTCTAATTTGTCATTAAAAGTGGTTGATAGCTGATTAACGCGTTGATCTGTATAGTTATTAGCACTCTGCAATGTTTGCTGCGACTTTTCATCTGTATACTGTTTCGAACGGTTGTAATATTCGAGCACATGGGTATTGGTGTAGTTCACTGACTCTTGATGTAAGTGACTAATATTATATGCGTTTGTATGAATTCCTGTGCTATTTATAGCAATATTGTGATCGTTATTAACGATAGCTGTTTTGTTGTTATTAACACTGGTTGTATTTTGTCTTATATTACTGCTGTTATCTGCTATTTCTGTTTTATTGGTAGTAATGGCTTCGCTATTGTTAGTAATATGATTAGCATTATCACTAATACTTGTTTTGTTCTTTGTAATTGATTGTGTATTTTGGTGGATATTAACTATATTGGTTTTTATATCATTAGCATTGTGATTAATGTCATTGGTGTTATTGCTAATATTTTCGCTATTGTGGCTTATTTCACCTTGTAAGGTGTCTTTTGCCTTAGTTAATTGGCTAACATTGACGGCATCTGTAGCATTAATACCAGCGGTAACATTAGTAAGACGACGTGTCAGATCTGTTTCTGTTACTTGTACTTTCCCGTTAACTACGTTCTGCTTGTAAATTTTACCACCAAAACTTACTGTGTTTTTTTCTTCTGCTTTGCTGTTACTACCAATTGCAATACTGTTATTTGTCGCATAAGCCTTAGTGCCGATAGCAAGCCCATTATTCGCATAAGCTTGAGTACCAATAGCAACGCCATGATTGAGTGAGTTAGAGCTGGTACCAATAGCCTCTGAACTATCTTTTGCATGACTATAATCACCAACGGCTAGAGAGTAATTACCAACATCGACAGCAGAACCTAGTCCAACATTATGAGATCCCGTAATCGTTGGCCCTGTACCAACAACTGTATTTTGATACTGATTATTTGCTAATGATGAATTGGTTGATTGATCAATAATAATATTGGTATTACTACTCGAATGATTAGTACTCGTATCATTTTTTAAAATAGGTTGAGTTATATTCTGATGTAGTTCTGCATATTCTCTATTATTGTCAATTGCAGCATGAACATTACAAGCTATCAGTAATGGTGATATGTAAAATAGTCGCATTATTGGTCGATTCATTATTTTTTTAACCCAGCCATGAACGTTTACTGAACAGTAGCGCCAAAAAAATGGCAGGTAAATGTGAGATGCTGCAATAATAGAAATCAACAATAGAGTTATAAAAAAGTAATTATGAGAACATCGTCACTAATATTTTTATTAGTGACGATTTAGGAAAGGAATTATTAATGTGTTTTTTGCATGCCGCGAGTTTGATTCATTGTTCTAGAGCCTGAAGTACCGTAGGTATTAATGTCGTATCGATTTGGCGAGTATCCGATTCGAGATCGGTAACGGCGATCAAGCTCTGATAAATTAATACCGTAGTTTTGATTTAATTGTTTAATAACAACATTGATCTCTTTTTGAGAACTATTTTTATTACGTAAGTAGTAGTATAAATTTTCTGCACGTTGTTGGTTCATCATAACCTCTCATAATGGCTATATATGGGATGCTTAGTGGTGGTGAGAAACACCCGCTAAATTAATTACAGCAACACCTACTGCAATAATCGCCATCCCAATCCATACTTTAATATCGATGTGTTGTTTATAAATAACACTTGAAAGTACTGTAACAAGAGCGATAGCAAGACCTGTCCACGATGCATGGACAACACCTACTGGAATATTTTTCATTGCTTGAGCTAGAAACAGAAAGGCTGTGATATGGCCGAGAATAACAACGGCACTAGGTAGTGGATTGGTAAAACTATCTGTCGCTTTTAATGCAACATGTGATGTAGCTTCAGCTAAAACACCTAATAAAAGAAATAACCAACTCACAATCACACTCCAATCTAATTCGTAAATGAGTCTGTATTATAATTATTTCATTTGTGATGATAATTGCATCAATATGGAAATTACTTTTACCACTAAGTAATAATCATTGTTCTTATAGGAATTATGACGGTATAGGTAGGTTCTGCAGTAAACTATTAAGGACTTAAAAATAGATAGGTAATTGTAGTGCTTCAAGATCGCGCCGGACGAATGACAATATTTCACACTCTTGTAAAAAGTGGCAATTTCACTATTGCTGCGCATAAACTCGGGGTATCAACATCGCATGTGAGTAAACAGCTGGGTTTATTAGAAGCAGAGTTGCAGGTGAAGTTAGTGCAGCGAACAACACGGAGCTTTACTTTAACTGATGAAGGTATTGAATATGCTAAATATTGTGAGCAGTTAGTCTCAGCGGTTTTAGATGCTGATGCGATGATGGCAAATATACGCGATGAAGTCTCAGGTACTTTACGTTTAGGCTTATCTCAATCTTTTGGCACCATGCATATTATTCCTGCAATAGAGCATCTTCGCCGACAATTCCCAGATCTTCATGTTGAAGTGAGCTTATTTGATCATCGTGCAAATATGGTAGAAGAAGGACTGGATTTATGGATCACCAATATTGAAAATATTCCTGAAGGTTATGTAGCACAACGGCTGGCTGATACGCGTTTTATTGTTGCGGCATCTCCTGAATACCTTATTCACCACCCAGCACCTAATCATCCTAGTGATTTGCAGGAGCATAACTGCTTGGTGTATCAAAATAGGCAGGTAAATCACGGTACCTGGTCATTTATACGCGATCAAGAAGGTTTATGTGTCACGGTGTCTGGAAACTATCGGGTTGATTTAGCAGAAGCGGTTCGTGATGCATGTGTGTCAGGTTGGGGGATTGCGTATCTGGCAACTTATCTTTTAACGGATGAGTTTAAAACAGGCAAGCTTATTCAATTGCTCAATGATTGGGAAGCCAATCAAGGAATGCATTTTTATGCGGTGTACCCAAGCCGTAAACATTTGCCTAAAAAGATCGTCGCTGCAATTAGTTTTTTTAAGCAATATATTGGTGAAACGCCATACTGGGATAAAAATCTCTCGAATTATGTCAACCTGTAACCATGCAGAGTAATCTTGCACCATTGTCACTATCGTAAAATTGGTTCTGTTATAAAGTCTTATCAAAATAACAATAACGTTAAATACTGATCGAGGAGATAATGAAATGACAAACTCTCATGGCATTAAAATCGAAATTGATAACAACGGTGATGAATTTTTCGTTGAGTTAAAAGCAACAGGTAAATTAACTCATCAAGATTATCAGCTAATTACGCCTGAAATTGATGATGCGTTAGCCGCTGTCGATAAACCCATTGTCGATGTGTATTTTGACGGTACTGAGTGCGATGGCTGGGATATACATGCGGCTTGGGATGATTTAAAACTCGGCTTAAAGCATGGTAAGCAATTTCGCAAAGTAGCGTTATATGGCAATAAGCATTGGCAAGAACTTGGCGCAAAAGTGGGTAATTGGTTTTTATCCGGTGAAGTACGTTATTTTGATAACTCAATCGATGCATTAAATTGGTTGAAAGAAGAATAATTGCAGCAAAATATTGTAAGTGGTGCGTAGAATATTGGCACCACTTATTACTTTGTTAATTTCATAACAAGATCGAGTTTTGTTTTCGTTTCAGTATATAATCACACCACTATTGGAATGATTATAAGTTTTAGCCCTTCGTAGGCTTAACGCTTAAATACACTGAAACAGGATGAAACAGATCGGTTTATGAATAAGACATTGCTTGCTAGCGTATTACTTAGTGCTCTTTTCTCTTCAACAACTTTTGCCGCAGAAGAATTATCAACAGAAAATTCAGCTTATACACCGAGTGAGCCGCTAGTTTTAGAGCCTGTGGTTGCCACACCTGAAAATGGCTTGTCGGCAATTGAAGATGAAGTGCCAAAATTTGATGACACAATGCACTATTTCGTGGGGCTAACAGGTGGAATGGCTGACATGAGTTTTTCTCTCATTCATGCAACGTCTGCAGCTGATAAGTTGTCATTCTCTTCTCCTGACGCAAGCGGTTTTGCTGGCGCTGATATTGGTTTTTATACTGCTGGCGGTAAAGGACGAATTTACTACAGCTATCAGAAAATGAGTGGTGAATCTGAGTTTGATAATAAAAAGATCGCCGATACTGACGTAACTCTTCATTTATTAAGTGCTGATTATATATTCCTAGCAGATAAAGCGATTAACCCATTTGTGGGTGCGCATGTGGGTTATATGACATCTGAAACAACCAGCGAAAAATACGGTTCTTATAAACAATCGAACCCTGTGCTTGGTGTTCAAGCGGGTGTTGCTTGGCGAATTTCCGACCATTTCACGACAGAAATTGGTGCCCGTCACACCGCAAGCCAACGTAAAGAGCAAACTGATTGGGCTGGTTCAAAAGGTGAGGATATCGTATATCCAAATACTCAATCTGATCTAAAGAGTATTACAACGTTCTACATGTCAGCGAACTATCGTTTCTAGATCTTTTTAATGACTGATATTAATGAGAGCAGTGATGATAATCATCACTGCTTTTTTATATCCAAGTGTTTACTGATTTTGCTTGTTTACTCATTGCGTCAGCAGCGTATAATGCATTCCCCTAGAAACGACAACCATTATCAATAAGGACTTCACTTTGAAGCTATTTGTCAGAGATCTCACTGTAATTGATGCGTCATACCTATGTACCGATCGCGGTATGGTTGGCGAAAGTTGGATTCTTGATGTGGTGATGTCGGGCGAGTTAAATGAAATGAGCATGGTGCTTGATTTCAGTCGTGTTAAGAAACAGATCAAACAATTAGTTGATCAATATGTCGATCACCGTTTAATTGTGCCTGCTAAATCTCCAGCAATTCACACTGCCGCGACTATAACGGGCTATACGACTGTCGATCTTCTGCGTGAAGACAAAAATATTCACTTACATTGTCCAGAGCAAGCATTCTGCTTTATTGATGCAGAGACAGTGACGATTGAAAGTGTGACTGAGCATGTTTATCAAGTACTTAAAGACAATCTACCTGAGAATGTGCAAGGTCTTGAAGTAGTACTTCGCCACGAAGTCATTCAAGGTGCTTTTTATCATTACAGCCACGGTTTGAAAAAACATGATGGTAACTGTCAACGCATTGCACACGGTCACCGTTCTCCGATTGAGCTCATTGTTAATGGCGAGCGTAATGCTGAATTAGAGAAGCAATGGGCGAAGCGTTGGCAAGATATTTACTTAGGCTCAGAAGAAGATGTATGCAGTGTTAGCGAACTGAATTTAAGTGAGTGTGCTAAATCGGTATCGGACGAAACCCATTATGGTTTCCGCTACACCGCACCACAAGGTGAATTTGAACTGGCCATTGCTCGTTCAGAAACAGAAATGTTGGCTACTGATACCACTGTTGAATTACTTGCTAACTATATTGCTGAAAAGGTTAAACCAAGTTTATCTGCTGCTGATTGCCTTGATGTTGTTGCCTACGAAGGGGTAGGTAAAGGAGCAATGGCAACGTTGTAATCGCGTTACATTACGCAATATAAAAGAAGCCTAACTTGCTGAGTATTACTATATTAAACGTGATACTAGCGATGTTAGGCTTTTTTGTGCCTAAATTTTCAGCGCTAAACATTAAAAAATGAGACTAACGCCACTTTTTGTAGCTTAACTCTCTAAAAAATCAATATTTTATTAGTAGACTGAAGGTAGACGTCGTAACGAGAGGGATCGATTATGTCAGTTAAACCTCTAACCAGTGACAAGCTGTATCGCGTATCAGCGCTAAACGAATTGAGTGATGAGTGTAAGTCAACCAAACACCTTACACCATTAGATGAAATAGTAGGACAAGAGCGAGCACAACAAGCGGTTGAGTTTGCGATGTCGATTAAGGAAAAAGGTTACAATATCTATGCGATAGGTCGTAATGGATTAGGTAAACGCACCATGGTGATGCGTTACTTAAATCGTCACGATCCTAATGGTAACGCCAATACATTGTATGACTGGTGTTATGTTTCGAACTTTGATGATACCCGTTGCCCTAAGGTGCTAAAGCTACCTGCAGGTCAAGGAAGTGCATTTAAAAAAGATATTGAACAGCTCATGAAACGCTTAGTGAAAGCATTTCCAATGGCATTTGATAATGAGCTTTATATTAGCCGAGCTGAAAAGTTAAAAACACAATTAGCGCAGAAACAAGAAAATGCGTTAATGACAATGAAAAAAGGCGCAGAAGAGCGAGGTGTTGGCTTAACTATTACTACTCAAGGTGATTATCAGCTGGTGGCGATGAATGGTGAAGAGCCGCATACCGAAGATTCATTTGCCGAATTAAGTGATAAAGAACAACAAACGTTTGAAGAAACGATCAATGATCTTGAAGTTGAGCTACGTGGTATTGTTCGTCAGTTAACGGAATGGGAAGAAAAGTACTCGGATAAGCAGCAAAAGCTTGATGAGGATATTGCCAAAGATGTGACTGCACATTGTATTAAAGATCTGAAAGCGAAATACAGTAAGCTGCCTGAGATTAAAGCTTACTTATCAGCAATGTATAACGACATTCTAGAAAATATTGATATTTTCTTAGAAGAAAGTGAAGAGCAAGTCGCATTAGCTTATGCATCTTTAGACAAGAAAATGCCACGTCGCTACCAAATCAATGTACTTGTTCATCAAGATGTTGAGCGTAAGTTTCCTGTTGAGGTTGAAGAGAGTCCAAACTACCACTCCATTTTTGGTTATGTTGAAAATGCAACTTTCAAAGGAACCGTCTTTACTGATTTCTCTTTGATCCGTGCTGGTAGTTTACATCGCGCTAATGGTGGCGTGTTAATGATGGATGCGGTAAAAGTTTTAGAGCGCCCTTATGTTTGGGATGGTTTAAAACGTGCACTGCGTGCGCAAAAGTTGAATTTAAGTTCACTTGAGCGTGAAGTGACGTTGTCTGGCACCATTTCATTAGAGCCTGAGCCGATCCCATTGAATGTAAAATTGATTTTGTTTGGTGATTATCAAACCTATCAGTTACTACAAAACTACGATCCAGAGTTTAAAGAGCTATTTCGTGTCACGGCAGATTTTGAAGATGATATGCCGCGAACAGATACCTCTGAAGAGCAATATGCTCGCTTTATTGCCAGCATCGTTCATGATGGCGATATGCTCCATTGTGATCGGAAAGCGATTGCAAGGATCATTGAATACAGCTCACGCCAAGCAGATGATCAGCATAAGCTGTCATTACATTCTGCTGATATTGCGAATTTACTGCGTGAGACTAATTACGTTGCGAAATCATCTAACGCTACCATGATCCGCAGTAGTCATGTTGAGCAAGCATTACAAAATCAAGAGCAGCGTGTGAGTCGGTTAAAAGATCACGTAATGCAAAGCTTTGTAACAGGAACTACTCTCATAGATGTTGATCACCAAGCTATTGGACAGGTCAATGCATTATCTGTGATAGCAACGTCTGATTATCGATTTGGGGCACCAAGCCGAATAACCGCAACGACAGCGTACGGTAGCGGTGAGGTGTTTGATATTGAACGTAGTGCAGAGTTGGGTGGAAGTATTCACTCGAAAGGTGTGATGATTCTCTCGGCATATCTAGCATCCGTATTTGGTAAAACAGCGAAGATCCCATTAACAACACACCTCACTTTTGAGCAATCTTACGGTGGCGTGGATGGAGACAGTGCTTCAATGGCTGAAGTGTGTGCGATTGTTTCGGCTTTCTCTGGTTTACCGCTACGTCAGGATATCGCCATTACTGGTTCGATGAACCAATTTGGTGAAGCGCAGCCGATTGGCGGGGTGAATGAGAAGATTGAAGGTTTCTTTGATGTGTGTGCGATCAAAGGAAGAACCGCTAATCAAGGGGTGATCATTCCACAATCTAACGTACATAACTTAATGTTACGCAAAGATATTGTAGAAGCAGTAGAAAAAGGTGAGTTCCATATTTGGGCGATTGATCATGTTTCTCAAGCCATTGAGATCTTCACCGGTAAACAAACGGGGACGGATGCAGAGCAAGGCATATATCCAAATGATACTGTCTTTGGTATTGCGCAAACTAAGCTAAATGCATTAAGGCGATAATGACCTTATCTCTTGTTTCCGCTTATAAATATTAAATAAAAGCCGCATATATTGACTCTGTTGAGTTGAATATATGCGGTTTTTTTATCGCGAAAAATTCCTTTTGATTATTTCAGTGGTTCTAATTTGAGTTTTTCACAATGTTCATTCACTTCATCGAAATGACGAAGTGTCTTTTCACTCGGTTGTTCACCTTTAAGGCTGACAATAACCAGTGCAGCTGATGACAAAATAAAGGCAGGTATGATTTCATAGACGCTAAATAAGGTTGAGTTCGGCCAAGCAGCATGTGCAGCTATCCAAGCAATAACGACTCCTGCACCTACAACCATACATGCGATAGCACCGTGGGCGCTACAACGACGCCAAAATAGCGAGAATAATACAACAGGTCCAAACGCAGCACCCATGCCAGCCCAAGCGTGTCCAACAATAGATAAAATCGTGCTTTGTGGGTTACTCGCAAAAATCATCGCAACTAAAGATACCGCCACTACAGATAAACGTCCAAGGACAACTTGTGATTTCTCGCTCAGTTTGATGTCGAAAAAGTGAGTGATATCTTCAGTTATCGCACTTGACGAGGCTAATAACTGAGCCGCAACAGAACTCATTACGGCAGACAATACAGCGGCAATAAGGATTGCAGCGATCCATGTTGGGAATAAGCCTTTCGCAAGCTCTAAGAATATCATTTCATTATCAAAGTGATGAGCAGCGCCTGAATAGTACATTGCGCCAGTAATACCAACTGCAAATGCGCCCACTAAAGAGACAATCATCCAACTCATACAAATTTTACGAGCAATGCTCATACCTTTGACATCCCCAATTGCCATAAAGCGAACAAGAATGTGTGGTTGCCCAAAGTAACCTAATCCCCATGCCAGTAATGAGAACACGCCAATAGCGCTCGTATTTTCACTAATAACGGAAAAGTAATGGGTCGGTAATATATCAGGTGCAATGGCTGGATCCAGGTTATACCAAGTTACGATTGGCGTAATGATAAGCGCAAAGAGCATCAGTGAACCTTGGAAAAAATCAACCCAGTTAACGGCTAAGAATCCACCTATCGCGGTATAAACCATTAAGAATATGGCTCCAATCCAAACAGCGGTAGTGTAAGGAATATCAAATAAAGTTTGAATTAAGAAAGCACCACTAACAAAACCCGCAGCAGCATAAAGAGTAAAGAATGTGAGTATAACGACAGCAGTCATAAAGCGAAGGGTGCGGTTACCACTACCAAATCGCGTGTCAAAATAAGAGGGAATAGTTATCGCATCGCCGACGTTTTCGGTATAAATACGTAACTTTCTTGCGACAAAGCGCCAGTTTAACCATGCGCCAATGGTTAAACCAATAGGTAACCAAATTTGATCTAAGCCTGAAACAAAAACTGCACCGGGAAGGCCGAGTAATAGCCAACCACTCATATCTGATGCACCAGCACCGAGTGCAGTCACACCTGGGCTTAAACTACGGCCACCAAGTACATAATCTGAATTACCTTCCGTCTTTCTTGCTGCGAAAATACCTATAGCAAAAATAATGCAAAAATAGATCGCGAGAACGACATAATAAGTAAACATTGAATTTCCTGTATTGCTTTACCTGTAAAGCCAGCCAATTAATTGGTTTGGGTGTTAGGAGTACAAGTACATTTATTTTTTGTTTTATTTAGATAGCTCAGAAATAATTATTTCATAGTTTTCGAATCTGACTAACCCGTATAGGCACTGTAATAAAGTGCTTCATTCCAAATAAAACATGAAGATTGTTCTGCTCAATAAAATACGGGTAAAAAATCTGTTATACAAATAAATAACGGTAAATTGATTGAAAAACGAACAATTTTGTGAAAGATTTTATAAAAGTATGTGTAAATGTGTATGGATTTAATGCGAAGGGATGATGGTTGCAATTACTGCATAGCTATTATACTGACTATTTAGTTGTTGCATTGATTATAAATAAACAAATAAGGTTAAATTTATTTATATCATTACTCTATATATTAAAGTTATAAAATAACAAAACGATAATTTTAATAAAGATTAAAGTTATTCATCTCATTTAAATATATGCCTGTGGTTTTATTTCCACAGGCATGTTCTTATGTAAAACTAACTTCAGCATTCGCAATAATTGTAGAAGAGCAAGCAAGAATATAGCCTTGTTCGATTTCTTCTGTTGTTAGTGTCTCAGTACTTGTTGATATAGTACTATTTGGCGTTGTTTTACATTTACAAGAACCACAAATCCCACTTCGACAAGCCACAATCAAAGGTAACCCTTGTGCTTCTAACGTTGCAGCAATATTACTCCCTTTTGGCACGACGATAGCTTTGTTAAAACTCGGAACACTGAGTGTTACGTCTTGCTGAATATCGTTATCTTGCGTTGTTGCTGTTTCATTATTTTGATTTGGCGTAAAGCTTTCAGAATGAAATTGGGTCATGTCAAAGCCAAGTTCAATTAAATAGCTTTTTACATCTTCCATAAATTGATTAGGACCGCATAAATATACGCTACGTTCTAATAAATCAGGAGCAAGATTTAATAGCCATTCTTTGTTTAGTCGACCTTGTGCGTAGTTGGTTTCTTGCTTGTCTTTTAATAATAACTGTAATGAAAAAAGCGGATACTTATCGGCAAACTGCTCAAGTTGATTAAAAAAGATGGTTTGCTGTGGTGATTTAGCTGCATGGATAAAAGTAACGTCAAACTTACTATCGTGAGTTAACCATGTTTTAGCCATTGAGTAGACAGGTGTGATACCGCATCCAGCACTGATCAATAAAGCTTTTTTATTTTTTGGTGGGTGGTCAATACAGTTAAAATCCCCCGTAGGCGTTAAAATATCAAGCGCATCACCAATGGCAAGGTGATCAATAATAAAGTTCGATACAGTACCACCATCAACACGCTTAATCGTTAGTTGTAGGAAGGAAACATGAGGTATGGAGCTGATAGAATAGGCTCTGAATTCTTTTTTACCATTTATCATTACACCAAGATTAACAAATTGCCCAGGTTTAAAATCAAAGGTTATTGTCGTATTTTTAGTGGCTAATTTTATGCTGACGGTATCGTCTGTTTCCTGCCATTTATCAATACAAATTAATGATATGGGATGGGTGTTTGTCCAGTTAGCTAACATATATAAGCTCTTATAAGATAAAAAACTCCCCTCATTTAGATATGTATCAATGAGGGGAGATAAAAATGTTATGCGTTAAGGATCGTTTTTAGATCGTTTTCAACGGTTGTGATTGGGCGCATATCAAATTTATCTTGGATAATTGCAAGTAGGTTATCGGTCAAAAAGGCAGGGGCGGTTGGGCCGGTATAAATTCCTTTAACACCTAGTGCAAATAACGTTAGTAAGATCACAATGGCTTTTTGTTCAAACCAAGACAATACCAGCGTGAGTGGTAGCTCATTGATGCCACAGTCAAACTCTTTAGCCAATGCCAAAGCAAGTTGAATAGCAGAATAAGCATCATTGCATTGGCCAACATCAAGCAGGCGAGGAATACCATTAATGTCACCAAATTGGTTTTTATTGAAGCGGTATTTGCCACATGCAAGCGTTAGAATTACCGAGTCTTCAGGCGCTTGAGTAGTAAAATCGGTATAGTAACTGCGTTCCGACTTATCGCCGTCACAACCACCAACAAGGAAAAAGTGACTAATATTACCTTTTTTTACTTCATCAATCACAGCAGGCGCTGCACTCATAAGCGCATTGCGGCCAAAACCAATTGTGATCATGTGTTCGATTTCATTATGTTTGAAGCCTTCTAATGCGAGTGCACAATCAATCACTTGGCTAAAATCATCACCGTCAATATGCTCAACGCCAGGCCAACCAACAATACTACGGGTAAATAAACGATCAGCATATTGACCGACATTAGGGTTAAGTAAGCAGTTTGACGTCATCACAATAGCACCAGGGAAGTTCGCAAACTCTTTTTGCTGATTTTGCCAAGCACTACCGAAGTTACCGACTAAATGCGGATATTTTTTTAGTTCTGGGTAACTATGAGCTGGTAGCATTTCACCGTTTGTATAAACGTTAATACCTTTACCTTCTGTTTGCTGAAGGATTTTTTCTAAATCATGTAAATCATGACCAGAAACTAAAATACATTTACCTTGTACAGGTTTTACGTTTACTTGTGTGGGCTCAGGGTGACCAAAGGTTATTGTTTCGCCTGTATCGAGCATTTCCATGATGGCGTAATTCATCAAGCCAATACGCATTGAACAATCTAATAATTGATTAAGATCGGTAGGATCAGTACCTAACCACGCCATGATTTGATGGTATTCTGCGTAAACATCATCATTGGTTTGCCCTAAAACACGTGCATGCTCTAAATATGCCGCTGCACCTTTTAAGCCATACAAGCACAATAAACGAAGGCCAATCACATCTTCATGTAGGGTATCGTGACCACGGTTAACGGCAACTTGCGGAGCAATAGCCAGAATTTCAGCCGCTGATAGTGGTAATTCAAATTGAGCAACAGCGGGTAATACAGGTAAAGCTTCTGCTTGTAATGTTGAAGCTGTGATAACAAGATCTTTTAATTGAGCCTTATAACTTTGCGCTTGCTCTGCAAGTTCAATGACACGGGCAGGATCAAAGTTAACATTCGTTAGTGTGGCGAAAAATGCACGTGGTGCCCATTGATTAATTTCATCATTAATAATGTCAAAACGTTTAGCCAACTCTGCCCAATAAGATACCCCCTGTAGGGTATAAACAAGTACATCTTGTAGATCTGAAACTTCTGCTGTTTTACCACACATACCAGCGGCAAATGCGCAGCCTTTTACCTGTGGGGTTTGAATCGTTTGTTCACATTGAATACAGAACATGGAAAGTCTCCAGCATTAGTTTATATAGTTATAAATGACAAGATTGTCGTATTACTAATACTGATAGCACTAACTGTGCCATGTTTAAGTTACTGAATTTAAATGGAAAATTTTATAGTTTCACGTTGTTGATGTAATAAAAACATCGATCACTGTTGTTGTTATTACATCAGATAACATTAGGTTTGATTAATGAATATTAAATTTTTTACCCATCCGGTAAAGATTGCCTCGATCCATTTGCAAGAATTGTGCGGTTTTTGACCAGTTTTTATCCATTTTGTCATAACTATAGCTGATCAGATGCTTTTGATAATTTTCAACTAATTCACGCATCGGTTGTGATTGTTGTGGGAAAAGTGATGATGTGTTTTTTACATCATCGATTGTGGCGGTGTTATCAAAATAGTGCTCTGTGATTGTTTGCTCACCATGTTGAATTGCTCGTAATGCCGCACGCGTTAAGCTGTGTTCTAATTCTCGAATATTACCCGGCCATAATTGTTTCTCAAGTAGAGCAAGTGTTTTAGGGTGAATATGGAGATTGGGTACATTAAATTGTTGGCGTACTTTTTCTAATAAATAGCCTGCAAGCACAGGAATGTCGCTCAGTCGCTGGCGCAGTGGTGGGACAAATATTGGGAATACATTAAGACGATGGTACAAATCCGCTCTAAAATTACCGTTTTCTATTTCTTGCTCTAAATGACGATTAGTAGCGGCAATAATACGAACATCAACATGATGATGACGATCACTCCCGACACGTTGTACATCACCTTGCTGTAATACGCGAAGTAATTTTGCTTGTAGCGAAAGTGGTAATTCACCTATTTCATCTAAAAAAAGCGTACCACCATCAGCAAGTTCAAATTTGCCAGCTCGATGGCTATTCGCGCCTGTAAATGCGCCTTTGACATGTCCAAATAACTCACTCTCTGCGAGGTTTTCTGGTAGTGCGGCACAATTTACATAGATCATAGCTTTATCTGCACGATGGGACTGAGCATGAATCGCGTGTGCGACAAGCTCTTTACCCGTGCCTGTTTCACCACTGATCAATACAGCATAATTGGATTGGGCAACCGTTGATATATTGGTTTTTAGCGCATCCATCTCAGGGCTAAATCCAATCATCTCATTGTGTTGAGATCGTGCTTGTTGGATCAAGGTTTCATTGAGTGACTTTTGTTTCTTATTCTGTAATTTCAGCGCATTGAATTGGGCAATATTACGGACAGTTGCAGCAGCAAGAGCGGCAAATGTTTCTATCGCAAGATTATCGATATCATCAAACGCACCCACTGCCAAAGAATCTAAGCTCAAAACCCCTACTAATTGTTCATCAACATACAAACTACAGCCTAAGCAGTCGTGAACATTTATTTCTGTACCAACATTAATTAATAAGCCATCAAACGGATCGGGGAGGGGGGAGTCAGCGTCAAAGCGTACAGGTGTTTTACTTGCCATAATTTTAGCTAAGCGAGGGTGAGAGCTGGGTAAAAAACGTCGCCCTAATACGGCAGACGATAACCCTTTAACGGCGACAGGGGTGAGAAAACCTTGTTGATCAAGAACAAATAGAGCGCAAGCATCACAAGGAAAGACTTGTTCTACACCATCAATTAAAGATTGGTAATGATGATCACTGGCCAGTCGGTTACTAAGGTTAAGAGCAATATTCAGCAGTGCGGCGTCGATATTTGATTGCATAAATAGAATATCTATATGTTGTTAGTATTTGTTGTTTTTATTACAACAAAAGAAATGCTTTGAAGACTTAATCTAGGACAATAAATCAACTGTAAGGTGTATAAAATATGTATGTTTAGTAGAGGGTAACGATAGAAAAACGTCAAAAAAATAACGATATTGCACCGATAGTGATTGATTGGTGGCGTAGGTGTTGAATGGAAATCATAGTTTGGGTTGTTAGTAGGAATAAAATCTACTTAGCACTTATTTTTAAAAAAGCAATTTATTATAATCTAATCATCTTACTAATTATAAATATTATCGAGTTTTTCATGATCCGTGCTTATGCTTACTTATCTAAAAAGCATCCATTGATACATAAGTTTAATATCTTATTTGTTCTATCTGTTTTCATTTTATGCACTTATCAATTACTCGAAAATAGTAAGATTGAATACTCGCTAGGGTTTGTATTGATCCTGTTTCCTCTTTTTGTATTTGCTAAAGCCTCAACTTATAAAAGCAAGTATTTAAGTGATAGATAGCAATGTTTTGTAGTGAGTAAAGAAAAAGACCCAGTATGGATACTGGGTCTTTTTTATTGTAACAACGAATACTTATTTTTGTTGCCAAATGCGTTCACATTCAGCCGAGCCATTCGCTGCGATGGGCTTTTCAAATAGCCACTGCAATGGTGCGACGACAGGGCTAGTAGTAAAGCGCACTGATGTTTTTAAAATAGCGGACAGTGGTACATTAAAGTTGAATTTATCAAAGGTACCATGAACATCAACCGGTGTTTGTAAGCTGAAAATCTGAGCTTTTTTCGATTTTGGTGATAAATACAGATTAAAGTCACGATTTTTATAACTTGCATTAAAAGCACCATGTACTTGAATACGGGAAGTATCAAGCAATAAATCACGTTGCGTCATGTTGCCATTTTTGACATTAAAGCCACCGGCTACGCAATTTAATACGGAATGATCTTTAGTAACAAACTTTGGTAATACAGCATCAGCTAAACTTACTGCCCATAAATCAATTAAGTTTGCTTGGAAAGCTTTAGGCCAAGCAGCAAAACCGATAAAACCGTTAGCATTATTCATTAGGCTATCTGGTGTATTTGCTAGACTATTAAGATTAAATTCAAAGCTGATCTTACCGTTCATATCGGTTTTTGGATCGATTCGACGAGCAATAATACCGTAGTCAAAGTTCTTCACTAATCCATTAAGATGGATATCAAACAGCTCTTTTTGTGCTTTAACCGAACCTTTAATATCAATATTTCCGCCCGGTAATTTGATGTGCAGCGGGTTTAAACTCAGTAAACCGTTATGTAATGTCCAGTCTAGTTTTCCTGCGCCTAACCAGTCTTTACCTGAGCGTACTTCACCGACATTGAGTTTGAAATTAGCATTCAGCTTATTTAAACCTTCAGGGCTAAGAACAGGTACAGGTTTATCGACTGTTTTTGCTGGCGTTGTTTTTTCTTTGCTGTCTTTAGGTAGCCATGCTTGCCAATTTTTAACTTTAAAATCGTTAATTTGAATGAACGGCGCGCGAAGATCTAATGATACGGTTGGGCGATCTTGGCCTTTCATTGGTGGTAAGAAATCACCTTTACCTTGTAATTTACTGCTCCCTACTTGAACCAGCATATTACGCAAATGGTAGCCGACTTTATCGGTTGAAAGGGATGCAGCAACCGTCACTGGACCATACGGTGGTAGCTCAAGACCGGTAAACGCATTAAAGCGATCTAAGTTAGGCGTTGTTGCCTTAAAGGTTAAATTCAACTTTTGTGGATTAATGGGTAGCGATACATTAGATTCGGCATTGAGTGCAATATCACCGACATTAGCCGTTAAGGTAACAGGTACCGATTTACCCCCATCATTGGCTTGTTTCAGTGATACAGAATCAATCTCAATGTTAACGGGCTTATTTGCAGCTTGGCCAGAGATAATCAAGTGAGTTGCGGTATCGGGACCTGTAATAAACTTACCCTGACGAAGTGCGACATCAAAGGCTTTGCCTGTGTAAGTATCTGCAACACGCAGTTTACCGCCGTTTAGTTGTGCTTCGACTTTAGCCTGTTCCATTAACTCAAGCACAGTACGACCTGATAACGACAAAGATAATTTAGCGCTATCGAGTGTCATACCAAGATCATTGGTCACATTGAACTGTTTTAAGATTTGACCAATATTCGGCTTATCTACCCCTAGATGGAGTTGAGATTGGATAGCGTTATTATTGATATCCAGTGAAATATCACCTTGGTAAAAACTTCCCGCATAGCGAGCACTAAAAGGGGCGGGTTTTAATTTACCGTCACGTAACAGACCACTAAATTGGGTGTCATCAATTTGTTGATTTGCCCAAAGCATTTTTTTGATGCCAAGTTTTACATCAGCATCGGCAATCACGACTTTATTACTAAGTAACGGCATATCAAGGTTCACACCTTGAGTTGGTACTGTTTGCTCTACGGTTGGCACTTTTTCGCGATCAACAAATTGTCCTAGCTGATTGAAATTTAGGGTATCAAATTGCGCATTAAGGGTTAAAAATGACGTTTTAGTATTTTGCTTCCATTTAAAATCGACCTTACCTTGGCTTTGCATTAACGCCATCGTGGGGATATTTAATGTTAGCCAATCACCGGTATTGGTTAGCTTTCCTTTGAAATCGATTTTGCCATGCATAGATGCACGTGTACCCAGCCATGGACTTAGTTTGCCTGCATCTTTACTGTGTACGGTTAGGTTTAACCAACTGCCTTTTTGCCAATTGGTTTTTACAAATTCGCCTTGTGCTTTTATGTCAACAACAGGGCTGGAAAAGTGCAGTGATGGCATCCAATTACGGTGGTTAATAATATCGGATAGTGTGCCTGCTTTCGCTGTGATCTTAACGGGAATATCCATGATCTGACCTTGGATATCAGAGCTAAATGGCTGCTCCATACCAGAGGTTAATAATGCTTTATCAATGGCAAAAGACGCTTTGGCTCCCCAGTCAATATGCGCTTTATCGATATCGAGCGAGAGCTGGCTATTATCAATCCACTCTTGAAGCTTTGTGCCTTGGGTCGTCAGCTGTAGCTGAGCCTTATCAAGATGCCCTTTTGCATCTGGGATCCCTGAAATCCAACCTGCCATTTCACCTAATTGCGAGTCTTGAGCGCCTAATTTCACATCAACGGTTGATGTCCATTGGGTGGCATCAATATCAGCCGTGCCACGAAATGGCACATCAGCAATATTGGCAGTCATTGGGGCGTGAAGTTTACCTTTATCGCCTTCCACTTTAAGCGAGATATTATTAACAGGAGTACCTAAGCCTTTGATCTCATCGACGGATAGATCAAGATGGGTTTCTGTTTTAACAAGCCATTGATCCAGTGCTTTTTGTAGGGGCGATTGTTGAGGTGCTGCCGCTGCATAACCAACACCGTACATAACCGGAGGCTGGGGTTGTAACCATGGGCGCAGATCGATTAACGGAATATTTAGCTTACCGTTAATATGATTAAGATCTTTGGCGTTTTGAGCCAATGAAATATCAAGAAAACCTTTAGCAGACGTGATAGGGCTTGTTAGCGCGATATCAGCCAGTGAAATGCCTTTGCTAGACGCAGTAATTTGGGTTGTTAGTGACATTGGTGCGGCATGGCGCAAATCAATATCAAGCAGGGATTCAAGTTGCGCGGTATCAACCCAATCAAGTTTTACGTTGGCTTTTGACGGCGTATTACTGTGGAATGGATGAATGTCTGCATCAATATTGAGTTTCGCCCCAGCAAAGCTGCCTGTAGCATCTAACTTTCCTTGCTGCTCATTAATCAGTGATTCTAAATCACCCGCCAGTGAAACATCATAGTCGTTCCCCATGGCATTACCTTTCGCTTGTAATAGCCATTTATCAGGTTTGGTTAACGCTAATTGATCTAAATATACGTTGGCATACTGTCCGGTATGTTGATCTAAATAATCAACCGATACTTTTTCCGCTCGAATATTGTTGCTCAGTGCCAATTTAAACGGCGTTGATTGAGTGATCTCTTTCGGTTTTTCACTCGCTTGCTCGGCAAACTCCCAGTTTGCTTTCCCTTGATTATCTTTTGACAGGTGTAATGAGATGTCTTTGAGATCCAGATAGTCGATCTTTAGGGTATGAGATAGAAGAGGTAAAACAGAGATTTTTGCACCGATGTAGCCTGATTTCAGCATCGGTTCCCATTTCATTGCTTCAGTATTAGCAACGGTGACATCGCTTAACTCAATTTCAGGGCTAAATGATAGGGTCAGTGACATATCACCACCAATGGTTGTTTCACGATCTAAAGTAGAACTTAACCATTGGTTGATATCATGTCGGTGGTTAGCTAAATCGATCTTAACCCCATAAGCGAGTACACCCGTTGCGGCAATGATAGGGGTTAGTATGGCAATAGAAGTCCACTTCGCCACTTTTTTTAGTTTGTTTTTTTTAGGCTTTTGTATCGAAGGCTGAGCCGCATTATCCTTTTTTTCAGGGGATGAAGCCGTCTCAGCTGGAATGCGTGATTGCGTCATGATTGGTCAGATTTTCTCTAATGAAGGCGTGCAGCATGCTGGCATCGTGCGAAAAATCGATTTTTAATCGGTACTGCAGATTGCTGGCGAAGATATACTGCCAAAATAATATAGTCAGACAGTATATCAAAAACAGGGTTCCCTTTATTGCGCCTTTAAAGGTAACAAAAAGTAAATTCAGTGGTTTTAGTTATTGTTGTAAGGCTATGCAAATGATGTCGGTCAGGGTTTGTTGTGCTGCAAGGTGTAAATTGAAATGCTGATTCGCAATGCTATGCAGTGGTGGTTCACAAATTACATTGAGCTTCATATCAGCAAGAGAGTTAAGCAGTAAATCTTCGGGTGTGCTTATTACAATAATACCAGCGCCACGAAGCTTAGCGGCATGGGCTGTAAGTTGTAAAATGGGTTGTTCACTGTTATTGCTGATCACAAAAAGCACGTCTTGCTCTGTTAGTGTGTTGGCGATGGTACTTTGCAGCGCATGATCTTTACTGTGAATAACAGGCAAACCTAAGGCTAGCAATTTATCATTAAAATCACGGGTGATGATGGCATTTGCTCCTAGCCCGACGAGTTGAATCCGTTGGGCTTGGCTTAATCTCGCTGCAATATCGGTCAGTAATTGAGTATCGATAGCTTTGGTTGTATCAATAATAGCATTGGCTTTTTGCTGTGCTATTTTACTTAAGCTACTCGCAAGCGTGTTATTGGGTTCTGGTTGAGTCGATAATTGATTCAGCACATTGCCGCCGATGGTATTGTGCCTTGCTAATTCTTCACTGATCGCCATTTTAAAGGCAGGGAACCCCTTAAAACCAATACGCTGAGTAAATTTTACAATACTCGATTGACTAACATTGGCAGCTTTCGCAAGCTCTTGTGATGACAGCGAAACCACTAATTCAGGTTGTGCTAAAACCAAGGTCGCAATCTTTTGACCATTAGGAGAGAATTGTGATTGTAGGTTAGCAATTTTATCAAGTGCGGTCATAGTCATAACTGTTCGAGCATTTGTCTTGATAATAGCCTGAAAAACACCGAGTTACCGTGATATTTATAGCGTTATGTTAATCGCGAGCAAGAAGCTAGAGCCTGATACGCTTGTTGATTATGATTAATAAAGAATGAATAAAACTAGGATGAAAACCTTGAAGATTGATCTTACCCAACTCGTCACTGAAAGTCGCAATACAGCAAGCCAAAATATCGATATGTTATCCACGGTTGATATGCTGAAAGTGATCAACAATGAAGATAAAAAAGTCGCGTTAGCGGTTGAACAAGTATTACCTGAAATCGCGGTTGTCGTTGATGCGATTGCAGCGGCTTTTCAACAAGGTGGACGTTTAATTTACGTTGGCGCAGGTACATCCGGTCGATTAGGTATTTTAGATGCCAGTGAGTGTCCGCCAACTTATGGTAGTAAGCCAGAGCAGGTAGTTGGTTTAATTGCTGGTGGACATAAAGCGATTTTAAAAGCGGTAGAAAACGCAGAAGACAATCGTGAAATGGGCGCACAAGATTTGATTGATCTTAACTTTAATTCAAAAGATGTTTTAGTTGGTATTGCAGCCAGCGGACGTACCCCTTATGTGATAGGTGCGATGGAATATGCCAAATCACAAAATGCGATGGTCGCGTCCATTAGTTGTAATCCACAAAGCCCAATGGCTGCACTGGCAGATGTAGCTATCACGCCAGTGGTTGGGGCTGAAGTTGTAACGGGTTCATCGCGTATGAAAGCAGGTACTGCGCAAAAGTTAGTGCTAAATATGCTGACAACAGGGGCGATGATCCGTGTTGGTAAAGTGTATGGCAATTTAATGGTGGATGTTGAAGCGACCAACGCCAAATTGGTTGAACGCCAGAAAAACATTGTGATGCAAGCAACTGAATGTAGCCGTGATGAAGCTGAACACGCATTAACTGCCTGTGATGGTCATTGTAAAACCGCGATTGTCATGATTTTAGCTGGTGTTGATGCTCAAACCGCCGCAGACTTATTAGCGAAAAATAACGGATTTACTCGCCAAGCGATCCAAGCCTAATGATACAAAACACAAAGCCCTATCTCGATGGTCGATGATAGGGCTTTGTTTTATACCCAAGTGACTTGGGTATATATAGATCATAGTGACTGAAATTCTTTTTGGAAGTTCAGTACTTTTTCTAAGTATCGTCGCGCTTCAAGCTTTGGATGTTTATTGGTTAATGCCCAATAAGCTTGATCCGGTTGTAATTGATTCAGCTTATCCATAGCGCGTTTTCTATCTGTATCAAATGTTGATAATAATCCGCCAGTACCGCCATTGTAGGCTGAAATCATACTGTAATGTTTAGTTGTAGGATTCCGCACTTCTTTTAAATAACGATTTTTAAGAATATAAAAATAAGCCGTACCCGTATCGATATTGTTTGCTGGATCAAACAGGTAGTCTTTGGTTGGTATCCCCGGTTTGTTCTTCACCAGCTTAAATACATCAGCCCCCGCTGTTTTCGGGATCACTTGCATCAAACCGTAAGCGCCTGCATGACTAACAGCAAACGGGTTAAAACTACTTTCTGTTTTTACAATCGCATAGATAAGTTCTTCAGAAATACCGTATTGTTTTGATGCGCGTTTTATAATGTCAGCATATTGGTATTCGCGTTGTTCAAGGTGATCGCTAACCATATCTATTTCAACAAAATAAGCATTTCCACGTTTTAATGGTTTCATTTTCAGCTTATTTTCAATTAGATAATCCGCAAAGCGCCCAGCACGCCAAGGCCATTGAATATCTTGGTTATCTTGATCTTTAACTTGCCCAAGTAAGAAAGGCTTACCGTTTAATGGAATCGATTTGTCACTGAATAAATCCACTTGGGATGGATCGGCTGGCATTAGCAAGGTTTCTTCAATCGCTTTTTTCAGTGTGACTTCTGGTGCGTATTGAGCAACAGTTGAAACGTAAATTTTACCGTTATCAAAATCAATGTGCGCGCGCGTACGATAACCATCAAAGTATTTCACATAACGGTGTTTGCCTGCCTGAAGGAATTCGTCATCGCCCCATTGCTTTTTCACTTGCACACCAAGATAAGCCAATAATGCCTGCATGGCTTGCTCATTATTCACATTACCTGTGTTTATATTTCCACCATTGATATTCCCGTTATGGTTGGGATAAGTGGGCTTGCAGTTATAGAGACATTCAACTTGGTTTGATGAACACCCTGCGGCAAGTAAACAGGTTGTAATAATGAGCAATGCTTTTTTCATGGTTATCCTTACCACAGATTTCCGTGATTAATGGGTATTGGTGGCATCACGGATAGCTTTATTAAGATCAGACGTTAAATTATCGACAAATTTGCGTTTGCGTTGTTCTGCACGTTGTTTGCGTTCACGTGCTTGTTGATCGACATAGTTATTCCAACGATTTTCTACATAGTCATCATCTTTCATGTTGTTCCATGCATTTTCGAGGCGCTCTCGTTTCTCTTTTCTTTCTCGGATCTGACGTTTCGACTGTTGAATGCTGTTTTGCAGCTTTTGTAAGCCATTATCCACTGAATTTAGCGTGTCGACTAGATCTTTGGCCTGAACAGATGTTGAAAAAATGCTTATGAATGCAATCAATAAAAAGGATTTGTGTTTCATTATCTTTCTTTGTTTGACTAAAAGTAAAACTATAAGTTTACATTTTGAGAGAGAGGTTTCAATATTATTCTTGCAGTGTATTTTTTCATTCTAATCAATAGCAAGCATGGATGAATTGTGTGGTAGGTGTTGCTTACATCTTGTTACATAATCTTAATTGTTATTGGCAACGGTTATGGTTGAATAGCGCTACTTTAATTTTAAGAGGTATAAAATACATATGGACGACCCCACGAGTTGTTCTCTTTTCCTAAACTCCTTTGTTAAGGAGTCTATTCAATGCTAGATCTTTTCCTTCAACCTGAAGCAATGATGATATTTGCGACCTTATTTGCCTTAGAAGTGGTATTAGGTGTCGATAATATTGTGTTTATTTCAGTACTATGTGAGCGATTACCAGAACATCAACGAAAATTAGCCCGTAACCTAGGTATTGCACTAGCTGTTGCTGCGCGTATTGGTCTTGTGTTCTCAATCAGTTGGGTAATGTCATTAACTCAACCGTTATTCTCTATTGCTGACTCTCCGTTCTCTGGTCGTGATTTGATCATGATTGGTGGTGGTGCATTCTTATTAGCGAAAAGCTTAAAAGAATTGTGGATGTGTTTCTCTGGTGCTCATCACCAAGAAGCCAGCAAAGTGCGAGCAGGTATTGCTTTAGTCTTGCTGCAAATCGTTGCGGTTGATGCGGTGTTCTCTATGGACTCAGTAATCACAGCGGTTGGTATGACAAGTGAAGTTCCACTGATGGTTGCTGCAATTTTAGCGTCAGCAGTTGTGATGGTACTGTGTGCCGAGAAGATCAACGATTATGTATTGCGCTATCCGGGCTTAAAAACATTAGCACTACTATTCTTAGTAATGTTAGGCGGTATGTTAATGGCTGAAGGTTTTGCGATTCATTTGAATAAAGGATATGTGTATTTTGCGATGGCATTTGGTTTATTAATTGAAACCTGTCACATCCTATTGAAAAAGCGAAATAAGACAGTTATTCGTCGTATCTACCCACAGCAATGTGGCTGGGCAGTTAAAGTAAAATAACCGCGTATTCGACAGATAATATAAAAGCAGAGCCTATGTGCTCTGCTTTTTTTATTTTTGCTGTATAAAACTTTCATCGTTTATTTATTGCTTTTGGTTTGTAACAAAATGGCGTTGTTATATTTAACTAAACGAAAGTCTTTTCACACGCATAATATGAGTCATGACAGGCTTAATTTTTAGCGTCTTAACTTATTTCTGCCCATTGTGTGTTTCAGCCAATACTACTGGCTATTATCCTACGTTGATTTTTCCCTAATAAAACTTATCTTAATAACCACTCACAATTCATTTCTCGTCATTTATCATACTATCCAATAAACTGGTTTCTTTTGTAGTGATATTGGGAAATGGCTCTAAAGTCACATTTTTTTACTTTTAGCTGTAAGTGCTTTACCGCTAATATTTATCGAGGATTTCGTATAAAGTAATTAAATACAATTAGTTTACCGTTATTATTTTGTCACGTTCTAAAGGGTATCAATACGCATTCGCAATAATATAATGCTATGTGTTTAAGCTTTCGCTGGCTTGTTGTAATCCATTTACCAGCCCTCTGCATTGTTGATAATACAGTTGTCCAGCATCGGTTAAATTGACCTGTCGGGTTGAGCGAGCTAATAAGGCGACACCTAATCTCTCTTCTAACCTTGAGACTTGTCGGCTAACGTGGCTTGTGCTGCAACCGAGCTGTTTAGCCGCAGAGGAAAAGCCATGGCTTTCAGCGACTGCAACGAATTCAATGATCCCATCGAAACTATTCATAGACTTTTATCTTTGCTATTTAACAACAATGATTTGCCCATTTTCTGTATTATCAGCCATATTGATTTGAATTAACATGTTTACGCACTCAATAATTCAAGGAAAAGACAATGAAAAGGATCCTGATCCCTGTAACGAATCATGCAACTCTGGGCGATACTGACCAAGCGAATGGCACTTACTCACCAGAGATAACCCACGTTATTCATGAGCTGACTTCCGCTGGTTTTGACTATGAAATCGCATCGATTAAAGGTGGTAAAGCGCCACTTTATGGTACGGATATCGAAGGTGATGAGGTAAACCGCATTGTGTTGGCGGATGATAATTTTCAGAACCGAATCAATAATACGATTCCCGTCTCGCAAGTGAATATTGATGAATACGATGCGGTATTTTATCCAGGTGGCTTTGGTCTGCTATCTGATCTTTCCACCAATACTGACTTTGCTCAATTAGCTGCAAAACATTACGAAAATGGTGGCGTTATAGCGGCGGTATGTCATGGCCCTGCGGCACTGCTTCCTATTGCATTAAGTAATGGTGACAGCCTACTTGCATCTATATCGGTAACGGGCTTTACACGTGAAGAAGAAATAGATTTCGGTACTATTACTCATATTCCATTCTTGTTGGAAGAGGCGCTTTCAAGAAAGGCAGCGCGCTTTAGTAAAGTACAGCCTTGGCAAGAACAGGTTATCGTTGATAAACGAGTGATTACTGGCCAAAACCCTACTAGTGCTCACGGCGTTGGTAAGGCGTTAGTGATATCACTGACGTAATTATATTGTTGATATATTTTAAAAACTACCTGATATGAAATAGCTCATTAGTTTGAGCTATTTACTAATATGACATTTGTTTTCGATGATAAATATCATAGCCTAGTAATGTTTGCTCAATCATGGGATGCAAACATTACTAGGCTATGTTTTTTGCTTATAAAGCGTGTTTTAAATTAAGCGAACTTCTTACGTTCAATAAAGAAGTGAAGCAGTGCCATACCACCATGACCAATCAAGTATGCTTCAATTAAACCTGTCAGAGATTTATGGATCTCTCTCACATCGTTGGCATAAGGTGAGTGGCTTAACCACAGCGCCAGCCATACCAGTGCTGCTGTTTCAATTAAGACCAAAGCACCAATACCTAAACCTTGAATAATATTTCCTAAGCCTTTTTCTCTTGGCTCGGGCAATTTACCGTGGCGAAGTTGTTTTAAGTCATCGAATAGAACAGCGTTGTCACCAAAAAGATAAGGGAAGAATTGGCGGAAGGATTGTTTAACTAACATATAGCTAATCATTGCCAGTGTGACGATAACGGTCAGTATGCCAAGAATAATGTGCACCCATAAGAAGAGGGTAGAGAAAACACCGCCTTCGACTTCACCTGTATGGGTCATATGCATTAAATTACTATTTAAGATCTGTAAGATCACTAAAGCGGCCAATGAAGTATGAATATGGCGCAGCCCCGTATTGGGAAAGTAGTGTTTGATGTAACGCCAAAAAGAATGAAGTAGCGGCATAGTAAACCTTAATCAGACGGTATAAAAGAAGATGATTGATAAGCGAAATTTAGCACAAAGAAACAAAATAGGTAGAGAGAAAAGAGATAGAATCCGGTAATGTAAATATTCATTTTTAATGCGTAAATAGATAAAAAAGGGTCGATAGATTTCTTTTTTAGCTCTGTTAATACGGTGTTACACTATTGCTGCCAACACATATTGTCATGGAGAGAGTAGTGAGCACAACTTCAGTAACACCACAATTATCCCAATTAAATATCTTTCCCGTAAAATCAATAGCAGGTATCAGCCAATCTAAAGTTTGGGTCGAAAAACAAGGGATCAGTTTCGATCGTCGTTTCATGGTTGCTACCCTATCAGGCGATATGATCACGGCACGTAAATCTCCCAAGATGGTAAAAGTGAAAGCGGCGCTAATTGCCGATGGCATCGTACTTAGCTATGAAGATAAAGCCTGTTTAGTGTTGAAGTATGCTCAATTTGATATGGCGGAAGCGTCATCAAGAGTGTGGGGAGATACATTCATCGCCTATACTACGACTGAGCAAGCTAATTCATGGTTTAGTGATGTGTTAGGACAACCCGTTCAGTTGTTGTTTACGGGAGAGCAATCAAACCGTCTTCGTCCTAAAATTAGTCAAAATGTGAGTTTTGCTGATGGTTATCCGTTATTAGTGATCAGTGAAGCCTCGCTTCAAGCGCTTAATGAGCGTAGTAGTGAACACCACACCATGGATCAGTTTAGAACCAACTTAGTGGTGAGTAATACGGAAGCGTTCGCGGAAGATGGTTGGAAACGCATTCGGATTGGTGAGGTTGAGTTTGAAGCGGTCAAACCTTGTTCTCGATGTATTTTAACCACGGTCGATCCGAAATCAGCAATGTTTAGCGAAAGTAAAGAGCCGTTGGTTACGATGGCAAAATTCCGCGCCGATGAAACGGGTAATGTCTATTTTGGACAAAATCTTGTGGCGCGTAATGAAGGTATTATTTCTGTTGGTGACACTATTGAAATATTAGAAACGAAACCGAAAGAAATATATGCAGATAACAGTGAGCAAAAATTACAGCTTACGTGTGTAGAGCGTGAAGATATAGCACAAGATTTCACTACATTTTGGCTAGAGTCTCATCAAGAAAACCAAGCATTACCGACTTATTTACCGGGGCAACACCTGCCTATTCAACTAGAAGTGAATGGCGAATATATTTCTCGTCGCTATACATTATCTTCTAGCCCATCACGACCGGGGCGTTATGCAATATCAGTAAAACGAGTTAATGACGGTCGCATCTCTAATTGGTTACATGAGCATTTTCAAGTCGGTGATACATTGGTGTCTGAATCGCCGAGCGGTGATTTTCACCTAGGGGTTCATACTGATAAATTATTATTACTCTCGGGTGGTAGTGGTGTAACACCAATGATGTCGATGCTACGTTATTTATCCGATCATGATTTAGTGCGTGATGTGGTGTTTTATCATCAATGCCGTACTGAAGCTGATATTCCTTATTTAGAGGAATTACGCGCAATAGAAGAGAAACATCCTTCACTTGATTTACGTATCGTATTAACGCAACCAAAACGCGACTGGCAAGGTGAATCTGGACGACTAAGCATTGGTCATTTAGCCATGATGAGTGATTTAGATAAACGTCAGGTATTTGTTTGTGGCCCTGATGCGTTTATGTCGTCTGCGAAAAAGTTATTGCTCAATATGGGAATGGCAGCTTCTCGTTATCACCAAGAAGCGTTTGGTCCTGTACGTCATGCACTTGAAGAAAAAAAGACGGTCGAATTATCAATTGATGGACAGCTTTTCCAAGGGAATAACCAAGCAACATTATTAGAGCAAGCAGAAACGGCTGGTATTAATATGGATTATAGCTGCCGCGCTGGTTTTTGTGGGGCTTGTAAGGTCACAGTGAAATCTGGAGAGGTAGAACAACCAGAAGTTCCAGCACTTTCATCGCAAGAGCGTGCTGAAGGGAAAGTGCTAGCGTGTTGCTGTGTGCCTAGAAGTGATCTAGAAATAATTAAATAGTGAGCTGTGGGTAAATTAGAAGGCAATGTAAGTGATTACATTGCCTTTTTTATAATCATTAACATCTTATTTTTTATGATTATATTTATAGTTGATGATGTGATTTTAATATTTAGATAAAAAAATAAAAAAGAGAGTTAATTTTATCAATTTTTAAAATTGATCTAGGACAATAAAATAGAGCACTGAAATTTCTCAGAAAAAACCATTTTATTAACATTAAAGTCTAATGCTCTGATATTAAATAAGTTAATACATTTTTATTGTTAATATGTTGTTTTATCGGATTTATCTATTGTTATGTCCGATTTTTCCAGATGGATATCCATATTAGAAGCGATTATTTTCTCTTGAAATAGTTCTTTTAGGTATACTCATGAAAAAATCATCGTATGTTGCATTGGCAATAGGAGCGGGTGTTGTAGGTTATTTAGCAACGGTATACGCCGTTGATCAAGGAGATAAAAAGCTCCATCAACAATACCTTTCACAAGCTAATTTGGTTAAAGTCGATCCTCTTTCTCAGCAAGCTTTTAAGATTTTTAACCAAAAAGGCTGTCAGTATTGCCACACAACTAATAGCGAAATGCCGTTTTACGCGAACTTACCCGTGGCAAAACAGTTAATGGCACATGATGTTAAAAAGGCACTTCGTCAATTTAATATCACAGCATTAATGGATCAGGTTCAGCAAAATAAACCGATCTCTCAAGTTGAATTAGCGAAATTAGAATCGGTATTAGATGATGGTGCAATGCCACCGAAACAATATTTACTCATGCACTGGCGATCAGATTTATCACCACAAGAAACGGATGTGTTATTAAAGTGGGTAAAAGAAGAGCGTGTTAAATATTATGCGGATCCACAGGTTGTTGCAGAATATAAATATGATGCAGTACAGCCTATTTCAACCACCTTTAAAGTGGATGAAGGAAAAGTTAAATTAGGTGAAGAGCTTTACCATGATAAGCGTTTATCGGGTAATAATACCGTTGCTTGTTCAACGTGCCATAGCTTAACTGGTGGTGGTGTTGATCATTTAAAAACCTCAACGGGAATTAATGGTGCAAAAGGTCCAATTAATGCGCCAACGGTGTTTAACTCTGTATTTAATATTCATCAGTTCTGGGATGGTCGTGCTAAAGATCTGCAAGAACAAGCTGGTGGTCCACCAATGAACCCTATAGAGATGGGGGCGGGCTCTTGGCAGCATATTATCGATAAACTTGATAAAGACTCGTCATTAAAAGCACAGTTTACTGCGCTCTATCCTAAGCAAGGGATCAGTGAATATAGTATTACTAATGCGATTGCTGAGTTTGAAAAAACACTCGTTACGCCAAATAGCCGTTTTGATAAATTCTTGAAAGGCGACAAAACTGCATTAACGCAACAAGAGCAAGAAGGTTACGCATTGTTTAAAGCGAATAAATGTCAAACTTGTCATACTGGTCAGGCAATGGGTGGTTTATCGTTTGAAGTGATGGGGCTGAAAGATGATTACTTTGGCGACCGTGGTCATGTAACTGAAGTAGACAATGGTCGTTTTAATGTAACGAAAGATGATAACGATATGCATCGCTTTAAAGTGCCTACATTACGTAATGTGGCATTAACTGCACCTTATTTCCATGATGCGAGTGCTACAACGTTAGAGCAGTCTGTTAATGATATGGCGTTGTATCAAGTTGGTGTGAAATTAAGTCAAAGTGATATTGAAAAAATCACCGCTTACCTTAAAACGTTGACTGGTGAATACAAAGGTCAACAGTTGCAATAACTTCAACTCTGTTATTTAGATGGCTTCTTATGTACTTTCAACTAGAAAGATGAGCATAGAAGCCATTTTTATATATTCAAAATAAAAAGGCAGTTTGAAAGAATATTATTTTGATATCTGTTACTGAAAAGGTGTTAAATGTGGAGTATGCTGCTGACGCAAACGATTACAATAAAGTAAGGAACTCGTATGTTTAGCAAGCCTCTTATTGCACTTTCTATCACTTTAGCTCTTTCTGGGTGTGCAACAACACCTATTGTCCAACACCAACCTTTCACACTAACGGTCGCGCATATTAATGATACCCACTCTAATTTTGACCCTGTGAAATCTAGTTTTAAAGCTGACGATACCAAAGTTTATAACGAGTTTGGTGGCTATCCACGTCTGCAAACAATGGCGAAAGAATATAAAGCTGAAGCAAAAAAAGACAATCAAAGCTTATTGTTCTTACATGGTGGCGATGCATGGCAAGGTAGTGCTTACTTTAAGCTAAACCATGGGGCAATGAATGCTGACATGCTAAGTAAAATGGGCTTAGATGCGATGGCCCTAGGTAACCATGAATTTGATTTAAATAATAAAAAATTAAATGCTTTTATTAGTAGTGTTAATTTCCCTGTGCTTGCGGCTAACGTAGATGCTAGCCAAGATGCTGATTTGAAAGATCAAACGAACTTACGTCCTTACCAAATTTTTGCTTTTGATGGCAATAAGAAGACAATTGTTAAAGATATTAATCATTTACCTAAAGATAAAAATCTTGTTGCGGTATTTGGTATTGCATTAGATAACATGCCAAATATTGCACCTAATACAGGTGATGTGAAATTCAATAATATGGTGAAAACAGCCCAAGACACGGTTGATATGCTACAGAGTAAGGGGATAGATAATATTATTGCACTTACGCATATCGGTAATGCGGTAGATCTTGATGTTGCGTCAAAAGTTAACGGTATTGATCTTATTGTTGGCGGTCATTCACATACTTTATTAGGTGACTTTACTGATTTAGGTTTAAATAATAATGGTATTTATGCCCAAATGGTGAAGAATCCAAATGGTACGACTGAAACCTGTGTCGTTCAGGCGGGTGAGTATGCTCAAGCGATTGGTCGAGTAAATGTAAGCTTTGATGCGAACGGTGATGTGGTGAAGTGTGCAGGTCACAATACCTTACTGAGTAACGATGAGTTCTACCATCATGCCGATCGTAAAAAAAGCGATATGTTTACCCCTGTACAAACTGCAATCGTTGAGAAATTCATCGATAATCATGAAAAAATCACGATCACAGATGAAGATGTTTTATTACGCCAACGTATTGATACTAAATACAAGCCAGCAGTAGATAAAGCGTACGGCAAAACCATCGCTCAAGTGCCGGTAGAAATTAAACATGAACGCCGCCCTGGTGATCGTGGAACGGATAAACATGGCTCTGATGTAGCGCCTATTATTGCTGAAGGGCAATATTACTGGGCGAATGAGCCTCAAGTTCAAAAAGTAACGGGTATGAAAGTGGATTTTGCCTTGATTGGAGCGGGAGGCATTCGTACCAATATTGAGGCCGGTGAATACCGTGAAGGTAATGTGTCATTAGAGCTTTTACCGTTCTCAAACTTTATGTCTGTGGTGCCACTTAAAGGTGCTGTGATTAAACAGTTATTACAACAAACGGTTTCTGCAACGCTGCCTGAAGGCTCTCATGCTGGTAAATTCCCATATGGCGGTCATATTCGTTATAGCTTTACCGAAACTACCGCAAATAAAGCAGGAAAGCTGAATAATGTTGAGGTGATGACTGGTACAGAAAAGAACCCAGTTTGGACACCAATTCAAGATAATAAAACTTACAATGTTGCAGTAAATAATTATAACGCTACGGGTAATGATGGTTGGACACCGGTTTATCAAGCGCAAAAAGATCATTCTGGGCGTGTCGATTTAGCGTATGTTGATGGCAAATTAACAGGCTTTAAGGTTAAGAATATTGAAAAAGTAGGGGATAAATACAAAGTGAATTACCAAGGATCAGCCCCAAACTGTAAAGCTGCGAATATGCGTTGTAATACAGATGCTCAAGCAGTGATTGACTATATCGAGCAAAGTCGTCCTAACCTTGTACCGCTAAATTATGAAGTTGTTACGCTAGATCGCTTACAAAAATAAACCTCTGCGGTTTTAGGTAAATAAAGTATGCGCCCTACATATGATTAATAGCAGCGATAGGGCGCTATTTACTTTTTGAAATCGTCTTAAAGTAACAGTAAAATCGCGATTTCCATGAAATATTAATAGAATATTAATTGGTTTATTTGCTTTTAACCTTATGATATTTATTGTTTTTGTTGTTATTTGCATTAAAAAACAAATTATTTTAAAAATAAAGCTATACAATTTCCTAAATATCATTACTATAGTCCTCGGCCTGTAAGTCAGACCTATTTATATGTAACATTATGTTTTAGAAAATCTTCGCTGTAACGCTATACCAGTGTCATGAAGCTTTCCACTCATAAGCTATAACGTAAATAATTATTTTCTGGCTACATACGCATTTTTGCGAATTATTTAAAAAATATTGGAGACTCTCATGTCTAAATCAACTGGTATCGTTAAGTGGTTTAACGAAGAAAAAGGTTTCGGTTTCATCACTCAAGACAACGGCGGCGCTGACGTATTCGTTCACTTCCGTGCTATCACAGGCGAAGGTTTCAAGACTCTTGCTGAAGGTCAAAAGGTTGCTTTTGATATCGAACAAGGTCAAAAAGGCCCTCAAGCTGCTAACGTTGAAAAAGCTTAATTCTTTTTTGCGTTAAATGTTTGAAAAATGCCGACGTTATGTCGGCATTTTTATATCTGTCATCTGCTAAAATCATCTCTTCCGTTCTATTTATGCCTTTATCGGTATCATTACTCTAAAATTATTTGAGTCACTGTTATTGCTCCCATACACTAGCTTTATTCGTTGTGTTTTCGGTTGCTCTATCATGCTTGCTAATGCTTCCCCTTCTTCTTCTCGTCAGCTTATTTTTAATGAACTGCGCTCTGGTTTTGAAGCCTTATCTGCTCCTTCTCTTTCAGCCATACTCGAAGCTGGACAGCATCTTGCTATTTCAGGTGTTTCTGGCTGTGGTAAAAGTAGCTTGTTACAAGTGATATCAGGTTTAAAAGCTCCACAATCTGGTGAAATACTTTATAACGATCAGCTAATAGGTGAGAGCGCTTTGCATTTTTGGCGTCAGCAGATCTGTTATTTTCCTCAGCAAGCTGTAATGGGAGGAGAATGTGTACGTGATGTACTTCACCTGCCATGGCGACTTAAAGCGGTAACTCATTTACCGTTACCTGATGAACAAGCATGCTTTTCAGTGCTCAGAAAAGCCGGTATTGATGTGCCATTAAAAAAAACGATAGCTTCTCTTTCTGGTGGTGAAAAACAGCGTGTCGCTATTGCGAGAGGGTTACTTATGCAGCGAGAAGTATGGCTAATGGATGAACCAACGTCTGCGTTAGATCCCGTTGGGCGGGATCATATTATTCAGTTGATTGAAGAGAGTTCGTTAATATCTATCTCTATATCACATGATCCTGTTTGGCTAACAAGTGCTACACACGTACACACTATGTCTCTGAGTAAGGATGAGTGTAATGTCTGATTCAATCAATAGTACTTTGGATATTCATTGGTTGGCAATGGCTGGTTTCTACCTGCTATTACTTATCCCTATATTTTTGTTTCAGCGTTGGCAGTTAGGGTTAAATCGTACCTTAATTAATGCCGTATTACGCATGACACTACAGCTCTCTGTTGTGGGTATTTATCTTCATACCTTATTTGGTTTGCAGAGCGTGGCGATAAATATGCTGTGGCTAACTATCATGGCATTAGTGGCAAGCTATACCATTTGTAAACGCGCAGAGGTGAATATAAAGCGTGTGTTGCCAGCGGTGATAACAGGGCAGTTTGCTGCATTATTGGTTGCTTTACCGGTTATGCTGATAGGGGTGATTCAAGTCGAACCATGGTGGCAAGCGCAATATATGATCCCAATTGCAGGTATGTTGCTTGGCAATAGCTTAATGGCAAATGTATTAGCCTTATCACGCTGGGGGAGCTTGTTAAAAGAAAATCATAATGAATACCAATATTACCTGTCATTAGGTGCTCCCGATCCTGCTTTGCCATTAATCCAAACAGCAGTAAAAGCGGCATTAACCCCACAGTTAGCCGCGATGACGACATTAGGTATTGTCAGTTTGCCAGGAATGATGACTGGGCAGATTTTAGGTGGAGCGGCGCCGCTAGTGGCTGTGAAATACCAGTTGGTGATCATGGTCGCGATTTTTATTTCTGGCGTTATTTCAGTAGCGACTACATTGAGCATTGTTAGGCGGGTAACATTCAATGCTTATGGTGAGGTTCAATAAGCGTTATTTCCGGCAATAAAAAAGCAGCGATTAAGCTGCTTTTTTAATTAAGATTGTTAGTGTTCACTTAGTTAATTTCACTGATCGGAAAAATTTCACTTGGTGATACAATTTCATCTTGTGCTGCAATGGTTTGTAATTCCCATTCGCCACGTTTATGCGTTTCTTTCAGCACAGCGTAGCAAGCATTATGTGCATGTTCAAAAGCCTGTTCTGGTGCCCAGCCTTTTAATAGTCCAGCAGTAAATAATGATGAGATCAAATCACCCACACCAACAGGTTGTTTATCAAACTTAAGATGTGGGCGCTGTGCAAGGAAACAACCGTTTTGCGTTGCTAACATCATCGTAAACTTATCATCAGATATACTGTGTAAGTGCTTAACCAGTACCATTTTGGGTCCCATTGTTAAGGCTTTTTGACATGCAGTAACAGCATCAGCAAGGTTATGGATTTCCATACCGACAAATTGGCTTAGTTCAAATTGATTCGGCACGATAGCATCAGCAATAGGCATTACATCATTAATTAGGTATTCAGCAATACCATCCGCAACAATACAGCCTTTTTCTGGATCACCCATCACAGGATCACAGATATAAATCGCATTAGGATTTTGCTGTTTAACTTTTTTTACCGTATCAATAATTGCAAGACATTGGGCTGCACTGCCTTGATAGCCAGTCAGTACAGCTTCGCAGTTCTTTAATTGATCAATACCTTCAATACCAGCAACGAGTTCGCTAATATCATCACCAGAGAAAGCTTTGCCTGTCCAGCCTTCTTTATATTGGGTGTGATTAGAAAATTGCACGGTATTAAGTGGCCACACTTCAAATCCCATACGTTGCATAGGAAAAACAGCGGAGCTATTCCCTGCATGACCATAAACAACATGTGATTGAATAGATAGAATGCCTTTCATCGAAGTTCCTTATAACCTTCGGTCTCTTTAAGCATACTTTACCCTTGCTTATATAAGAAACCTAGTCATTTTATATCGTAATTATTCCTTTCATTTATGCAGATTAAAAAATAGACGATTATTTGTCTCATTATCGTACTTATTTTAGATGAGAGTGTAATTTTTATAATTGAAGATTGTTTTATTATGGGTTTTACCTCTGTTTTTGTTTGTTTTCTGACCATTTTTATGGTTTTAAAAATAAATAAAAAATTATATTTTTTACTTTAAAAACAAAAGGTAAGGTTTTTCTTCAGTGGTTATCCACAGTTTTTTACAAAAAAAAGACATAAAAATATTTACAGAATAAAATTTAGCGTTTAATGTCTATCTCGTCTGTTACTCGGACCTCATGTGTTTTTTTAATCAAAACGTCATTTCTAACATTGTTATTCGTTATTGTTGCAAACGAAAGGCGCAATGATCGGCTAAAAGAAGGGTGATCTTTTAGCTCAGAAGTAGTAGGTCAATGAGTAAAACGATAATTACCGCAATTATTATTAATTAGCGGATTTAACTATTCGAACTCAAATTGATAGCCACAAACAAAACCGCTAATTTAAAGCGCTGTTTGGGCTGAAAGGAAATATAACTATGACTTCACAAACAGGTATTATTCGTAGCTTCAACCCAGTAGAAAAGATTGGCTTAATTACAAGCGATCTTGGTGGCGATATTCGTTTTGACGCATCTCAAGTATGCAGTCATTCACAGCCTTCATCTGGTAGTATGGTTGAATTTTCTCTAGACGATTCAAGCAATAAGCTAAAAGCAGTAAAAATTCGTTTCATCTAAAAACGATAAATTATAGCTCATACTCTCTATAGGTTATGAGAATAACATTCAGCCTAAGAAATAATATAACTATTATATCTTGGGCTGTTTTGTTTTTATTTGATGGTGAAATTTAGTTAGTGATAAATTTGAATTTATTAATTTTAAATATAAAACTTTAAAAGTAAGGTTTTATATTTAAAGTGTAAGATAAAAGCCCTTGATAGTTATTTATCAAGGGCTTTAAACTTAAGTATTAAGCACCACGTGGAACGGCATGTGCTGTATTTTCGGGGGCTTTTCCTTGATATTTTTCAATTTCAAGTTGAGCCATGTGACCACAGTTACCTTGTGCTAACTGCGAGCTGCCAACATCAAAAGTTAGAACGTTAATACAACCGTTTCGACATAAACCACCTTCTTTACCAGGGGTTGCCGAGTCATACCAAGCACCTTCACTTACACGAATAACGCCAGGACGAATAGCATCTGATATTTTTGCGCCAACAAGGATCTGTCCACGATCGTTAAATGCACGGACTAAATCGCCATCAGCAATACCTCTTGCTTTCGCATCGCTTGCATTGATTAAAATTGCTTCACGGTTAGCTACAGCATATTTATCACGCAGAGGAGTATTGTCTAATTGTGAGTGTAATCGGTTTGTTGGGTGTGCAGTATTTAGCGATAAAGGGTATTTCTTCGCAATTTCTGCTTTGTACCACTCTTTTGGCTCATACCATTTAGCGTGAGGAGCACAGTCGGCATACCCCATTTTTTCTACTGTATCAGAGTAAATCTCAATACGACCAGATGGTGTACCAAGTGGATTTAACAGTGGGTTCTCTCTGAAGTCTGCGTGGCGTATCCACTTTTGATTAGCATCAGGAATAGGGAAAGTAATATAGTCATTGGCTTCCCAGAACATGCTAAACGGCGGCAGTGGGACACGATTCGCACGTGCCTGTTTCGCCATTTCATCGTACATACCCTTGATCCACTGCATCTCGGTTTTATTTTCGGTAAATGCAGCTTTAACACCTAGTTTTTCGGCAATACCACTGAAGATATCAAAATCACTTTTTGATTCAAATTGTGGCTCTACCGCTTTATGCATCGGGAATACATAACGTTGAGAGTAGTCACCACCCATATCGATGTCATTACGTTCGTAACTTGTTGTCGTTGGTAACACAATATCGGCATGTTTCGCTGATGCTGTCCAGTATGGCTCATTCACGATGATGGTATCTAGTGTTTGCCATGCCTTTAACAAGTTATTAGTGTCTTGGTGTTGGTGGAAAGGGTTACCACCAGCCACATATACCATTTTAATTTCAGGGTAAGTAACACTCTTACCATTAAATTGAATGTTTTTCCCTGGTTCTAAGATCGCTTCAGCAATACGCGCTACTGGAATTGGGGCAGGGCTACCTTTTGGTGCTTTACCTGCGTTAATACCAGAAATAATGCCGCCTTTTGCTGTTGGGCTACCACCTGAAGAGTAGTGATAACTAAAGCCAAAACCACCACCAGGTAGTCCGATTTGACCAAGCATTGCAGCTAGAGTCACCATCATCCAGTGTGGCTGCTCACCATGCTGTTGACGTTGCATTCCCCAGCCAGCCATTAACATAGTGCGGTTTTTAGCAAATTCATGGGCTAGCATTTTGATCGTTTTGGCATCAATACCACTGATCTCTGCTGCCCATTCGGCAGTTTTTGGCGTGCCGTCACTTTCACCTGTTAAATACGGAACAAACTGCTCAAAGCCTTTGGTGTAATGCTCAAGGAACTCCTTATCGTACAGTTCTTCTGTATATAAGGTATGAGCAATACCGAGCATCATTGCCACATCAGTATATGGACGAGGGGCGATCCATTCTGCATCCATGAAGTCGACGGTTTCATTTCTGACGGGATCGATCGCAATAACACGCGTGCCTTTATCTTTTAGAGCTTGTAAGCCGACTTGTCCTTCGTGATCCGGCACGTTCCATGCATTTTTCAGGGTGACCATGGCATTAAAGCCCCAAAGCACAACTAGCTCGCTGCTTTCGATAATTACAGGCCATGTGGTTTGTTGCTCATAAACTTCCATTGAGCCCATCACATGGGGCATGATCATCTGAGCCGCACCTGTTGAGTAGTCACCTGCATAGCCAAGGAAACCACCATTTAGGTTCATTAAACGCTGGAGTAGGGTACGGCTGTTGTGGAACATGCCAGTACTTTTCCAGCCATATGAACCCGCATAAATAGATGATGGGCCGTATTGTGTTTGCAAACGCGTGATTTCATTGGCAACAAGCTGATTAGCTTTATCCCAGCTAACACGAACCCATTCATCATTTCCGCGCTTGTCTTTACCTGCGCTCGGACCGCCTTCAAGATAGCTTTTTCGTACCATTGGGTATTTGATACGGTTTTTAGCATGCACCTGATGTGGTGCCATTTTGATCAGTTCGTTAGGGTATGGATCATCAGCAACAGGAACCACATCAACCATTTTCCCGTCTTTTACGATTGCTTGAAATGCTCCCCAGTGCGCTGATGTTAAGATACCGTCTTGCGCTGTTTTGGTATAAACAAATTGCGGTAATGCTTGTTCAATTGCTTTTGCCAGTGCTGTTTTTGGTAGTAATGTCGACATTAAAGAAACACCACCTATTGCGGCTGCTCCTTTTAAAAAGCGTCGACGGCTCCATGCTGGTTCGTTAATTTGTTGGTTATCTTTGATCATTATTTTTCGCTCCCAGCCATATCACTAGCGTGTTTCTGAACATATTGAGTAAGCATACGGCTTTGCTCTTTGGTTAAAGAGGTGCGCGTTTCCATTGCTTTAATAACTCCAATCCATTGGTTGGCGTTGTAGTGATCAAGAGCAGTTAAACCATGACAGCCTGTACAATTTGAATTCATTAAATTAGATGAATATGCCCAAAGAGGTGCTTCATTATCGACAAAGCTCTTATTATCAGCCCAAACATCTAAACTCACTTTGTGCCATACCAATCCTGTTGCTGGATCTGTCTCAGTCCCATTTTCTTTTAAGGCTTTTTTAGAGTCATCACTAAGCAACGCAGAGATAATACGTTTGCCTTTCGCAGCATAAATGACGGAGTCTACGCCATCTTGTTGCCAGCCAGATATGGTTGCTTTAACGCGATCGCCTTCACGAGAAATTACGTCAACCTTGGTACTTGGCATTAAGTTACCTTGGTTGTATTCGTCATCTTTGGTCATAAAGAACGGTTGAGTAGCAATGCTATATAGTACGGTTGCAGATGTTGAACTTGATGCTGCAGCTTTTGACAATTCATCTGCACCTGCTTGTGCTTTATCTGTTGTGTCAGGAAGTAAATGAGCAATCCCCTTATGGCAATCAATACATGTACTGCCGTCAGACATCGCTTGTGTATGCATTTTTTGAGCTGCTGGACGTTGCTCTAAGATACTCATAGCATTAAATTCATGACAACTACGACAAGCTGATGAATCTGTTTCTTTCATCTGATCCCAAACCGTTTGTGCCATTTCACCACGGTGCTGCTCGAATTTTTCATCGCTATCAATCTTGCCCGTAATGAATTCATGGTAGATATCTTTACTGGCACGGATCTTAGTAATTAAGTAGTCAACTTTTCCTGTCGGGATATGACAGTCAGCACACTCTGCACGAACGCCATGCTCATTCTGAAAGTGGATTGTTCCTTGATATTCAGCTAAAGGTTTTTGCATAGAATGGCAGGAAATACAAAATTCTGTATCTGATGTTTTATGAAGTACGGTTTGAGTTGTTGCTAGAGTTAACCAACCGACTCCCACACCTATGGCGAGCAGAAGTACTGCGGTACGTTTTTTAAATTTCATTGAACCTCACATTGCAAACTGTTTGTTTAAGTTGTCTTTGCAACTTTTTAAAAGAAGCGCATTTATCCGAAATTAAGTTGATTTATAAATATTTTCATAAATAAGTGCGAAATATTTAAATGCTTTAGCGATATATGAATAAATCGCATATTAAGTGATTAAGTGATTAAGTGATTAAGTGATTAAGTGTAAAAATAAACCTCGCTGTTAGTTATTTGTTGATATATAGGTGTGACCCAGTTTTTAGATAAAAAAAATCCTGAGCAAATGATCAATAAGCACAGGATTTTTGAATGAAATAAAATGGTTTACTTTCTTACGATTACGCCATGAAATGCGTTAAGAATTGGGTAATTGGTTCTAAGTAATTTTGGAAAATTACCAATGAGATTAAGCCACTAATAACCACCCAGATAAGCCCAAAACGTAGGCTAACAATAGTACAAACAATCGCTGCGAGTACTTTTGGGTTTTCAAGGTTAAAGGCGAAGTTTGAACCTTTACCTAGAATTTCTACTGCAATGATTGCTGGCAATACTGTTACAGGAACAAAGCGTAATGTCTTTTTAAAACGTTCTGACATATTAAAACGTCCAGCCATACCAATAACAGAGAAGCGAATCAAAAATGTCGCGACTGCCATCACTAAAGATAAGTAAATTACAAATTCGTTACTTAAAGCGATATGTGCGTGAGAATCCATAATAGTAGCCCTTATTATTCAGCGATTGCGTTAATTGGTTGAGTGTTGTTTTGCTCTTTATCTTCTTTTTCAATTTCGTGACGAACTTCTTCTTTCAACTCGGCTTCCATACGTTCAGTTGATAAATCCATTTTGTAGCCTGCGTACACACCAACGACTGCAGCTACAACCAAACCGAGTGAGTAAGGAAGACCTGAAAGTAGGATTCCCGTTACTGTCGCGACCACGGCCGCAACAATACATTCACGATTTTTAACTTGTGGGATAACAATAGCAATGAAGGCGGCAACCATCGCAAAATCTAAACCGTAATCGGCAATATGAGGGAAAGATGAACCAATAATGGCACCACAGAAATCAGCAACAACCCAGTTAACCCAAAAACCAAACATTGCCGCTAAATAAAACCAATGACGACCTGGTTTCTCATGTTTCATTTCACCAACGGTTGCAGCGTATACCTCATCGGTTAGGCCGTATGCCATTAGTGCACGTGTTGGCATTGAGTATTCTTTTACATATTCAGATAGTGACGCGCTATATAGAACGTGGCGTAAGTTGATAACAAAGGTAGTTAACGCAATCACAATCAATTCCGTTGAGGATTGCACTAGACCAAGAGCAACCATCTGTGCAGAACCTGCAAAAACAGTCAGTGACCATAACGTACTTTGTAGAACGTCCATACCAGCGTTAATACTGATAGCCCCTACAATAAATGAAAATGGAAATGCCCCTACGCATAGCGGGAAGATTGACTTTAAACCTGCTTGTATAAGTTGTTTTTTCATGTTGCGCCTATTTGGTGTGTCGTTAAATGAAAAAAAATTTGCAATTAAGCGATATAATTATCTTTTTTCGCTGCTTTCTTTTTCTGCAAATATATTTTAACGCAACATTTTATTCAATCATTTTTATTATCATGTCATTAATATATTGTCATATAGAGGCGTTTTTCTGTTTGCTTTTCTTGATTTATTCTTTTTTTATCAGTGCTTTGTGTTTTGTCTTTCATTTTTGGAAATATTGATCTTGAAAATAAAACGCAAAAAAAATTGCAAGATTTGATTTTTAAAGGTTAAACTAAATTTGAATTTTCGATAGCGAGATAAAAATTATGACAAAAGTAATCACATCTAAATCAGCACCAGACGCAATTGGTCCATATTCACACGGTAATGCATTTGGCGATTTAATTTTTACATCTGGTCAGCTTCCAGTATGTAAAGAGAAAGGTGGCATTGTTGATGGTGGTATTGCAGAACAATCTCGCCAGTCATTAGTTAACTTACGTTCAGTTCTTGAAGCGGGCGGCGGTGATATGGACACAGTTTTAAAAACAACGTGTTATCTAGCCAATATTGAAGACTTTGCTGCTTTTAATGCTGTTTATGCTGATTTCTTTAAAACAGAGTGCCCTGCACGTAGCTGTTTTGCAGTGAAAGATTTACCGATGGGTGCACTTGTAGAAATCGAAGCGATTGCACACCGTAAATAATTAGATCTGCATTAAACAATAAATATAAAACCGTTAGGGGTTACTTATGAATACACAATGGCAGCAATACAAAGATATCATTAACACAGTTGTTAAACCTGCATTTGGTTGTACAGAGCCGATCTCAGCCGCATATGCATCAGCTGTTGCAGCTGAATTGCTTGGACGAGAGCCTGAAGAACTAGACGTAAAGGTATCTGATAACCTGTTTAAAAACTCGATGGGTGTTTTTGTTCCAGGAACTGGGCGTATTGGTTTAGTTATTGCATCGGCTGCTGGTGCTGTAGGTGGTAACCCTAATGGTGGTTTAGAAGTTCTTGTAAACGTCAAACCAGAACATGTAGAAAAAGCACAACAACTAATTGATGCTGGTAAGGTAAAAGCGGGTCGTAAAGACGTTGAAGAATTTATCTACTGTGAAGTAACGGCGAAAGCCGGTGATGATGTTGCGACGGTTGAGATCAGTGGTGGTCATACACAAGTTGTGAAAAAAATGCTGAACGGCAAAGTTGTGTTTGATGCGTCTTCTGATGTAAACACGAGTGATAAACCAAAATCAACGGCGTCTGTTTGTGAAGGTGTCGATATCTCAATCAAAGGTATTTACGAGTTTGCGACCTGTGTTGATTTTGAAGAGATTAAATTCATTCTAGAAGCGCGCGATTTAAACAGTGCGTTATCAGATGAAGGCTTAAAACATGCCTATGGTTTAGAAGTAGGTAGAACGATTCAAAAAAGTATTGCTAAAGGGCTATTTGGCGATGGTTTAATTAATAATATCGTAATGCGTACTGCAGCGGCATCAGATGCTCGTATGGGCGGTGCAACATTACCTGCAATGAGTAACTATGGTAGTGGTAACCAAGGTATTGCTGCAACGATGCCGATTGTTGAAATGGCTAAACATTATGGCTCATCAGAAGAACAATTAGCGCGTGCATTAATTATGAGTCACCTTGGTGCGATCTATATGAAATCATTCTATCCGCCACTATCACCGTTCTGTGGTAATGCGGTAACAAGCTCTGCTGCAGCGATGGGAATGGTTTATTTAGCGGGTGGTAATTTTGAGCAAATGTGTTTTGCTATTCAAAATACGCTAAGTGATACTACTGGTATGTATTGTGATGGTGCAAAATCAACGTGTGCTATGAAAGTTAAAAGCTCAACAAACTCTGCGGTAATGAGCTTCTTAATGGCAATTGAAAATCATGAAGCGCATTCTCAAGGTATCGTTGCAGAAGATGTTGAAACAACAATTCGTAATGTAGGTAAGATGGTTCGATTCGGTATGGTGAATACTGACGCGACAATCATTGATATTATGTCTGCATAAGTAAAAAAGAATAATAAGAGCCATTGCGAGTAATTATGTTTATCGGAACATGATTACGCAATGGCTTTTTCTGTTTAAAGAGAAACAGTTATTCTTTCAGTACATTCTTCTTTGTTTTTATTTACCTGATTACCACCGAGACTCAGCTAAGGTTAATAACTTCTCTGGCATCGGTG
>NZ_JADQAQ010000112.1 GCF_022129445.1 Photobacterium sp. Ph5
TGCGCCATTATCGTCGTGGTGGTTTGTTTGGGAAATTAGTGGCAGACAGTTATCTGTTTTCAGGCTGGGATAAGACTCGTAGTGTGGCAGAATTTTCGTTATTGAACCATCTGATTGCACATCAAGTGAATGTACCTAAACCAGTAGCTGCTCGAGCTGTTCGCTTGGGGTGGTTTCGTTATCAAGCGGATATATTGGTTGAAAAGATCGCAAATAGTCGAGACTTGGTTGGAATTCTTGGTCAAGAAACACTATCTCAGCAGGTTTGGTTTGATGTTGGCGCCATGATTAAGCGAATGCACGATGCTGGCGTGTGCCATACAGATCTTAACTGCCATAATATCTTGCTCGACGATCATCATACCGTGTGGATTATTGATTTTGATAAATGTTATCGCTTAGAAGGTGCTGATTGGCAGGAAAAAAATCTGGCTCGCTTGCATCGTTCTTTTATTAAAGAGCAAGGCAAGCGAGGGATCTTATTTAACGAAGATAACTGGCAGTGGTTATTGCAAGGTTATCAGGGTTAATGGCAATAAGGGGCAATAGCTGTAACGGTTTTTGCAACGGCACCTTGGTTTGATTTTACAACATGTAAGGCTGCTTGCCCCATCTGCTGTTGAAGAGCTTTTTGACTTAACAGCTGACATATATTATGACTGATCTCTTCACTATTTTGACAGATGATCAGCCCATTAGCATGTTCTAATTGTTCTGTAATATCAGTAAAGTTATAAAAGCTTGGCCCTGTTAAAATAGGTTTAGCAAGGGCTGCAGGCTCCAGCATATTATGTCCACCGACAGCATCCCCAATGAGACTTCCTGCCATAAAGACTACATCAGCGACTCCCATAAGTGTCAACATTTCACCCATAGTATCACCAAGATACACGTCACTATTTAGCAAGCCATTATGATCTTGCGTTCTTCTTTGGGTTACAAAACCGTATTGTTGACATAGTGTGAAAACAGAATCAAAACGTTCTGGATGGCGAGGAACCAAAATTAGTAAGGCATTAGGGATATTTTGTTTTATGGTTTTAAAGGCGTCCAGAAGTTGCTCATCTTCGCCTTTATGAGTACTTGCGGCAATCCAGATTGGTCGTTCCATGCCCAGTAGTTGGCGTAATTGTTGAGCTTGTTGTCGAACCTGAGGATTAATTTCTATATCAAACTTTACTGAACCTGTGACAGCAACTTTATCTCGGTCTATACCCAATTGAATAAAACGGTTGGCATCATCTTGATGAAGACATAATACGTGATTTAAGTAAGGGCCAATATGGGCAAATAACCAAGAGAATTGTTGATATCGTTGTGCTGAACGCTCTGATAAACGTGCGTTAATAACAGTAATTGGAATATTAGCTTTAGCAACCGTTGCTAACGTATTGGGCCATAGCTCAGTTTCCATTATAAGTAAGGCACAAGGCTCAATCGTGTTGATAAAGCGCTGTACACAACAGGAAAAATCAATCGGCATATAGCGGTGCTCCACCAAATTACCTAATTTTGCGATTTGCTCAGCACCTGTCGTTGTGGTTGTGGTAACAATAATCGTTTTATTAGGATAGGCCTGCTTAAGTGCTTTTATAACAGGAATCGCGGCAATCGATTCACCGACGGATACGGTATGAAGCCAGATAGGGGCGACTGCGT
>NZ_JADQAQ010000113.1 GCF_022129445.1 Photobacterium sp. Ph5
ATTTGGACATAAAAGACCCCCAATAATTGGTGTCCAACTATTGGGGGTCAGTTCATCGTGTTATTACGGCAGGGCTTTTTTATTTTTATTAATAGCATAAAAAGTTAAAGCTCTTGGTTTTGATGTCGATATAAAGACTATCAATATGATTAGGGCTTATTTTTCCATGCAACACATCTCTTTAGATAATATGCTGATCAATGAGATCCAGCTAGGTACAGGGCTCAACCAAGCGGTTGAATCTGGTCGCCGTGCTGATTTCTCATTAATGCTTGCATTGCTATCTTCAGAGTTAATGGAAAATACACCGCAAGATAACGAACCTGAGCAGGTTCAAACTGAGCAACAACTGCGTGCTTATTTTGAGCTACCTTCTCCTCAGCCACTGACTACATCAGAGCATTGTTACCAACGCTCTGCGGATCAGGCAAAAGCTTTTCATGAATCAGGCATTACGAGTACCCGTTTACTGCATGATCTGCAACCCACAGCGTTAACATTTCCAACAGAGAATACTAAAGGGTTACCTGAAGATATCTTCCATAACCTTTCTGTTCACGAACGTCGCAAACTACCACCGGAAGAGCCTCGTCCTATCTCTGCATCACCAAAAAACTTATATTCATCGCTCATCCATGCTAAACGAACGTCTGAGCTTTATCACGCGGCTTAATATTCATATAACCTTCTGATAGCGCCCATAAATATACTTAATTGACATCTTTGTGAGCACTATCAAACATTGCCACATCTAATTATTCTATCGTGAATGTGCTAACTAATATGGTTATTAACTACTGATAGGTGCTATCAGTAACCTATACGCTCATGTCATATTTATAAGTGGTTAGCATATACCTATGACAATCTTTGGATGATACTACTATGCTCATCGACCAATCCGTAATAGTCATCACCGCAGCAGGTACTCTCATCGGTAAAACCATTGCTATTCATTTAGCATCGTTAGGAGCAAAACTTGCTCTTGTTGATAGTAACATCAGTAATTTAGAAGCAACACAATATGCCTGCTCTCAATTTTCTCGTCATATCGACATCTTTCATTTAAAAAACACTCAACCGTGTACCATTAAGCAAGTCTTTACTCGTATTCATCGCCAGCTAGGCACATTTAATGTCTTACTCAACACATGGCCAAAATGTACTGATACACCTCATATTCTTGAACCCAATGCAATTAATGAATTCAATGATGTCATGTGTAACAGCGCAACGACTTTTTTTAGTGTTGGACAAGTTGCAGCAACATTGATGCAAGACAACAAACAACCAAGCCTTATTATTAATTTGGCCTTAAAACCGTCTAACCATCATGCCTTGCTTTCTGATACTAGTATATCGGTGATCCAAGGTTTAACCGTCAGTTGGGCTAAAGAGTTATCCTCTTTTAATATCAGAGTAGGTGCCATTATTCCAATTACTCCAGATGAAGAAACAATGCTTCATACTGCATTACAAGAAGAGATAGTTAGTAGCATGGAATATATTATTACCAATGATTCTTTTAATGGCAGGATACTTGAAGCAGAGTGTTAGTTGTAATTATATAAAAAAGATAAAAAATGTATGGTCCGCCCCGTTATTGCAACTACAATATTAGTAATAACAGAGTT
>NZ_JADQAQ010000017.1 GCF_022129445.1 Photobacterium sp. Ph5
TTAAAAGGCCTGACTCCGATTGAATATCGAAATCAGGCCTTACAAGCCGCTTAACAGAAATGTCCAACTTTATGGGGTCACTTCACTTTGACATATTTAGCGTGGCTTTGCTTTATCTAATAATACGTTGATTTTTAGTGGAAGGTTTCTTCTTTAAACTCAAACACAGGTAAGCTCCAGCTAAAATAGACTGCGGCTATACGTAGACTAAAACCTGTAATTAAAGTAAGGAGTGTAGTGATATCTGGGTGAATACCTATATACGACATGGCGTAGTACATAATACCTGCAATAAATGCGACCGATGCATAAAGCTCTTTATGAAGCACCATCGGTTTACGACGCGTGATCATATCACGCAGCAAACCACCAAATACCCCTGTCACTACCGCCGCAACAACACAGATAATGGGTGAAAGCCCCATTGTCATTGCAACTTGGCATCCAATAATACTAAAAACGATTAAGCCGATAGCATCGAGCAAGATAAATACTTTATGAAAACGCACCACCCAACGGGCAAAGTAGGTAGTTAAGATCCCTGCAACACACGTGATCACGAGATATTCTGGGTGAGCAACCCAACCTAGCGGGTAGTGGCCGAGTAATATGTCACGTACAGTCCCTCCGCCAATCGCAGTAGCACTTGCAACTAGCATTACTCCAAACCAATCCATGTGTCGTTTACCTGCTGCTAACGCACCGGTCATGGCTTCTGCAGTAATGCCAATAATGTATAAAATTGAAAGCAGCATGATAACAGTTGTCCTAAAGTAAGTTGAGCTAATTGTATTTGTGATAGATATCTACTTCTAATGAAAAGAAAATAGTTATGCATGAATTTAATTCATCCTATATTAATGGCTGAATATTTAGGTTTTTTATGCTTCGAGTGGCGTATTCTGTTTTTGATTAAAGTAGTTGACTGAAAAGTAAGCAAAAATTGTCATGTCTTTATAAAATGACAAGAACATGACGTTTGTCATAGTCTGTTACCTTAAGAATATTCGCACTTAGATTCACTGCATTGTATAATCGATAAGTTATGTATTTCAGAAGTTACCATTAGTATGAGACATGATTACAACGACTTAATCGTTATTTTCAATGGGTTATTTTTAGAAAGTCTCAATACAGAGTTACTTCTAGGCGGTGAAGAGCCAATTTATCTGCCTGCTTCTTGTGAGCGACAGCATAATCAGATAATTTTTGCCCGTGGCTATTTTGCCTCGGCAATGCACGAGTTAGCACATTGGTGTATAGCTGGCGTTGAACGACGTAAATTAGAAGATTATGGTTATTGGTATGAACCTGATGGACGTTCTGAGGCAGTTCAAGCAGCGTTCGAGAAAGTAGAGATTAAGCCACAGGCCATAGAGTGGATTTTATCCGCAAGTTGCGGGTTTAAATTCCAAGTAAGTTGTGACAACTTGAGTGGTGACTGTGAGCCTGATAGGGTAGCGTTCACGTTAAAAGTTCGTGAGCAAGTACTAACCTATTTAGAATGCGGAATTCCAGAACGAGCTAAAATGCTATCTGATGCGTTCCGATCTTTTTATGGTATTAAACAGTTAATAGAACAGGATTTCATACAACCCGTTCGATATAATGAAATGGGTTGTGTATAGGGTAGGAAATGACAATTCAAGAATACGAAGAGAAGCTACTACAGCTTATCGACGATGGAATCGACACTGCGACAGACGATGAGCTGTTTGCTGGTGGCTATTTACGCGGACATATTTCATTAGCAGCAGCTGATTGTGAGTCTAAAAATGAATCACAATTATCAGTAATGAAGGAAAAAGTAGAGCAAAGTATTACTGATGCAAAAAGTGAGCTTTCTCCATCAGATTATGTTCTTGTGTGCCAAATGTGGCAAAAAGTTTCGGCTTAGTTTTTATATTTGTGGAAAAATAATGAGTAATATTCAAGCTGTAAATAATTCATCAAGTGATGGGATTGATTTTGTTGAGTTAGTCAAAACGCTTTGGCAAGGTAAAGTTACGGTAGTTGTATGTACTGCTGTTTTCACTATTTGTGCCATTGTTTATGCACTAACTGCTCAGCAGTGGTGGACATCTAAAGCTATTATAACAGCTGGACAGTACCAAAATACGTCTAATATTCGGAACCAAATAACAAACCTATATGCTGTCATTAATGACTCTTCAAAAATAAATAAAGTTTTGAGCAGTGATGCTTTATTAAATGATTATATTACCGAGTTTAATGCTTTTGATAATAAAAAAGCGTTTATCGAAAGTAATGAGATTATGAAGCAATATGCTCATGAGGCAAAGATTACAGATGAAAATAAAACTCAATTTATTACTAATTGGGTGAAAAAAATATCCGCAGATCTATTTATTAAAAATCAGCCAGGTGTTTATCAACTATCTTTTGAGGCAACGTCACCTAAATCCGCGTATGAACTTTTAACTGTATATTCAGAATATATATCGAATAAAGTTCGTGACAACTTAATCAAAGAAATTGATGCCAAAATCTCATATAACAAACAAGTTTTAGAGGCTAATAAACGAGCTTTTTATGCCAGAGCTAAGCAAAAGCTCGACAATGAATTAATTAAAACAAAATATGCTTTAGATATGGCTAAATCAGCTGATGTTATTAAACCATTATCTGAGATGAATGCTAACGAGATGTTCCAAATTCAACTTGGTACTGATGCATTGACTGAGAAAAGTCAATTACTTGAAAAAGTAAAAGATCTAAGCATATTTGAACCTCAACTTGGAATTATTGATAGTCAATTAGAACTGCTTTCTAAAATAAAATTAGATTCTAATATTAAAGTACAAAGTGTTCGCTATTTACAAAATACGGATTATCCTTATTCAAGAGATGAGCCTAAACGTGGTTTAATAGTCTTATTAAGTTTTATTATTGGTTTAACTTTAGGCTCTTTTATCGTAATTATAAAAAACACAATTAAATTCAAGTAATTATTACAAATAAATTGGATGTTTTTTCAAGTTAACTAGTAAAAGCTATACTAGAGGGCGGTAGCGTGTTTAAAAATAAGGTTGAAGAATGAAAATGTTAATTACTGGTGGCGCTGGATTTATTGGCTCCGCTGTTATTCGCTATATTATCAAAAATACTCAAAACGAAGTAGTTAACATCGACAAACTGACTTATGCTGGCAATTTAGAGTCGCTTTCAGAAATTGAAAATAGCCTGCGATACCAGTTTGTAAAAGTAGATATATGTAATCGGGCTGAATTGGATAAGGTTTTTTTTGATTATCAGCCGGATGTTGTAATGCATTTAGCTGCAGAGAGTCATGTGGATCGTTCAATTGATGGCCCCGCTAGTTTTATTGAAACGAATATTATCGGTACTTATAATTTACTTGAATCTGCTCGTCAATATTGGAATCAATTAGATGAAACTCGAAAATCTAAGTTTCGCTTTCACCATATTTCAACGGATGAAGTTTATGGTGATTTAGAAGCTACTGATTGCTTATTTACTGAAATGACATCGTATGAGCCATCAAGCCCTTACTCTGCATCTAAAGCATCTAGTGATCATTTAGTTAGAGCATGGTTACGAACTTACGGATTACCAACTATTGTAACAAATTGTTCAAATAATTATGGTCCATACCACTTCCCAGAAAAGCTGATTCCATTAATGATCTTGAATGCTCTAGACGGTAAGAAATTACCTGTTTATGGGGACGGAATGCAAATTCGTGACTGGCTATATGTAGAAGATCATGCTTCTGCACTTTATACCGTAGTAACTAAAGGTAAGATTGGTGAAACTTATAACATTGGTGGACATAATGAAAAAGCCAATATTGAAGTAGTGAAAACAATCTGCTCTTTGCTTGAAGAGTTAGTGCCAGAGAAACCTAATGGTGTTGACAAGTATCAAGATTTAATAACGTATGTGACTGACAGGCCTGGACATGATGTTCGATATGCTATTGATGCATCAAAGATTGAACGTGAGCTTGATTGGAAACCAGCGGAAACGTTTGACTCGGGTATCCGAAAAACAGTCGAATGGTATTTAAATAACAAAACTTGGTGGAGTCGTGTACTGGATGGCTCATATAGTTTAGAACGATTAGGCTCTAACATTAATAAAAACGAAGAGAAATAATATGAAAGGGATTATTTTAGCTGGAGGCTCTGGGACTCGTCTTTATCCAATTACAATGGGTGTTTCAAAACAGCTACTCCCTGTTTATGATAAGCCAATGATTTATTATCCATTATCTGTATTAATGCTTGCAGGTATTAAAGAAGTATTAATTATTACTACTCCTGAAGATCAAGAAAGCTTTCAGAGGCTATTAGGTGATGGTCAAAGATTTGGTATTTCTCTGGAATATGCAATTCAGGAAAAACCAGAAGGTTTGGCTCAAGCATTTATTATTGGAGAGGACTTTATTGGTGAGGAAAATGTTTGTCTAGTTTTAGGTGATAATATTTTCTGGGGGCAAGGCTTTTCACCTAAGTTACTAGCTGCATCAAAACAAAGCTCAGGTGCAACTGTTTTTGGTTATGAAGTTCAAGATCCAGAACGTTTTGGTGTTGTTGAGTTTGATAATAAATTCAATGCGTTATCAATTGAAGAAAAGCCAAAGCAGCCTAAATCAAATTATGCTGTCACAGGTTTGTACTTTTACGATAATGATGTTGTTAAGATTGCTAAAAAAATCAAACCTTCAGAACGTGGTGAGTTAGAAATCACCTCTGTAAACCAAGCTTATTTGGAACGCGGTGATCTTAAAGTTGAATTACTTGGTCGTGGTTTTGCGTGGTTAGACACTGGAACTCATGATTCTCTACTTGAAGCATCAAGTTTTGTTGAAACTATTGAAAAGCGCCAAGGTTTTAAAATTGCGTGTCTTGAAGAGATCGCTTTTCGACAAGGTTGGATGACAAAAGAGCTTGTTAGTAAAGAAGCAGAACCATTAAAGAAAAATAGCTATGGTCAATATTTACTAAAAATGATTAATGAAGGCTAATTAATGAGTTTAATTAATTTAATAAAATTTAACCAATTAGGCGATGATCGTGGTGGATTGGTTTCTCTAGAGCAAAATAAAAACATCCCTTTTGACATCAAACGTGTTTATTACATTTTCGATACTAATGAGGACGCAGCTCGTGGTTATCATGCGCATAAAAATTTACAACAAGTTGCTATTTGTATAAAAGGGTCATGTAGGTTTATTATTGATAATGGTATTACACGTGAGTCTGTAATTTTAGATAAGCCTAATATTGGATTATTTATTAACAGTATGATGTGGCGTGAAATGCATGATTTTAGTGATGATTGTGTATTAATTGTATTAGCAAGCAATTATTACGATGAAGCTGATTATATTCGTAGTTATGATGATTTTTTAAATGCGAGCGAAAAATGATGATTCATCCGTTAAGTGATGTCCAATCGAATAAAATCGGGCATGATACACGAATTTGGCAATTTTCTGTTGTACTTAAAAATGCTGTTATTGGTAGCAATTGTAATGTATGCGCACATACTTTAATCGAAAATGATGTTGTTATTGGTAACAACGTTACCATTAAATCAGGAGTATATATTTGGGATGGTCTTCGTATTGAAGACGATGTTTTTATAGGACCTTGTGCTGCATTCACTAATGACAAAAGGCCGAGATCTAAACAATACCAAGAAGTTTATTTAACCACGACTATAAGAAAAGGCGCATCGATCGGTGCTAATGCTACTATTTTACCAGGTGTTACGTTAGGTAAGTATTGTATGGTCGGGGCTGGCGCTGTTGTTACAAAAGATGTACCTGATAATGCTGTGGTAATAGGCAATCCTGCAAAAGTTGTTCGTATATTAGATAGGTGACTTAGGTGTTAAATGAAGTAAAACAACCTTTAGTTAGTTTTATTATGCCTTGTTATAATGTTTCTAAATATGTAGAAAGAGCAATTGAATCAATATTTAAACAAACATATAAGAATATAGAATTAGTTTGTGTTGATGATGGCTCAACAGATGAGACAGCTGAAGTCATTGAAAAGTATTTAAAAAAATATAATATAACTCTCATTCGACAGCATAATCAAGGTGTTGTCGAAGCTAGGCGGTGTGCTATTGAAAATGCAAATGGTAAATATATAGCATTAGTTGATGCAGATGATTATATTTCTGATGATGCATTAAATAAATCTATTAATTATATTAAAAATTACAGTGTTGATGCAGTATTATGGGAGTTTATTTCGACTGACGGAGTGAATGAAAAAGAGTTATTAACATATAAAAAAGAGTCAAGAATTTCAGGCTTAGTTGCATTAAAAGAAACAGTTGGAAATTGGAAGATTACGGGGATAGGTTTATTTAATAAAAATATTTATTTGGATGCATATAGACAGTATGATAAAAAAAAGCTGATTTCTTTTAATGCTGATGAATATATAACAAGGATATTTTTCTCATTAGCAAAATATGTCTACAAGGCAAAAATAAAATATTATTATTATAACAACCCACAATCTGCATCAAAAAAATTTAAAATAGAATGGTTAGCATCATTTAAAACCGATGATGCAGTAAAAGAACTGCTCATTACTAATAAAATATATGATGATGAAGTGAAAATACTTCTATTGGATCAATTCTGCTCTAACTTAATAAAAATGAGAAAGAGTATATTAGATGAAAAAAATGATATTACAAAAAAAGAAAAAATAGTTGTACTTAAAAGCTGTAAATTGGAGATAAATACAAGAAGCTTTGCCTCGTATATCTTTTGGTTTGTGAGATCTAGTAGATCAATAAAGAATAAAATTAATTTTCTTGTGACACTAGTGTATTTTTTAGGTAAAAAAGTATGATCAATTTCTTAAATTTAAAAAAAATAAATAATCAATATGAAACAGAGCTTAAAGAAGCTTGTTCTCGAGTAATCGATTCTGGTTGGTATATATTAGGGAGTGAACTTGAACATTTTGAATCTGAGTTTGCTCGATATAATGACACGAAGCATGCAATCGGTGTTGCAAATGGATTAGATGCGTTAATTTTAGTCCTTCGCGCTTGGAAAGAACTAGGAAAATTAAAAGATGGTGATGAGGTTATTGTCCCTGCAAATACATATATTGCGTCTGTCTTAGCTATTACAGAAAATAATCTGGTACCTGTTTTTGTGGAACCAAATCCGGTTACATATAATCTTTGTCCAATGAATGTAAAAAGCGCCATTACACCTAAAACAAGAGCTATCCTTCCTGTACATCTATATGGATTAATTTCACCTATGGATGAGTTGATGGATATAGCTAAAGAGAATGATTTGTTGGTGTTAGAAGATTGTGCTCAGTCACATGGCGCAAGTATAAAAGGAGTAAAAGCTGGTTGTTGGGGCCATGCAGGTGCTTTTAGTTTTTACCCCGGTAAGAATCTCGGAGCATTAGGAGATGCAGGAGCTATTACGACTAATGACGATGAGTTAGCCCTTTCAATTAAGGCTTTACGTAATTATGGTTCAATTGAAAAGTACAAAAATCAATATAAAGGAATTAATTCTCGTCTAGATGAAATTCAAGCTGCTATGTTAAGTGTTAAGTTGAAGTATCTAGATAAAGAGACATATCGTAGAGTTGAAATTGCCAACCGATATAAAAATGAAATAATAAATCCATTAGTTAGCTTACCTTACTGGGATGAGGATGAGAACCATGTCTTTCATTTGTTTGTTATTAGAGTAAAAGATAGAGAAGCATTTCAAGAATATCTAAACAAAAATAATATTCAAACAGTTATTCATTATCCGATACCACCTCATAAACAAAAAGCATATAACGAGTGGAGCTATTTAAATCTACCTATTACTCAAAAACTTCATAAAGAAGTTCTTAGTTTACCCATAGACCCAACTATTGAAAATTCTGATATTGATTACATTATCGATAAGATCAATAAATATAAAGATGCGATTTAAAAATTTAAACTTATCTAGAAATTTTTAATATATATCGATTAACTTTATAATATTACATCTTTATGACAAGTAATATAACTATATATATTGCTTCCACTTATCAAAAGCAAAATAATTGGCTTATAATAACGTGGAAGTAATTTTAAGGTGATTACATATGCTATGCGCTAAATATATCGGAGTTAATCATATATAATGAATGAAATAGAGTCAAAAAAACAGATTCTAAAGTCATCATCTATAATTGGTGGGGCTTCTGTTATTACTATTCTAGTAGGGTTAATAAAAGTTAAAATATTAGCTCTTTTATTAGGTCCTACAGGTGTTGGTTTTTTTGGGATATATACATCGGTATTGGCATTAGGTAGTAGTATCTTTGGGTTTGGATTAGTTAATGCTGGTGTAAGAGAGATATCCCTTCAAATTAACAATATTAATTATTTAAATCAAGTTAGAATTTTTTTAAAAGTAATAAGTATATTTCTTGGTGTTATAGCTATTCTTGTGATTTATTCTCTTCGTGATGAAATATCATCCTATTTATTCAATAGTAAAGATGAAGGCATATATATACTTGTATTAGGGTTGGGGATATTTTTTTCATTACAAACAAATGTTCAGTTAATTTTATTGCAAGGTTTTAGAAAGATAAAAGAACAAGCAAAATTGAAAATATTTAGTAGTTTAATATCAACGGTTATTGGTATAGCTATTATCTATATTTATGGAGTTGATGGTCTTGCTTGGGCTGTAATTATTGTTCCAGCAACTAATTATTTTATAGGCGTATTTTATGTAAAGAAAAACATACAAATAAAAAAAAATAAACCTAATCTTAGTACTCTTTGTGGTATATCGAAAAATATACTTTATATAGGTTTTATTTTCATGATATCAGGAATTATGGGTGAGGCTACAAAGCTAGGGGTTAGAGAAATAATCGTAGATAATCTTGGAATTAACGCCTCTGGTTATTTCCAAGCCTCTTGGCAAATCTCTATGACTTATATTAGTTTTATTCTTGGAGCAATGGTTGCCGATTATTATCCAAGATTAACCCAAAGTATCGGAGATAAAGAAAAAGCTCATAGTGTGGTTAATCATCAAACAGAAATTGCACTTGTTTTTTCATCTCCAATAATTCTTTGTATGCTTACTTTCGCACCTATCATTGTAAAAGTTCTCTATAGCAATGATTTCTACCCATCGATAGAAATATTGAGATGGCAATCGTTTGGTGACGTGTTAAAAATTTTATCATGGCCTCTTGGTTTTTTATTATTAGCAAAAGGTAAAACAAAATCATATTTCTTAATAGAAATGGTATGGAATATTTCTTATTTTATTTTTGTTTATTATGGTTTGAAAAAATATGGTATTGAAGTTACAGGATATTGCTTTGTACTATCATATTTTATATATACTATTATTTTATTTGCTATGGTTAACCGTGAATGTGATTTCAAATGGAATATTAAAGTAAAGAAAGAATTCTTTTTATCATTTATTTTTTCTATTTTAATCTTATTGTTGAGTTATTATAATATTTACTTCACTTCTGTCTTTGGTTTAATTGCTATTATCATTACGAGCTACAGCGCCCTAAAAACTTTAAAAGAAATGGGTGTGAATAATAAAATAACAAATAAAGCATATGCAATTCTAAAAATATAGAGATAATGGTTATGAATAATTCATTTACATATAATTTTTTTATTCCAAAGTTGACAATTGGTGGTGCTGAAACTGTATTTGTTAATACTTGCGAAGAAATAAACAAGAGGGGAGGTAATGTAATAATAATTACTTTGTATTCTGATGTTAAATATCATATAAATCCAAATATTACTATTATTAATGTGAAATCAATATTTGGTTTTATTAAATATGCTCATAGATTAAATAAAAAAAATAATGTTATTTTTAGTTTTATGGAGAGAGCAAATTTAATAAACTTATTATCATATATATTTCTATCTTCAAATTCAGTTCTAAGTGTTCACACTGCACCACATAAAGGCTTTAAAAAAAGAAAGCTAATTAATAGAGCTTTAATCAGATTTACATATAAATTGGCCTCATTTACTAATATAAAGACTGTTGTAGTAAGTGAAGGTATTAAGAATGATCTTACTTCTTTGTTTGGGATGAATAATATAAAAACGATTCCAAACTTCTTACTATCTGATGAACAAAAATTTATACAAGATAAAAAACAAAATAAAGATATAATAATAACATTTGTAGGTCGATTAGAGTATATTAAAGGGTGTGATATTTTATTAGAAGCATTATATAAGTCTTCTAATAATGATATTAAATTAAATATTATAGGAGATGGTAGTCAAAAGAAAATACTCGAAGATTATGTGGTTATGAATAAACTGAAAGAGAAAGTTAACTTTACGGGAACCTTAAGTTCTAATCAGGTTTATTCTTATTTAAGTGAATCTAATTACTTAATTATTCCATCTTATGCAGAAGGTTTTGGAATGGTTGTATTAGAGGGACTAAAAAATCAGTGTAAGATTATTTATTCAAGCTGCGATTTTGGTCCTAGAGATTTAATGGAAGGAAATTTTAAATACGTTAAGTCATATCCATTTTATGATCCATCAATTGATCGAAGTCTATCTGTAGATGAATTGTCAGAGATATTAAATAACTTAGATAGGGATGTTTATTCTAAAGATGAGTGTGAAAAAATATTACGAACATTAAGTGAAGAATATAGTGCTGACGTTATTATTCCTAATTTAATTAAATTTCTTTCAAATAAGTAGAAACTTATGCTTCTCAATATTTTAATATTAATAGTAAGTTTAATATTTACATTTTTAACTTTTGTTATTTTTAGGGACGCTAATAAAAAATTCAATGTACTTAATGGGTTTTATTCATACTTAACACCGTTGTTATTTATTCAAATTGGCGTTTTTACATATATTGGTTCATATGTTGCATTTTTCTTTAAAGATAATATAGGTAGATTATATGAAATCAATTATTCTACAATATCATTATCACTATTATATATTACCTATTCTGTATTAGTACTTGTATCTATTCTATCATTTTACTTTTACTTTATAAATAAAAGTAATTCTAAAAAAAATACTACAGTATATAACCTTACAAAAGAAATGTGTTTATTAAATAAAACACAAATATATTCAATTTTTATTATTGTATTGCTTTATGTGTTTTATAAATATGCTTTTAACTATAATAATTCACCAATAATAGCTATGTTATCAGGAATGCCAGAAAGAGCTGCTGAGCTTAGGTTTCTTATTCAAACACACCAAATAAGTGTCGATGTAAAATACCTATCTAAATTGGTTGAGATTTTTGGTTTTTATTTAGTTTCCTATCTATACATAAACGTTATATTGTTCAGGCAATATTTTAAGACTTTTTTACTTTCATTTTTTCTAGTGTCGCTGAATATTGTATATGATGGACAAAAAGCTCCTCTTATACTATTAATGTTGAGCTTGCTTTTAATTAGATATATATATACAAAAAAAATAAAAGAGCTAGCGATGTTAAGCATCGCCGTGGTTGTTTTACTACTAGTTATGAATTTATTAGCTTCGGGAAGTAGCAGTATATTATCAATAGTTTTTACGATTTTAGACCGGACATTTATAGGCCAAAATCAAGGACTTTATTATATATTGCAGTACTTACCTGTTAATCACAAAGATTTTTTTGATTGGTTAATTAATTCAAACTATATTCCGGTTGATAGAGAGGTTATTCCATTTATTGGTTTTTATGCTGGAAATAACGCTATAGTAAATGTTAATACTTATTATTTAGCGGAGGCATGGTATGCTTTCGGTATTTACGGTATATTGATATCACCAGTAATTGCATCATTATTTATTATTTTTTACATGTATATTATGGATCATTTTTTACGAAGAAACTATTTACTATATTTCCCATTTGCATTTTTTATCTCGCTTTCATTTCCTATCTCAAGATCATTTTATCAAATTTTAGATTTTAAATATTTTTTATATGTTTTTGTTTTCGGTATTATTCCATTTTATACTCTTATATCTTTAAAAAGGCATAATAATGTTACCTAAAGTTACTTATGTTATATTATCCTACAATCAAGCTTTATTTATTGAAAGTGCCGTAAATTCTGTATTGACTCAAAATTATTCAAATATAGAAATAATAATTAGTGATGATTGCAGTTCTGATGAAACAATTAAAATTTTATCTCAATATAAATCATTACCAAATGTTACAGTTACTCAAACACAAAAAAATAATGGTGTTGTGAGTAACTTAAATCATGCAAGTAAATTTATTTCTGGTGAATATGTTTTTTTAATGGGTGGTGATGACATAAGTTATCCAGATCGAACAGAAAAAGTAATAGCTTATTTTGATAAAGAGCCAAACTTGATGTGTGTCTATACAGATACAAATGATATGAATTACTTAGGAAAATTATTAGAACTTAAGAATAATAGTGGCTTTAAGTACTTTAAAAGGAATGGTGACTTAGATGTTGTTAGTATGTTAAAGATGGATTTGGGAGTCTTAGGTTGCTCTGCTTCTTATAAAACGTCTGTTTTTAAGCAATTCCCTTTGATGGGGAACAATTATATAAGCGAAGATAAGATATTAACTTTACGTTCTTTGCTTATTGGAAAGGTTGGCTTTATTAATGATAAATTAGTCTATTATAGACTGGGCACTGGAATATCTAATAACACAGGACAGAATGATTTTCTTTCATACTTTAAAATTTATCGTGGAAAGTTAAAAACATATAATGCTTATTTAAATGATCAAAGTATTAAGGATAGATTATCTTTTGAACAACTACAGTTATTGAGTGGGTTGTCAAATTTTTATACATTATGTGATAAAAACTTGAGAAATCCAAAGTTACAACTTTTCTTACAAATTATCTTCTCTAAATATGCTCCTATGAAAGAGAAATTAAGATATTTATACATGTTATACTTAAAGAAGTCTGCTAAATAAGAGCTAGTATTAAATGTTTAAACATATTAAATCTCCATTAGTGTCAATTATTACACCTTCTTTTAACTGTTCAAGTACGATTGAAGATACAATAAATTCAGTTATGTCTCAGTCTTTTAATGATTGGGAGTTGATTATTGTTGATGATAACTCTTCTGATAATTCTTGTGATATTATTCGATCTTTCTCTGAGAAAGATTCAAGAGTGCAGTTAATCGAGCGCACTTGGAATGCGGGACCTGCGATAGCTCGTAATATTGCTATTGAAAATGCCCAAGGTCGTTATATTGCCTTTCTAGATAGTGATGATACATGGCACAAAGATAAACTTGTAAAGCAAATTGCTTTTATGCAGCGCAATGAGGTTGAACTCTCTTATACGGCATATAATAGAATAGACTCCGAAGGTAACTTCTTAGGTACTTATAAGCCGTTAACAAAAGTAACTTATAGAGATATGCTTAAGAGTAATCGTATTGGATGTTTAACCGCTATTTATGATACTGAGAAGCTGGGTAAGGTTTACATGCCTAATATTTCTAAGCGTCAAGATTTAGGGTTGTGGTTGAAAATATTAAAAAAAGTGGATTATGCATGGGGAATGGATGAAGTCCTTGCTGATTATCTGGCTGTGCAACCCAATAGTGTATCATCAAACAAACTAACAGCCGCAAAATATCAGTGGCGTTTGTATCGAGAAATTGAAAAATTAACGTTTAAAGATAGCTTATATTATTTCATGAATTACGCATATTTAGGTGTTAAGAAGAATAAATAAATTTTGTAAGTTGAATGATTTACTAATTATTTGATGATTGTTACTATTAGCTAATTATACGAAGTGCACCTGAATAAGATGAAAAAATTTATCAATAACTCATATAGTTGTCATTCATTAGGACTTGTTCTTGTTGTGTTTGTTACATATCTGCTATCGGGTTATGTGGGGAATACGATACCTGATACAGTTGTTAACTCATTGTGGTTACTTGTCTTAAGTTATTTAGCCATAGCTGCGGTTTTACCTAAAATCACGACTTATTTACTCGTTGAGCGTAAGTATTTTATCTTACCCGTAGTTTCTACTGTATTTATTTTAGTGATGGCTGCTGTGTTGCTTACGCGTATAGAGTATTCACGTAGTACACTAATCTTCGGTGGCTTTATTACTTTCTTTTGGTTTTATTTTACTTCATTGTTACGTCAGGAATCTCAGCGCTTGGTATTATTCGCGATTCCAAATTTTGATATTAAGTCTCTTAATAAAAAAGGACGAGTGCGTGTTATTGAATTGAAACAACCCTATAACATCACTGATGTTAAAGGTGGTTTAGTGGTTGATTTACATAGAAATTTAACTCCTGATTCTGAGAAGTTTATAGCTGATTGTAGTTTGGCAAATATATCTGTCTTTCATGCTGAAAGCATAAAAGAGATGCTTGAAGGTAAGGTACAGACCCAACACCTATCTGAGAATGCAATCGGTACTTTGTTACCAAATCCACTTTATATGGCGTTTAAACGTTTTTGGGAGTCGTTAATAATTATCGGCTCTTTTCCTATCACTTTGCCGATTATGGCGATTACTGCGCTCTTAATTAAGTTGGAAAATCCAGGCCCTGCCATGTTTATACAAGAGCGAGTAGGTCAAGGTGGTAAGGTTTTCCATATCTACAAGTTTCGAAGCATGACAGTAAAGGCTCCTGACGCAGAAGATAAGTTTGCAACACAAGAACAAGCTCGTGTTACTAAAGTTGGTAAGGTTATACGTAAAGTTCGTATTGATGAATTACCTCAATTCTTTAATGTATTGAAGGGTGATATGTCTCTTATTGGTCCTAGACCGGAACAAGATAGTTTTGTTAAACAGTTTGAGCAAGAAATTCCATTCTACGGTTATCGACATATGGTAAAACCTGGTATTACTGGGTGGGCTCAGGTTGTCCAAGGGTATGCAGATGATACTGAATCAACTACTGAGAAGTTAGCTTTTGATTTATATTATATTAAGAATTTATCTTTCTGGTTAGATGTTAATATAGTATTTAAAACAATTCGCACTATGCTGACTGGTTTTGGCGCTAAATAGATTTAATATGTCATTTTATAAGGGCTCTTTGTTATCATGCAAAGGGTCCTTTTTTATTTTAAACGGAGTTAACCATGTTCAACAAAATCCTCGTGGTATGTGTGGGTAACATTTGCCGCTCTCCTTCGGGTGAACGTCTTTTGCAAACGAAATTACTAGCGAAACATATTGCCTCTGCTGGCATTGCAACTCAAAAAAGTGGATTAGTGGGCAAAGGTGCTGATGCGATGGCATGTGAGGTGATGGAGCAATATGGTGTGGATTTATCTGATCATAAAGCGCAGCAACTAACGCCTGAACTATGTCATGAATATGATTTAATTCTAGTGATGGAAAAAGGGCATATTGAAGCTGTGACCAATATTGCGCCTGAAGCACGAGGTAAAACTATGTTATTCGGGCAATGGATTGGTCAGCGTGATATTCCAGATCCTTATCGCCAGAGTCGTGAAGCTTTTGAACATTCGTTGATGTTAGTAGATCAAGCGGCCCAAGTATGGGCGGCTAAACTTTAGTGTTAATTTTATAAATACGTTTTATTTGTTGATTTAGTAGTACGTTATTTGTGTGTTACTGGGTTGTTTTTCGTTGATTTCGTGAGCCTGCTCCGATTCTAGTTGTTAATATTTCTATCATGGTAATAGCTCTGTCATTATCAAAAATTGGACGAAATATAAACACAAGGAATGTTCGTGGATATTATTCACCATGGAGCAAAAACTGGCGTAACAGGCTCGTGTCATGAGCTAGTGATTGGTAATAGCAGCCTATTAATTGATTGTGGTCTGTTTCAGGGCGCGGAAAATAAAAATAATAAGTTTGATATTGAATTCGATGTTAAACGTATTGAAGCGCTCTTGATCACTCATAGCCATATTGACCATATTGGTCGGATCCCATGGTTACTTGCCGCAGGTTTTACTGGCCCAATTTATACAACAGAAGCAACGGCAGCATTGTTGCCGTTAATGCTTGAAGATGGCTTAAAAATCCAATTAGGTTTTAACACTCAACAATGTAAACAATTCACACAACTTATTCAGAAAAAAATACGTCCTGTCCCTTATGATTGTTGGGCGAAAGTCGTTTTATTAAATGGAGACAGCGTCTCTGTTCGCTTTCGTCAAGCAGGTCATATCCTTGGCTCTGCCTATATAGAAGTCGAACTTCCTGATCAAAATATTGCCGTATTTAGTGGTGATCTCGGTCCTTGTAATACGCCGTTATTAACCGATCCTGTTTCCCCTGAAAAAGCTGACGTACTTGTGATTGAGAGTACTTATGGTGATAAAGCCCTACATGATACTCAGCAACGTGAAGCTCATTTACGGAAAATTATAGAACGCTCATTACAAGATGGTGGCGCGATTTTAATTCCTGCTTTCAGTGTGGGTCGTACGCAAGAGCTATTGTTTGATATCGAGAATATATTAGCTGATGTATTAACAGGTTCGAGTCATGATAATACTTATCGTCGCTGGAAATCATTGCCCGTGATCTTAGATTCACCGTTAGCTTTGAAGGTGACAGAGCAGTACCGCCACTTTCAAGAGTTATGGTCAAAAGAAGCCAAAGATCGTCGCTATATGGGGCGTCATCCTCTTTCTTTTGAACAATGCGTGACAATAGAAACACACAAAGATCATATCGAGTTAGTTAATCGCTTAAAGCATTCAGGGGAGCCAGCTATTATCGTTGCGGCAAGTGGAATGTGTGCTGGCGGACGGATTGTTAATTATTTAGAAGCGCTATTGCCAGACTCCAGAACAGATATCATTTTTGCTGGATATCAAGCCGAAGGCACACTGGGGCGTGCGTTATGTAATGGGGATGAAGTGGTTGAAATAGATGATCACACAATAGAAGTTGAAGCCAATATCTATCAAATGTCGGGCTATTCAGCTCATGCCGCACAAGAGGATTTAGTCAAATTTGTTGCAGGGATCAATCATGGTCCGTCTGTTATCCGTGTCGTTCACGGTGATGTGGCTGCACAAACACAGCTGGCAAAATGTTTACAAGACTGTAAGCCCGAAGCTCATGTGATTATTGCTGCTAATGAATAACTATATTATTAAATAAGATTGCGAATGAATTTATTTTGAGAGTGATTATGCTGTTTGCTCTCAATATAATAATACGTCTTATATAGCATAATGTTACAGGTTTAAATTTCATTTCAAGTATAAATAAGAACTGAATCTGAAAAAGATTTAAAATATAGTCTTTATGCTTTTTATTTATCCCCTCTTATCAATGTTCAAACTAAGGTAGTCATTACTCTATATTTGGCTCATTGTTATCTTAGCTGTTGTTCTAATTTTTATTGTGAAGCTAAAAGCATTAGTCGCTAGTTATAATGATAAATAAGGACATCCATGAAAGCGATTTTACCTCTTACGATTGCTACTCTATTAAGCACTTCGGCAGTTGCCGCTGATTCTTCGGTTGTTGCGGGTTACTTTGCCGACTGGCAATACAATAATGAAGCTAATCCATATACTGTTAAAGATATTCCTGCAGATAAGCTTACTCATGTTATTTATGCTTTTTTAAGCATGTGTGGTCCACATCAAGGTGCGAGTGATGCGGTACAGAAACAAATTGCAGAGGCATGTAAGGGGAAAGAGCCTTTTAGTGCAGTGATCGTTGATCAAGTATCAGCATTACAGAAAGATTTTGGGCCGACGAAAACTAAGGTTGCTTATAAAGGACATTTCGCCCAGCTTAAAGATTTAAAAAATGAAAAGCCGGAACTAAAAATATTGCCTTCTTTTGGTGGTTGGACAATGTCTGAACCTTTCCATGCAATGGCAAAAGATAAAGCGTCGATTGAACACTTTTCAAAATCAGCTGTTGAATTGATTGCTGAATATGACTTTTTCGATGGTATTGACTTAGATTGGGAATACCCAGGTGGTGGTGGTCTAACAACGTCTCCTTGGAATCCTGATACTAAGCTATCGGATGAGCAGAAAGCATCAGAAAAAGAAGCGTATACCCATTTAGTGAAAACACTACGCGTTGAGTTAGATAACTTAGAGAAGAAAACAGGGCGTGAATATGAGCTTTCTACTGCTGTCGGTGTAGGAAGCAAAGCTGAGTCGATTGATTGGGCTGCTGTTGCGCCGCACTTAACTAATATGTTTGCGATGACTTATGATTATTTAGGTGGATGGGGGACACAAACAGGGCATTTAACGAATCTTCATGCCACGGATAATGGTTGGTGGGGAATGGGCACCGATGTATTTGTAAATAAAATGATTGCTCTTGGGATCCCTGCTGATAAATTAGTTGTTGGTGCGGCGTTTTATGGTCGAGGCTGGGAAGGAACCAAAGGATTTGATGGCAAAGCTATTCCGAAAGAGCTTTCTTCTACGCAAGGTGCAAGTTTTGGTACGTCAGCACAAGAGCCTGGTTACTTTATGTATTGGGACTTAAAACGTAACTATACAAAAGCACAAGGCTATATCTCAGGTTATGACGAGAAAGCTGAGGCGCCTTACTTGTGGAATGAAGAGAAACAAGTCTTTATTAGTTATGATGATTCACGCTCGGTAAAAGCCAAAGCTGATTGGGTTAAGAAGAATAAGCTTGCAGGTCTCTTTGTATGGGATTTATCTGGCGATGAAAATAATGAACTAATGAATGTTATGTCGGCAGAATTGAAGTAACGGTAAAATAAAGAAAAGCGCAATAAGTTATCCGTTAGTAATTAGAGGATAGTCATTGCGCTTTTTTATTAATTTATAGTGCCTGAATTGCTTTGCCTTTAAGTAGCTTTCTTACCCACATGCGACCTGGGTGGAGCGCTTCAAGTACGTCAAGTGGTAGTGGTAATGGATCGCCACAAATTTGCGATGCTAAGAGCTCACCGAGTAATGGTGCTGAGCTTAATCCTCGAGAGCCTAAACCAACTATAGCAAAAAGATTACTATAGGTTGGTGCAGCTTTCGCTGACGTTTGATTATCTCTAAGATCATCGTATTGCTGTAATAAATCATCATAACGACAAACATTACCCACATAGGGTAAGTGATCACGTACCGCACAACGAATACCAACACGTGCTCTGTTGTGAACATCAAAGCCATTGATATCAATCTGTTTAGGCCACTCAACATTAGGTAAGCAGTTTACTAACCGTTGTTTGTTATCTTGTTGGTCATTTTCGTTAAAATTAAGATCAATATTACGACGATCGTAACTTGCTCCAATGCAATGACTTTGTGTTTCTGGATTCATTGGAGTGAGATAGCCGTCATAACAAAGCACTGTTTTTAGCTCGCCCAGTGATGGATTTGTCGGCACGTGGCTGACTTGCCCGCGTACAGAAGATGCAGGGATCTGCTGGGTTTGAGGGTATTGATTAAAGCGGTGACCATTAGCCAAAATAACCGTGCTATGCTGCGCTTCACTACCATCTGTAAAAGTCAGTTGCCATTGAGTTTTGTTAACTTGTTCTAGCTGACATAATTCTTTTTGTGTTTGTAGCGTCAGTTTCCCTTCATTAACAGCATGTTCAATTAACGCTGTGGTTAACTCTTTAGGTGATAACCATCCGCCAAGTGGGTAATGAACACTTTCAAACCCTGTTTCAATACCCGTGATTTGTTTGGTTTGTTCCTTATCGAGCTTATGAACAAGTTCAGATGCAAAACCACCATTGATGATATTTGCGAGTTTATGGCTTGATTTATCATCCCACGCCAGTTGAGTTACGCCACACCAGTTATGACTAAAATCGCTGTGAATTGCGGCTTGCTCTATAAGTTGTCGTGCATAGATAAAAGCGCTAGAGAAAAAACGGGATAACTTATCATTATTGCCATTTAATAATGGGTAGACAGCGCCTTGTCGGTTGCCTGATGCACCTTCAGCAAGTTCATTGTCAGCGCAATATAATGTGACATTTTGACCTCGACGAAGCAAAGCCAGTGCGGTAGTTGCAGATGCGATACCGCCACCAATAATAGCAATATTTGCGTTTGGCTCTGTTTGTGCTTCACGATTATACCAAGGCATAATATTCGTTTTATGCTGGCGTTCAACAACGTGACCTACGATCATGTCACGTTTAGTACCAAAGCCTTTGGTTTTTCTCATATCAAAACCGGCTTCTATTAATCCTCGACGAACAAAACCTGCAGCAGTAAAGGTTGCTACGCTACAATCTTTACGTGCCATTTTAACCATGCCTCTGAATAAGTTTTGGTTCCACATTTCAGGATTTTTGCTAGGGGCAAAACCATCTAGGAACCATGCATCGACGATACCCTCATCGCCAACCCATACTTGAGGCATACAATCTTTGATATCACCAAACCAGAGATCTAAGGTGATCATGCCATCTTCTAATACGATACGATGACAATCTTTAATAGCGGGTGGGTAATGAGCATGAAGTTGCTCTGCAAGCTCTGCAAGTTCAGGCCATGCTTGGTGGGCTTTAATCAAATCTTGTTGAGTAACCGGGAATTTTTCAAAGCTAATAAAGTGTAGCTCTGTGGTTGTGGAATCTGGATATTGAGAACGGTAATCTTTAAATGCTTTCCATACGGCTAAAAAGTTTAATCCGGTACCAAACCCTGTTTCTGCAATAACAAAACGACGACGGTCGCCGTCAATCCATCGCTCAGGTAAGCCATTTTGTTTAATGAAAACATAGCGCGTTTCTTCTAATCCATTAACGTTGGAGAAGTAGACATCATCAAAGTTATTTGAGACGGGTGTTCCCACATCGTTCCAATCAAGAACTGCATTTTCAATTTGTAAGGTGGATTTTTCTTGTTGTGAAGAAGACAAAGGGGGAACCTCTTTTATAACAGACAAACGATAATGGAAAACTTGGTTTAAATATCACCACTTTTAGGCGTAATATAGAAAGAAATGGCAATTTTGAACCGATTGTACCCGAATATCAGGAAAGCTGACCACTTTTTACCGCCAAAGCCGTTATAGTCGATGGGCTCTTGTTATCTCGGAATAACGAACGCCAAACCGCTTTAAGATATGATGTTCCGTTAAATACGGTATAATTACCGTCATGAACGTGCATCTTAAAGCCGTTTGGGAGCAAACCCACCGTCGAGAAAGCTCACGGTTAGGCTATATCCATTAATTTCAGTAGGAAGTCATCATGAAACGAGCCGTAATTACAGGCATGGGCATTGTATCTAGTATTGGTAACAACGTTGAAGAAGTACTAGAGTCATTGAAAACAGGCAAGTCAGGCATTAATTTTTCTGAGCAGTTTGCTGAAATGAAACTGCGCTCAAATGTTTGGGGTGATCTGAAAATTAACCCAGCAGAACATATTGATCGTAAGAAAATGCGTTTCATGGGTGATGCTGCCGCTTTTGCTTACCTGTCAATGGAGCAAGCGGTTGCCGATTCTGGCTTAGCAGAAGATCAAGTATCTAACGAGCGTACAGGCTTGGTGGCTGGCTCTGGTGGTGCATCATCACATAATCAATACATTGCTGTAGATACGTTGCGTGAAAAAGGTGTAAAGCGTGTTGGTCCTTACATGGTGCCACGTACGATGTCTTCAACCGTCTCTGCGTGTTTAGCAACACCGTTTAAGATCCGTGGTGTTAACTATACAATGAGCTCAGCATGTGCAACATCTGCACACTGTATTGGTCACGCTCTAGAGCTAATCCAACTGGGTAAGCAAGACGTTGTTTTTGCTGGTGGCGGTGAAGAGCTTGATTGGTCATTAACCATGATGTTTGACGCAATGGGTGCATTATCAACCAAATATAATGACGATCCATCAAAAGCATCACGTACTTACGATGCTGATCGCGATGGTTTCGTGATTTCTGGTGGTGGCGGTATGGTTGTGGTTGAAGAACTAGAACATGCACTTGCACGTGGCGCTAAAATCTACGGTGAGATCGTTGGCTATGGCGCAACATCGGATGGTTATGACATGGTCGCTCCATCAGGTGAAGGTGCAGTTCGCTGTATGAAGATGGCGATGCAAGATCTAGATGCGCCTGTTGATTACATCAATACTCACGGTACATCAACACCCGTTGGTGATGTGAAAGAGCTAGGTGCAATTCAAGAGTTATTTAGCGATAACTGCCCAGCAATCTCAGCAACAAAAGCCATGACTGGTCACGCACTGGGTGCGGCAGGTGTGCATGAAGCTATTTATTCAACATTGATGCTTGAGCATGGTTTCGTTGCACCAAGTATCAATATTGATAACCTAGATGAAGCAGCACAAGGTCTTGATATTGTGACTGAGAAGCGTGATGTTGAACTGAAGACGGTAATGTCTAACAGCTTTGGTTTCGGTGGTACTAACGCAACACTAGTGATCAAGAAATACGAAGCGTAAGTAAACTAGATTCTGATTAACTCTAGTATTTATTAAAAATGAAAAAGAGCCATAAAGTTATTTATGGCTCTTTTTTTTAACTATATGTCAACATTGAAGAATTATTAACATGTCTAGATTGTGACTTTGTTATTTTAGTCTATTTTCAGTTAAACTAATAGCCAGTTAGCAAGGACAATAATAGCTACTTGCACATTAGTTTACTGAGGTTAAGTATGAAAATTACAGTTGTGGGTACAGGTTATGTAGGCCTGTCAAATGCAGTGCTTTTAGCTCAACACAATGAAGTTGTTGCGTTAGATATCGTTGAGGAAAAGGTTTCATTAATCAACCAAGGATTATCCCCAATTGTTGATAAGGAAATTGAAGATTTCTTAAAAAATAAGTATTTGAATCTTAATGCGACAACTGATGCATCACATGCTTATGATGGTGCTGAATTTGTCATTATAGCTACCCCAACTGATTATGATCCGATCACAAATTATTTTAATACCAGCTCAGTAGAAGCAGTTATTAAAGACGTTATTGAGAAAAATCCATCAGCGACCATGGTGATTAAATCAACTGTGCCTGTTGGATATACAGAAAGTATAAAAAAACAGTTTGGCGTTACGAATATTATGTTCTCGCCAGAGTTTTTACGTGAAGGTCGTGCACTGTACGATAATTTACATCCCTCTCGTATTATTGTTGGTGAACGTTCAGAGCGAGCTGAGATCTTTGCTGGACTATTAAAGCAAGGTGCCGAAAAGCAAGATATTGCCGTTTTATTTACAGATTCTACAGAAGCAGAAGCGGTAAAATTATTTTCCAATACTTACCTTGCAATGCGTGTGGCTTATTTTAATGAACTCGATAGCTACGCGGAAGCACTAGGACTCGATAGTCGTCAGATTATCGAAGGTGTGGGGTTAGATCCTCGTATTGGCAATCATTATAATAATCCATCCTTTGGTTATGGCGGTTACTGCTTGCCGAAAGATACTAAGCAATTACGCGCGAATTACCGTGACGTACCGAATAACATTATTGGTGCGATTGTGGATGCGAATACGACACGTAAAGACTTTATTGCAGATTCAATTATTGCCAAACAACCTAAAGTTGTAGGCGTTTATCGCTTAATTATGAAATCAGGGTCAGATAATTTCCGTGCATCCAGTATTCAAGGCATCATGAAACGTATAAAAGCCAAAGGTATTGAAGTTGTGGTGTTTGAACCCGTACTGGAAGAAGATGAATTCTTCAGTTCAAAAGTAATCAAAGATCTTGAGGCATTTAAAGCGATATCTGATGTGATTGTTTCGAACCGTATGGATATTGAACTTCAAGACGTACAAGAAAAAGTATATACCCGAGATTTGTTCGGGGCTGATTAAGTAAAGCAGGGAAGCCGAAATGAAAATCCTTATTGATGAAAATATGCCGTATGCGTTGGAGTTGTTTAGTGAGCTTGGTGAGGTTATCGCCAAACCAGGTCGAAATTTAACGGCTGATGATTTGGTAGGGATTGACGCCCTGATGATCCGCTCGGTGACAAAAGTTAATAGCAGCCTGTTAGAAAAAGCCGATAAGTTAAAATTTGTGGGAACAGCAACGGCAGGACAAGATCATGTTGATCAACCGCTATTAGCTGAGCGTGGTATTACTTTCACAGCAGCACCAGGCTGTAACAAAGTGGGTGTTGCCGAGTACGTACTTAGTAGCTTAATGGTATTAGGGCAGCAACAAGGCTTTTCTATTTTTGACCGTACTGTTGGGATCATTGGCGCTGGTAATGTTGGCTCATATTTAGTTAAATGTTTAGATGCATTAGGTATTCGTTATCTGCTTAACGATCCATTAAAGCAAGCGGAAGGCGATGATCGTAAATTTCATTCGTTAGAAACGCTACTTGCCGAGTGTGATGTCATCACAACCCATACCCCGTTAACGCGTGATGTCGAGTTTCCAACTCACCATTTAGTAAACGAAACTTTTATTAATGCATTAAAACCCAATGCTATTTTAATTAATGCGGCACGTGGTCCTATTGTTGATAATAATGCTTTAAAAGTTGCCTTAGTGGCTTCTCAGAATGGAACAGGGAAATTACTCACAGCAGTACTTGATGTGTTTGAGCAAGAGCCATTGGTGGATTTAGAGCTACTACCTTATTTAGCTTTTGCGACACCGCATGTGGCAGGGTATGGGCTTGAAGGTAAAGCGCGTGGAACAACGATGGTGTTTAATCGCTTTTGTGAGTTTCTTGGGGTTGATAAGCAGGTAGATGCGAGTGAACTATTGCCTGTTGCGCCAATCCCTCAGGTTGAATTTAGCCGTCAATGGGATGAGGCTAGTTTATTTAGCCTTACCCAATTGGTGTATGATGTACGTAAAGACGACGGCATTTTCCGTCGTCAAATGCAGCTAGCTGGTGACGATAACAGCAAAATGGCAACCTCTTTTGATCTTATGCGAAAAAACTACTGGGATCGCCGTGAATATAGTGCAATTACAGTAGCAGGTAAGGCAGATTTTGAGGTAGAGTCGCTGGCTAAATTAGGTTTTACAGTAGTAGAGGTCACTCAATGAGTCAGGAATATGATATCGCAATATTAGGCGCAACGGGCGCTGTCGGCGAAGCTATGGTCGAGGTGCTAGAAGAGCGTAATTTTCCTGTTCGCAATCTTTACTTGCTGGCAAGTGATCGTAGCTCTGGCAAAGTGCTACGTTTTAAAGGTAAATCAATCCGCGTGAAGAACGTGGAAGATTTCGATTGGGGTCAAGTTCAAATCGCGCTATTTTCAGCTGGTGCTGAAGCATCACGTCATTGGGCACCTATCGCGGCTGATTTTGGTGTCGTGGTTATCGATAATACATCTGAATTCCGTTATGAGTATGATGTTCCTTTAGTGATCCCTGAAGTTAACCCTGAAGCTATTGCTGATTATCGCAACCGTAATATTATTGCGAATCCCAACTGTTCTACGATTCAAATGTTAGTTGCTCTTAAGCCAATTCAGGATGCTTATGGTATTGATCGTATTAATGTCGCGACTTATCAATCTGTATCTGGCTCTGGTCGTAAGGGGATTGATGAGCTTGCGGGGCAAACGGCAAAATTGCTGAACGGTCTGCCAGCTGAAAACAGTGCTTATGACAAGCAAATTGCATTTAACTGTCTACCTCATATTGATGAGTTTATGGATAACGGTTACACCAAAGAAGAAATGAAAATGGTGTGGGAAACACAAAAGATCCTTGGTGACTCAAGTATTCGTGTTAATCCAACCTGTGTGCGTGTTTCTGCTTTCTTTGGTCATGCAGAAGCGGTGCATGTTGAAACGCATCAACCTGTAGTAATCGAAGATGCGATTAATCTACTTGAAAATACCGATGGTATTGAAGTTTTCCATGGTACTGATTACCCAACACAGGTAACAGATTCTGTGGGTAAAGATCACGTGATGATTGGTCGTATCCGTGAAGATATTAGTCACCCATGTGGTCTGAATATGTGGGTTGTAGCTGATAACGTACGTAAAGGTGCGGCAACAAATAGTATTCAGATTGCTGAAAAGTTAATTGAAGAATATTTGTAAAAGAAATAAAACAAAGGAGCAAGAGATTGCTCCTTCCTCATTTCCATGATCTTGCTGGTAAAACCCTAAGTAGTCACTTGACATACATCGCTACCTAGCAAAAATTAGCCATAACAACCTTAAGATTTTCTTTTTGTTGTCGTTATATGTGCAGTTTATGCAACATATAAGTAATTCGTATTATTTCGAAATGCGTTCATTGAGTTAACGTTTTCGGCTTATTTATCTCTGCCAGAGAGGAACGCAGGCAGTGTCTGATATCCCAAAGATAGTAAAGCGCTTTATTGTACCGGTAGCTTTCGTTACCATTTCTTCTTATTTACCTATGGTGAATGCGAATACCGTTCGTATTATTGGCCCATCGAGTGAGGATGGATCCTATTCGCAAGCGAGCCGAGGTACTGATTCGCCAACTCTGCGTTCTATCCCGCAGTTAAATACATCCTCTCTTTCTACTCGCCGTTATGGCCCTACAGGTGAAAAAGAAACCTTGTGGTCAATCGCGTCTCGAAATCGTCCTAATGCTTCAGTATCTGTATACCAAGTTATTGGCGCTATTTATCACGTTAATCCTCAAGCATTTGAAAACAGTAATATTCATGGTTTGATCCCTGGTAGCACTTTAGTTATGCCAACATTAAGCCAGGTTAAAAACGAGAAAGAGAGTTTGATCCGTCGTCAATTAGAAGCGGATAAAAAGCGTGCACCATATATAAAAGCGAAGCCTGCTACCCCAAAACGTGTTGTAAAATTAAAGCCCAAGCCTGAAGAATTACAAAAAATACAAGCAGAGCAGGCAGCGAAAAAAGATGTAAAAAAACCACAGCCCGCAGAGCCAATTGTAACGCCTGTGGCGACGGTTACTGAAACGGCTAAGCCAACAACAGATGTTCCAGTTAAAACAATAGAAAAAGCGGTAGCTGTAGCAACAACCGCTGGTGTTATTAGTGCTGCGACACCAACAGAATTAACAGCGAATACTTCTGAAGCGCCTAAAACTGAAAAAGTTGAAGTCGCTGATGTTGATAATGCAGAGAATACAGTAATTCCAGCCAAGCCTGAATTATCAGAACCGCAAAAAACGATGACTGATGAGCAAATGACAAAGCTGGTGGAAAGCAACCACATGCTTCGTTTACGCTTAGCAGAAATGCAACAAGAAGTGTTAGCACTTAAAGATCAAGTACAAGACAGTGATAAGGTTCGTCAAGAAATATTGCTGTTTTTAGAACAACAAAAAGAAATTCAACAAACACCACAAGCTGTGACACCGCCAACCACGACATGGTTTGACTCTCTTGCCAATAATCCTTGGGCATTAGCTGCTGCTGGTATTATTCCTGGCGGTTTACTTGCTGCATTGCTGGCATTCTTCTTATTGCGTCGTAAAGAAGACGAGCAAGATGAGGTGAAATCATTAAACGCTCCAGAGGCGACAGCAGTTGAAACGGCACCTGTTGTGAGCCCTCCTGTTGATGGTAATGATCAAGCTCTTGATACTTCGGATGATTTAGATGATCTCTTTGCGGATGATGACCTATTCAATGATACTGACTTTACGTTAGATATTGATGATAAAGATGAACCATCAACTAAAAATGAAAAAGAAGAGGTAAAAGAGCCTGTTACTGAGTTTAGCGATGAAGTTGATGCTAAGACTGAATCAGCAGTTGTTAATGATATTGAATTTGATGAAGCTTTTGAAAATAATTTAAGCCGCAGTATTTCAGTTAAAGGTGATGACGCCATTGGTCTAGAAGACATGGAGCGTGCTCTTGATGAAATGGATAATGAGAGCGAGCCAAGTTCAGATGAAGCCTTAGCGTTAATGTGGGAGAAATCTCTCAATGAATCAGCGAAAGATGAAGACACTGAAAATAGTCTCGATGACTTTGATTTATCTCAGGATGACTTTGATCTTAGTGATAATGATGATGTTAAGTCACTGCCTGCAGATAACGAAGATGAAGAATTAGATAACGGCTTGTTAGAGCAATCGTTATTAGATGAAATTTTGCAACAAGCAGAAGAGCAAAACCAAGATCATGAAACTGATGACGTTAATGACAAGTCAGATGATGCTGAAGTTAACGCATCTGAAAATATTGACCAAGATGAATTGGATACATTATTTGGCAGTTTTAGTGCTGATTTACCAGAGTTAGATCAAACGATTCCTGACGCGTCGACTCATCAAATACAAGATGATGAACGTGTTTTTGAAGAAGGTAGTACTGCGTTACTTGATGAGTTAGTAGAAGATGATGAATTAAGTAGTGATATTGAGCTTGAAGAAGACAGTACAGTATTGCTTGATGAGTTGATCTTAGATGATGAACCAGAACAATCGGATTTAACGATAGAAGTTGCTGAAGATAGTACTGAACTGCTTGATGAATTATTAAAAGACAATGACGCTGAAAGTGAAACCTCATCACAACAAGATGACATTGCCATCGATGAATCCAGTACTGAATTATTAGATGAAATTTTATCCGAGCAGTTAGCAGCAGTCGATGAGCAAGATATTCCGAATAATGAGAATCAACATCTTGATAAGATTGTCGAATCTAAGTCATTAGCTTCTGATGTAGAGCAGAAATTAAAGGATGTTATTGCTCCTGAAAATGATGTTGAAAAAAATGCTCAACCGGAAAAAGACATATCGCTTACTGATGAAAGCGATGCTGATACTGTCGAGCCTGATACATTAGGAGCTGAAGTTGTAGCTGAATTGCCAAGTGAAGAAGTGTTTAATGATGCTTTCACTTCTGAACTTGTTAGTGACACTCGCGATAGACCATCTCAAGAAGTCCTTGAGTCACAAAACACAGAAGAGCTGCAAACCTTATCACCAAGTAGTGAACAGAAATTCGATGAGATTTTAGATGATGTTTTAGACGAAGACTTTTATCGTCAATCGCTAGACAGTGATGTTAAACCATTAACCGTTTCAGATCTTGAACGTGAACTTGATGAGCAAGATGCATTAGCGAGTCATGTTGCAGCAGAGCAACCTGAACCGCTGAATGTAGACGATCTTCCTTCTTTTGATGAAGAGGATGCATTAAAAGCATTTGCTGATGATGTGTATGAATCACCACAAGAAGACGCTGTTCATCAAGACGTATTATCACTCGATGATTTACCTGAATTTGATGAACAAGCGGCATTGGATGATCCTGATGCTGAGCCTTTTGACGAAACAGAACTTAATAACGATATTGATGAGCAAATCGCACTTGATAATGTTATTCGTCAATTGCAGCAAGCTGCGGAAGCTGCAGACAAGTATTCACCTAAATCTGAATTATCTTCTGAAAATACAGTAGACTTTGTTGCTGAAACTACTCCTGAATTACCTGATGAGTCATCGTTATCAGCATCAGCGGTTGCTAGTGAAAATGAAGTATCGCCATTTGATACCGCTCAAAGGGATGTTTATCCTTTTGAAAAACTCGATCCAACGACCATTCCAGAGTTTGATGAAGGTGAAGCGCTGCAAGCCTCATTGGATGAACAACATGAGCTTGAGCAATATGAAATTGAACAAGGTCTACGTTTACCCAATGAAGAGCTTATCGACGTAATAGAGAAGCCAGTTGTATTAGATCAGTTGGATCAAACAATGGTTGATTCCGCTGGCCTAGATATGGATGCATTACTGTTTGATGATTCATTAAACGATAATACAGAGAACGATCGTCCATCTCAGCCAATACAGTCACAAGATATTAGTGATAGCACGACTGATTCATCATTAACTGATGAACAACCCAAACAGCAAGTGGAACGCTCTGGACTGGGTTTAGAAGACGATGAACGTGATGGATTATTAACGCAAACTGCAGATGAGTTAGTGGCAGATCATACTTTTGACGATGAGCTGTCTGATGATGATGCTAAAGTGTGGCAAACCTCGGTATCTGAACCTGAATTAGCTCAAGAGGATTGGACACAACAACCGCATTTGGTCAAAGATGATGTGAAGTCGGTTTCGTTAGAGTCAGATTTCTCATTACACTCAAGTGCTCTTGAAAATGCAGCAACCAGTGAATTGCTGACTGAGCGATCCATTATTGAAAAGCCGTCTTATATTAGTATTGATGAATTAATGAAAGATGACCCATCACATCAGCAAGTCGATCCCGATGCCAATCCTTTAAATTTAGAGGTAGGGCTTGACGAGTACCCTGATATGTTAGCCAGTATTGGTGACTATGATGTTGATACTAATGGTGAATATGCAAGTAAACTTGATTTGGCTAAAGCTTATTTAGAAATGAATGATAGCGAAGGTGCTGTTGGGTTATTAGAAGATATAGCAAAAAATGCTGAACAAGATCTGCAAGCTGAGGCAAAAAGATTGCTTACTAAGCTGTAATATTCTTCTTGTTTAAGAAAGGAAAGGCACGGTAGAGGTGAGTCTATCGTGCTTTTTTATTTTTTACTTGCCATATCATGTTATCTCTATCGCGCTATTCTTTCCCTTATCTTGTGAATTACTTATAATTCGGAACAGTTTTCGTAAATTACGTGTAAGTGATTTACATAGGTTTGATTAATCGAAGTTGAATAAATTATGCGAATAGCTTTAGGTGTAGAGTACGATGGTGCTAAGTATTATGGCTGGCAACGCCAACGTGATGTAGATAGCGTACAAGAGCGTTTGGAAAAGGCTCTCTCTAAAGTCGCCAATCAACCGGTTGAAGTCTTCTGTGCAGGACGAACTGATGCTGGTGTTCATGGCACGGGGCAGGTTGTTCACTTCGATATTAATATTGATCGCAAAATGGTGGCGTGGACGATGGGCGCCAATGCTCATCTTCCTAAAGATATTGCGGTACGTTGGGCGACAGAAGTGAATGAGGATTTTCATGCTCGTTTTACCGCGACAGCACGTCGTTACCGTTACATCATTTTTAATAATGCCTTACGTCCTGCTATTTTAGGTAATGGTGTCAGCCATTATCACGGCCATCTTGATGAGAAAAAAATGCATGAGGCTGGTCAATATTTATTGGGTGAGAATGACTTTACTTCATTCCGTGCTGTACATTGCCAATCGCGTAGCCCATGGCGTAATTTAATGCACCTGAATGTCACTCGCCAAGGCGACTTCGTGATCATTGATATCAAAGCAAATGCCTTTGTTCACCATATGGTACGTAACATTACAGGTAGCTTAATTAAAGTCGGTAAAGGCGAAGAAAAACCAGAGTGGATTGAGTGGCTACTTGCGCAAAAAAATCGCACATTAGCAGGGGCAACAGCCAAAGCTGAAGGCTTGTATTTGGTCGATGTTGATTACCCGAAAGAGCACAATTTACCGCGTGTACCATTAGGTCCGTTATTCTTAGCTGATTGAGTTACAAAGGTTACCTTGATAAGGTAGTACCAGTTTTTTATCTACAGATTAGCAAGATTGTGTTTTAATCTCTGATCGTTATCCAATGAATTTGTATCTTCGGCCATTGACGGCGGAAGCATTAAGAATAAAGGTCATTCATGAGCTGGCTTGAAAAGATTCTAACTAAAAGCAACATTGTCTCTTCACGAAAAGTGTCGATTCCTGAGGGCGTTTGGACGAAATGTACCTCTTGTGATCAAGTACTGTACCATGCAGATCTTGAGCGCAATCTAGAGGTGTGCCCTAAGTGTGATCATCACATGCGTATGAAAGCACGTCGTCGTCTTGAAACTTTCTTAGACGCCGATACGCAAGTTGAGATTGCCGCAGAGCTAGAGCCGCAAGATAAGCTTAAATTCCGCGATTCTAAAAAGTACAAAGATCGTTTGTATAGCGCTCAAAAAGCCACGGGTGAAAAAGATGCATTAATCGCAATGAAAGGGGAAGTATTAGGTCTACCTATTGTTGCATGTGCTTTTGAATTCTCTTTTATGGGCGGTTCAATGGGCTCTGTCGTTGGTGCTAAATTTGTACGAGCAGTGGATGCGGCAATTGAAAATAACTGCCCATTGATTTGTTTCTCCGCAAGTGGCGGTGCACGTATGCAAGAAGCGTTGATGTCATTGATGCAAATGGCGAAAACCAGTGCGGCGTTAGAGCGTCTATCAGCGAAAGGCTTACCTTTCTTCTCTGTGTTAACTGATCCAACTATGGGGGGCGTATCAGCGTCTCTTGCAATGCTTGGTGATATCAATATTGGTGAGCCAAAAGCACTGATTGGTTTTGCAGGTCAACGTGTTATTGAGCAAACCGTACGTGAGAAGTTACCAGAAGGCTTCCAACGTAGTGAGTTCCTACTTGAACATGGTGCGATTGATATGATTGTTGATCGCCGTGAAATGCGCCAGCGTATCGCAGGCCTTGTTGCCAAAATGACCAACCAAGCGTCACCGTTAGTTGTTTCTGTTGATAGTAAGCCAGAGCCTGTTGAGACTCCTGTCCAAGCTGAAGATTCAGAAAACGTCTAATTGATTATATCGATTGATGAATATAGAAGCCGTTTAGCTTGTCGCTAGGCGGTTTTTTTTTGAGTGCGTAATACCAAGTTCTCCATTAACGTGGTGTTTAATAGAATTTATATCGTCATAGGTTTAAGTTATTTAAGATTCGATGGTAAATTATGGCTCAAGTAATTTATAAACAAGTGAATGATTTCTCATGTCAGGATTGACTGCACCACAAGCGACAGCCTCGCTTTCAACATGGCTAAAATATCTTGAGCAATTACATACCAGTGCAATCGATCTTGGATTAGATCGTGTCAAGGCTGTAGGTGAAAAGGCAAACCTAATTAAACCTGCACCTTGTGTTATTACTGTTGCAGGTACTAATGGCAAAGGTTCAACCTGTGCCATGCTAGAAGCGATTTTAATTGAAGCGGGTTATAAGGTGGGGGTTTATAGCTCTCCTCATCTTGTACGTTATAACGAGCGTGTTCGTATCAATAATAAAGAGCTTGAAGATAGTGAACACAGCAAAGCATTTTCAAGTGTTGAAGCGGCGCGTGGTGATATCAGTTTAAGCTTATTTGAATTTGGTACGCTTGCTGCGTTAACACTGTTTAAAACACATAAAGTGGATGTTGTTGTACTGGAAGTTGGTCTTGGTGGACGATTAGACGCCACTAATATTGTTGATCATGATGTTAGCGTGATCACCAGTCTTGCAATTGATCATGTTGATTGGCTTGGTGATAACATTGATGTCATTGGTTATGAAAAAGCAGGTATTTTCCGCTCTGGCAAACCGGCTATTTGCGGGCAACCTCATCCGCCAGCAACTGTTCCTGCTCACGCGGATGATATTGGTGCAGAATTACATCAGGTTGGTTATCAATTTGATTATCAAGTAGCAGATGACCACTGGAATTGGCAATGTGGTGCATTTGATTTATCTCACTTGCCTCTCCCGAATTTACCGCTCCCTAATGCAGCCACAGCCTTAATGGCTTTAGGAACCGCAGAGCTTGATATCTCGGAAGAGAATATTATTAAAGGCTTAAGTAAAGCCCAATTACCAGGACGTATGCAGCGTGTGAGTAATAACCCATTGATTATTATGGATGTCGCACATAATCCCCATTCTGCTGAGTATTTCGCTCAGCAATTAAATCGAATGAAGAAAAAAGAAAGTAAGAAGCACATTCATGCTGTTGTTGCGATGCTCCATGATAAAGATATCGCTTCGACTATCGCAATGATGAGAGATGTCGTGGATCATTGGTATCCCGCTTCTTTAACGGGGCCTAGGGCGGCGATTGCTGATGAGATATTACAGTATTTACCAACAGATTGTATGGGTTTTGATAAGCCAGAGGACGCATTTGACCAAGCGCTAACAAAAGCTAACAGCGATGATATGGTAATCGTCTTTGGCTCGTTTTACACTGTCGGGCAAATAACGAGTCATTTACGTAAATAAGTGAAAAAACACTTTATTATAAAGTGGTTAAATAGCATAGGAGTCCATGTGGCTAGCCAATTTCAAAATCGACTCATTGGTACCATCATTTTGGTAACTGTTGGCGTGATTTTTCTTCCCGATCTTTTTGATGGACAAAAACAGCATTATAAAGAGCAGTTCGCAAGTATTCCGTTACAACCTAAAATGGGTGATCAAAAGGAATTTAATCAAATTCCTAACCCTGAAACGGTAAATTCGGAGCTACCTAAAGATCCTGTTACGGTAACAGTGGATAATGGTAAAGATACGGTTTCAACATCATCAAGTGATTCTAATGAAACCTATACCGTTGAAGAAGATAAAACGTCTCAACCAGTACAACCTGTAGTGCCTGTTACGAAACCTAAACCTGTGGTAAAACCGCAATCGAAGCCTGTTGTTAAACCTGAACCTGCCGTGGTTTCTGACCAAGGGTTAAAAAATAGTGGCTGGATGATCCAACTAGGTACGTTTGGTAATTTTAAAAATGCCAGCGCACTGGTGGCGAAGTTGCGTTTAAATGGTTATCAAGCTCATTTATTACCTAAAAATGCTCAGCCAGGTCAGTATGTAAAAGTTGTTGTAGGCCCTGATCTTTCAAAAGATAAGCTTTTGGCTAAGATTGATGACTTGAATAAATTAACCGGGTTAAGTGGCAAATTGTATCAATTTAGCCCAATAAAACCTTAAGTAAACGTTTGCGTCTTCATTTTTTCTGTTAGAATACGCATCAACAAGACGAAATACACATGATGATTTGGATTGATTATGTAATTTTAGCCGTGATTGGCTTTTCCGCTTTGGTAAGTTTAATCCGTGGTTTTGTTAAAGAAGCACTGTCATTAGTTATCTGGTTTACTGCTTTTTTTGTGGCGAGTAATTTCTACCCACAACTAGCGGTTTACTTTACAAACTTTCATGATGAAATGCTTCGCAACGGTAGCGCTATTGCCGTTTTATTTATCGCAACGCTAATTGTTGGCGCGGTAGTTAACTATGTTATAGGTCAGTTGGTACAGAAAACAGGCTTATCTGGTACTGATAGGGTTTTGGGCGTAGTTTTTGGTGGGGTTCGCGGCGTGTTAATTGTTGCGGCAGTATTGTTCTTTCTCGACGCCTTTACTGGGTTTGCAAGTGCTGATTGGTGGAAACAGTCAAAACTTATCCCACAATTTGGCGTCGTCATTGAATGGTTTTTCTCCTATATAAAACACAGTTCAAGCTTCTTACCTAACATGAAATAGCGCCAAATTAATAGCAGTTACCAAGTTATTCGATTTGGTAACTGTATTTTTATGCATGACGAGGATTTTGGAAATGTGTGGTATTGTTGGAATCGTGGGCTCAACCCCGGTAAACCAGTCTATCTATGATGCACTTACTGTGCTGCAACATCGCGGCCAAGATGCTGCGGGTATTTGTACCTTAGAAAGCAATCGTTTCCGTCTGCGTAAAGCGAATGGTTTAGTGCGTGATGTCTTTGAAGCTAAACATATGCAACGCTTACAAGGTAATGTAGGTATCGGACACGTGCGTTATCCAACTGCGGGTAGCTCTAGTGCATCAGAAGCCCAACCGTTTTATGTTAATTCTCCTTACGGTATTTCACTGGCTCATAATGGTAATTTAACCAACGCAGCAGATATTCGTGAGACCTTATTTGAGCAAGCGAAACGTCATGTCAATACAACCTCAGATTCTGAGATTTTACTGAATATTCTGGCAAATCAACTTGAGCATTGTCCAAGCTATCCTATTAGTCCTGATGAAATATTTAAATCAGTCAGTGAAGTTCACCGAATTGTAAAAGGCGCATATGCGGTTGTTGCGATGGTTATCGGACATGGCTTAATTGCATTTCGTGATCCAAATGGTATTCGCCCTTTATGTATTGGTAAGCGTGAAGAGCAAGGTAAAACAGAATACATGGTAGCTTCAGAGTCAGTGGCACTTGATGCGGTTGGTTTTGATTTTGTCCGTGATATCGCGCCTGGTGAAGCCGTTTATATCACTTTTGATGGGCAATTATTTACTCAGCAATGTGCTGATAATCCACAGTTAAATCCATGTGTATTTGAGTTTGTTTACTTCGCTCGTCCAGATTCATTTATTGATAAAGTCTCTGTTTATGGTGCGCGTTTAGCGATGGGCACTAAACTGGGTGAAAAGATTAAACGAGAATGGGCAGATATAGATATCGATGTCGTTATTCCTATCCCAGAAACCTCTTGCGATAGTGCACTAGAAATAGCCCGTACGTTAGATAAACCTTACCGCCAAGGTTTTGTTAAAAACCGTTACGTGGGCCGTACGTTTATCATGCCAGGGCAGCAAATGCGTCGTAAGTCTGTGCGTCGTAAACTCAACGCTATTCGCTCTGAGTTTAAAGATAAAAATGTATTGTTAGTTGATGACTCTATTGTTCGTGGTACTACATCAGAGCAGATCATCGAAATGGCAAGAGAAGCCGGTGCGAAGAAAGTTTATTTAGCATCAGCAGCACCTGAAATTCGTTTCCCTAATGTCTATGGTATTGATATGCCAAGCGCTAATGAGTTAATTGCTCATGGCCGAGAAGTGGATGAAATTTCAAATATTATCGGTGCTGATGGTTTGATTTTTCAAGACCTACAAGATCTTGTTGATGCTGTTGCCGAAGGAAACCCTGATATTAAATTGTTTGAAACGTCAGTATTTAATGGTAATTACGTTACCGGTGACGTGAACCAAAAATACTTAGAGTATTTAGATTCACTACGCAGTGATGACTCGAAAAAACAACGTGAGATTCAGCAAGATTTAGCCAGTTTAGAGTTACATAATGAAGGCATCTAAGCCTTATATGTGAGTAAATATCGCTATAAGCCGGAGTGTAAAAACTCCGGCTTTTCTTTTAATGGATAAACTCAGGCCCAAAACCATGACTCCATAAGATAACCGATGATGTGATAATCGAAACTAACAGTACCAGTCCTGCGGTAACAATTGAACTTGCATAAATGAAACCACGTTCTTCAGGAATGTGCATTAAAATGGGTACACCGGTATAGAGTAAATACACAGAATAGGTGAGCCCTATGAGTCCTGTAAGCATTAGAAACCATAAATGTGGAAAGAGTGCTCCTATGCTTGTCATAAATAACGGTGTGGCGGTATAGGCGGCAAGTTCAACTGCTTGTGTGATAGTGGGAGATGCGCCAAAGGTTTTACTCATCCAATAGGTAAGATATGCGAGTGCTAGCACACCTGTTACCAAGGCAATATACATAGCGATAGCCATAGGTATTGCACTAGAAGCGGTAAGGAAAATAGGCTCTCCTGCGCCGATATTCCAGCCAATATAAACACTGGATATAAAAGCAAAGATTGAAGGAAGTAATGAAATAATCAAAATATGACTTAAGCAACCACTCAGTAATCCTTCATGTTTTTTATCAATAGTGCGCCATTCTTGTTTCGGGTGGGTATATATACCCCATAGGTGTCCCAGAATCATAGTACGCCCCTGTCATTATATTACGTTCAAGTTCGTTATATTATTGTTGATCGATTTTTGAGCTGTCTTATAACATTTAGTCGGGATCGGGGAGGAGTGCAAGGTTTGTAACTGTTTGTTTTTTGATGCGGGTTATTGTATTGAATGCTAGAAAAATAAAATGCCATATTAATCGATTAATATGGCATTTTTATTGAAATGTTACGCTGTTAGTAAACGTTTTTAGTGTTTTTCTAAGTCAAAGTAGTGACTTGCGAAATCAATAAATAGGCGTAGTTTTTCTGGTTGGTAATCACGGTGATTGTAAATTAAATATACATCACGTGGGTTTGCTGACCAGTTTTTAAGTACTTGGGTGACTTCACCTGCAGCTATGTATTTTTCTAACATAACATCAGGCATTAGCGTGATCCCTAAGCCAGCACAACATGCTTTACGAACAACATTAAGTTCACTTGCTTCAAAACGACCACGTTCATTAATCGTAACGGTTTCGCCGTTGTGGTTGTTTAGGCGCCAGCGTAGTAAAGGGTTACCCTTTAATAAAACATGCTCATGAAGATCTTGTGCATGTTTTGGCTCTGGATTTTTCTTTAAATACTCAGGGCTAGCAACAAGAATATCTTTTACTTCATTAATACGACGAGCGATCAGGGTTGAATCTCGTTGAGGACCAATGCGGAACATAACATCCCAGTCAGTCGGATCAAGTTGATCAGGTTCATTGCTCATGTATAGCTGAATACTAATAGCTGGATGTTCCAACATAAATGCATTCAACAAAGGTTGAAGCATTACTTTAGTTATATTGGTTGGTGCTGCAATACGTAGTTTACCCGCAGCACCTTTACATTCTTCACTAATATGTTCAGTTGTATCAAGTAACTGTTGTAGTAAAGGTGCACAGTCATGGTAGAACTTTTGACCGGCTTCAGTAAGTGACAGTTTACGGGCATGACGATTAAGCAAGCGAATATTAAGGCCTTCTTCAAGTGCTTGAATTCGACGTGTCAGTGTAGCAACTGGTACCTGGGTCTTTCTTGATGCAGCGGTATAGCTGCCATTTTCCACAACCATGCGGAATAAATTTAGATCGTCAAGTTTCATAAAAAAGTCATTATTGAACGCTTATGATGAGCAATTGTATAACAAAATGAGTCAAATGCATCTCTTTTTCTTTGTTTTGTCTATTAAAATACCGATTTGATCATGTTTGATTGGGTAAATTTACAAAAATAAAGGCTTACGATAATTTGAAGTGTATTACATAAATGAATTTATTTTCATTAAATGCTAATGAATACATATTTTTTGTGGTGTTTTTTCTATGCTTAATAGAGTCGCAAAACTTAGACAGTCTTTAAGATCTTTAATATCAGCTTGTTATGCGTCTTAAATTAAGCGTGTATTTGTGGAGGTGGTTTTGCTAGAAGGGAAAGATGTTCTCGTTGTAGAAGATGACCCAGTATTTAGAAATATGATTGTTGGCTTTCTTGAGAGCCAAGGATGCTTGGTGCAAGAGGCAGATAATGGCTTAGAAGGGCTACGCGCATTAAAGGAGCATATTCCTGATCTGTTACTTTGTGATCTCGCTATGCCTATTATGACAGGGATGGAGTTTGTTGAAGAAGTGTCTATTCAATATCCGATGATCCCAATTATTGTGATTTCGGGAACAGGCGCAATGACAGATGTTGCATTGGCATTGCGACTTGGCGTTAAGGACTTCCTAATAAAGCCATTGGAGAATATTTTAATGCTGAAGTCTTCTATGGTATCGGTATTGAAGGGACAAGACAGTGCGATACATCATCGACAAGATTTTTCTAATCGATGGTTTGTGACAACAGAAGATAGAGAGCCGGTTGAAGAAGAATTAGAGTGGCACATTAAAGATCTGCAAGATAATCCTAAGGCGGCACGTGAGTTATTAGTCGGGTTAATGCCTGAAACACAATCGACTTATGGGCGATGGCAGTTAAATTATTGTGTATTGCAATCCATTGATTCTCTCCCCGTTATTCTTGATTATACGTGGCTATTGGATGGTCAATTAGCCTTTTATCTTCTGGATACTAGCAGCGGCGATCATAATGCGACGGCAACAGCATTATTAATTCGTGCTTTTTTTAATGATTATTTGCGTAATCAAGGTAATTGTTTGGAAAGCTTGAGCCATTTAGTCTCATTGATTGAAAAAGGGATGAAGCACTCTGGTTATGCATCGCCCATTAAGGCCTTGTTTGGCGTATTTGATTTATCTGATCGATGCTTGCATATTCTTCCAGCGGGTATTGAAGCACAACTACGAACAAGTGATGATTCTTTTGAAATTTCATCCGGTGAATGGCTTGGAAGAGAGGCAAGGCACAATACGTTATCGAAGTTAGCATTGTCTCCATCAGGTGGACGTTTATCGCTAAGTCAATTGGGGCATGCTAGTTTTAGTGTGAATTTTAAAAACATCAAGATGTAAAAAAGGGCAGTGTTAGTAACACTACCCTTAAACGGATCATTATCAGTATGTATTAAGCTTCTGCTGTTTTAACTTCTACTTTTTCATCATGAGCTGATGATTCAGCACCATGCATCCAATTAATTAATGTGTTAGATAGTAATAGCAGTAATACACCGGCAATCACTGCGGTAATTGCAATACCAGAGAAGATTGCTAGAGGCCCCGCTTCACCAATACGAGAACCAATCTCACCTGCAATATAGTTAGCAATGGCGTTGGCACCAAACCATGCTCCCATCATCAGCGACGCTAAACGAAGAGGTGCAAGTTTTGTCACCATTGATAGGCCAATCGGTGATAAACATAACTCACCAATAGTATGGAAGAAGTATGCGCCGATCAGCCATAGCATAGATGTTTTAACTGTCATATCACCGCCTTGCTCAAGCGCAGCACCAATCATACAGCCAAAGCCAATGGCAAGTGAGAACATGGCCAGTGCAAACTTCACTGGTGAATTAGGCTCATTTTTGCCCATTTTTACCCAAAGAGCGGCAAGAATAGGAGCACAAATAATAATGAAAAATGGATTTAGTGATTGGAACCAAGCTGCAGGTACTTCGAAACTACCAATCATACGGTTTGTGTATTCTTGAGAATAGATATTCATCAAGCCGCCAGCTTGTTCGAACCCCGCCCAGAATACGATAACAAATGTACACATCACCATGATCACTTTTAGACGATCTCGTTCAATTTTGGTGAGTGGCTCTTTTTTGCCGCTAGCATTGTTTGCTGCATCACGAACTGCAGCTGGAACAGTACCAATATCACCAAGGTAACGTTGTGCGAAAAATAGTTGGATCAATAAGCTAAATAGCATACCGAAACCTGCACATAAGAAGCCAGCTTTCCAGCCATAAACGGCTGACGCTGTACCTGCAATAACGCCAGCAAGTAATGAGCCGATATTGATACCCATATAGAAAATAGTAAACGCGCCATCACGACGGTTATCGCCTTCTTTATAGAGATCACCCACCATGGTAGAGATGTTTGGTTTAAATAAACCATTACCAATGATCAGGAAAGTAAGACCTAAATAGAAAGCTTTTACTGCATGAGGATCAACAATACTGTGTGGGAGTGCCAGAGTAAATTGACCAATAGCCATTAATATACCGCCAATAATAATTGAGCGGCGCTGACCTAAAAAGTTATCTGCAATCCATCCACCAATTAAAGGGGTAAAGTAGACAAGGCCGGTGTAAATACCATATAGGCTTAATGCTTCTTGAGTGGTCCAGCCTAAACCGCCATCGATCGTTTTATCTGTTAAATATAAAACTAAAATAGCGCGCATGGCGTAGTAGGAGAAACGCTCCCATAGCTCAGTTCCAAATAATAGGAACAAGCCTTTTGGGTGGCCCAATAAGGTACCACTACTATTATGACTCATAGGATTCTCTATATTATTGTGATGGTGTGTTTGCTAATACCCGTAGTTTTATAAAGCACAATATATACGACTGCAAGTTTTTACATTTAAAGAACAAATGGAAAACATTTCAACTTATTGAATAATAAGTGTTTGTGCTTTATTTGTTCAAAATTGAAAAGTTAATTTTCAGTATAAATCCTATAGTGTTGTTTTTATTAACTGTAATTAACTGGTGTTTTATTTTGGTTTTTTTGGTTTTTTTGGTTTTTTTGCCTGTGATTTTTTATTGTTCATGAATGTTACAAGTTTTGCCTGTGAAATTGTTTTAAAAGTGGTTACTGACTTAGTCGTTATAAGCGAGCTGGGTTATGAGAAATATAAAATAAATGTGTTTTATCTCTAATCTGCAGCAATATAAAAAATAGCTATTTATGTATATAATGATGCTGAATTTTAATGTTTAGGATTGATGATGAAAGATTGGTATTTGCTTTATTGTAAGCGCAGTGAACAAGAGCGTGCAGTGATCAATCTGGATCGTCAAGGTGTGGATTGTTATTACCCTCAGGTAACAGTAAAAAAAGTGAGTCGAGGGAAACGGGTTGAGACAATTGAACCGTTATTTCCAAGTTATGTTTTTGTTCAATTTGATCCTGAAACGGTAAGTTATACATCGGTACGATCAACGCGTGGTGTTGCAGATTTTATTCGCTGCGGTGCAATGCCACAAAAAGTACGTGAAGAACTTATTTATAACTTAATGATGAATGAAGATAGTGAAGAGCATCAACGTTTGTTATCTATGCTGCCTCAACCGGGTGACACGTTAAAATTAGAGCAAGGTAAATTTCAAGGCCTTGAAGCTATTTATCAAGAGCCTGATGGAGAGAAACGCTCATTTATGTTAATTAATTTGTTAGGTAAGCCTGTAAAAGTGAGTGTTGAGAATACAGATCTACTTAAAAAATAATCATTTTTCTCTATAAATGAGATCTGTTTTGCATCTTTGTTAGGCATCTAATACGATTTTTATAAACATAATATATTGGAAAAAAAATTGAATACTTCATTAGTGCGTAAAGCTGTTATTCCTGTTGCTGGTTTAGGTACTCGTATGTTACCGGCAACAAAAGCTATTCCCAAAGAGATGCTTCCTATTGTTGATAAGCCGCTTATTCAACATGTAGTAAATGAGTGTGTTGCTGCAGGTATTAAAGAAATTATTTTAGTGACGCATTCATCAAAAAATTCGATTGAGAATCATTTTGATACTTCATTTGAATTAGAAGCAACATTAGAAGCGCGAGTAAAGCGTCAGTTACTTGAAGAAGTACAAGCGATTTGTCCACCTGATGTGACCATTATGCATGTACGTCAAGGCCAAGCTAAAGGTTTGGGGCATGCAGTATTATGTGCACATCCTCTTGTTGGTGATGCGCCTTTTGCTGTTGTTTTACCGGACGTGATTTTGGATGATGTTGCGAGCGATTTACGTTGCGATAATATGGCAGCCATGGTGAAAATGTTCAACGAAACTAAAGTTAGTCAAGTGATGGTTGAACCTGTTCCTATGTCTGAAGTGTCAAGCTATGGTGTTGCGGATATTAATGGTGTGGAATTACATGCTGGCGAATCTGCACCTATGACAAAAGTTGTTGAAAAACCATCGGTTGAAGAAGCTCCTTCTAACTTAGCGATTGTTGGTCGTTATATTCTTCCTGCTGAAATTTGGGCATTATTAGCGCGTACTCCTGTTGGTGCCGGTGATGAAATTCAATTAACTGACGCTATTGATATGTTAATGCAGTCTCAACAAGTGAATGCATTTCATATGTCAGGCGTAAGCCATGATTGTGGTAGCAAAATTGGTTACATGAAAGCGTTTGTTGAATACGGTATGCGCCATAATCAATTTGGTGAAGAATTTACAGTGTATTTAAAACAACTAGCTAAAAGCTTATAGCGAATGTCATAAATTGTGTTATTAAAAGAAAAGCGATGGTATTCCATCGCTTTTTTATTTATTTAATCTGCTCTAGTGAACTATGTTTACGTTGTTGCTCTTCGTAATGATGAATACTTTTTAATATTTCATGGTGAAATTTGTTACTTTCATGCACAAGGTTTGCGGTTGTTTCTAATGCATCAGCCATATGATTAAGTTTCCCCGTAGTTTCAATAAGAATATTTTTAACCGGAGCAAGCATTAAATAATAAATAGCAATAAGTACTAATATTAGTAATAGAAGAATTAGAGCAAAAAAAACAATCGTGTAGATCTTTATCTCATTAATGACAGTTTTAGATGCAGTAATAATCGGTTGACTTGTCTGTGCAACAGCTTGTGGTAGAGCTGCGACAGATTGATTAAATGTTTTTGCTAATGTGTCGATTTGTTGAAATGTTTCAATAACGGTCTGTTGCTGTGATGGCGTCAAGTTAGGATGTTTAGCCATTGTTTGTAATGATAATGCCATCTTTTCGATAGATTCAGCAGCGATAGTTGCGGGTTGCTCGATACCTGATAAATCAACACCGACATTAAAAGCGATCAATGCTTTATCATTATTAGGCGCTGTTACAGTATCTTTGATATCAAACTTTTGAGATGTTGTATTTGCAAATAACGAAGATGAAAAAAGAATACAACAACTAATAAAAAATAAGCGGAAGGAATGAATCATTTATTTCTCTACTTTATCAGATGGTTTAAATCTATAAATGGATGGAATTTTAACTTTTGCTATTATATCTGATAATTAGAAGTAGTCTGTTAATTAAAAAATAAATTGTTTTGGAAAATAAAAAGAGCAATAGATATTGCTCTTTTTATTTGAAATTATTCGCCGTGGAACTGCTCGCAAGCTAACATTGTATTTTCTATTAATGTTGCGACTGTCATTGGGCCGACACCACCAGGGACTGGAGTGATGTGTTTTGCTTTTTGGCTGGCAATATCAAATTCAACATCACCACATAATTTACCGTTATCTAATCGGTTAATACCCACATCAATAACGGTTGCACCTTCTTTGATCCAAGCACCAGGAATAAAGTTAGGTTTACCAACAGCGACGACAAGGATATCGGCACGGCGAACATGGCTCTCAAGATCTTGAGTAAAACGATGACAAGTCGTTGTTGTTGCGCCTGCTAATAATAACTCGAGTGTCATCGGGCGCCCGACAATATTAGAAGCGCCAACAATGATCGCTTCTTTACCTCGAACAGGAATATTATAACGATCTAAGAGTGTCATCACACCTTTAGGGGTACAAGAACGCAGTTTCGGTATACGTTGACTTAAGCGGCCAACATTGTATGGATGGAAACCATCAACGTCCTTTTCAGGATCAATACGTTCTAAAATTCGCGTACTGTCCATACCTGCTGGTAATGGAAGCTGGACTAAAATGCCATCAATCGTCGGATCTAGATTTAATTCGTCAATTAGTAGTAATAACTCTTCTTCTGAAGCGGTTGATGGTAGATCAAATGATTTAGAGACAAAGCCGACTTCTTCACAAGCTTTGCGCTTACTACCGACATAAATTTGAGAAGCAGGATCTTGACCTACGAGCACAACAGCTAAGCCGGGTGCACGAAGACCAGCATCAGTACGAGCTTTCACTCTAGCGGCAACTTCCTGTCGAACTGTTTGGGATATTAATTTCCCATCAATAATTTGGGCGGTCATGGTAATCCTTTTTATATAGGCTAAGCATGTGGACGCTATTATTGTGTCAGAAAATGATAATATTAGCCATAGCGCAAACGTTTGCTTTTTGTTCGTTGAATAATAATGATATTGAGAATAACGATATTAAGTCTTTATCGTTGAAGGGAATACGTGTGAATAAGTGAGGGGATAAAACTGAAATTAAAACAGATTGGTTTAACTTTAATCGGTTGGCTGTTTAAATCATGAAATTTAAAGTAAACGTATTGACCTAAATGATTAGCAACGTATAATCCTGCCTCGTAACGTCATGTTACACAATGATGCGCCCTTAGCTCAGCTGGATAGAGCACGTCCCTTCTAAGGATGTGGTCGCAGGTTCGAATCCTGCAGGGCGTGCCATTCTCTCTTCTTTATTTATAATCTTCAATATTTAATACATTTCTAATTTCTTCAAATACAAAAAATCACTCTATTTGTTAGTATTGAATGTCTAAAAAATGATTTCTATTTACTTCCTATTTGCGTTAATTCGACTGTTTTTCCAACATTTGAACCCAAAAAACGCAGAGATCTACGATTATTTTCTCCTTACCCCTTGAAATGCTCGTTATAGACCCTATCTTGTGTTTCAGTTGTAGAGCTAGATAGCAGTTTAGTCTATCTCATCTCGACGTCACCTAAGTGTGCCGTTATAATAACGCGCTTTAATTTCTAAGTTGGATGAGCAGATCTGACAGTTTAGAAATAAAGTAAAAGAATTGAGGCGTTATGGTTTTCGAGCCGTAACACGAAAAGGATGCCACCGTCAGTAAATGGCTGTTCGGCAACATCACTCAGAAAGCTGAGTAAGTTTTGAGGTTAAATATAATGCAAGTTACCGTTGAAACCACTGAAGGCCTAGAACGCCAACTAACAATCACTGTTCCTGCTGCAAACATCGAAGATGCAGTAACAGCTGAACTAAAGAAAATTGCTAAAACTCGTCGTTTCGACGGTTTCCGCCCTGGTAAAGCACCAATTAAGATGGTTGCTAAAATGTTTGGCGCATCAGTTCGTCAAGACATTCTTGGTGAAGTAATGCACCGTCACTTTATCGAAGCTATCGTTAAAGAGAAAATCAACCCAGCAGGCGCGCCAACATTTACTCCAGTAGAAATTGCTGAAGGTAAAGACCTAGTATTTAAAGCGACTTTCGAAGTATTCCCAGAAATCGCACTTCAAGGTCTAGATAAAGTTGTTGTTGAGAAGCCAGTTGTAGAAGTAACTGAAGCTGACGTTGATACAATGCTTGATACTCTACGTAAGCAACAAGCTACGTGGACTGAAGTAGACGCAGCAGCTGATGCAAACAGCCGTGTAACTATCGACTTCGTTGGTACTATCGACGGTGAAGAGTTCGAAGGCGGTAAAGCTGAAGGTTTCGCACTTGCTATGGGCCAAGGTCGTATGATCCCTGGTTTCGAAGAAGGTGTTGTGGGTAAAAAAGCAGGCGAAGAGTTTACTGTAGAAGTAACGTTCCCTGAAGAATACCACGCTGAAAACCTAAAAGGTAAAGCTGCAACATTCGCTATCAAACTTCACAAAGTTGAAGCACAAGAGCTTCCTGAACTAACTGAAGAGTTCGTTGCTAAGTTCGGCGTTGAAGACGGTTCTGTTGACGGTCTTAAAGCTGAAGTTCGTAAGAACATGGAGCGTGAACTTAAGCAAGCTGTTAAAGGTCGCATCAAAGATCAAGTTCTTAACGGTCTTGTTGAGCAAAACGATATCACAGTTCCTGCTGCTCTTATCGATCAAGAAATCGAAGCACTACGTCAGCAAGCTGCACAACGCTTTGGCGGTGATGCTAAGAACATGCCTGAACTACCACGTGAATTGTTCGAAGAGCAAGCTAAGCGTCGCGTAGTAGTTGGTCTTCTAGTTGGTGAAGTGATCAAGTCAGAAGAGCTAAAAGCAGACGAAGAGCGCGTTAAAGCAATCATCGCTGAAATGGCTTCTGCATACGAAGATCCATCAGAAGTAGTTAAGTACTACGAAACTAACGAACAGCTAATGAACAACATGCGTAATGTTGCTCTAGAAGAGCAAGCAATTGACGCACTTCTAGCGAAAGCACAGGTTTCTGATAAAGACGTTAGCTTCAATGAGCTAATGAACCCAGTTGCTTAATTTGCTGAAATTGATGTAGAGATTTGACATTATCTCAAGTCTTCTGCTAACAATGGTCCGTGTGAGTCATTTCATTCGGGCCATTTATTTTAGGGAAATAACGTTATGAGCTACCAAGAAAAAAACGCCATGTCACCAATTTTGGATGCGCTGGTACCTATGGTGGTCGAGCAGACTTCTCGTGGTGAGCGTTCTTACGATATCTATTCTCGTCTCTTAAAAGAGCGTGTGATTTTCTTAACAGGTCAGGTTGAAGATCACATGGCTAATTTAGTAGTAGCCCAGCTACTATTTTTAGAGTCAGAAAACCCAGATAAAGACATCTTCTTATACATTAACTCTCCAGGTGGTTCTGTTACTGCGGGTATGTCAATCTATGACACAATGCAGTTCATCAAGCCTAATGTGAGCACTGTGTGTATGGGGCAAGCATGTTCAATGGGAGCATTCTTACTTGCTGGTGGTGCGAAAGGTAAGCGTTACTGTCTGCCTAACTCACGAGTAATGATTCACCAGCCATTAGGTGGTTTCCAAGGACAAGCATCGGATATCCAAATCCATGCACAAGAAATTCTAACAATCAAACAGCGTCTAAACGGTTTGTTGGCTGAACATACAGGCCAACCACTAGAGGTTGTTGAGCGTGATACTGACCGTGATAACTTTATGTCTGCAGATCAAGCTGTAGAATATGGTTTAGTGGATGCTGTGTTGAGTAAGCGTGACTAAGTACTTATTTAGCTGATTAGCTCTAGATAGTTAACGCAGCAAAATAAGCCGACTTGTTATACACTCAAGACAAGGCAATGATGGGAATACCCCAATAAGAGGTTAGCGAATGACAGATAAGCGAAAAGAGAGTGGTAGCAGTAAGCTATTGTATTGCTCTTTCTGCGGTAAAAGTCAGCATGAAGTTCGCAAGCTGATTGCAGGCCCTTCCGTTTATATTTGTGATGAATGCGTTGATTTGTGCAACGACATTATTCGCGAAGAAATTAAAGAAGTGATGCCTAAACGCGATGGTGATGAACTGCCGACTCCGCAAGAAATTCGTAACAACCTAGATGATTACGTAATCGGGCAAGCACATGCGAAAAAAGTGCTAGCTGTTGCGGTATATAATCACTACAAACGTCTACGTAATGGCGATACAACTAGTGAAGGTGTTGAGCTAGGTAAGAGTAATATCTTACTTATTGGTCCTACTGGTAGTGGTAAAACGCTATTAGCTGAAACACTAGCACGAATGTTAGATGTGCCGTTTACGATGGCTGACGCAACAACGCTAACTGAAGCGGGTTACGTGGGTGAAGACGTAGAAAATATTATCCAGAAATTGCTACAGAAATGTGATTACGACGTGGCGAAAGCTGAACGTGGTATTGTTTACATTGATGAGATCGATAAGATCTCTCGCAAATCAGATAACCCATCGATCACTCGTGACGTATCTGGTGAAGGTGTACAGCAAGCATTACTGAAGTTGATTGAAGGTACTGTTGCATCTGTTCCACCACAAGGTGGTCGTAAGCATCCTCAACAAGAGTTCTTACAAGTTGATACTTCTAAGATCCTATTTATCTGTGGTGGTGCATTTGCAGGCCTAGATAAAGTTGTTGAGCAGCGTGTAGCAACAGGAACTGGTATTGGCTTTGGCGCAGAAGTGCGTTCAAAAGACCAAACAGATACATTAAGTGATCTGTTTGAGAAAGTTGAGCCTGAAGATCTTGTTAAATATGGTTTGATTCCAGAATTTATCGGTCGTCTACCAGTGACTGCAACATTAGGTGAGCTTGACGAAGAAGCACTCGTTCAGATCCTTCGTGAGCCTAAGAACGCACTAACTAAACAGTATGCTGCGTTATTAGAGCTTGAGAATGTTGAACTTGAGTTTCGTGATGATGCACTTGTGGCTATTGCACGTAAAGCAATGGAGCGTAAAACAGGTGCTCGTGGCCTACGTTCTATTGTGGAAGCGGTACTGCTTGATACTATGTATGAGCTACCATCTCAGCAAGGTGTAAGTAAAGTTGTTATCGATGAGTCAGTAATTAAAGGTGAATCTGAACCTCTACTGATTTATGAGAATACGGAAGCACCAGCAGCTGCAGCTGAGTAAGTGTCTAATAAGTGCACATAAAGGCTAAAAAAAGGAGGCATAAGCCTCCTTTTTTATTTTCTGTTACTTCTTTCGTTGAATAATCATGTTTTACCCCCATATACTCAATATAAGCTAACTTTCTAGTCGTATTAAGTAAGTGACTCAATCAGTTACTTAATACGATTAGTATTGACAGGAAGAGAGATGAATATGAACCTGGAGCGTTCTGAGCGCCTTGAGATCCCGGTTCTGCCACTGCGTGATGTGGTGGTGTACCCTCATATGGTTATTCCATTGTTTGTGGGACGGGAAAAATCTATTCGTTGCCTAGAATCGGCAATGGAGAATAATAAACAGATTCTGTTGGTTGCCCAAAAAGAAGCAGCGACAGATGAACCGTCAATCACTGATCTTTATGATGTCGGTACTGTTGCCACTATTTTACAGCTGTTGAAGTTACCAGACGGTACAGTAAAGGTACTGGTTGAAGGTCAACAACGTGCCAAAGTTGAAGATTTAGCTGATGATGAGTTTTTTACCGCTCATGCTGAATATTTGGTTACGCCAGAAATGGATGAGCGTGAACAAGAAGTACTTGTTCGCACTGCTATCAGCCAATTTGAAGGTTTTATCAAGCTTAATAAAAAGATCCCGCCAGAAGTTTTAACTTCACTTAACGGTATCGATGAAGCTGCACGTCTAGCTGATACCATTGCAGCGCATATGCCGCTAAAATTGGCAGATAAGCAGAAAGTATTAGAAATTGTTGATATTACAGAACGTTTAGAGTTCTTAATGGCAATGATGGAATCCGAGATTGATTTGCTTCAAGTTGAAAAACGTATCCGTGGACGCGTTAAGAAGCAAATGGAAAAATCTCAGCGTGAGTATTACTTAAATGAGCAAATGAAGGCTATCCAAAAAGAATTGGGTGAGCTTGATGATGCGCCAGATGAGTTTGAAGCGCTAAAGAAAAAGATTGAAGAATCTAAAATGCCAGCAGAAGCTCGTGAAAAAACCGAGCAAGAACTGCAAAAGTTAAAAATGATGTCACCAATGTCAGCGGAAGCAACCGTTGTTCGTGGTTACATTGATTGGATGTTAAGCGTTCCTTGGTACAAGCGCTCTAAAGTGAAAAAGAGCCTTGCAAAAGCTGAAGAAGTGCTAAATGCCGATCACTATGGTCTTGAGCGTGTGAAAGAACGCATTCTTGAGTACCTCGCAGTACAAAGTCGTGTAAACAAGCTAAAAGGTCCAATCCTATGTTTGGTTGGTCCTCCAGGTGTTGGTAAAACGTCTCTAGGTCAATCGATTGCAGCGGCAACGGGCCGTAAGTATGTTCGTATGGCATTGGGTGGGGTACGTGATGAAGCGGAAATTCGTGGTCATCGTCGTACTTATATCGGTTCTATGCCGGGTAAATTGATCCAGAAAATGGCAAAAGTTGAGGTGAAAAACCCACTTTTCCTATTAGATGAAATTGATAAAATGTCATCTGATATGCGTGGTGATCCAGCGTCAGCATTACTAGAAGTGTTAGACCCTGAGCAAAATAGCGCATTTAATGATCACTACCTAGAGGTTGACTACGATTTATCTGACGTAATGTTTGTTGCTACATCTAACTCGATGAATATTCCTGGTCCATTGCTTGACCGTATGGAAGTTATTCGTCTATCGGGTTATACCGAAGATGAAAAGTTAAATATTGCTAAGAATCACTTACTTGAGAAACAAATTAAACGTAACGGTTTAAAAGTAGGTGAGTTGACTGTTGATGATTCTGCGATTATTGGCATTATTCGTTACTACACGCGTGAAGCGGGTGTTCGTAGCCTTGAGCGTGAAATATCTAAACTTTGCCGTAAAGCAGTGAAAGAAATTTTACTTAATAAAGACATTAAACACGTTGAAATCAGTCAAGATAATTTAAAAGATTACTTAGGCGTTCAGCGTTGCGACTACGGCAAAGCTGACGAAAGTAATCGTATAGGTCAAGTGACAGGACTTGCGTGGACAGAAGTAGGTGGTGATCTATTAACCATCGAAACTGAATCTATGCCAGGTAAAGGTAAGTTAACTTACACAGGTTCACTGGGTGATGTGATGCAGGAATCGATTCAAGCGGCAATGACGGTAGTACGTTCTCGTGCTGAGCGTTTAGGTATTGCAGCTGATTTCTACGAAAAGCGTGATATTCACGTTCACGTACCTGAAGGTGCCACACCGAAAGACGGCCCGAGTGCCGGTATTGCAATGTGTACAGCACTTGTTTCTAGCTTGACCGGTAATCCAGTTCGTGCTGATGTTGCAATGACGGGTGAAATTACACTTCGTGGTGAAGTTTTACCTATCGGTGGTTTGAAAGAAAAACTATTAGCAGCACATCGTGGTGGTATTAAAACAGTACTGATTCCAAAAGAGAACGAACGTGATTTGGAAGAAATCCCAGAGAATGTTATTGCCGATTTGGAAGTGCGTCCTGTACGTTGGATTGATGAAGTGTTAACTGTTGCACTTCAGAATAATCCGACGGGTATTGAGCTGGTAAATGCTCAAAATAGTGACCTGTAGCAAAATTAACTAAATAAAAAACGCTTTCAAAGACAAAAGTCCTTGTCAGCGTTTTTTTGTCTGGCTATAAGTTAACTTCTAATCCGCGCTAAGCGATGTATTATTAAGACCTGTAAGTTTCTATCAATACAATCAGGTCTAGAAACAATTTATTGTCTACTATTCACAGCGTCTCAGTGACGAGTTACGGGTAGGCAAGTTCATTAAGGGGATTTAATCGTGAACAAAACTCAACTAGTAGATAAAATCGCAGAAAGCGCAGATATTTCAAAAGCATCAGCTGGTCGTGCTTTAGACGCATTCATTGAAGCGGTATCAGACACATTGAAAGACGGTGAGCAAGTTGCGTTGGTTGGTTTTGGTACTTTCTCTGTACGTGAACGTGCAGCTCGTACTGGCCGTAATCCGCAGACAGGTGCAGAAATTCAAATTGCAGCTGCAAAAGTACCTGGTTTTAAGCCGGGTAAAGCGCTAAAAGACTCTGTTAACTAAGAAATAGTTGGTTTTTTCTGACTGTTTTGTCATGTTATCATGGCTTAAATATTGCTACTGGAAAGGGTATACTGATCCAGTACAACAAAGGCGCATCGGTTGATGCGCTTTTTTTACTTTATAATGATGTCTATTTGACTAGGGATTTATTCTTCTGCTTCTTAACCAATGCAAAGAACATTTCATTAGTCAAATCGGTATCAAGTTATCATACTATGCGCTTTGTAGCTTATTGTGTTAGTGCTATCTTTAGTTTAAAAGCTAATACAGCAGGTTATTTACGTTTTAGTCAGTAACGGCTTAATAATATTGAAGGTTCGGCTATCACGTTGATACCGATATTTTGTGCACACATTTGTAGTTCGAAACCGTGCCAGATCGAACAAGTAGGAGAGACGGCAAATTATGATGGAGCGATTGCGCGAAGGCGCTAACAGCATCTGGGTTAAGATTATTCTTAGCTTAATTATTTTTTCTTTTGTATTTGCTGGTGTCGGCAGTTATCTGGCGGGCGGTAATGAGCAAGTTGCAGCAAAAGTTAATGATAAAGAAATTAGTCAGCGTGCATTCGAGCAGGCTTATCAAAATCAACGTAACCAAATGCAGCAACGTTTAGGTGATTACTTCTCAACACTGATGGGTGATCCTGCTTATGTACAGCAGTTCCGCAATAGCGTGCTTGAGCGTATGGTTAATGATGAGTTGATTGAGCAACGCGCAACAGAGCTTGGCCTTGGCGTGAGCGATGCTCAAGTGAAGCAAGCGATTGTAGCAATGCCTGCTTTCCAAGTTGACGGTGTGTTTAATAATGAACAATATAATTTAACGTTACGTCGTGCTGGAATTTCTCCTGAGCAGTTTGCAGAGTCAATCCGTAAAGACATGCTACGTCAACAATTCTTAAGCGCATTAGAAGGCAGTGACTTCGCACTTAATAATGAATTGAATGAACTTCGTAAGCTTGAATCACAAGAGCGTGTTGTTCGTACTTTGAAGCTGAATCTTGCAGACTTTACCGATAAAGTAACGGTAACGGATGAAGAAGCCAAAGCTTATTATGATGAGAATAAAACGCAGTTTACGCGCCCAGCTCAAGTAAAAGTGTCTTACATTGAATTATCAGGTAAAGATCTTGTTAACACGATTAAGATCACTGACCAAGAAGCTGAAGCGTATTACAACGAACATAAGAGTAAATACAGCACTGCTGAGAAGATTCAAGTTAGCCATATCTTAGTAAAAGGCGATAGCGATGCTTCTAAAGCAAAAGCGGAAGCATTACTGGCTGAGTTGAAAGCTGGTGCTAACTTTGCTGATGTTGCGAAGAAATCATCCGATGATACTTTCAGTGCAAAAGATGGTGGTAAGCTTGATTGGTTCGGTAAAGGTGTGATGGATCCTGCGTTTGAAGAAGCAGCGTTTTCATTAGCAAAACCAGGTGATATGTCTGGTCTTGTGAAGTCTTCTTTTGGTTACCACATTATTTTACTTGATGGTATCGAAGAGCCTAAAGTGAAACCTTTTGCTGATGTGAAAGCGAGTATTGTCGCTGAACTTCAAGAGCAGCAAGTAGCAGAGCAATTCTATAAGCTACAAAGTAAGCTAGCTGAAACGGCATTTGAATCACCAGACTCTTTAGATGATGCAGCAGAAGCTGTAAAGGCGAAGATCATCAAGACAGGCTTTATCTCATTACAAGATGAGAAAGGTGTGTTAAGTGATAAGAAAGTACAAGAAGCATTACAAAGCCCTGAGGTTCATGACGACGGTATGAATTCTGATGTGATTGAGATTGCACCAGAGCATGTTGTTGTTGTTCGTGTTGATGATGCACGCCCTGAATCAGTGCTGCCATTTACCGATGTTGAAGCAAAAGTGAAAACACTACTCGCTCAACAAAAAGGTGAGAAGCAAGCAACTGAGAAGGCTGATTCAATCATTGCGGCACTACGTGACGGTAAGTCAGATGTTGTAGCAAAAGATGGCTTAAGCTTCTCTGGCGATCAAACTATAACTCGTTCAGGTCCTGATGCTAATGTGGCACGTGTTGCGTTTACACTACCTAAACCAAAAGACGGTAAAGTGTCTTATGGTATGACACGTGACAACAAAGGTAATGTTGAAATCATTGCATTAGATAAAGTTGTGAATGTTGCGCCATCGAAAGATGATGTCGATACTCAGTTTGCAACTCAAGTTGAGAATATGTTTGCTCAACAAGATCTATCAGCAACGCTTCAGACATTACGTGAGTCAGCGAAAGTGACTTACCCAATGTTGGACAAGCCAGCAAACTAATTGAAATTTACATTTCTATTAACGGGCCGCCATTGTGCGGCCCGTCGTTTTTTTATCTTTTATTTTTAAATAACCCCCTCATCGTCCTTCTTTTCTTTTTATCCTTTTTAAACACTCATACCAATAAAGGATACAAAGATGTACTCATATCGCTTGTTTAAAGCCATTACGCTAGCGGGTGGATTAGCACTCGTCCCTTTAAGTCACGCTGCTGACAACATGCATGAAGGTATTGATATAAAAATTAATATTAATACTGCTAATGTTGAGCAATTGGATACATTACTAATTGGCATTGGAGCTGAGAAAGCACAAGCGATTATTAATTATCGAAAAGTGAATGGTAAATTTGCGAGTGTCGACGATTTAACAAAAGTGAAAGGGATCGGTGAGGCGACTGTTGATAAAAATAGAAAACGTATTGAATTGTAATTATTAACTTTAACGGGAGCGAGCATGCTCCCGTATATTGATAGTCATTTAAATCGATTATATTCGACTTGAGAGTTGATTTTTTGCTTGATAAGCAAGGCATAAAGTATGCCTGTGATTGCACCAATCAAATGGGCTTCAGTTGCTACACGTACTCCAATCAATTCTTCAGAGCTCACAGAGCCACCAAAGTATTGTTCCCAACAGATCTTAATGAGAAGTGCTAGGAGTAAGAGCCATCCACCCCGAGTTTTTGATTGGATATCACGAATACAACCCCAAGCAAAGATGCCATGTAGTACACCAGAAAAACCCGCATACCAAGTAATACTGGTAGCAAAGAGTCCAATACCTATAGTGAACGATAAAGTTAAGATCAATAGGCTATAAGCTTTAGCATTAAAATGGGCACGGAAAATATAGCTAATGATTGCAAAGGCACTAGCATTCATTGCAAGATGCACCCAATTGGTATGTGTGAAATTTCCTGATAGGATCCGCCATAATTCGCCATTAATAATTTCTTGGCGATCCCAAACTAATAATGGCTGACATTGTGGTAATTGAGCTATAACCATCATGATTATCGCAATAACAATATAATTTCGAATAGACAAGGCAACCTCAATGAGTCGGTACTGTGATAACTGTGGTAAAGCAAACAAAGCCTGCATTTGCCACTGGATAAAACCTATTGCAACTCAAACAGAGTTATGGATTTTACAACATCCATCAGAAGTTAAACGAGCAATTGGCACTGCAAGAATACTATCACTTTCTTTACCCAATAGCCGACTTTGGGTAGGTGAAGATTTTTCGCAGCATGAGGAATTAAATACAGCTTTAGCTGAGTCTGATCGTGATATTTATGTAGTTTACCCAGGAGAGCGTGCGACAGCACTGTCTGATATCGTCGAACATGCTCAGTCGTCTCGAAAAAATGTGATTATCTTACTTGATGGGACTTGGAAGAAAGCCTACAAAATGTGGCAATTATCGACCAATTTACATCAGCTACCGTTAGTCCATTTAGATAATGTAGAGACTGGAAACTATCGTATTAGAAAATCGCCAAAAGAGCAGGGAGTATCAACGGTTGAGGCGGGATATTTAGCATTATCAGTGTTAGAGCCAACATCTTTAAATCTTCAGCCATTGCTCGATACATTCGAAAATATGATTAATTTTCAAATTCAACAAATGCCGCCCGGCGTATTTGATAAAAACTATAAAGGCTAGTTTGTACACAAAAGGGAGCATGGGCTCCCTTTATATTCACTGGTTAATGATTAAAAGCCATAACCATTATTGCTTATACCTGTTTCAGAGGTAGGTAAGAATAATGTGCTATAAAGACGTTGAGAGAATCCATCCGTCATGCCTGAAATGTAATCGGCAATGATCCTAAGCTCGTTATCTCTCAGCTCTTTAGCTTCTAACCAACGCATGCGAGTATTATCTGGTAACAATCTTTCGGGATCAGAAGCAAATGCTTCAAAGAGTTCCATGATCAATTGTTGTCCTTTATATTCCGACAGTTGTATCTCTGGTTTTTTTACCACATAGATACTTACGAACTGTTTAAGCACTTCTAAAGCGCGCTCCATAGGCTCGGATAAAAAGGCATTCCATTGTAATAATGGCTCATCAAAAAAATCAGTACCGTTTTGAATCGTAGGGCTAATGGTGATAGAAGTAAGTAAACCATTGACCAGCGCTCCAATGGCATCTTTACGCTGATGATGGCTAGCAAACATCAACTCGCTTATATCACCAATACGTTCCTCAAGCCACGGGTCTCCACATTCTGCTATTTTTGAGGCAACCGCTTCTTGCCAATCATCGCGTGTCACAATCCCCATCACGATGGCATCCTCTAAATCATGGACACCGTATGCAATGTCATCCGCTAATTCCATGATTGAACAATCTAATGATTTAAAACGTGTCTTACAGGGTTCTCGTGGCGATAAACGCTCACAACGCATTTGCGCAAAGAGGGCTTTATCTTTGTCTGATAACGGGCTTAATACCCAATCAAAGACTTCTTTATCATCCACATATAAGCCTTTCGCTGGATACCAGTCTTTTGCTTTAAGGTGACGAAAGTTCACGACATCTGGTGCACGCTCTGGAGCGGTAGTTTCACTGAGTAGGGCTGGGTATTTTAGTAAACCAAGCAAGGTACGTCTTGCTAGGTTCATACCATACCCTTCGGTATAAGGTTCCAGTAAGGTTACGATTCGAAAAGTTTGTGCGTTTCCTTCAAAGCCGCCATGATTTCGCATCATGTAATTTAAGGCGACTTCACCGCCATGGCCAAAGGGTGGGTGACCGATATCATGTGCTAAGCACAAACTTTCCATTAAACTGGTTGAAGGGAGTAATGATTTAAACTCAGGTTGTTTTAATTTGAGTTGTGCAACGATCCCTGTACCGATTTGTGATGCTTCTAGCGAGTGGGTGAGTCGAGTCCGATAGAAGTCGTGATTACCAGCACCATGGACTTGAGTTTTTGCTTGTAAACGACGAAAGGCGGCAGAATGAAGAATTCGGGCTCGATCGCGCTGAAAAGCTGAACGGTGATCATCTCGACGCATTTTTTGTTCGTTATAAAAGCGTTCTTCCCATGCTGGTGAGATAGTAAATTCTGTCATTAACTAATATCGTCCAAAGTAAGATTAAAGCTATCAGCGAATGTCTCAAGAAAATAGGTCATCTCAGGTGTTTTGCGTTGCTCAAGGGTTTCTTCCAATCTTTTCTTCGCTCGAGTAAATTCATGGTTCCCTGCACTGAGTTCTTCAAGGCATTTTATATAAGCGCATAATGTATCGGCTTGTTTAACAATAGCTGCATTTTCAGCATCAATTTTATGGCTATCAAGCAGAGATGCATAATCATCCTGAAATTCTTCAGGAAGCATAGAAATAAGTCGTTGTTCGGCTGCTAATTCGATTTTCTTATATTCTTCAGCAATCGCAGGGTTGTAGTATTTTATTGGGGTTGGCATATCACCTGTGAGTACTTCACTGACATCGTGAAACATACCTTGCAGCGCGATACGTTCAGGGTTTAGATTCCCACCAAATTTACGATTTTTAATTAACGCAAGTGCATGAGCGACAAAAGCAACTTGAAGGCTGTGCTCGGAGATATTTTCAGTTTCGACACTTCGCATTAATGGCCAGCGTTGAATTAAACGCATACGAGCAAGGTGAGCGAAGAAATGACTTTTTTCCATGATGATCAATTCTCTTAAACTAAATGTGCTGATGAGCAGCATCTATAGATGTTATGCACTAAAGGTAACAGAAGTTAGGGAAATATTGACAGTTTTTAGTTAATAAAAAGCCCCGGTTTACCGAGGCTTAAGAATTGTTTGCAAAGGCTATTGACGATAGCTATGTAAGAAGCGCTCTAAGCGTCCCATTGCTAGTTCAAGATCATCGACATGGGGTAAGGTTACAATGCGGAAGTGATCTGGTTGTTTCCAGTTAAATCCGGTTCCATGTACAACAAGCACTTTCTCTTGCAGTAAAAAGTCCATTGCCATTTTTTGATCGTCTTGAATATTAAATTTCTTCTGATCTAATTTCGGGAATAAATACAACGCGCCTTTTGGCTTAACACAAGAAACTCCAGGGATTTGAGTTAATAGATCATAAGCTTTATTGCGCTGTTCGAGTAGGCGTCCACCCGGCAAGATTAATTCATTAATGCTTTGGTAACCACCTAATGCGGTTTGAATGGCATGCTGCATAGGTACGTTGGCACACAAACGCATTGATGACAGCATTTCTAACCCTTCGATGTAACCTTTAGCACGGTGTCTTGGTCCTGAAATGACCATCCAACCTGCACGGAAACCACATACTCGGTATGATTTTGAAAGGCCATTGAATGTTACGCACACCACATCTTCTGCTAATGGAGCAATAGAGGTATGTTGTGCACCATCGTAAAGAATTTTGTCATAGATCTCATCAGCGAAAATAATCAAATCGTGTTGACGTGCAATTTCAACCACTTCGATCAGAAAATCTCGGCTATATACCGCGCCCGTCGGGTTATTCGGATTGATTAATACAATACCGCGAGTATTTGGCGTGATTTTTTTCTTTATATCATCAAGATCTGGATACCAATCCGATTGTTCATCACATGTGTAGTGAACCGGTGTACCACCAGAGAGTGAGACTGCCGCTGTCCATAATGGGTAATCAGGTGATGGGACCAATATTTCATCTTTATGGTTTAGCAGTGCTTGCATTGCCATAACGATTAATTCAGAGACACCGTTACCTATGTAAACATCTTCGACATCAAGATCAAGTAAGCCGCGCTTTTGGTAGTGTTGAACAACGGCTTTACGCGCAGAATAAATGCCTTTTGAATCACAGTAACCTTGGGATGTTGGTAGATTACGGATCACATCCACGAGAATTTCATCAGGGGCATCAAAACCAAACGGTGCTGGATTACCGATGTTTAGTTTGAGTATTTTTTGCCCTTCTTCTTCCATACGCTTAGCGTGTTTCAGAACGGGACCACGTATGTCATAGCAAACATTATTAAGCTTGGATGACATCCCGAATTTTTGCATATGAGGCTTTCCTGATGATTATTAGGTATAACCACAAATTACACTATAAAAGAGGGAGATAGGAACACCTTTTAGATGATAATTATGTAAAAGAGTGTTTTGTTTTATTTGGGCAGAATGAAAGTGGCGTGTTTAACTAGGATAAGTAAAGTTGAATAGACGTTTCTGCTAGTTCGGTAAGTAATACAATTGTGTTACTTCATTAGTCAGATGCTTTTTAGTGAGGTAGAATGATACATCATTCTTCTTTACTCAGATAATCAGTGGTTATTATCTCTATTTTAATAAATAAGTGACTATTCTTAGTAAAGAAAATATGTCGAAGAGAGTGACATATGTATCTTTCAGCCAGGGATGAGCCGTATTGGTGTAATAGAGCTGAGCGAGGTTATCTTGACTGCGTTACAACAAGCCGTTGAACTATTAATTGCTAAATTAGAGCAAGCATCTGTAACAACCCAGCGTATATTGGTTAAATTAGATTTACCAAAACATATCGACCTGATTGATTGGATGGATACACAAGCCTTGTATCCTAAATTTTATTGGCAATCACGTAATTGCCGAGAAGAGGTTGTCGCGCTAGGCCAAATAAAAACATTTACTGATCCTAAAGCCGCTGAGAAAGTGATTTCTAATGAGCAGCGAATTTGGGGTGGGCGCTCTTTTGATGGAAGAACAGAGCGAAATAAACGTTGTTTATCCTCTTTTTTCTTTTTACCGTTGCTTGAATTAAGTCGTCTAGATAATGAATGGCATATTGCTGTTAACGTCGGTGAAGATCGCGCACGTATTGTGGCAGCATTACAACAGTTGATGTTTGATACATCAATGATCAGTGGTATTCAAAGTAAAATTTTAAATCGTAGTTACATGCCGGATTTTTCTGGTTGGTCAAGCATGCTAACACGGGCATTAGATGCGATTGAAAATAAAGAATTTGAAAAAGTGGTGCTTGCTCGACGAACAAAGTTACAGCTTGATAAACCCGTATCACCCGCTCAACTATTGAAAGCGAGTTGCGCTAATAACAGCAATAGTTTTCACTTTTTAATGGCGCTGGATGAAAAGCATGGTTTTATGGGCTCAACGCCAGAACGATTATTTCAACGTCATGAACATGCGATTCAAACAGAAGCGTTAGCGGGTACAATTGGCCGTGGTAAAGATGATGTTGAAGATCAACAATTAGCACAATGGTTATTGTCAGATAATAAAAATCGCTACGAAAATCGTTTAGTGGTTGATGATATTGTTAATCGATTAGTGCCATGTAGCCAATCGATGAATGTATCCCAAACCCCAGAATTAGTTCAACTACGTAAAGTCCAACACTTAAAGCGAAGCATTGATGCTGAATTAAATAGTGGCGTCTTTAGTGCTGATTTATTAGATAACTTACAACCAACGGCTGCGATTGCTGGATTACCTCGTGATCCTGCTCTTCATTTTATCGCTGAAAACGAACCTTTTTCTCGCGGTTGGTATAGTGGTGCAGTGGGTTATATTAGCCAACACCATAGTGAGTTTTGTGTTGCGATTCGAAGTGCGTTAATTATTGAAGGTGAAGTCCATTTATTTGCAGGTGCTGGCATTGTTCCAGGCTCCGTTGCTGAAAGTGAATGGAAAGAGCTTGATCGGAAAACATCAACACTCTGCAGTCTATTTGAACAAGAAACGAATAACCCGTTAGCTGCTGAAATGGAGTATAAAAGCGCCTCATGCAATTAACTTTACCGAGTAGTCTCGCTTATCGAGCTGCATTAAATAGTTGTTGGGCTGAGCTAATACTTGAAGAGTTAGTTCGACAAGGTGTTCAGCATGTTTGTATTGCTCCTGGATCTCGTTCAACACCATTAACGTTAGCAGCAGCAAAACAGCAAAAATTGACGATTCATACTCACTTTGATGAACGTGGTTTAGGCTTTCTCGCATTAGGTTTAGCAAAGGCATCACAAACGCCCGTTGCGGTGATTGTGACATCAGGCACTGCGGTTGCTAATTTATTACCCGCAGTTGCTGAAGCTGGGTTAACAAAAGAAAAGTTAGTGCTGTTAACCTCAGATCGTCCTGTTGAACTACTGCAATGTGGGGCTAACCAAGCTATTCGTCAATACGGTATTTTTTCACAGCACGTAACAGAATTTATTGATCTACCAGCCCCTACACTTGATATCTCTCCTAATTGGTTATTAGGCGCGATTGATGAGTTGATGCATCAACAACAGTTACGTGGCGGTGCCATTCATTTAAATTGCCATTACCCTGAGCCGCTATATGGCGAGGCGGTAGATTTTTCAAGCTATTTAGCACCGGTTAAGCTGTGGCAAACAACAGTATTACCGTATTGCCAACATCAACAAGCGATCAGCTCTGATATTGTGATTGATTCAGTGCAATGGCAGCGTTTGTGCGACAAAAAAGGTTTAATTGTTGCAGGTAAATTAGCACCTAATGAACTTGCTGATGTGAAAGCGTTAGCAACTCGATTAGGCTGGCCGTTATTGGTAGACCCTCAAGCTGGAGGCTCCAGCGAATATGCGGGTTTTGATGGTTGGTTACAAAATTCAGCCTGTGCTGAAGTATTGTCTCAAGCACAAGTATTACTGCAATTTAGTGCACGGATTGTGTCTAAACGTTTATTACAGTTTATTGGCGAGCAGCGGTGGGATGATTATTGGTTAATCGACCCACAACAAGGACGTTTAGATCCTCATAATCATTCTGGCTCTCGTATCCAAGCGAATGTGAGCGCGTGGATCTGTACGGCGCTATTTGATGAAAAAACATCAGCACATAGTGGATGGGCATTACCTTTAGTGGATGCGTCTAAGCGCTATCGTGAAATAGCTAAGCGGCATTGTGACGATTTATCTGAAACGTCATTAGCAGCATTATTGAGAGACTGGCTAGTACCTGATTCTGAGTTATTCCTCGGTAATAGCATGATTGTTCGATTGCTGGATATGTTTGGTGATTTACCCACAACAGCGACATTTACCAACCGTGGTGCATCAGGTATTGATGGGTTAATAGCAACGGCAGCCGGTGTGCAACGCGCTAGAAAAGTGCCATTAGTGATGTTATTAGGTGATACGTCGTTTTTATATGATCTCAATTCCCTCGCATTATTAAAGCAAACCTCATTACCTATGGTTGTGATTGTCACGAATAATGATGGTGGTGGTATTTTTGATATGTTACCGGTACCAGAGCAGCAAAAAGATGACTTTTATCGCATGCCTCATGGTTTTGAATTTAGCCATGCTGCAGCCATGTTTGAATTGAACTACCAGCGTCCAACCACGTTAGCAGAAGCCCAAACTGCGGTAGTGGATGCACAACAGGTTAACCAAACAACGATCATCGAAATTAAAACGCCAGCGGGAGAGGCTGGGCAGATGTTAAAAGAGATCTTTTCTGAGGTAAAACGTGCGTCTTTACTCTGAAGTGTTTGGGAAACGCCCGCAAGCAAACCAACCCGTGATAGTTTTTCTGCACGGGTTATTAGGTTCGGGTCGGGATTGGCGATTAATTACTTCAGCCTTAATGCACCAATACTGTTGTGTAACAATCGATCTGCCAGGGCATGGTTTTAGTGCGTCAGTACCTATGCCACTAGATGATTCTGATATTGGCTTTAAGCAGAGTTATCAGGCGGTATTAAAAACCTTGGAACAACGAGGTATTCAACGTTTTGTGCTGGTGGGGTATTCATTAGGTGCGCGACTTGCCATGTATCTTGCAACGCAATTAGCAAATGAGAAGGCCACGAAGAATCAGCTAAGATTGCAAGGTGTCTTTTTAGAAGGCGGTCACTTTGGGTTACCGCTTGCAGATCGTGCAGTACGGCTGAATAACGATAAAGCATGGGCTGCACGATTTTCTCAACAACCTCTTATTTCAGTGTTGAATGATTGGTATCAACAAACTGTTTTTTCATCACTGAACCATGACCAAAGACAAAGCTTAGTCGCTAAACGTAGTGATAACCTTGGAAAAGGTGTCGCGAATATGTTGCTAGCAACGTCATTATCTAAACAACCATTATTACTCACACCGCTACAAAACTTAAAATTACCCGTTCGTTATGTCTGTGGTGAATATGATGCAAAATTTCGTCAGATCGCTATGCAATCAGAGCTAAGCGTAGAAGTGATCCCTGATGCTGGTCATAATATTCATGTAGAACAACCACATGCATTTATATCTGCCTTATCTGCTTTTATTCAAAAGTTGTAACGAGCCATTGTAATTAAAGTGATTTAATATTCCGTTAGGCTGCTAAGGTTTAGCGTGTTTCATGCTCTGGTATTAATTAAAGGTTATCAAGAATGCGCAGCGTTAAGTTATATCAATATCAGTTACCGATGGATTCTGGTGTTATCTTACGTGATCAACGTTTAGTGACACGTGAAGGTTTTGTTGTCGAACTTAGTTTAGGGGATAAGGTTGGTGTCGGTGAAGTCGCACCACTGCCCGAGTTTAGTCATGAAACAGTTGAGCAAGCCTTAGAGCAAATAAAACAATTACTCGAACTTTGGCTTCAAGGGCAAGAGATCGATATAGATGATGCCTATCCCTCTGTGGCCTTTGGCTTAAGTTGTGCAATGGCAGAGCTAGCTGGTGAGTTACCTCTTGCTGCTAACTATGCGGTAGCGCCATTATGCTCAGGAGATCCTGACGAGTTGATTGAGCGCTTAAATACCGCAAATGGCGATAAAGTCGCTAAAATTAAAGTCGGCATGTATGAAGCGGTACGTGATGGTATTGTTGCTAATATGTTTATTGAAGCCATTCCAGGTATTCATTTACGTTTAGATGCCAACCGTAAATGGACACCGCTCAAAGCGCAGCAATTTGCTAAATATGTGAAACCTGAAAACCGTCAAGGGATCGCATTTTTAGAAGAGCCTTGTATTAAACCTCAAGATAGCCTGCTTTTTGCTGAGCAAACAGGTATTAATATTGCTTGGGATGAAACCGTCCGTGATCCTCATTTTGAAGTAAAAGCACAACCAGGTGTTGCGGCAATTATTATCAAACCCACACTAACAGGTAGCTTAGCGCGTTGTATTGAGCTGGTGGAACAAGCTCAAGCGGCAGGGTTAACGGCTGTAATTAGTTCGAGTTTAGAATCAAGTCTAGGCTTAAATCAGTTAGCGCGTTTAGCACAGTGGAAAACACCCAATGTGATCCCAGGTTTAGATACCATGCAATTGTTTAAAGCACAATTGGTGACGCCTTGGCCTGATAGTGAACTTCCTATGATCTCTTTAGCAGAATTAGACCTAGTATGGCAGAAATAAAACACGATTTTCTAACATGGCCTTGGCAGCGATGGGCTGCAGAGCGTCCATCAGATATCGCCATCTCTTTAGGTAATAAAGAAGACGGTGCGCAAACATATACATGGGCCGATGTCTCTTCAAACGTTGATGATTACGCACAAGGTTTAGTTGAACAAGGCGTTAAGCGTGATCAACTTGTGGCCGTAATCGCTGATAATTCGATTCAAGTATTATGGTTGATGCTTGCTATTTTTCGGGTGGGAGCACGCTATGTTGGTCTCAACCCGAAGTTGTCTTTTTCTGAATTACAGCAACAGCTAGTGATGTTAGATAATGACTATATTTGGTCGGATACTGAGCATGATATAACAGCGCTAACTGGGAAAAATATCGAGCTGCAATTATCAACTGTAGCACGTATGGTGCCAGTGACATGGCAGGAACATCGTCCAATGACACTGACATTAACATCAGGTTCATCGGGTGTACCCAAGGCGGTGGTTCATAATGCTGAGTCACATTTAGCCAGTGCTTCTGGCTTGCTAAGTCAAATGACATTTACAGCAGAAGACAGTTGGTTATTGTCATTACCGTTATTCCATATTTCAGGTTTAGCGATTGTATGGCGCTGGTTATACCGGGGTGCCTGTTTAGTTATTGTTGATAAAGCACAGCAGCAACACGCATTGCATTGGGTGACTCACGCATCGTTAGTACCAACTCAATTACAACGTTTACTCGATAGTGTTGATAGTACCGTAACACCATCATCTATGATGCTGAAACAAGTGTTATTAGGTGGTGCACATATTCCTGTTACGCTCACTAATAAAGCGCACAACGTTGGTATTCGCTGTTGGTGTGGTTACGGCATGACGGAAATGGCGTCAACAATATCGGCTAAACAAGCGAATGATAGTAGCGGTGTTGGCAACGTATTACCGAATAGAGAATTATTTCTACGCGATGGCGAGATCTTAGTTAGAGGTAAAAGCTTGTGCTTAGGCTATTACCGTAATCACACGATTTTTTCTATTTTAGATAACCATGGACATGATGGGGAATGGTTTGCAACCAAAGACATGGGTGAGTGGCATGATGATGAGCTATTTATTCATGGTCGCGCAGATAACATGTTTATCTCCGGTGGTGAGAATATTCAACCAGAAGATATTGAAGTGGTATTGTTACAGTATCCAGAGATAGAGCAAGCTGTTGTTCTACCGGTTGATGATTATGATTTTGGTCAACGTCCTGTTGCTATTGTGAAAGCAACCAGTCCGATGGATGCGGTATTTATCGATCATCTGATGACTTATATGAATGATAAAGTGGCTGCGTTTAAGCGCCCAATTCGTTATGTTGCTTTACCTGATGGCGATATTTATCAAGGGATAAAACTTTCTCGGACGAAGTTAGCCAACTGGTTATCTAAGCAATAATAAAAAGGCGAAGCTAATATATAGCTTCGCCTTTTTAATCTATTTGTTAGTTAAAACTTAAGCAAATAAGAGTGTTATTTTCTATTGCCACGTAATTGCGTCACTTGTTGATATAACAATTGGCTATTTGCTTCTTGGGAAGACATGCATTCACCAGCGACAATGGTTACTTGTGACCAGAAACGTTTTGGCCATTTCAATAATGCAACACCACCTTCACGGCTAAAATAGCTACCCCATAACCCCTGCAATGCAACGGGGATCACCGTGACATTAGAACGTTTAATGATTAAATCAATTCCACGCATAAACGGGGCTATTTCACCATCAAAGGTGAGCTGCCCTTCTGGAAATACGCAAACAATATCGCCATTATCCAAATATTCTGACACTTTGGAAAAAGCATTACGAATAGATGAACGGTCATTGGCATCGACAGGAATTGCTTTACATGCTTTACAGAATGTTTTGATCATTGGCAGGTTATAAATATCACGATCCATTAAAAAGCGGATAGGGCGTGGACAGCTACCTGCTAACAATAGTGCATCCATGTAGCTGACATGATTACAGACAAGTAATACGCCACCTTGATCAGGAATATTATTAACGTTCTGCTTTTTAACGCGATATATCGTATGGGTGATCATCCAAACCACAAAGCGCCAAAAAAAATCAGGAGCTTGGAAGTAGATATAGACAACAACTAATGAATTAACTGCCGCTAAAATTAAGAAGAACGCTGGAATTGAGAGTTTTAAAATAGATAAGAAGACTATGGCTGAAATAGCACTGGCGACCATAAACACAGCATTCCAAATATTATTTGCGGCAATAATCTGTGCGCGTTCATCCTCTTTAGATCGCTGCTGCATTAAGGCATAAAGTGGAACAATAAAAATACCGCCAGCAACACCAAGTAAAAGCAATGATGCAAAGATCGGCCATAGACTTGGTGTAGTTATAAATGCGATTAGACTCTGAGTTTGTACTGTAGTAACTGGAGTAAGGAAATATAAACCAGCACCAAATAACGTGATCCCTAAACTACCAATAGGTACTATCCCTGGATCAATACGGTGTTGAGATAAGCGATCACAACACATTGAACCAATAGCAATACCAATAGAAAATAACATCAGTAAGAAAGAGACAGAGGCGGCATTACCACCAAGGCTGATTTTTGCATAATTAGGAAACTGTGTGAGATAGCAAGCCCCTAAAAACCAAAACCAACTAATCCCTAAAATACATTGGAAAATTGTTTTGTCTTGGCGTGCAATCGCCATGGTTGAACGGGTTTGTTTAATCGGTTGCCACTTGAACGTTGCTTTCTTTACCGTAGGTGGTGCGCTGGGAATAGCAAGGGATGTGAGGTAGCCTAATATCGCAAAAAAAATCACAGATGCTGCTGCAATATAGTGCGCGTTATGGCTGTCGGCGATAAAACCGGCGAGTAATGTACCAAGCAAAATAGCTAAAAAGGTGCCCGTTTCAACTAAAGCATTGCCTGATATCAACTCTTCTGATTTTAAGTGTTGGGGAAGTAAGGCATATTTTGCAGGGCCAAAGAAAGCCGATTGCGTCCCCATTAAAAAGAGTAACACCAGCAGAGCAGAATAACTTTGATAGAAGAAGGCTATTGCTGCAAGGCTCATTATCACAATTTCTGCTAGTTTTACGCGGCGCATGATCAATGCTTTATCATATTGATCAGCAATAACACCAGCAGAAGCTGAAAATAAAAAGAAAGGTAAAATAAATAGCCCAGCGGCAATGTTAATCAGTAAATTAGCACTTAGTGGCAGGCTATCAACAGAAGCGTAAGCGATCAGGATTAATAATATATTTTTGTAAACATTATCATTAAATGCCCCAAGTGCCTGCGTTAAAAAATACGGTAAAAAACGCCGTTTGGTTAGAAGACTCGATTGGGGCTTTGTGGTCATTTACGCTATCTCTATTACTGTTTCCACTTATTTAGATAAGTATCTAAAAGGTTATCAATAAGTGCTTTGCCATCAACAGGGGTTGAGGTAAAGAGCTTATCATCCACAGTAAGCAATGTAATACCGTGCACACCAGCCCAAATAACGCGGCTTGTTTCCAGTACTTCATCTTCAGATATGTTGCTGCTAACTTGACCAATCAATGATTCCAACATGCCAGTCATGTTATTGATTCGATCTGATTGCCATTCAGGTAAATCTTCGCCATTCATGGTGTGTTGGAAGATTAATTGCCAGCGGTATGGATGAGCAATTGCAAAGTCGAGGTAGCAATATGCGAGACTACGAAGAGCCTGCTCTGGATTAGTTGCTCCTGTTAAGCAGGCTTGTGCTTCTTGAGATAATTCATCAAGTGTTTGGGCTACTGCGTGTAGCAACAGTAAATTATAGTTACCAAAGACATTGACTAATGTACTTGGTACATAACCAATCATAGCGGCGACTTTACGTAAACTTAGCTCATGATGAGGATGCTCATTGAGAAAGTTTTTTACCTGCTCCAGTGTCATGCTTACCAACTCTTCACGAGTATGGTCATTTCTTCTTGCCATGAGTATTACTCTTTGATGTGTTTGCTTATCGTATATTACAAAACTGACGTTCGTTAATTATAGAACAACGTTCAATATTTTTATTGTTATCTAATCGAAAAGCACAGTTGTCACGAATTTGATGTAAGAAACATGTTGTGACAATTTTATTTTTCGAAGGTTGGAAATGATATATTGTCACAACAAAAATCACCAATATTAAACGCTATACAGCTTTATTCTTGGTGTTTTCTAAAGAAACTTGATCGTTTAACGTCCAAAAATCGATAAGAATACCGATCAGGAAGAACCCAAAGGTACAAAGATAAAGTATCCCTGTGATCCATTTCCCCATGTACATGCGGTGGACGCCAAACACACCAAGGAAGGTAAGCAGTAGCCAAGCGATATTATAATCAATATCACCACTTGCAAAACGTAAGTCCGATTCTCTATTCATTGATGGAATTAAGAACAAGTCAATCAACCAACCAATACCGAACAGACCTAAGGTTAAAAACCAAATCGTTCCTGTTACTGGTTTGCCATAATAAAAGCGGTGAGCACCCGTAAAGCCAAATATCCAAAGTAGATAACCAATGAGTTTACTGTGAGTGTTATTCTCTTGCATAAAAATATCCATGGTTGTGTTGAAAATATCGTAAGATAAAAACAACAAAGACTTAACGTTTGATTACTTATAAAAGACCACTTTTGATGGATAAAGTGCCATGAAAAGAAGAACTTTTTTATAAGTGGCTTAAATAAAAAACAGTATACAAAAATATTTAGGCGCTGTATTCAATAATGATGAAATTATAATCGTTAAATGTTAAGGGATGGTAACAATTTCACGGCGGCTTTGAATTGACATTCTCCGTTATATGGCTACGATGCATACAGGACATGGATAAGGTACTTCAACAATGATGAAACGCTTTTTTACTGTATTTGCTTTAGTGTTTGTGGTCGCATTGTCGACACCGCATGCTGAAGCAAAGAAATTCGGTGGTGGTAAGTCGTTTGGTAAAAGTTTTAAAACTGCACCAATGAAAAAACAACAGCCACAACAAACAGATACTATTCGTAAACAAAATTCACCTGCGTCATCGAGCAAGAAAGGCTTAATGGGTGGCCTATTAGGTGGCTTACTTGCTGGTGGCTTACTTGCTGCTTTCTTTGGTGGTTCATTTGATGGTATCCAGTTTATGGATATTCTCATTATAGGTGTGATTGCATTTGTATTGTTTAAATTATTTAAAGCAATGCGTGCAAATAAAGGCACTCCGATGGGTCATCGTGAATCTTACGCAGGAAACTCTCCTCGACAGCAGCCACAACAAGCACAACAGCAATATCGTCAAGCGACAGGTTCGCAGTCTCAACCACAAAATGGTGGTTTTGAGTCAACCGACAGTGATGTGCCATTTAATTTGCCGCCTAACTTTAATATGAATGCATTTTTAAGTGGTTCTCGCGATCACTATCGTATTATTCAAGGCGCATGGAACCATAACGAATTAGCGAAAATCAAAGAATACGTATCACCTGCGTTATTTGCCGATTTACAAGCTGAACGTGCCAAACTTTCAGGTGAGCAACATACTGAAGTGATGTACGTTGATGCCGAACTTGTACGTGCAGACTATGACGCAAATTCAGCACAGCTAAGTATTAAGTTCTCTGGTCGCTATAAAGATACCCAAGAAGGGATTGAAGAAGATATTAATGATGTATGGCATTTAGAGCGAGATTTAAAAACGCCGAATGCGCCATGGTTAATTGTTGGTATTCAAGCTTAATTTCTAAAGCCGCTTTTATTAGCGGCTTTTTTATATCTCTCAACAGGTTAGGGTGTTTTTTGTACAGTTGTAAACATCCGAAAAAAGAGTTCTGAAATTATGAGCGTGATCGCGTTTCACTGATATAAAGATTATAAGATGTTGATCTTGGCACCTAGTTTTATCACCAGTAACCGCTAGTATTAACTCATGATATTAAATAGGTCAGTCGTTAGACAGTAAGATCTAAATAGAGACTAATAAGAGGTCGTTATGCTATACACTCAAGATATTGTTGAAGAAATGAATCTATTAGTGAAATTCCCTATCCACAGCAACATGGAAGGGGTAAAAGTTCATAGTGATGCAAATCCAGCATTGGTTTCAGCTGCTCAACGTTTATACGCGAAAGGATTGGTAACTCAACTTGATGGTGGTTATTTAACACATACTGGTCATCAGGTTGCAGAAAATGCAAAAATTGCATTACGTATTCTGACGGGGAAAACGACAGAATAACGCAATAGTAAGATAAAGAGCATTGATTAAGTCAGTTGCTCTAATTCTGTAATTATCGTTAAAGCTTGCTCATTGGTTTTTCCACAAATATCAGGGCAAGCTTTAAAATGGTGACATACAGCAGGGCGTTCTGCTTTACCAAAAAGTTTACATAAATTTTGCTCATTGAGTTGAATACAAGGTACACCCGCAGGTTTGCCGTTGGGCATTCCAGGTATACTTGATGAGATACTTGGAGCTATACAGCAGGCACCACAGCCAAGACGACATTCCATCAATTACTTCTCTTCATTGTTTAAATTGGCTGCGCAAATTATCACTCCTTACCCATAAGATCAAAATTAAAGATCTATTTCAGTATTCTAGAGTTTCTCTCTGTTTCACATTAACTAAATAATAATAGCTCTCATTTCGATGCCATTGTTGATTAATAGGTAATTTGAATTTGCAGTTTACCGTCAGGGTAGCTATAAACACCGCGCTATAATGAAATAGTAAATTGTAATTTAGCGCAGTGTTAAAGCGCATAACGTGAATTTGGTGTAGGTATCATGACGCATTTTTGGCAAGAAAAAGACTTAGCAGCAATGACAGATCAGGAGTGGGAATCACTTTGTGACGGTTGTGGTAAGTGCTGTCTGCATAAGCTTATTGATGATGATACAGATGATATCTATTACACCAATGTGGCATGTAGTTTATTAGATAATAAAACGTGTTCTTGCAAAGATTATACGAATCGTTTTGAATCTGGCGAAGAATGTCTAAAACTGACTCGTGATCGTATTGATGAGTTTGTTTGGCTGCCTGAAACCTGTGCATACCGCTTATTGGCAGAAGGTAAGCCATTACCTGAGTGGCATCCACTGATCACCGGCTCAAAAGATGCAATGCATAAAGCTGATGAGTCTGTTCGTGATAAAATTGTGTATGAAATCGATGTTATAGACTGGGAAGACCACATTTTGAATCATCCTAATCGTATTCCTGAATAATTAATATAAAAAAACGCCTCCTTTGTAATAAACAAATAATGAGGCGTTTTTTATTGCGAAAATAATAAGTTACTGCTGAAAGGTATTACACTGACGTGGATCGCCCGTTTCAAATCCTTTCTTAAACCATGCAATACGCTGTGCTGATGAGCCATGCGTAAAGGCATCGGGTTGTACTGCTTGGCCTGCCATTTCTTGTAGGCGATCATCACCTACAGCACTTGCCGCTTTAATACCTTCATCAATATCACCTGTTTCAAGCATACCTTGTTGATTAACATAGTGTCCCCATACGCCAGCATAACAGTCTGCTTGTAGTTCCAGTTTTACACTTAAACGGTTAGCTTCTACTTTGCTGCTTCGCTGCTGCATCTGATGTACTTTAGTACTTGTGCCTAATAGATTTTGGACATGGTGACCCACTTCGTGAGCGATAACATAAGCAAAGGCAAAGTCACCCGGTGCGCCGAGTTTTTTAAGCTCATTCATAAAGCTTAAATCTAAATATACTTTTTTATCAGTAGGGCAATAAAAAGGCCCTGATTGCGCGGAACCTGTTCCACAACCTGTTTGGGTAACGTTATTGTAAAGCACCAGCTTTGGTGGCTGGTATTTACCATTAAGGATTTTATTCCACACAGTTTCAGTTGTGCCTAACACCGCAGCGACAAATTGTTTATTTTCGTCATTTTGAGTCGCTAGTTGAGAAGATGGAGCAGATTGTTGCAGTCCCATCATGTTGCCGCCAGTAAAGTGTTGATAAGCTAAAAATAAGCCACCGACAACAAGAATAATTCTGCCAATCTTTGTTTTAATTAAGAACGGAATAAAGCGAAGTAAACCGCCAATAGGTAATCCCGCTTGAGTCGGGCTTTGGCCTCGACGATCTTCAATATTGGTACTTTGGCGGGAGTTTTTCCAACGCATAGTGGATCCTTAATAAACATAACTTTATCAATAAATAATGGCCTAAATTTACGCACAAGTGTGAATTTTTCTTATGGTAGATAAGCGTGCCGCTTTAGAGTGATAAAAAAAGGGAAAGTTCAATGATACTAGAAGGTATCACAAGACAGCCTAATTAGATTGGGCTGTCCATTATGCTACTGCTACTGCTACTGCTACTGCTGTGCGCGCTGAAGCACTTCGATGATGGGGCTGGCTTTATTTAGGGCGCGAATATCAGTAAATAATAATTTGGCTTGTGGGTACTCATGACGCAGGTAAGAGAACCATTGTTTTACACGGTTAGGGTAGTAAAGCCCTTTATCTCCTTTGATCTCAAATTGAGAGTAAGTTAATAATAAAGAGAGTACTTCTTCCCAACTCATATGCGCTTGGTTATGTTTTACGACATTACCTAAATTGGGCAGATTAAGTGCGCCTCGACAGACCATTAATGCATCAGTATTGGTAGCGGTAAGGCATGCTTGACCATCGCGATAATTCCATACTTCACCATTTGCAATAATGGGAATAGCGACATTATTTTTAAGCTGTTTAATGTAATCCCATTTGATAGTCTCTGCACGGTAACCATCTTCTTTAGTACGCGCATGAACCACCATTTCATCAGCACCAGCTTGAGCAATGGCATCTGCAATTTCAAAACATTGGGCAGGATCATCCCAGCCTAAACGTACTTTTGCTGTTAAAGGTTTTACGGGATTGACAGCTGCGCGACAGGCTTTAACTATTTGATAAATATGCTCAGGCTCTTTAAGTAAAACCGCACCGCCACGGCTTTTATTTACCGCTTTTGCTGGGCAACCAAAGTTAATATCAACGCCAGCAGAGCCTAGTGAACAAGCACGCTGCGCATTTTCAGCCATCCAATTAGGATCTTGCCCTAAAATTTGTACTCGAACAGGAGTACCTGAGCGAGTTTTCCCGCCTTGACGCAATTCGGGACATAGGCGATAGAAAACACTGCTAGGCAATAGGCTATCAATGACTCGGACAAATTCAGTGACACAAAGATCGTAGTCATTAATTTCAGTTAGCATCTCTCGCATTAAATGGTCTAAGACGCCTTCCATAGGGCCTAAAATAACTCGCATAGTGGTTATAGCTCTGCTCGGTAATTACAATATAAGGGGCGAGATTCTAGTGCGAGAGGGTTAATTTGTCACCATGGATTTTAAATAGTGCGAAGTTGATGACCTGAAACTATGGTTTTTTTATCAAGTTGATGCTTTTCACAAGATAGCGCCATTTTTACCATGCTACGTGCTACACACTCTGCGGGTACTGGCGCGAAATGCTTGAGTGGGCCGATAATTAATGGATTGATCACATCAAATACGTGTTGCAATAGTTGCTCGTCAGCGCGAATTTCACGGCGTTCACCTTTTAAAGGACCCGGACGAATAAAAATACAGTGTTCAAACCCCATCTTAGTTATTGCTTGCTCCATTTTTCCTTTGCAGCGTAAGTAATGGGAAGGTGAGTGAGTTGATGCACCAAGGCTCGATACGACAATTATGTGTTTAACGCCTAGGTTTTTCATGGTACAAGCAACATCTTTCACCAAATAGAGATCGACTGCGGCAAGTGCCGATTTACTGCCAGCTTTACGTTTTGTTGTACCTAAACAAATAAAGCCATATTGCGGCAGAGGTGTGTCATTTTCCCAATTATTGATCCGAAGGAGTGGGTCAATAATTTGGTGTAATTTACTGCTGCGAAATGGTAAATCACGACGAGATAAAGCATAAATATGTTTAAATGTTTTATTTGCAAGTAATTGGTGTAATAGTTCATCTCCAACCAAACCACTCGCGCCAGCAATGATTGCATTTAAATCGTGATTATCCATGGCTATTCCCATCGCATAGATTATAAGTGATGACATTTATCAGTAATTAAACAGAATATATGTTTAATTTCGCTGAACTGCATCAAATATCATGTAATTAGCATAATAAATTTTAATTACTCCTACTTATGTCGTTGTAAGAAACAATGAATATTACATATTTTCGCTCAAGTCAGTGATGATATGAAGAAAAAGGATGAGTCAGGTATAATTGCGATAGAAACTTTTACTGGAAACCATCATGAATACATTAATGACATTCCCAACTAGCTGGGATGGTATGTCAGCTCCTTTTATTGAAGGCGCATTATTTGCCGCAAATGCAAACCCTAAACCGATGGAACCTGAGATTTGGTTACCTGTGTTATTAACTGGTGCTGTTACAGAAGATAATGATATTACGCTATCTGATACTGATAAAGTTGCCGTATTAAATCACTTTGAAATGCAATATCGCACAGTAAAAGCGGGTGAGTACCAATTACCGGTAGAGCTTAAATGGCAAGAGAGTGGTGATACAAATGTGGCACTTTCCGAGTTTGCTCAAGGCTTTTTAGCCGTTTGGCATTACATAGAACCAAACTGGGAAGAGAAATCTATTTCAGATGGTACGATGCGCATGCTATCTGCATTACTTACAACGCTAATGCTATGTGTTGATGAAGCCGGTACTCTGGAACAAATGGAGCAAGCGGGCGTGACAGGAATGCCTGCACCGAGTGAGCTTTATTCGCAATTACCATTAATGCTAACGGAAGTGATGATGGCTGCTGATCAACTTCAGATTGGCGCTGGAGCACAAGCGATTAACCCGTACAAAAATATTGGGCGTAATGATCCTTGCCCATGCAATAGTGGTAAGAAATTCAAACAGTGTTGCGGTAAGTCTCTTTAAAAATGAAAAAGTGTAAAACAATCGTTGTGGTTGCGGGCGTTATTGAGAAAGAAGGTAAGTACCTACTTGCTCAGCGATTAGATAATGCAAGCCAAGGTGGTTTATGGGAATTTCCTGGCGGTAAAGTTGAGGTGGGTGAATTACCAGAACACGCATTAGAACGTGAGCTTATGGAAGAGTTAGCGATCACAACTAAAACACAGCAATGGTTGGCGGATAGCGTATTTGATTACGGTGATAAAGTCATTGAACTAAAAGGTTATTTAACTCGATGGTGTGAAGGGAATATTGCATTAAATGCTCATCAAGCAATGGTGTGGGTGGGCTTAAATGAATTTAAACGCTATCCATTATGTCCTGCTGATTACCCAATTCTAACCGCCTTAGAAAAAAGCGTATTAATGAAGTAAGTACTAACAAAAATGTATGGTCCGCCCCGTTATTGCAACTACAATATTAGTAATAACGGAG
>NZ_JADQAQ010000018.1 GCF_022129445.1 Photobacterium sp. Ph5
AACGATTATATTGGTTAACCTCTAAAACTGTGGCCAGTATTTATTGACCACTACAATCACATATTAATCAATTAACAGGAGTCCCTAATCATGATTATTGAACATATTAAAAATAACAAATGGAAAGTATTCGGTGTCGAGTTAACAACTGAATATATCAATGCTGTCACCTTGCCTATCCTACTTGACCAAGTATCTAACGCTTCACACATCTTAGAACAATTAATCAAAGTGGATTTCCCTTGGTATCGACACCCTAAGCTTGTCCTTGCAAATCAGTGGCGCAATGAACGTCTTGAGAAAGAACAAGAAGAGCGTCGTGTTGAAGAAGAACGTCGAAAGCGTCTATTCCCAACAATGCAAGAGCTCAAAGAGCAACAAGAACTTAAAGCTCAACAAGAAAGAAATCGTCAAGCATACCTTGCTCAAGTAACCCACATGAAACAGCAAACAGTTAAACCAGTGAACCCATACAGCACTAATTATGAAGGTCAAAGCTTTATAGCTGAATGGTAATAGACAAAGCGATATCCAAAATCAGGCGATAACACAAGTCAAACGCACTAAGGGCTACTCATTAACTTCAATACAAGTGAGTAGCCTTTTTCATACTTCCCAATTTACAACCATAAAAACAAATAAGGAGACATAACCATGAATGCACAACAATATCTACAAACTATGGGTAATCGTATTAGTAACTGGATGAACTCTATTGAGTTTAAAGAATATCTGGGTGATTCACCTATCTACAAGTTTCATCGTAAAGGTGAGAACGCTAAGACAATCCAAGTGCCTACCCTTGCTAATCGTACAGTTAAATTAAATCTACTGGATTCATCAGGCAATAAGAAACCTACACCTATCACAGCTAAACAAGGTTCATTAGTTGTGTCTAAGCCAGCACCTGAAGCTGTATTAATTAGCACTGCTCTTGAAGTATATGATAATGAACTTGCAGGTGTCGTTACTGACCTATCTCTTGAACAAGAAATGAAGACTCTTATGCATTCTCTTGATTCTGTTATCACTACAGAAATCCTAAAGACCATTGAAGGTTCTACTTACAAAGATAATTACATCAAAGTAGACACACCTATTGATATCACTTCAGCTCGTCTAAAAGACAAAGCAGAAGCTCTTGAGGAAGCTATCTTCATGGCTCAATCTAATAGCACTCAATTTGGTAATGCAATGAAAGACTTCTCTATTGGTCTATCAGCTAAGGCTTACTCTGTGATGGAATATAAAGCTAAACAAAATGGATTCAAGACACCTTCTGAAATGTTTAACACTGAGGTATTCCCATTTACTAATGAAGATAGTAGTGACGGTGATAATGAAGAAGAATATGGTTACTTAATCCCGAAGCGTCACACTGGTGTATCTTTCCGAGAAGACCAAGGTGGTAAAGTGTTTAAAGTAAGTGTGACCCGTATTCCTCAACGTCAATCAGCTATCCTTGAGATAGTCGCTAATGCTCAACTATTAATTGCTGGTTTCATGAAGATGACTGTACCTGTTAATGGTACTGCTGGAACTCAAGTTGATGTTGCTATGCCTCTTATCACTCGCTTTGGTATCGCTACTGTGACACCTACTGTGAGCTAAACAAACATTTCAAAGTAACATATTAAGGGAGGTATAAATGATTGAACTCAAAGAGGTGTATTTTCTCTGCCTTATAAGTCATATCAGTTTGTACCTTTTAGTTAAACTTTGTGAGCTATACAAAAGGTACAAACTTGATTCAACTTAACACTAAATAAAAGACCCTATAACAATCAACGTAAGAGATTAATCATAGGGTCATTACTTTTAAAAAATACTAAAAATTTCCGAGTGACTATGTAATAGATTAACTCTCATAGACTCCCCCATAGGGGCAATGGTATTCACTAAAAGAAGTCACTACACCCTATTGATTAACCTTAACAACACCGCTAAGATACTGACTTACAAGCCCTTCTTCTCTATCCTATTTATTCAACTTAAATTCTAAACGTACCGTCTGACCTTGCTGCGAAACAGCACTGCCATTTTGCACTTGAGGTTGGTACTTCCATTTACGCAATGCACGAATCGCTTCTTTATTAAATAAACGATTTGGTTTTGCCTCAAGCACTGCAATATCGATTGGTCGACCTTGAGGATCAATCGTGAATTTCAATATTACGTAACCTTCTTTTCCTTGCTTTAACGCTCGAGGCGGATACCTCGGCTCAACACGGTACAATGGCATTGCTTGCTGACTTTGACCAACACTCGGCTCACCTACCGCATTCGATGCGCTGCTAAAATCACTAAATTTCGGCATATTAATCGATAAGCCTGTCACTGCAGTATCTAGCCCTAAACTTGTCGTAGAGGCAACGGGTTGAACACTTGCTGTTGCAGTTCTTGATGATACTGGCTTTACTTCTGGTGGTGGCTCTGGTGTTTCAGGTGGTGGTGGCACCGCACGCTGTCGCCGTTGAGGCGCTTGCTCTTGTTCCATCATTACCATGTTGAACGCTAGCACTTCTTTATTATCAGGCTTTTGATGATTACCGTTATCGACCATCCATGCCATAAAAGTAAAAAGCCCTAGCGCTACAGCAATAGCTAATGGAAAAGCCATTAAAAGACGGATCATTAATTTTTCTCCGCCGCCAATGCGATATTTTTGATCCCAGCTCCTTTTGCTGCATCCATCACTTTAACCACAGTACCGTTATAGGCATGCTCATCCGCTTGGATCACTAAAGAAGCGTCAGGTTGCTCTGTAAGCATATGTTCTAATGTTGCTTGAACTCGCTCAACATCGACCACACGTTTATCAATATAAACATCATTTGCCGAAGTAATAGCAACAAAGATCCCTGCCTCTTTTTGGCTAACCACATGGCTTGCTTGAGGACGATTAACTTCTACGCCTGATTCACGGACAAATGAACTCGTTACAATGAAGAAAATCAGCATAATAAACACAATATCGAGCATCGATGTTAAATCAATTTGTGCATCTTCTCGATTTGAAGAACGACGGCTGAGTCTCATTGCTGACTCCTTAATAATTTTTCCAATTTAAACTCACGCATCTGACAAGCTTTAGATAAACGTGCGTGAACAAACATACCCGCTAAGGCCGCAACCATCCCTGCCATCGTTGGCAGTGTTGCTAAAGAAATACCAGATGCCATTAAACGTGGCTGACTACTACCTTGTGTCGCCATCACATCAAAGACAGAGATCATTCCGGTCACGGTGCCAAGTAGACCCAGCATTGGACAGATTGCGACGAGTACTTTGATGAAATTTAAATTCTGATTAAGGGCAATTTTTGCTTCATTAAGCCAGCCATCACGAATTGCACATGCATGCCAAGAGGAATGATCTTTACGAGCCATCCAGCTAGTTAACCACTGCTCTTTTTGCTTTGGAAAATAGAAGAATAAATAAATCACTCGTTCAATAACCAAAAGCCAACATAGCGCAACAACCGCAGCAAGCCACCATAATATGGCGCCACCTTGCGCCATAAAATGAGAAAGCGAAAACCACCAGCCATGTAATACGCTGAAGTCCATTATGCTGCCTGTTCTGCTAGTACGTTATGATTAGATGCTTGAGAGGATTCGTTCTTTTCAGCTTGCTCTGCAACTAAGCTTATACCTTGTTTTTCAAGGATCAATCGAATATTTTCAGCCTGTGTACTTAATACGTTATGAGCCAACAATAAAGGCATAGCGGCAATCAAACCTAGAACCGTCGTTACCAGCGCCATTGAAATACCGCCAGCCATCACTTTAGGATCACCATTACCAAACTGCGTGATCACTTGGAAGGTTTCGATCATACCTGTCACCGTACCCAGTAAGCCTAACATTGGCGCTAAAGCCGCAAACAGTTTTAGCATCGATAAACCTTTTTCCAACCCTTGCTGCTCATCAACGATTGCTTCAAGTAAACGTAATTCTAACGCTTCTACGCTACGATTTTGCTCTTTGTTATACACCGCAAGAATACGACCCAGTGGATTATTTCCAGCTTGAGTTGGATTTTTTAACTGTTGCTTAATTTGACGGTTAATAATCGCTAATTTAACGCCACGGAAAATGGCAATACCCGCACCAATAGCTAGCAGAAGTAGAATAATTTTACCGACCACACCACCTGCTGTTAGACGATCTTCAAGCGTAGGTGCATTTGCTAATTGCTCTAACATCACGCCACGAGAAGGATCAAGAGCAATACTTTCACTACCTGAAGCCGCTATTGCAGCTAAATCTGAAAGTTTTGGGCCATTTTCAGGTTGTTGTTGATAAGCCGTTGCAAGATGGCGAGCACCATCCCACTTTAAATAACCCTGATCAGCCACTAAACCTAAAGCGCCTAAACGCAATGCTTTTTCTGTGGTTTGCTCACCGTCACCATTAATAAATGGTACGTTCACCTCTGCCAACTCACCACTTGCAACGATTTGTGATTCCATTGCTTGCCACAAACCTTTTAATTGCGGCATAGACGGCAGTGCTTTCGCGTCAACGATTTGGTTAACAACAGGGATATATTTCGTCACATCAACACCAGTGACAGCGTAACCTTGTTCAGCTTTTAGTTCTTTTGCTGTTTGACGAACGACACCAAATAGCTCACCCAAACTGCCAGAATCTAATTGAAGTTGCTGTTCTAATTTCGCGAGTTCTGCTTCATTGGAACTAAAGCTTTGGCTCAGTAATTCTGTTTGTTGTTTTAAGGTATTACGTTGCGCTAATAACGCATCACGTTGTTGACGAATTTTCTGTGCTTCTTGACTAAATCCAGCTTCACGTTGCACGTTATGTTGTTGCTGAGCGACATTTTCTTGTTTCGCTTGCTGTACAACCGATTCTGCAGATGCTGTGAACGGAACCGATGCCATACATAGTGCAATAGCTAACGCTTTTAATTTCATTATTTACTCTCCACGTTAGCAAGGGTTGCAGAAATAGGTAAACGTAATAGGCTTGGTGCAATTTGCTTATTTGCCATTGCAAACGCTTTATCAATATTTGCCGCTTCACTTGTATCAAGCGCCTGCCACTGCTGTTTGTTGCTGTTCCAACTCCAGTAATGACTACCGTTTAAGCTGCGAGCAACAAATGCAAGACGACCGAGATACAGTAAATCAGCCTCGATTGTTTTACCGTCTTCTAACGTGATTTTATCTTGGTACGTACCCAATTTAGTGCCGTAATCCATTTCAATCTGATAGGCTTCTAGAATACGACGGAATTTTTCTGCATCGCTAATATCGGCTTGCGACATCATCGTTTGCAACTTTTCAATGCGTGCTAAACGCTGTTCATGTTTGATAGGCTTATCTTGCTCAACAACAGTCGATAAACCATCAATCATTTGGTACATCAAAGGTACAACACCTTGGCGCGTCTCTTTAATGTTCTCTATTTGTTCATGAATAGAGGCCATTTCTTGGGTTTGATTATCAACCATACGCGCAAGGTGATCGTGATATACCGTCAGGTTTTTAAGCTCTTCTTGCAGTTGTTCGATTTGTGCTTTCATCGCGATAGCCGAATCAGCGTTACGATCAATTTTATCTTGACTTAATGCTGAAGCCGTATTGGTTTTGTTTTCAATAGAGCGTGCCGTATCAAGGCTAGAAGCCTGTACCCCAGTTGTGATACTTAAAATCACAACTGCTAAACTGGTTTTAATAAAATTCATAATCAAACTTAATAATGAGTAATCTTTAATCGCAAAAAAATAAAAAGTGAAGTAATAATAAAAAGTTAAATTGTACAACGACCAAAAATAGTGAAATAGCATTTAATCGCAACAAGGGGAAGCAATCGCTCCCCCTTAGTTACAATATTTACAAATTAGTATTTAAACTCAACGGTCGCCATAAAGTTACGACCTTCGCCAACAACGACACCTTTATTACTACCACCTGCTAGGTAATCAGTATCAAGTAGGTTTTCAACATTAATGCGACCGATAATATCTAGTTTTTCATCATACTTATATGTATGTGCCACACCAACATCAACACGTGTATATGCATCTTTCTTGAACGTATTTGCTGAATCACCGTAACGAGAACCTACATGGAAAACACCTAAGTTTACATCAGTACCATTTTCAAATGCGTAGTTAGTCCAAATGCTTGCTGTAAACTCTGGTACATCTACAGGCTGTTTACCTTCACGACTTGGATCATTTTTATATTTAGCATCCAAAATCGTTGTCGATGCATTAACTGAAAGCGCTGGAGTAACTTTACCTGACGCAGATAACTCAATACCTTTATGTACTTGCTTACCTACTTGTGTTGTTTCCGTTGCACCACCGTCTAAATCTTCAGTGATCTGCATGTTTTCTTGTTCAATTTGGAACAATGCGCCTGAAAGCATTAAGTTATTATCAAACAATTCAATTTTTGAACCTAACTCGTATAGCTTACCTTGCTTAGGTTTCTGAGATTTACCGTAATTGACATCATCTTTATCTGAAACATCTCCTATCGGCTCAAAGCTTTCAGAATACACACCATAAATAGAACTATTTTCTGTTGGGTGATATGTTAATCCAAATTTTGGTAAAACATTGTGATAGGTTTTCTCTACACCTTTGCTTGAAATATCTTTATCGTATGCAAAACGAACACCTGCCAGCGCCTGCCATTGATCATTAAACGTCACTAAGTCTTGTAGATATAAACCGTATTGTTTTTTCTTTGAATGATCTACTTTATCATCATTACGATAATCTAAATCAGCAGGCTTATTAAACCCATTTTGACCATCTGCACTTTCAAATGTATGGCCAACATATTCTCGCTTGTAATCATAATGAACACCATTCATACCGGCTAACAACTTATGATTCATGCCTAAAACATCAATATCACCAGTGAAATCCACAAATGCTGTATCAAAAGTCCACTCATCATGACGATCTGAAGACTTAAATTTGTTTTCACCATCAGCAATAACATCTGATTCAGTTCGCTGACGCTCATAAAACTGACGGTTAATACCTGTATTCAATGCCCATGAATCGTTCAAATCAGCTTTCAGGTTCAAACCGTAATTTGTGACTTTATTGTCTGTTTTCGCCCAGTTCTGATCTTTTACAATATTTGGATCGATAACATTGCCATTTTTATCAACACGAGAACCATTATCCAAATCACCTGTTTCATCTGTATGGTCAACGTGTGCAGATAACATAACGCTATCATTGATATCGTAATCAACAAATAAACCGCCAACAACACGATCGGTATCTACAGACGTACCGTCAAAACGTGTACGCCAAGACTCTTTGTTCTCTTTGGCAATAATTGCACGAGCACGTAGTGTTTGATCTGCGTTTAATGAACCACTTACATCAGCAACAGTACGTGTATGATTATTTGAGCCAATATCTTGGCTTACATTTACTTGGGTTTCGTAAGTCGGTTTCTTAGAAACCATATTGATCAGGCCACCCGGTGCTGACTGACCATATAATAAGCCTGATGGACCTTTTAATACTTCAACTCGCTCTAATAATTCTACCGGCTGACGGTAGTGTGACCAGTGCTGAACGCCATCACGTAAAAAGCCAGAACTACTACCTAATTCAAAACCACGTAGGTAAAAACGTTCACGGTTAGTTGATTTGGAGCCTTCAGAAATAGATGAATCATTCTTTAACACCTCACCCAATGTGCTAGCACGCTGTTCATCGATAAGTTGTTCATCAATCACTGCAACTTGTCCTGGAGTCTCTAGCTGAGTCATCTCCATACGCATCGCTGTAGAATTAGTGTCGGCTTTATAACCATAGTCACGACCTGTTACTACCATGTGCTCATCAACTTGTGTTGATTCTGCGTAAGCAACAGGTACAGAAAGTACCGCACCAATTAACAGCGTCAGCTGGCTTTTAGAAAACATATTCCTTTAACTCCAAATAAACATATAACCTGAAAAGTGAAGCCACATCAGATTTGCTCTCATCACCTATCGTTATTGAATAGGCATTGTTTGTAATAATATAAAGAGCAGATCATGGCTACTACGTGGTAAGTAATAAAGTGCTTACCAAACGACGAAAAGGAATATAAGTGATAACCATTACCATTTGCATTAAATTTACATTCTTTGCATTCGTAAAGATTTATTAAAGACACTCCGCTACTGAAAACAGCATTTCGTTTACTTTGCAATCAACATCTATCCTGTTGTGCCTGTTAATCCGTATCCAGTACTGTTTTTAACGAAGACATTTCTTATTAACAGTCGTATAATCTGGCTGTTTTTATTCATTTCGCGGTATTTAATGTGACTCAACTAAGTCTTGAAGCTATTCACCAACAACTCAATGAGCGTAATTTTATTGCTGAAAAAGTCAGAATTGTGACAGTAGAAGCAATGGAGCCAGAAATTCTGGCCACATGCACAGCAACAGAAGATGAAACCTTCTACAACAGCTATATGAATGTGATTTATTGTAAAGGTGAGCGTTACGTACTTGGCTATCGTTGTAATGAAGAGACCATCGTTGACCAAGCAATTATTTTCAAAGATGGTAAATACTACGATCCAACACTTCAGGCAAACAGCGAAAGCTTTGAACCTTACCAATTTGCCGTATTAGCTGAATTCAAAGTTTTTGATATGATGAAGCATGCTAAAACGAACAAAGATTTCCCGCCCGATGTCGATTTCTTATTTACAAAGAAAAAGCATTTTAAAAATGTGATTAAAGCGTAATTTCTATAAAGAGCCGGCTTTTAGTGTCGGCTTTTTATTTCTAATCCATTCGCAGTACAATAAATCTAAGATTTTTAGCGCGAAGGATTTGCACATGTACCTTGATATATCAACAAAGTCTCCCACTGACATCTACCATTTAATGACACAAGCCATTATCCCTCGTCCTATTGCATGGGTATTAACAGATTCTGGTGAGCATAACTATAACCTCGCCCCTTTTTCTTATTTCACCCCAGTTGCGAGTAACCCACCATTATTAATGTTTTCTGTAGGTAAAAAGCCGAGCGGAGAAATCAAAGACACCACGCGTAACGCTATTGCCAAAAAAAAGATGGTGGTGCATATCGCTAACATTGCGTTAGCAGAACAAGTCACTCAAACAGCCGCTTCCTTAGAGTATGGCGAGTCTGAGGTTGAACACATCCATTTAGAACTCACCTCTTTTGATGGCTTTGAACTACCAAGGTTAAAAGATTGCCCTATTGCTTTTGGTTGTCACCTATATGAAGTGAAAGAGATTGGGGAAACACCACAAAGCTTGATCTTTGCTGAAATCAAGCAAATCTACATTGATGACGAGGTTATCGATAGTGAGCAAAAGCGCCTAGTGATTGAAGCATTAAAGGTAAATCCATTATCACGCTTAGGCGGTAGTGAATACGCAATATTAGAAAAAACCTTTTCGGTCGCAAGACCCAAATAATATCATTTCCAACTTTAAAACTATTTACCAGATTATACGTAAAAAAAAGCCTAGCTCGAAAACTAGGCTTTCATTGATTCATTATTCAGCACGTATTACTTGTAGAATGCCTCTACCGTACCTTTTAATGTAATCAAGATTGGCTGACCGCGGCGATCTAGTGCCTTAGGTGAAGGAATTTTTACCCAACCTTCGCTGATGCAGTACTCATCAACATCAAAACGCTCTTTGCCGTTAAGACGAATGCCGATGTCATGGTTGAAACACTCTGCCACGTGATGAGGGCTACGAGGGTTACCTGAAAGACGATCTGGTAATGCTGGTTGTGATGTTGTATCTGTCATGATCAAAAATTCTATCGTTAATAAAAAACGTCGGTATTGTAGAGAATATAACGTTCACGCTCAATAGATAAAGAATCTATTTCTTTTTGAGCCCTTACCTGTAACCCATTACGCCTAAATTTCATTTACATCATAGAAATATTAACTATTTATTACACTCTTATATAAGAGAATATTCACACTCCCCTATGTAATAAAAGCATACTCATTCATTAATTCTGAATTTCATCGCAACAACTCCCCATCAAATGCAATGTATTACATATAATAATGAAAAATCCTTATTGGCATATAAAATAATTTTATAAATGGAAGAACGATGTAATAAGGAATGATTTATATATGAAAATAGCTAAAAAGATCACGATATACTTATCGATCTTATGCGCATGCTCTGTCATTATCTCTGGTGTGTATATTGCTTGGAAAAGTGCAGAGATCAGTGAAAATGCCATTTACGACCGCGCAATCGAGCAGCTAATTTCTATCCGAGAAATCAAAAAATCTGAAATTAAAAATCATTTCAAAACAACGGCAACCTTACTTTCGACTTTAGCTTCCGATCCAAGTATCCAAAATGCGATAAGCGATTTTGAGCAAGCTTATGCGTCTTATCCAACCGACCAAATTAACCTGCAAAATAAACAACAATTACAGAAATTTTATAAAACTCAATTTGAACCTAAATATAAAGATAAGAATAAAATTGCAAATATGGCAGAACTTTACCTGCAACTATCTCCTACTGCTGCAGGATTACAAGCGAGATACATTGCGAACAACCATTATCCAATGGGAGAAAAACACTTATTAGATACCGACACACTTAATAATGACTATGACAAAGCCCATGCGAGCTACCATCCTGTTCTACGCCATTATCTAGAATCATTTGGTTTTTACGATATATTCCTAATTGATAACAAGGGTGACATTGTTTATAGCGTGTTTAAAGAAGTCGATTTTGCCACTAATTTAGAACAAGGCCCCTTTAAAACAAGTCGCATAGCTTCTGCTTATAACACAGCAAAAACTTTGAATACCGGTGAAGTAACCTTAACCGATTTTAGCCCCTATACACCTTCATTTGAACAACCAGCATCATTTTTGGCTACCCCTATTTTCTCTGGTAACGAACAACTAGGAGTATTAGTCATTCAATTACCCATAGACGCTATTAATAACATTATGACCTTTGATGGCAAATGGAATACAGCAGGGTTAGGCAACAGCGGTGAAACCTATTTAGTAGGAACAGATCTTACCCTGCGCAGCCAATCTCGTTTCTTTTTAGAAAATAAAAATGAATATATAAAAACCTTAGAAAACAATGAAATCACATCTTATATTATTGATAATATAGAGAAAAAAGATACGGCCATTGGCTTTCAACCGGTTAATACATCAAGCGTAACCTTAGCAAAAACAGGACAAACGGGAAGCCATGCGATTACCGATTATAGAAATATTGAAGTCCTTTCAGCTTATGCTCCAATTCGTTTACTCAACCAAGATTGGGTGATAATCAGTGAGATAGACAAAGCCGAAGCCTTAATCGATGTTACTCAGCTCAAAGCACAACTCTATAAAACGGTTGCTATTTGTACTCTGATCTTATTATTGTTTGCTGCTATCATTTCTTACTTCATTGGTGAATCTATTGCCAGACCAATTATGGTATTATCAAAGAAAATTGTTGCCATCAGTCATAACAAAAAACTTTCATCACGATTAAGTATTCGCCATGGAGGTAAGGAAGTCAGTGAATTGTCAGCATCTTTCAATGCTTTTATCGCCACATTAGAAGACTCTTTTGTCCAATTTTCAGACTCTAGCCATTCCTTAAAAAAACAATCATCTACCATTGAAAATAATGCTGTTACTATGGCTCAATCTGCAATAAAACAAAGTGATAACTGCGAAAGTATTGCGGCTGCCGTCACCGAGATGACCGCTTCAGTCAATGAGATTGCTCGCTTTTCCGATAACACTTCTCACCATGTATTAGAAGCCAATGAAAAAAGCACAGAATCAATTAAAAGTGCAGATCTGTTAAAAAACGATATTGATAGTCTTGTTATTCAAATGAATAAAGCATTAACCATTATTGACAACTTAAAACATGAAAGTGCTGATATTTCAGACGTACTGAATGTCATCAATGAAGTGGCAGAAAAAACCAATTTGCTAGCATTAAACGCCGCCATTGAGGCCGCAAGAGCAGGAGAACATGGACGTGGATTTGCGGTGGTTGCTGATGAAGTTCGTGTATTGGCTTCTATGACAAAAGATTCAACAGAGAACATCAAACAGAAAATAGCTCGTTTACAAAATGAATCAAACCAAATCGCTGCAAGTGTTCAACAAGCACATCAACTACTCGATCAAGGTGTAGCAAGCTGCGAGGCTAATAATACTAATCTGTATAACATTCATAACATGCTCAATCAGTTACAAAAAATGAGTCAGGAAATCGCTCAAGCAACCAATGAACAAGCAAGTGTAACCAATGATATTAGTGAATCCATGACGATAATTGCTGAGTCTTCGCAATCTACGAAGGAAAAATCATCAGAAATAAAACAGATATCAACAGAGCTTAAAGCGCAATCAGAACTAATGGATACAGTGATTCGGCAGTATTCATAGAATAACCAACAAAAGAATGAGCATAGGTGACAGCTCTTTTTAGAAAAAAACAAAAATTCTCGGTTGTTATTTAATGGAACAAATACCAAAAAGCCCCCAAGATATCGGTATCTTGAGGGCTTTTTATAGCACCACCAATTAGTGTGCCACTTCAGGAACAGGGAAAATCTTATCGTAAATCAGATTATACACATAAGCATAAATTAAGTAGAAAACCACCATACCAATATCCAGTATAAATGCTTCCCAAATCGACACCTTTAATACCCAAGATAAAATAGGAATAGTGACAATTAATAATCCAGCTTCAAAGCCTACGCTATGTACTACACGCTGCAACGATGTTTTCTTAAGAGTTTTATAGCGGCGTACCATTAACTTATCAAACCAGTTATTATAAACGTAGTTCCAACCTGTAGCTAAAAATGAAAACGCAATGCCAACTGCTCCAACATGATCAGAATCATAGCCAAATTGACTCAACACACCAACTAACAGCACTAATCCAATAATTTCAAAACAAACGGCATGACGAATACGATCAAAACGTGTTCTCATCATAAACAACCTCAGTACAACTTTTCTTCTATTTTATAAATACCTAAAAGGAATAGCTGGATTATAGGCATTATCCTAAGGCTAACAAGCTAGATACTATCCGAAAAACGGATAGTTATGCGGTTACTTAATAAGTTCAGCTGCTTTACACTGCGCTTTTCCCATTACATCGATTTTATGAACAGCATGATGTTTTGCCGCTTTATGTAAGGCATTTTTCTCTATTTGTAACTGTTCAACTTGTGCTCGTAGTTTATCGATAAGCTCTTGAGAACCTTGTTGTTTTGATTCATTTTGTTCTAATAATTTAAACAGCTCTGCTACTTCTTGGGCGTTTTCATCGCTTTTGTGCGTAATTTCATCAATCGATTTTTGGTGCTGTTCTATTTCACTGACAAGCTGTTTTACAAAAGATCCCATCTCATCTGCAGATCCAGCTAAACGATTAAACATCAATAAAAATTCGCATACTTGTTCATTATGAGAAAAATTAGGGTAACGAATTTTATGATCAATCTCCGTCCAACCTTCTTCAAAAATCGTTCTTACTTGAACTTCACTAAATACAATATGATTTAATGGCTGTGAACCAAAGACATAATGTAATGACCGATACCCGGCTGGATGGATCTTCACTTCAACATCATCAGGTAATTCAGTAAATACCCTATCATCACCATTACGCACATAATAAATCGGTGGTTCTGCATTCTTCCATTCTTGACAAAGATAATCATGAATAGGTAAACAATCTTCTTTAAATAAATGCAGTGCTCGTACGCCAATTAAATCCGTTACAATACTGTCGTAATTAGCTTCGTTAATACCGACGTATTTTTGTTTAAAGGTAGGTGTATTAGGCTGTGTTTTACGAACAATCTTTTCCATTAAATGTTGCGGATCTTTTACGCGCCATCGAACGGAATGTACATACTGACAACGCTGAATAATACGAGCGTACATTTCAGCCGTTTCTTTTAATTGTTCTAAATTAGCTTCATGATTAAGGCCAATTTGATGCAATGTTTGCCAGTCAACAGAACTTGCCTGCCACTCTTGTTGAGTTATACGGTTTTCACTTAAAAAAGATGCTTCAGTTAAATCTGCAATGCTCATTATTGCCTACTCTGTTTACGATGAATAAGCGTAATTCTGCTCATTATGATTACGCTCTATTATCGTAAAAATATGCCTGTAGAACTTATTTCGCAATCTGTATTTTATTCGAAAAATGAAATCTTAAGAAACAGACAAAAAAATGAGCATGTACATATAGTGAGGATATTACAGCACTTGGCTATAAACAGATTTGATATGACTCTTAAAATGCTCTTCTACCGATTCTGCAGATGCAAAATGATAAAATGCGTATTTGGAAACCGCAGAAAAAACACAATAAGGTTGGCGCTGCCCCATATCAACATAAAGCTCATTTTTTGTTTCGTTATAACCCACTTTACGAATTGAGTTAGATTCAACGGCGATCCAATTAATCATTATAGCGACTCCATTTACTACTTTATGACTGGCTTTAGTTTGCAGAAAGGCTTAGCATTGCGCCAGTAGTCAACAAGCTAAATAAAGTAATTATTTTAAAATTCAATGATAGATCACTTTGCGTTATTAATTAGAAGTCTTATTCAAAAAAGAAAAAGCCGACAAAAATGCCGACTTTTTGAACATCGTTTACCTTACTGCTGTTTATGAATATAAGTGTCGTTCACTCATCAATCCTTTCCATAAACTCACGCACGTTATTACCAGAATAAAGCTAAACGGTAGCGCGGTTATCACCACTCCGGACTGTAATGCTTCTAATGCTTGAGCACCACCAACCCATAATAAAATGGCAGCAATAACACCTTCAATCGTTGCCCAGAAAATACGTTGTGGTACTGGCGCATCTAATTTACCACCTGCGGTAATACTATCGATAACTAACGATGCAGAATCCGATGATGTCACGAAGAATACTAAAATAAGTACAATCGAAATCACAGATAACAACAAGCTCATTGGCATCGCATCAAATACATAGAATAAAGTCAGGGATAGATCTTGTAGGCCATGTAATCCCAACTCTCCTACCTTTGTCGCTACCTGCTCTACTGCAATACCACCGAAGACAGAAAACCAAGTCATTGTTACTAATGTTGGAATAAAGAGAACGGCAAAAATAAACTGTCTTACTGTTCGTCCTTTTGATACTCGAGCGATAAAGATACCCACAAATGGCGCATATGAAATCCACCATGCCCAATAGAAGATAGTCCAACCATGACGCCATGTATCATCTGTACGACCAATAGGATTGCTTAGCGCAAAGAAGTTCTTCGCATACGCCATAAAAGTATCAGGTAGCGAATGTTTAACGACATCAAAACCCAAAATGGCAACTAAAACTAGCAGTCCAAACGCAATCACAATATTGATATTACTAAGAAGTTTAACCCCGCCATCAATACCTCGTATTACAGAGAAAATCGCGATTGATGTAACAAAGGCAATAATACCGAACTGTAACCCCAAGCCGCCGTGAGTACCAAATACATAATTAATACCACTCGCCGCTTGTTGTGCGCCTAATCCTAAAGAGGTCACTAAACCAAATAGAGTAGAAACAACTGCCAGAATATCAACGGCATGACCTAACCATCCCCATGCTCGATCACCAAAAATAGGGAACAACAAAGATCGAATTGATAACGGCAAGTTCTTGTTATAGGCAAAAAAGGCTAACGCTAATGCTGCTACTGCGTAAATAGACCAAGCGCTGATCCCCCAGTGGAACACACTACCTGCCATTGCTAATTGCTTAGCTTCAGGCGTTAGAGCAACAACATTAAAAGGAGTCCCAAACCAATCAGTGAAATAAGCCGTTGGCTCTGCAACACCAAAAAACATAATACCGCTAGCAATACCCGCAGCAAATAACATTGAACTCCATGACAATGTTGAATGTTCAGGCTTTGCCTCTTTACCACCGATACGAATTTTACCGAGTGGTGAAAGCATTAAGAATATACAAAAAACTGCGAAAGTATTAACAGCCCACATAAAGTAGCTATCAAACTGCTCCATAATACCGTTTCTAGTATTATTTAATGCGGTTTTTGCTGTCGCAGGATCAACAACTAACATCACAGCAATAAATAGCAAAATTAATATCGCACTAATACCAAACACCGGTTTGTGAATATCAAATCCCCAGCGCTGAATATTATCTTGTCCAACTTGATAATCAGTCGTTTCTATACTGTATTTACTACTTACTTTATCCGTCGAAGTATTCAAAAAATCCTACCTTGTTATGTGAATCCAACAATATTATTTAGAACACTAAACAATATTTCGCCGCAACCATAACAATAGAGAGGATAAACAACAAACAATAACAGCAAAAATGGGTTATAAATTACATAAAACTGACAAATAGTAGTGTCTTATTGTTTTTCACACGAAGTATTTATTGAGCAAATAAATTATGACGATGACGGTTAACAAGAACACAGTGGTTTAGCGGTTTACATCTAATTCATTACTGAATGGGCAATGATTTACTGTACCGTATTTAAGGTTAGTGGATATATACCTATCAACGCCCAGCAATTAATACTGGTTTTGTACTCTGCATTAACTTGAAATGACATAAGCCAACACCCACTCCCCATATAGCTGCACTGATCCCTAATAAATGAATACCTGATAAAGTTATTAATAAAGTAAGTATCGCCGACTCTCGGTATTCATCGGTAGAAAATGCATTAAACAAACAACTTATCAAGGTACTTAATAGAGCCAGTCCTGCAAGAATATCGGCTAAACCGTCTGGCAAAGATACAAAAATAGTTACAACAATCGATGCCCAAATACCCATTAATACATAAAAACCACCAGCACAGATAGCTGCTTTGTAGCGATCATTGTGTTGACCATCAATGTCATCATTCATACAAATTGCAGCAATTATTGCTGCAAGATTAATTGTGAATATCCCGCATGGTGCAGCAATCATGTTGACCAGGCCTGTTCCCAAAAATACAGGGCGAACTGGTGCTTTAAATTGAAAATTTCGAAGTACCGCAAAACCTGCAATATTTTGCGAGAGCATGGTGATTAAATATAGTGGAATCGCGATATTAATGATTGATTGAAATTGAAAGCTCGGACTTAACCAATAAAACGTTGGCATAGCCAGATTGATTGCAGTGGTATTTAACGTATTGGAATACAATGCAATACCGAGTGAAGCCAATAAAGTCAGCAACATCGAATATCGAGCAATATAACGTTTCGTAACGATATACACACTAAACAACAACAAAAACATAATTGGGTGTGTTTCTATTTGGGTAAATCCACTTAAACAAATAGGCAATATCACACCACACAATAAAGCTGAAGTAATAGGTGACGGAATACGTTGTAACGCTACAGACAATGGTCGAATTAGTCCGGTAATAAAGGTCAATAAACCACAAACAATAAATGCGCCAATTAAATCAGTCGTACTGTAACCCTGCACTGCTGTGATCAAAAAAGCAGCACCGGGAGTAGACCATGCTGTTAATACTGGTACTTTAAAATAAAAAGAATAAGCAATAGTCGTAATACCCATGATTAAACCCAGTGCAAACAACCAACTATTAACCTGCCACTGAGTTAAGCCCATTGCAGTTAAAGCATGAATAACCAAAATGATAGACGATGTATAGGCCACTATAACCGCTATCACCCCAGCAGATATGTGACTCACATTAAATCGCAATTTTCTCATTCTCTACCCCTTAGAACAATGCTAATATGTGCGTTATAGCGCACAATAAAGATAAATTTATTTGTACGTTATAGCGCACAATCGGAACTCTATCATTGTGCGCTATAGCGCACAACAGGAAAAATGATGAACGAAGAAATTTTTAAATCTCGAATTTCAAAGCATTTAAAAGCATTACGTGAAAAACAAAAACTGAGTCTAGATGCGGCGTCAAAGCTGACTGGCGTATCCAAAGCCATGCTAGGACAAATAGAGCGTAAAGAATCTAGCCCTACCGTAGCAACTTTGTGGAAGATATCTAGTGGTTTGAATTCTTCGTTTACTGCCTTTTTTAGCGATCTTAATGATACCGACGGGAAAATATTTCCTGCCGATATTGATATGAATGTGAAAGCCTTGATCGCTTATGATCCCACGGTGAAATTTGAAATGTTCGAAATCACATTAACGCGCTTTCATACTCATCATTCATCATCACACAAAGTGGGAACAATCGAGCACTCTGTTGTTATTGAAGGGGAATTAGGCGTAAATATCGACGGTAAATGGCATTATTTATCTAAGGGAGAAACCATTCGTTTTGAGGCAGATAAACAGCATGATTATCGCGCTGTTACAGAAACAGTTATATTCCATAATATTGTTTCTTACTCAACAGCAATGCATGAAGACTAAATGAACAACGACAAAAAACACTTATTCTCGTAAATACTCTTATAACCAATTCACTGTATTAATTGGCTATTTGAAAATATTTATCACGCACGAGATCATGCATTTGTTTTACAGCCATTAATGATAACCAAACCAACTCATAGGCTGCTTGCTCATTAGTTGGTTTATCTAAACTCATAGGTATATTTGACTCATCAAAATAAGGAAGCTCAACGATTTTTCCACTTTGAATACTTGAAATCAATGCATCCATTGCACAATTTATGGTGTATTCCCAATCAGTTACATTATGTAATGTGGTTCCATTTCTCGCTAGAGGAATAAGTAGACATAGATAGTAAGACAATAAACGGTAATGACTTAGCATCTCTTCATAATATTGAGGATCACGACGTGTAAAGCGAGGTTCATTCTGCATCTCATTATAAATAAGCTCTAATCCCCGTTCTTTAGACAGCATATCTAAACGCTGTTTACCAAGTTGAGTGGGCTCAATCTTATGACTTTCAGATATAAGCTCCTTATAACATGTCAAAAATAGTTTTTTTGTTGCTTGAAGTGCTTTAATTGATTGGGCGTGGATCTCTTTCCCCCTCCATTGTGGCCAAAGTAAACTATAGCCAACTAACACTAAAGAACACCCAATAAGATTATCTATTATTCGAGGAACAACAATATCAATGCCATTGTTAGCTATAATTTGAAACGCCAACACCAACATCGCTGTAATACAACCAACCGCAATTGCATAATTTTTAAGTATATTAAACATCGCAACTGTCAATAATATGGTTAACAGTATATAAATTTGGAGATCAGATATACCAAGGAAAATCAGCACTGTCGCAAATAATAAACCAGAGCCTGTGCCAAACCATCTTTGCCATATTTTACTTCTGATCGATGAAAAGCTCGGTTGGATAACCATTATAATTGAAATAAATACCCACTCTGGATGCGCTAAATGAAATGAATCCGAAATAAAAGCACCCAAGGTAAAAATCATTGAGAAACGTGCCACATGTCGCCATATTGGATTATTTTTCTTTGGCCAATGCCAAGCTAATTCAAAGGGTTGAATTTCAATTTGTCTTTCAAACGACGGCTGCTCAAGTTCAATCCTACGAGAAAGATATTTAATACTTGCCGCCCAGTAACGAAATCTTGTCTGTTGATTTAACTCTGCTTGAACTGCATCGATTAATTCATCTGCGATGGCAATACACGATTCTGTAGGGAATGTAACTTGTGTATGTTGAAGCGCTTTTGCTTTACACAATAACCTCTGTTGACAATTTTCACTCCATTTCATCAACAGATTACGTTTCTCTTCATCATGTTGAAACTGACTGATGAGATCTTTATTTCTAGTATGACAACTTATCAAACCTTCAAAAATATCAGCGGCAAGGAATAGCTCTTGTTTTAATACATTAACATCGTTTTTTGATGACAGAAATGACTCTGATTGAACGGCTTGCTCAAACAATTCAATCAATTGATATTTGGTTTCTATTGCTTTTTTCTCGATACCCTCGCCCAATAAAAACTGTGTTCTGTGTTTAAAAAACACATTAAGCTGATCATAAATAGCAATTAAGCCCACTTTTAATGCGTAGTGTTTCCATAATGCAAACCAAGCCCAACTGAATAAAGCAAAGCCTAATGGACCTAAAACTAGCATCAAGTAAGAATACATGTCAGCTTTTGAGTTATGCAGTGACAAGGCCATAACAGTAATCAATAAACTAGAGATCCCCAATCGCCCCCAAAACGGACCGTTAAGGGCGCAACTTGCTGCTAATATCGATAACACGCCATAAATAACCCATAATGGAAGGTCACCAGAAAGCATGAAATAAGACAGTAACAACGCACTAATCCACACCACTGATGAGATAACAAACCGCGCCCATCGCCTCGGCCCTGCAATATCTAACCCGCTAATTAAAGCCGCAGGTAATGTCATCAATGCCGTCATTGCATAATTGATCTGCCCTAAAACAAGACCGATAGCAATAATCAACAACATTGCACTGAAGGCACGAAAACCAAAGTTAACTGAAGGGGTATACCAGATTTTACGGACAACGGAAGATAGCATTAACACACCAATACATATCACTTACATGAATAGTTAACCTAACATGATTAATCCGTTAAAACGATATCGCATATTTATGCTAACTAGTAATATTGAATTAATAAGAAATAGTCATCATATCTGAAAAAGCCCTACCTTTATTATCCTTAAATAATGTATAGGGCTACCTTTAGTTATTCTCTGAAATCGTAATTAACAACTTACAGTAAAAATCACAACTTTCGACCCAAGCGTTTTTCGACTTGCTTTTTCTCCCACTCAGGACCGAAAATATTAAGGACTTCAAACGCACTAAGCGCATGGCTCACAATACCAATCCCCCAGCCCAATGCTGGCCATACCGCCCACCAATAATCAGGACTCGTAAAATAGTTAATCACGAACAGTGCACTTATGACTAATATGTACGTAGTTAGATTCGAATAAAATCCTTTAATACCTTTAACATAGTTAATCGCTTGTTTTTCGTCTTCTGTAATACTTATTTCTTTATTCATTGGCGGCTCCATTTGAAGGTCTGATACTTGTATTTCAAACACAGCAGCTAAAGATTTGAGTGATTCTAGCCCCGCTTTTTGTCCTTGCTCAATACGTTGAATCGTACGAATACTTAATCCACTTAATTGAGAAAGTTGCTCTTGAGACCAACCACGTTGTAGTCGTAATTTTCGAATAATCATTACAAATCCTTTTTGCTACTTTCCGCCAAAGCCTAACGTTATCTTATCAAAAACATCACGTCACAAGCCTGACAAAAACACGACAAGCCTTATTTATCATAAACTTAAAATTATTACTAAAATAACATTTTTCATCTATGCAGCTATTTTAACGTTTTTGACACGCAACTAAACCTTATCAATAATTTCTATTTTAAAGTCTTCATTAACAAGTTCACTCCCAAATACTCTGCTATTCATTACTCTTTCCAACTTTCGTGAAATAGCTCGTATTATTGTGTAAAAGTGAAACACTCAAGTATTCACTTATATACGATGCCTAATAACAAGAACGTCGAAAAACTTAACAAGGAATCGTTATGAAATTGGCATGTATCCTCGTGTTCACAGTATTAGTTTCAGGTTGTATTAACAGAGATGAAATTTACGCAAACCCACCAGCCAAATTAACCGACAGCATCAATGCTATTCTTCCCGCAGCAACAGAATATGTAAAAAAACAAGAGAAAGTCGCGCAAGAAAATGGGGTTCCTCTTTATGAGCAAGCATTAACTATGGCTAAACGCATCGGTATTCAACACCCTGAAAAAGTTCGTATTTACTACAGCAACACGCTTCCATTTCCTACTGATCAGACATTAGCACAATTAGCAAAGAAATCAGGCTATGCAGGTCCTAACATGGCAGGATACACCTATGGATATGGTATTTGGATCAAAAATAAAGAACGAAATAACCGTGAGCTATTAGCCCATGAACTTATTCATGTTCGTCAATTTGAACAACGCGGCGTACAAGAACAAATTCGTCAATACTTAATGCAAATTTATATCTACGGCTACAGCAGCACTCCATTAGAGATGGAAGCATACAGTGAGGCGAAAAATTATATTTAATTTCAATTATCTCTATTAAAGACACAATCAGGAAGCCAACCATTAAGGCTTCCTACTCATCTTTATACTTATGACGACTCAATACATTGATATTTTTACTTGTTTCAGCGAGATACCGTTAGTTTGTAACATACGTTAGAATAAACAAATTACAGAATAATGTAGACGTATAGAGATCAGCGCAACATGAAACGTATTCCAACTAATATTATTACTGGCTTTTTAGGTGCTGGTAAAACAACTGCAATTCTTTCTCTTCTTGCTCGTAAACCTGAAAATGAAAAATGGGCAATTCTTATCAATGAGTTTGGTAATGTGGGCGTCGATGGCGCAATTCTCGAACAACAAGGCGCCATTATTAAAGAAGTTCCTGGTGGCTGCATGTGCTGCGTCGCTGGATTACCCATGTCTGTTGGTATTAATGCCCTACTGGCGCAAAAACCTGATCGCTTATTATTAGAGCCAACAGGATTAGGACATCCAAAAGAGGTGATCAACAAACTAACTTCAGGTGTGTATGCAGATTACGTCGATTTACGTGCCACTATCACCCTTGTTGACCCTCGTCACTTTGCTGATAGCTTCTATACTAATAATGAAAATTTCCAAGATCAGCTTGCTCTTGCCGACGTTGTCGTTGCTAACAAGATCGACCAATGTGATGACTACGATCTTTTCACTTTCCAATCAGCGATTGAACAAACAGAACCAAAGAAAGCCTTAATCGGTGAGGTGGAGTTAGGTAAACTTGAACTAGAGTGGCTTGATATTCCACGAATTGATCGCGCTGCACAACATAGCCATCACCATCATCACGACGATCACCACCACGATATCGCCCCTGAGCCAGAGATTGAGCTATTACCAGGGCAGCAATTCATTCGTAAAGAAAACCACGGTCAAGGATTCCACAGTTGTGGTTGGTTCTTTGCCGCCGATCAACATTTTGAATTTTCAAAGCTTTTCAGTCTATTCTCAAGCTTAAATGCGAACCGTGTAAAAGCTGTCGTGAATACTGAAAATGGTTGTTTTGCCTTTAATGTTGTAAACCAAGTGGTTTCCGTTAACGAACTATCACTCGAAGGTTTTGAATCACGCATTGAAGTGATTGATAGTGAAGTTTTACCTTGGGATGAACTTGAACAAATTCTTCTCTCTATTATTTTGCCTTCAGTTGAGAACAACTAACGCATTACAGTTACTCGCTGATAACTCAGTATTTAATCGTTTCTTCCTATTTCACCAATAGAGGAAGAAATAACAAAAAACTGCTAGTTTATTAAATAGAGCTCATAAAAACACAAGGGAGCACACATGCTAAACCCTAGCACTGCTAAAGCAGTCATCGATCATGCGCTATTTTTAGGTGCCGATTTTGCCGAACTCTTTGTTGAACATCACCAATCTAACTCTGTGCAGTTAATTTCAGGTGAGATCGATAAAATCAACTCAGGGATCGATTTTGGTATCGGTATTCGTCTATTTTTCGGCTTTAAAGTTCTGTATGGCTACACCAACAGCACAGACGAAGAAGAATTGAAACGCGTTACTAGCCTACTGGCAGCAAAAGATAAACGTGAGCAAATTTTATCTGCTGGTAGTTTGAATTTAAACCGCTTTACCAATAAACACAGTTGCCAGTTACCATTAAGCCAAGACGCTAACATGGCAGCAAAAATTGCGTTTTTACGCCAAGCAGATGAAGCTGCTCGTGCTGAAAATGAAAAGATCAGTCAGTTCATCGGTAATATTGGTCAACGTGAACAACAGATTGAAATCTTCAACTCTGAAGGTTTGCACATTGGTGATACTCGCCACTACACCCGTATTTCTGCTAATGCCGTCGCGCAAAATGGTAGCGAACAATCCACTGGCTATGAAGCGCCGGGCGCATTCACAGGTTGGGAGTTTAATAGCAAGGTCAATCCTGAGCAGTTAGGTCAAGATGTGGCTAAGCAAGCGATGGTTAAACTGTTTGCTGATGCTTGTCCATCAGGCGAAATGCCAGTGATCATCGGTAATGGTTTCGGTGGAGTAATCTTCCACGAAGCGTGTGGTCACTTGCTTGAAACCACCTCCGTTGCGAAAAAAGCCTCTGTTTTCTACGATAAAATGGGCGAAACCATTGCCAATTCAGTCGTGAACGCAGTAGATGATGGCACTATGGTAAACGAATGGGGCTCTATCAATATTGATGATGAAGGCATGGAAACCCAACGCACTCAGCTTATTAAAGACGGTAAACTGACTAGCTTCATGGTTGATCGCATGGGTGGCATGAAAACAGGCTTTGCTCGTACTGGTTCTGGTCGTCGGCAATCATATAAATTTGCGCCAACTTCACGTATGCGTAATACCTTTATCGAACCCGGTGATAGCAGTCTTGACGATATGCTCGCTGGTGTTGAGCGCGGTATTTACGCTAAGAAAATGGGTGGTGGTTCAGTTCAACCCGGTACAGGTGAGTTTAACTTTGCAGTGCAGGAAGCCTATCTTGTTGAAAACGGTAAAATCACTAAGCCATTAAAATCTGCAACTCTAATTAGTACTGGTCCTAAAGTATTAAAAGAAATCAGTATGGTTGGTAATGATTTTGCCCTTGCGGCTGGTATGTGTGGTTCTGTCAGTGGCTCAGTGCCGACAACTGTGGGTCAAGCTGCATTGAAAGTTGATAATATTCTTGTGGGAGGTGGTAACTAATGGCTGATCAAAATAAATTACAGCAGGCCATCGACCATGTGCTTGAGCGTGTAACTCAAAAAGGCGCGAGTGCTGATGTGATTGCGAATCGTAGCAATAACTTCTCGCTTAAAGCCAATAATGGCGAGCTCGATGAATACAAGGTAACGTCAGGACAAGTGATTGGCGTCCGCGTGGTAAAAGATCAACGTATTGCCACCAGCTATTCTGAGTCATTAGATCCAACTAGCCTTGATCTAATGGTTGATAACGCGCTATTGAACGCCGAATATTCACAGCAAGATCCGCATCAAACTATTAGCTGTATTGATAGCAAAATCAGCACAGATTTAAACGAGATTTACCAAAATGATGATGGCGATGTAGATCAAAAGATCGCTCTCGCCCTATCATTAGAGCAAGGTGTAGTAAGCAAGCCTGATGCTAAAAGTGCCCCATACAATGGCTTTGCTGAATCAGATGCCCATGTGATTTTAGCCAATACTCAAGGTACGCTTTGCCATCACAGTGAGCGTTCAACCTACTGTTATGCTTATAGCTTAATTGAAAAAGACGGCAAACAATCGATGCACGGTGGTATGTCATCGGGTCGTAAATTCAGTGAGTTAGATGAAAACTACTGCATTAACTATGGCTATGATATGGCATCAGCATTACTTGATGGCTCACCCATTGCTACCAAGCAATACCCTGTCATTTTCACCCTAAGCTCACTTAGTAGCTTATTCGGTGCATTTGGAATGTGTACCTCAGGGCAAGCAGCCATGAAAGGCATTAACCCTTGGCGTGATGCGATTGGTAGCCAAGTGGCGAGCCCACTTATTACCATTACAGACAAAGCTTATATTGAAGGCGGTTTTTCTATTAAAGCCTTTGATAGCGAAGGTTTTGCCACTCGCGATACTGTATTAGTGGGTGAAGGTCAGCTAAATAGCTTACTGCACAATAGTCATACCGCGAGTTACTTCGGTATCGAAAACACCGCTAATGCATCACGTTCGGCAAAAGGTGGATTAGGTGTTGGCTCTCGTCACACAGTTATTTCAGTTGGCGCAAGTAGCATTGATGAAACAACGAGTGGTGAATATTTAGAGCTTGTTGAACTGCAAGGTGTTCACTCTGGCGCAGATGCTATCAGTGGTGATTTCTCATTTGGTGCGAGTGGTTTCTTATGTCGTGATGGTCAACGTATTCAAGCAGTACGTGGTATTACGGTTGCAGGTAACTTCTATCAAATGATCAAAGAAATTGATGCGGTAAGTAATGTGTTAGAACACGATTATAATCGCAGTTTCTATGCACCGAAAATTCGTTTTGCTCGCCTAAACATTGCAGGTAAGTAAATAACCCGATAAAGCCTTGCGACTGTTTACTTGTTCAAATAAGTTATTCAGACGTAAGGTTTTATTTTATCTAACAATAAATATTAGCCTTACCCCTAACCTATCAGCTTTGTAGTGCTTACTTATAGCGTAACTCTTATTGCTATTGGCACTGATTACTTACTTAAGATCTTTTGGACTTCAAACATGTTAGATAGGTATCCGCTACTTTAAGCCTTTGTTGCCAACAAAACCCCACAGGTTGCTAAAAAACCGCCAGAGAACTTGTTAAGTAACGTCTTCACTTTCTTTCCCTCAAATACAAAACTTACCCTTGACGTAATACAAGCATAGAGACTTAGTGTCCCACCAACAGATATCGTCGAAATCATAAAAATAATAATAACGTCTGACAGTGAAGTTGACTGTAGATCTATAAACGCGGGAAAGAACCCCATATAAAACAATATCGCTTTGGGGTTTGATAAAGTCATTAACATACCAACAGCAACACTTGAAGTTTTTATCCCTTTATCAGGAGCTCGTGTTGATGTTATAGAAACATCAGAAGTCCATGTGACATAAGCCAACCAAAAGAGATAGGTAATTCCTACATATTTTATGACTATCGCAAACTCACCCATAACGTTTGCAACCACAGATAAACCCGACAAAGCTAGAAAGATAAAGATGTAATCAGCCAGTACCACTCCGAGCACAACTAATAAGCCTTGTTTCCAACCATAAGTAAGAGATCTCGATATAACAGCGAGCACACTTGGTCCTGGAATAGCCGCAGATAGAAGCATCGCAAGAAATAGTGCAGTACCCGTTACTATAGACATAAACCATCCTTTGATTTAACGCCTTACTAAATGGCGAGTAATAGTGGAAGTAACAATATCACTCAGCGTATTTTATGAACAACAACTTACTTATCTCGTATTGCATGGTAAACACCCTGCCACGATTGATGTTTATAGTCGTGCGTTGCCTCGCATTATGTATCCACTTGATAAATCACCTTATACATTAACCAAAAAGATCTTAAACAACATTTTCGGGAACTGTGTGGTTTACGCGCCGTGTATCCTTATCTTGATATAAGCACTGAGCTTTGTTCAAAAAGTGAACCAGTATTCTCTAGCTTGCTTCTTCATTGCGATGACCGTACTTTGAACCTCATTAGTTACTTTATGAATATTTGACTAACTGAATGCACAAGAAATAGGATATACAGGTACGTTAAAATCATGTTCAATTTTAATAAATTTTCCTTAATGAGTAAGAGCAATCAAAATGTCTAATGTCGTTCAGTTCTCTGCATTCAGTGGTAATAAGAAAAATAGCGCGACTTTACCCACCACATCACCTAGCCCTAAAGCATTGAGGGAAGAAGCCGCACTAAAACAAGACAATTGCTGTTACTTTTGTGGCACTCGTAAAGATCCCAAAGAGCTAAACTGGCTGAATAAGGTAGGCTTTAAACAAAAAACGCATGTTGTTTGCGGTACATGTAGCTCTGAAGCTAAATCTCGTTCAATGGATGATCTACGAATCATTCTTGCGCTTAAAGCAATGGATTTTAGAACAATTAAACTCAAACAGTTTCTGGAATTAAGAGAGAAAGGCGTTCAAATAGAAGGGGTTCGTGACTACAAATTCTACTTTGAAACCATTGATTGATAATTCTCTTAAGAGTAAGCACAAAATAAAACCTTGCGTTTACTCTCTTATTTAAAATAAGCCAGAAAAGAACAAGGTTTTTATTGTAACTAACGTTTAGACGATTGATTAATCACGTAATGCATCGCTTTTTACAACATCGATTAATTGGTTTCCGTGCTTATTAAACATTGCTTTTAGCATATATAATCCAAACCCAGCAGCTTGTTTAAGTTCGATAGTCGGTGGCATCATTAATTCTTCTTTATTTGAAATGACTTCTAACAATGCAGGCCCTTCTGTTGCTAACAATTCATCAATTGCTTCAGGTAGTTTAGTCACATCATCGACTTTAATACCTGTAATACCACATGCTTCAGCAATAGCAGCAAAACTTGGATTGACTAAATCAGTTGAATCTGACAGTAATCCTGCTGCTTTCATTTCCATCGCAACAAAGCCTAATGAACTATTATTGAGTACCACAATTTTTAAAGGCAACTTATAGGGTTTAAGGGTTAATAAGTCCCCCATTAACATAGAGAAACCGCCATCACCACACATTGCGATCACTTGACGCTCAGGCGCTGCGGCTTGAATACCGATAGCTTGTGCCATTGCATTTGCCATTGAACCATGAGAGAAAGAGCCAATTAATCGACGTTGACCATTTAGTTGCAAATAGCGTGCAGCCCACAATGTTGGTGTACCAACATCACAAGTAAAGATGGCATCTTCTGCTGCTTTTTCGCTTATTAATTTATTCAATGTTTGAGGGTGGATCAATGTTTTACCCTGTTTTACTTGAGTTAACACATCAAAATCTTTTCGCGTTTTTTTATAATGCGCCAAACATGTATTAAGGAAATCTTCGTCAGTTTTCTCTGTTAACTGCGCTAATAGTTGTTCAACAAAGACTTTTACATCAGCCACGATACCGAGATCAACTTGCGTATGACGACCAATACTCGCCGGATCGATATCAATTTGAATAATTTTTGCTTTAGCGGGATAGAATGCGCGGAAAGGAAAACCTGTTCCTAATAAAATTACCGTATCGGCCTGCTCTAACGCATGATAGCCCGATGAAAAACCAATTAACCCCGTCATACCAATATCATAGGGGTTATGATGCTCTAAATATTCTTTACCACGTAATGCATGAACAATCGGCGCTTTAAGTGTCTTCGCAAGTGCAACCACTTCATCATGAGCAAATTTACAACCAGCACCCGCCATAATTACACACTTAGTACTATGCTGTAGCATCTCTGCTGCTGCAGTAACTAATGTCGTTTCGGGTGCAATAACAGGTAATAATGGCTGTTGCCAACGTTTTAAATCAGCATTATTTGGCATATTTTGCAGTGCAATATCACCGGGTAATACAATGACACTAACACCCTGCTTTAAAATGGCTTGTCGCATTGCCGTTTCAAGCAATTGTGGCATTTGTTCTGGATGGGTTAAGGTTTCACAAAATACACTGCATTCTTTATACAATGCTTTTGGATCCGTTTCTTGAAAATAATGGCTGCCCACTTCAGAAGAAGGGATATCAGAAGCAATAGCTAATACGGGAACGCGATTTCTATAACAGTTATAAAGCCCGTTAATAAGATGCATATTACCAGGACCACAAGAACCAGCACAAACAGCTAATTTACCTGTGAGCTCCGCTTCTGCACCTGCAGCAAAAGCGGCCACTTCTTCGTGTCGGGTTCCCATCCAGCGGATTTTACCTTCCGCTCGAATACTATCGCTGATCCCATTTAATGAATCCCCTGTCACACCCCAGATCCGTTCCACACCCGCTTGTGCTAAAAAACGAGTGATATAACGCGCGATTGTCTGTTTCATTCGGTTCCCTTTCGACTCTGATTAATATAATTTTTATCTATATTAATCCTCTATTTTCATTTTTTTATATCCGTTTAATTCCAAAATCAATTACCATTATTGAGTAATCTATTCACGATAATAAATAAGCTTCTCTTTACAAGAAAATATAAAAAAGGAAACACTGTTAACTATTTTTATTTATTCCATTTTTTGTTTTTTAGATATTGTAAATATCACGTTCATAATCAATTCAATTGATCTATGTTATTTGCACTTGTCAAAATGAGATAATAAAAATGAAGGATTATTTTAATACCCATTACCCTGATGTTGAGTACCTTCGCCGTAAAGCGAAATTCAACTTACCTAAGTTTGCCTTTGAATATGTCGATGGCGGCTGCAACATTGAAATGGGACTCAAACGCAATACTCATGATATTCGCCAAATTGAGCTAATCCCCTATTATCTTCGTGATTACAATTCGATTTCTTTAAAAGCAACTCTGTTTGGCGAAACGTATGATGCGCCATTTGGTATCAGCCCTGTGGGTTTACAAGGTTTGATTTGGCCAAATGCGCCTGAAATATTGGCACAAGCCGCTTTTGAGCAAAATGTACCTTTTATTCTTAGTACTGTTTCAACCTCTCCGATTGAGAAGATTGCCGATATCACAGAAGGTAAAGCATGGTTCCAACTCTATCACCCTGTTGATGACAAGATTACAGATGATTTACTTAAACGCTGTGAAGACAGTGGTATCAAAACATTAGTATTGCTTTCTGATGTTCCTACTTTTGCTTATCGCCCTAAAGAAATTCGTAATGGTTTAGCTATGCCGCCCAAAATGACATGGCAAAATATTGTCGAAATAATATTGTCACCCAAATGGGCATTAGCCACGTTGAAAAAAGGACAGCCTCAGTTCGAAACTTTGTCCAAATATATGTCAGGCTCGATGGACATGCACCATCTCGCATTATTCATGGATAAAACCTTTAATGGTCGGTTAAGTGAAGACAAAGTCGCACGTTTACGTGACAAGTGGAAAGGTAACCTGGTATTAAAAGGCTTATCTACCGTTGAAGACAGTCAAAAAGCCATTGCGCTTGGTTTAGACGGCATCATTATCTCAAACCATGGTGGCCGACAATTAGATGCTGGACCATCGACTATCAGTAAGTCCATTGAAATAATGGATAAATGCAAAGGTCAAATTACGATTATGATGGACAGTGGTATTCGTGACGGGGCTGATATTGCTCGTACACTCTCAACAGGGATTGAGTTTGCCTTCCTTGGTCGTAGTTTTATGTATGGTGTTGGTGCATTGGGCCATAACGGTGGTCACCACACTATTAATATGTTGAAAAAACAACTACAACAAGTGATGGAACAATGTTGCTGTGAATCAATCAGTAATCTTACTGATCATATTGCAAAACGTAATCCTTTCACGTTGGATTAGTACGCTGTCTGTACTCATTCATTGTGGGTACGGACAGTTCAAAAAACCAACAGCATTATAGCTAATCTTTTGATTATTCAATAACTTTACTGCACATAAAACAGTAATATCATAATAAATACAAAAGGTTACTTATATATTTAAATTATACCTACTGAGTAAACTGCGCTAAGATAGAAAAAAATAAGACTAAATTACTGTTATGAACCTTACCGCAATCTCTACTCTTCTCATTGAAAATAAGATTTTCGCCAATCCTCGTCGTATTGCTCTACTCAATGCAATCCACCAAACAGGCTCGATAAGCAAAGGAGCCAAACTTGCTGGTATCAGTTATAAAGCGGCTTTCGATGCCGTTAAAGATATGAATATTCTTGCTGACTCTGCACTTGTAACAAGTGAAAAAGGCGGTAAAGGTGGCGGTGGCGCTGAGTTAACAAGATTTGGTCTACGTTTGGTTCAAATGTATGAATTACTCAATCAAATTCAAGATATGGGTCTAAAAGCTTTAAATGATGAAAACGCACCATTAGATAGTTTACTTGGTGTTATGTCTCGCTTTTCATTACAGACCAGTGCTAGAAATCAGTTCTTCGGACATATCAACACAATTGAACGCCATAGCCTACATGACTTAGTTACAATTACGATTACCGATACCCATCATATTTATGCCACGATCACCCATGGCAGTACAGTAAAACTGCAATTGGTAAAAAACAAAGATGTTGTAGCACTGATTAAAGGTCCTGCTATTACAGTATGTAGCGAAGAAAATATGATCCACGGTAAACGCGATCGCTTTGATAACCAATTATTAGGAACGATAACGTCGATCCAACAAGATATGAAATCAACCGAGATCGCTATAGCATTGAATGATGCAATTACTGTCTGTGCGTTAGTGGATAATCAAGATCTGATAGAAGAGAGTCTCCGTGTCGGCATGTCTATTTATGCACTCTTTAAATCAAACCAAGTCACCATCGCGACAATGTGCTAACACGTTTATGGAATATCAACAAATCCACTATAATTATGCTTTATATTTAATTGCTCAGAAAAAGACTGATACTCTTGGTATTGTTTATTCACCAAAGCAGCACCACCACAGACCATTAATATAAGGGCTAAACGGCTTAACCAAATTTTTTCTTTCTGCATTGAATAAAACAATAAAATAGCAGCAAGAATCAATAGAACTAGGCTCTCAACACCTATATTGTGTATAAAAAATGCGACCACTACAGCATTCCTAATGGCATAAGTCGACGCAGTTTAATGCTTTTCAAGTAGAAAGCATTGAAAACAATAGCAAAGTCTTAATATTTTTCACAATCCTGACAGTTCAGCACGAAAACTGAACGATACCACTGATATTGATTGTTATTTAAACACGCCGCTTGAGCAAAAGTTGAACGGATTTGATCTAAAGTTTATTTAACTTCTGACATTCAGTACTTAACTTATTCATTGATTCACAGCATGATAAGATAAATCGCCTTCACTAATGAATATAGCTAGGAAGGCGAATTATTCTTGTCTTATATTACTAGTCCGCCATCGACTTTCAATGTTTGACCTGTAATAAAGCTCGAATGATCACTCGCTAAAAAGAGCACGCCATTTGCGATATCTTGCGCCAGCCCCATACGTTTTAATGGTGTTTTTGAAACCATAAAATCAATCACTTTTTCGGGTAGGTCGACGGTCATAGGCGTTTCAATAAAACCAGGGGCAACGCAATTAGCACGCACTTTTGCCCCTTTACGTGCAAACTCTTTCGACCATGATTTTGTCATTGCAATCACACCAGCTTTTGTCGCTGCATAATTAGTTTGACCTATATTACCATCAGTACCAACCACCGATGACATTGTGATGATCGATCCTGAGCCTGATGCCATCATTAAAGGAGCGATGGCTTGTGTCATATTAAACACGCCTTTCAAATTGACATCTATAACAAGATCCCAATCATTCTCTGACATATTTTCAATTAAATTATCTCGTGTAATCCCTGCGTTATTTACTAATACATCAATGGTTCCATACTGTTGTGCGATTTTTGTGATCGCTTCTGATACATTAGCTCTATCGCATACATTTAATTCGAGTGCAGTTACGTTAGGAAATTGTTGCTCTAAATCGGCCATGGCGCCAAAATTCATATCACAAACAAATACATGCTTTGCGTCTTGGTTAGCAAAGGTTTCGACAATACAGCGACCAATACCTTGAGCACCACCAGTTACAAGGCAAACCTTATCCGTTAGCATTTTTACTACCCCTCTTAAAAATACATATTTACTCTATATACTTATTATTACACCCAATACATAAGCTCTAATCTTTACGGCTTAACATAATAATAGATAATCAGCTCTTAGCGTGCAGTTGCATTAAAGCAATTCACTCTTTCATATAATCAAATAACGTTCCACAAATAAGAAAATGACAAAATTACCCTGCAGATAGCTTTAAATCATTGGCTATAACGTTACTATTTACACTTGGTACTCCTGAACTTTATTTATAATGCAAGGAATGCGAATGTTAGACAAAATTGTTTTTTTTCTTCATGTCGTACGTTGCAATTCTGTCACTGATGCTGCAAAGCAATATGGCATATCGCCATCTGCAGGTAGCCGCTGGCTCACAGAGCTTGAAGAAAATATGGGGGTCAGCCTTGTTAAACGTACCACACGAAAAATCACACCAACACAGGCTGGGCGCTTGCTGTTTAAACAGTTTAGTCACATCAATAACCAAATAACCGATGTTATCAACGAAATACAAAATTTGGGTAATGATGATATCGGCACGATAAAAATTGCAAGTACACCTTTGTTTGCTAAGCATTTTCTTAGTAAAATTATTGGTGAATATATTAGTGACAACCCTACTATCAATTTTATTGTGATCGAAACAGCGTTTGAAGTAGATAATGTTCACGATGTCGATTTTGCCATTAGAGCAAACGCGATATACCGTGGTTTTCAAGACAAAGACAGTTTACTAGTAAAACGTTCCCTTTTCAGCGAACCTTTAAAAGCCTGCTGCTCACCCACTTATATTCAGCGGTATGGTGAACCGATAATACCCCATGATCTTAAAAAACATTTGTGCTTATTTGCAACAACATTAGTCGGTGGTAATAAATGGATCTTTGAACAAAATGGTGAATACAACTCGGTTCAAATACCAAGATCGGTAGAAGTAGATGATAGTGATATTTTAAAAAACATTGCCTTAGCCGGTGGTGGTATCGCGTATTTACCGTACAGTTTAATTAAACAAGATCTTCAAGAAGATCGGTTAGTAACGGTATTAAATAACTACATTAGCAGTGAATTTGAGCTTAGTTTGTATTATAAACCACGAAAGTATATGCCTGTACGATGCGCTAATTTCAAAGACTATCTATTACAACGTGTAGAAGAAATTAACCTAGCTCGACAAAGCACTCCAACAAAACGAAATAATGGCTAGAAGTCTTAGTACGTATGCTACCTATTAATTTAAGAAACAATATCTACATTCGTGCTAAGACTTCTAGAAAGCTATTATTTATAACTGATTATCAATTGTTAACAAGTAAAGTATTTCAACTGTTCGCTTTGCTTTTCAGCAAGATCAGATAACTCTTCACTCGCTACAGTGCATTGACTTAATCCTGATGCGTTTTGTTGAATAATATGATGAATATTCTCAATACTATTACTGATATCCATTGTTACTTGTAACTGCTCTTCAGAAGCTGTTGAAACATGTGTATTCATATCACTATTCATTGAAATAGCGGCAGTGATCCCTTCTAGCGCTTCATTTGCTTGAGAGGCAACTAATTTATTACTTTCTAATGTATTAATAGCTGATTGCATACGTTCATTTGCTGAAGTCGATTGCTCTTGTAGGCGCTCTATAATCTGCTGTGTCTCTTTTGTTGATGCTTGTGTTCTAGCTGCTAACTGACGTACTTCATCAGCTACGACTGCAAATCCACGACCACTTTCTCCAGCGCGAGCGGCTTCTATCGCCGCATTGAGTGCAAGCAAGTTTGTTTGTTCCGATATCCCTTGTATCGAGTCAATAACTTGACTAATTTGTGCCGATTGTACTTTTAGCTGTGCAACAACATCAGCAGCTTCTACTAATGAAGCTGCCATTTCTTCATTTGCTTGTTGGTTGTTAGAAAACAAATCAAGGCTCTTATTAGCCAACTCACTGGCACTTTTTGAATTTTCATCAGATTTTTGTGCAGCTTGTGTTACTTCTTGTGCCGTTGTAGTTAACTGATCAATTGCTGTTACAACTTGCTCAATTTCAATCACTTGGCTATTTGCATGAGTCTCTGAATCTTTCATCACAATTGATAATTCAGTCGATGAAGCTGCAACATTACGACCAACATCATTTAATACCGCCACTGTTGAACGCAATTTAACAATCATGCGATTGAGATTACGTGCCAATTCACCCACTTCATTAGTGCCGTCAACTGCAATTTCATCTTGCAAATTACCTTCTGCTATTTTCTGCATTGCTCGTTGCAAAATAGTAATTGGCTTAACGATAAGTGAACCAATAACCAAGCAAATAACAATGGCAATTATCAATGTAATGATAAATTCATATCCAATCGCATTTATTGTTTGTCCATGCTCTTTCTTTTGCTGCGCAATATAAGCATCTGCGGTTAAATTTACACGCTTATCCAACGCATCAATTGCTGAAATCATGTCATCACCTAATTGGCGATATTTAACAATATATTTTTGATATTCAGAGTCGCTGATTTGGCCTGAATGCCTAAGATCAAGCACCTCTAACATCGTGTCACGGCTAAAGCTAATATAGCTGATCATTAATGTTCGAAATGCTTCTAATTCTTGATTTATTTCAGGTATTTTTTGAAGGTTTACAATCGCTTTTTTATTACTTAACTCGCTACTATCAAGAGACTTCGATAAACGCGATAATAAATCTTTATCATAAAGTGCATAAATTGCACTTACTCGCATTGCGTAACTATTGCTAATTAAACTTGCGGTACTATCTTTAGCTTCAACGACTAACTGTGTCGTTACATTCATTTTATCAACACTTTCTACAAGGTTATTTCTCCCTAGCATTAGTGCAACAAATAATAAAACAGCCATAAATATAACAGGAATAACTAATTGCAGCTTTATTGATATATTTTTGAGTAAAAACATCAACAACTATCTCCATGTTGTTTGTATTCTTTTTTATTTATCGCATGATAAACAGTATTAATTAAATATATCAATAACTTTATTAATATATTTATTAAAAATGATAAGTGATTAAAAAAACACTATAAATCATAATGTTAATTTACAATTGTTATTTATTCAATCCTATGTATTAACATTTAGATATTCTATTTTAAATTAATAATTATGCTTTAAATAATTATATATATTATTAATTTAGGTGATATGTGATATTTAGCAGCTATTAAGTCTTCATTAACATTACATACAGTATATTAGTCTTAATTTATCTAATTCTATTTAGTCTTTTTAAATCACAGAATAGAATCCTTACCCACAAATAGAGAATAATAAACCCCACTAAGCATGTAGCCCCATACCTCATACAAATAAAACCTTCACTCTTTAAAAAAAGAGATTATGATTAACACAGCAAATCGCACAAACGATGATATTTAATACATTATGAACTTATCCAATTTACTTCTGCGTTACCCTACGTTACGAACGTTACTCAACTTTAGAACCAATATAGCAGCGTTTAGCTTCATTACTTGCTCTGTGCCTCTGTTCCTTATGGATCATGTAACCATGGGTATTGCATTTTCATTAGGAAGTATTAGCTGTGGCTTTGCTGATACGTCAAGTGTAACAAAATACCGCATTCTTGATTTTTTAATCGCTATCCCTCTTTTCTTTCTTATTAGTTTAGGTACTGAAGCCGTTTTTCCACATTCTGTCTTATTTGTTATTAGCCTAACTGTTGTTAGTTTTACCTTATTTATGTTGGCCGTTTTAAGCCCAAGACTTGGTGCAATCGGTTTTGCCTCTATATTACTCGCTATATACGCCATGCTACTGCATTTAGATGGTAGACCTATTTGGCTCGTTCCTTTATGGTTAACGTGTGGCGCATTGTGGTACATTTTTTGGCAAGTTTTAGCTATCTATTTTCTTCCGAACCAAGAATCGAAAGACATTCTATCGGATTTATATCAAGCTATGGCTAAAAAGCTAATAACACATGATCATGGCTTTATATTTTCGTCTGATAACAACGAATTATTTATTAAATCAGCACAATTACGGTCAAAAATTGCAGGACTGTCACACACCTTAGAAGGGCGTATTCATCAGCAATTTACAGCAGGTGAAGATAGCGCAACACTGCAAGATATTTACCGTTTTTTAAAAGTTGCTGAACGTGTTAACGAACAAACACGTTTGCTTTATTTTATTCCTACTTCGAATCTACGACAGACTTGTCCTGAATGGTTAGACAAGATTCACCAATCGACGTTAAAGATAAGCCAATATCTCGAAAAAGTAACTGTTGATAATGTTCATCGTCTAGACGTTCCAATTATCGACTTTGAAGAATTACGCCAATATACAATACAAGAAAATATACGAGAAGAAGCACTGGCTGCGCTTTCTTATATTAATAAACTAGATATTATCTACTTAACACTTCAGCAGTTAAGCCAACAAACCAATCAGACATTGAGCACTGGTATTATTAAACCTATTGTTGTGTCGTGGAAATGGCAAGAGTTAGCCTCTAAGTTAACCAGTCAAATGACGTTAAAATCGAGTTATTTCCGGCATGCTCTTCGCGGAACGTTAAGTTTAGCAACAGGCTTAATCATTGTTAGATCGTTAAATTTAGACTTTGGTTTTTGGACTCTTATGACCAGCTTATTGGTATTACGTCCAAATTTATCAATGACATGGACACGATTACTGCAACGATTAACAGGTACCATTTGTGGTTTAATTGTTGTTGGTGCTTTACTACACTTCCAAGTATCCACTGACATTCTTCCATTCATATTTTGTATCGGTGTTATACTATTTTTCCATACCTCTGCACGTCATTACGGCGTTGCGGTATTCTGCGTTACCCTATTTGTGTTCGCTGGTTTCTCTCTAAACGGGCAAGGCGATAACATTCTTCTACCTCGCCTCGACAATACTGTACTGGGTGTTTTCTTACCTTTGTTATTTGTATTTATCTTATCACCGGGTTGGAAAAAGAAATCATTCCCCACTCAACTAACAACAACGACAACAGGTTATATTGATTATCTTGTTTCTTTAAAATTATACCTAACAAATAAATCCGATTGCACCGCGATTCAGTTACAACGTCACTATCAAGATTGCGTGGTTAACGATACTAACCTATTTGATCATTGGATGGGCTATTTAGGTGAACCGCATAGAAAGTCACAAACGGGTGAGCACATTCTATTATGTAGCCGCAGCTCTAACATTATCTTACGTATATTGACTCAACTGAATGAAAACAAACAGTCATTATTATTAAACTCAACACTTAATAGCGATCTTGATAGTGTCATTGCTTCTCTAAAAGAGTTAGATAAAACACTTAAAAAATCACATAACCACACAGAACTCTTTAAACATATATCAAAGCAAGAAAAATTGATTTATCAATCTTTCATCTATATTGAAAATGATATATATAAACTGGATAACCATACTTTGTTGCTGTTATTAGCTAAAGAAGTAGATCTCTTTGTTACAGCAATTCAACACCAAACAAAGTAATTAAACAGAAATCATTACAAACACTCGCATTTTATTAATGTGAGTGTTTAATTTAATAATACTTGCTTAAGGAGTAACGAGGCATCCCAACCTAGTTATGATAAACTTAGCATCAAGTTTTAACGCAAGTGAGTAAAGTATTCATGTAACTAATCCTACAGCACTCGCTTGTAATCATTTTAAGTAGCTCTGGTAGTACCCCAAGGGACACCTAGAAAAAATATAGAGTATATAAATCAAATGAGTAGTCAAAGTATCCAGTGGTTTCCAGGGCACATGCACAAAGCCCGCAAAGAAATTGAAGAGGCAATGCCGAAAGTTGATGTGATCATCGAAGTTTTAGATGCTCGTATCCCATTTAGTAGTGAAAACCCACTGATCAAATCGTTCCGTCAAACTAACAATGGCAAACCCGTTGTTAAAGTTTTGAACAAACGTGATTTGGCTGATCCTGAAATGACCCAGCTTTGGATTGATCATCTAGAAAAAGAACAAGGCGTAAAAGCAATTGCAATTACGACTGAAAATTTAAACGAAGTTAATCAAATCATGGAACTATGCCGCAAGCTTGCGCCTCAGCGTGAAGAAGCAGGCAAAAAGATCCGTACTATGATCATGGGTATTCCTAACGTTGGTAAATCAACCATTATCAATGCACTTGCAGGCAGAACTGTCGCAATCACGGGAAACCAACCCGCTGTAACACGTCAACAGCAACGTATTAACCTTGATAACGGCGTACTGCTTTCTGACACGCCGGGAATTCTATGGCCAAAAGTAGAAAATCCTCACAGTGGTTTCCGCCTTGCTGCAACGGGTGCAATTAAAGATACCGCGATGGATTATATCGACGTCGCTTTCTTCACCATTGAATACCTGATCAAAGCTTACCCTGATATGATCAAAACACGTTATAACCTTGATGATGACCTACCTGAATCTGAAATTGAACTAATGGAAGAGATTGGGCGCAAGCGTGGTTGTTTAAAAGGTGGTGGTCGTGTTGATCTACACAAAGCCTCTGTCATTCTCATCAATGAATTGCGAAACGGTACACTGGGTAACATCACTCTTGAGCATCCAGATATGATCACTGAAGAGCTGATCAATGTGGCAGTAGAAGCGGAACGCAAAGCAGAACAAAAGATCAAAAAGAAAGAAGAACGACGTAAGCGCTACCTAAAAAATAAGCGTTAATCGATTTCAAAATATAACTAGCCATCGTCCAAGAGTGCCATATTACTATTGGAAGGTGGCTTTTTAGTATATGTAATCCAAACTCTTCATTAGAAAACAATTTTTTTTATATTATTTTGATGGAAATTAGCTTTCATTTGCCATTTTTTTATATATAGCAACAATTACAACACTAACGATTATTTGAATTACCTCCCTACTCCACATCAATAGAATCAGCTCTAATCCTTTCAAAACAAATATATTAATAAGAAAAAGTGTGATTTTGTGCTCATTTTAATTATCACTACTCTAACGATTATTTTTTGGTATTATTCATTATAATGAAACGACCCATTTCGCATTAGTTTTTCTCATTTTACTAATATTAGGTTAGCGTCAATAATCGCCGCGTTTTCGAATAAAACACTTTTTTAAACAGCTCTGTCTTGTTATCTCCAGTGATCATTCCTTGATTTCTGGTTTTTCGTATTCTAAGCGTATTTACCTTAAATAAAGACAGATTATTTCAAACATTTCACTTGGAGACCAAGGTAGTGCAAGACATCACTACTTGTCGCAAAAGCGGCGGCATTTTCGTGCCTGTTGCTGGACTAACTGTATTCGCTATCGCATCAGGCTACCTAATGAGCTTGGTCCCGTTATCATTAGCAAATTTTAAAATCGATAGCAGTTATGCGAGTTGGTTAGCAAGCATCTATTACATTGGCCTTCTTATCGGCTCAATGATGATCGAGCCAATAATTGCGAAGATTGGTCACCGTGTGGCTTTTATTACTTTTTTAGGTTTGCTAGCAGCAACTGTTGCGATTTTGCCCATGTTTCCAAATAAGGAAGTATGGCTATTTGCACGCCTAATTGCCGGTATGGCGGTTGCGGGTATTTTCGTTGTTGTTGAATCATGGCTACTTATTGGTGATAACGCGAAAGAGCGAGCAAAACGTCTTGGTTTTTACATGACCTCGCTCTATGGCGGTACTACTGTTGGTCAATTAGCTGTCGGTATGTTTGGTGTTAAAGGCTTTATTCCTTTTATCGTTATTCTAGTACTGTTGTTAATCGCTATTTTACCACCTCTGTTTATAAAACAAGGTCAACCGAGCAGTGATTCACATCAAGTCTTATCAATAAAGCAAATTGCACGTTTGAGTAAGCCTGCGATTATTGGTTGTATGACTTCAGGTGTTGTAATGGGCAGCATCTACGGTTTAATGCCTTTAGCATTAAAACAAAGTTCTCTAACAACAGATCAAGTCGGCGTGTTGATGGCTGCAACTATTCTTGGTGGTATGGTTATTCAACCTGTAATTAGCAAACTTTCAATTAAAATGAGCAAAACATTATTGCTTGCTTTAATGTCGTTGCTTGGTGTTTTTGCTATGGGTATTACTTACCTATCATCTGACTATGTGGTTCTGATCACTGCATTAACGCTGTTAGGCATGTCAGCTTTTGCGCTTTACCCTATTGCAATTACATTAGCGTGCGACAACCTGGATTCATCATATATTGTTGCCGCAACACAAGTTATGCTTTTTAGTTACAGCATCGGTTCAGCACTTGGTCCAATTGGCGCTAACAGTTTTATGGCAGAGCAAAATGGGATAATGGATTTCTTCTTCATTGTTCTACTTGCAACGGCAATTTACATGCTTGTAGCAAGTTTACATCGCAAGCCTCAAGTTCTGGCGAGTTAAAAGAAAAGCGCGGTACTCTTAACCAGTATCGCGCTTTTAGCTTTTAGGACATCTCTTGTTTAGCTAATGTTCTTTACTAAAGCCGCGGCGCCATACACACCAGCGCTATCCCCTAGCTCTGGTTTTACAATTAGGGTATTAAGCTCTTGATTAAACAAGTGTGGTAAAATTTGTGTTTCTATATCTTGATATAAGGCTTCAATATTACCGACACCACCACCTATCACTATGATATCAGGATCAAGTACGTTAATAATTCGTGCTACCGCTAAACCAAAGTACTCACGTAAGCGCGTTATTGTTTTCAATGCGTCCTGGTTGTTCTGCTTAGCTTGTTCGACGATATCAGGTAAAGATAACGCTTTCGATGATAGTTCGTAATAATAACGTTCTAATCCTTTTCCAGAAATAACCGTTTCCACACAACCTTGCTTACCGCAATAACACTCTGCGCCATCAGGTTCAAGTACGTTATGCCCCCACTCACCAGCAATACCGTGGCAACCATATAAACATTTTCCGTCAACAACAATGCCAGAACCAACCCCTGTTCCCATTATGATTCCGAACACAATTTGTGCATTGGGTTTTAGTCGTTTCACAGCACCAAAGTGGGTTTCTGCTAAAGCAAAGCAATTGGCGTCATTAGCGATCACTGCTTTAATATTCAGTTTTTCATTAAGATCTTTATCAAGAGGCTGACCATTTAATGTCGTCGTATTGCAGTTTTTCATTACGCCATGTACCGGATCAAGCGTACCAGGTGTTCCAAAACCCACTGCTTTCGGATAATGTCCTAATTGCTTTGCACAGCGATCAATCAATATTTTTATTTGCTCTAGAATATGGTTGTAACCTTTCGCACTTTCTGTCGCAATACGTTCACGAATAATAGATTGTTCAGTTTCGCGATCTATCACGATACATTCGATTTTCGTACCGCCTAAATCTATACCCCAGTAATAACGATCCATATGACTCTCCCAATAGATTTACTGCGAGTATAACGAGTAATAATCTCACTTCTCAGCGTTTACTCACTATTTAAACAATTAATAGTTAAGCCTGAATCGAAAGACGTAGTATGTCAGTCATATAAGCAGGCTTTACTTACTATGTTATCAGTTAGAATAAAGGTCACTTTGTTAAACAATCAGCTCGCGCTACATTTCGTTGCACTTTTTATCTTGCAGCAAACGAGAAGTGACCTAAAGTGGCAGGTATTTATAATACCTACGCAATCTGCGTCAATCAGTGAAGCATATGATGAAAAAATTTCGGCCTCATATCGATATTCCTCTGCTGATATCGATTTTAATTTTAATCACATTTAGCTCTCTTAGTGTATGGAGTGCCGGTAGTTTTAGTCTTCCTATTATTGAACGTCATTTAATACGTGCGGCTATTGCAATAGTGGCTTTATTGTTCATGTCTTCTATCTCACCAGCAGCTTATGAACGAAGTGCTCCGTACTTGTTTTTTATTACTGTTATTTTACTTGTTGGTGTGTTTGTTCTTGGTGATAGTACCAATGGCTCACAACGCTGGTTAGCATTAGGACCAATACGTTTTCAACCATCAGAAATTGTAAAAATAGCAGTCCCAATCATGATGGCTTGGATCCTTGTCAGTGATGCGGGTCGACCTAGTATTAAAAAGATCATGATTTGTTTGATAGTAACCGCGATTCCAGCTGGATTGATTTTTATTCAGCCTGATCTCGATGGTGCTATCTTCACTGTAATGTACGCTCTATTTGTTCTATATTTTGCGGGTATGTCATGGAAGTTAATTTCATCTGTGATAGCCATTATTGGTGTCAGTCTTCCATTAGCGTGGTATTTCGTGATGGAGACCTACCAGAAAAAACGTATTCTTCAATTTTTAAATCCTGAATCAGATCCATTAGGCTCTGGTTATCAAATTATTCAATCCAAAATTGCGATTGGATCGGGTGGTATATCAGGCAAAGGTTGGATGGATGCAACACAAGGTCACCTTGGTTTCATTCCAGAGAGCCATACTGACTTTATTTTCTCAACATTTGCAGAAGAATGGGGATACATTGGTAGTTTTACTATTTTAGCAATCTATACGTTTATGACTTTTAGAGTGTTATGGCTGGCGAATCAGTCAGAATCAACCTTCGCACGATTAGTCAGTGGCTCGTTTGCTTTAAGTTTCTTTCTTTATAGCTTTATTAATATTGGTATGGTGAGCGGTGTATTACCGGTTATGGGAAGCCCATTGCCTTTCTTTAGCTATGGTGGTTCAGCAATTATTACTCAAGGTGCTATTTTCGGTATTATTATGGCGCTTTGTTTAAGAAAAAAATCTATTTGCGCACCTAACACCTAATAGATAGAATCAAAAAAAGCGCCTTTCGGCGCTTTTTTTATTTATAGGTTATTTTCCATTGCGCAGCAATCTGGACGCTCAGCGGCATCTTCTGTGGCAATCTTTAATGCTGGTGAGTAAATCTCTACACGACGATTTTCTGCTCGACCTTTAGCGGTATCATTAGTAGCGATTGGATTTGCTTCACCCATCCCTTTCGCTGTAATTTGGCTAGCGTCAGCAACATATTGAGAAAGTAAATCAGCTACATTTTTAGCACGCTTTTCAGATAATTTCTGATTATAAGCAGCACTACCAGTATTTGATGTATAACCAGTCACTTCAGCTGTTGCACTAGGGTAACGTGTTAAACGTTGAATCATTGGTTGAAGGTGTTGCTTATCTTCTTCCGTTAAATGCTTACCATCAACACCATAAGCAATCGTAACTGTTGAAGGCTCTACTGTTACTGTTGCTGCTTGAACTGGCGGTGCTGTATCAACAACTGGTGCAACAACGGCAGGCGCAGCTCCCCAACTATATACAAGGCTCAAACCATAGAACTGTGTATCAAAATTATAAGCTAAATTCGTGTCACGAGGCTTAGACTGAATATCGTGGTAAAGCTGATACTCTAAGCGGGTAGATAAATGGTTAGTCAATTTATACTCAACACCCACACCAGCAGTACCTAGTAAATGATCATCAAGATCTTTAAGGCCATAACCATGGAAATCAGCTAGCATGTAACTGCCACCTAACTTACCAAACACGCCCCATTGATCATTCAGGTTCCATGTCATTTTAGCAGCAAGATCAATAGCATGTTGCTTAATCTTATTGTTTTCAAACTTAGCTTCGCCTAACCATGTATAACCCGTTTCAACCGCAAACCAAGGTGTAAAGTTGTAACCTGCAAATACACCAGCCGCGATATCATCTTTGTTAAGATTAATGCCTGTTATATCTTGATAGTTCTGTTGAAAATTTGAATAGTGAGCACCACCTAGTCGTGCACCAACATAAAAAGGATTAACAGTAGCAGCAGATACAGCGGTTGATACAACTAATGCAAGCGGTAGTAATGCAATATATTTTTTAGACATGTGAAATTCTTATTATTGTTCAATTATTACTCAAACATTCCATTTAAGGATAAATGTTTTCCGATGAGAATAATATTCCATATTTATAATTTCAACTAGGTTATTCATAGATAAATTAGTTCATAAAGATAATTTTAATATTCTTTACTCAATACAAAAAAAATAAGGTTAATAAATAGTAATCGCAATACCTATTTCATTAGCAAGTTGTTGCAATTGTTCATTCGAATCTAACTTTATAGACCAATTAATACCGCTACCAACAGCACTAACAACATTGGCGCCAGCAATAAGTGTTAGCTCATCAACTTGTGCTTGAAGATTAATTCTGCAATTACCATCAATTCTCACAACTACTTCTTGTTGAGTCGCGATAATTCGACCTTGTTCAAAATTTATTATCATCGTTATCTTATTTCTTCTTATTATTAATGACAGACATTGTTAATCGACTCGTACAAATTAAGCGCTGTCTTTCGTCTTTAATTTCAATTTGCCAAACTTGTGTTGTTGCGCCTAAATGAAGGGCACTAGCACGACCCATTACAACTCCCTCCCTTATCGCACGAATATGATTTGCGTTAATATCCAACCCAACACAATATTTATCGTCACCAACACACAAATTTGCAGCTAATGACCCCAACGTTTCAGCCAAAACGACTGAAGCACCACCGTGTAGCATACCTAATGGCTGATGTGTTCTGTGATCAACAGGCATTGTTGCAGATAATGAAACTTCGTCAAAAGCTGAATAGGTAATACCTAAATGTTGAATCAATGTATTTTCTGATGTTTTATTAAGGCTTGTTAAGTTAAATTCTTTTTTCCAAATAGTCATATCACTCTCATACCATGAACCTACTGCAAAATAACAGTTTAACATTCATTTCAACTTTTATTGCAGACATAAAAAAAGCGCCTTTCGGCGCTTTTTATAACTCAAAAGAGTTAATTACTGAGCTACAGATTCTGCAGCGTCAGCTTGGATTTCAAAACCAGGAGTAGTTACATCTACACGACGGTTTTGAGCACGACCTTCAGCAGTGTCGTTAGAAGCTACTGGATCTAGCTCACCACGGCCTTCGCCTTTAACACGGCTTGCATCGATGTTGAAGTGCTTCATTAGGTATACAGCTACAGTCTTAGCACGCTCTTCAGAAAGCTTCTGGTTGTAAGCTTCTGAACCACGACTATCAGTGTGACCGATAACAACTAGTTCTGCGTTAGGGAAGTTAACTAGACGCTGAGCGATAGGCTCTAGACGTGCTTGGTCTTCAGCAGTTAGGCTGTCGCTGTCGAATGCGAAAGGCATTGTTACAGAGATTGGCTCAACTTGAACAGTTGCTGCTTCAACAACTTCTTCAACTACTGGTGCAACTACTGGTGCTGGAGCGCCCCAACCGTAAACTAGGCTAACGCCGTAGTAGTTAGCATCCCAGTTAAACTTAGTATCAACAGGCTCAACTTCCATATTGTGGTAGTGCTGGTATTCAGCACGTGCAGATAGGTTGTCAGTGAAGTGGTATTCAGCACCTAGACCAGCTGTAGCAATTAGGCTGTCATCACGATCTTTAAGACCAGTTGACTTATCGTGGAAGCGAGAGAACTGCCATGCACCACCAACTTTAGTGTAAAGATCTAACTTATCAGTAGCTTGGTAAGTGAATTTACCTACTAGGTCGATAGCTTGTTGTTCAACTTTACCATTGTTGTGATCGTCGTCTTGCTTAAGAGTAACTTCGCCTAACCAAGTGTAACCACCTTCAATTGCAAACCATGGAGTTACGTTGTAACCCATAAATAGACCTGCAGCGAAATCATCACGATCGAAATCTTGACGATCTGAAGGGTTAAAGTGAAGACCATTACCTTGTTTTGCATCGAAATCAGCGTAATGAACACCACCAGCTCGAACGCCAGCGTAGAATGGGTTTTCAGTTGCTGCGTTTACTGCACCAGAAATTAGAAGTGCAAGAGGTAAAATCGCAAAACGTGCTTTAGACATGTTTTTTATCCTTTATTTTATGATTGTTGCCACTACAGGTGCTTTTTAGATGCTTAAACTCACAAATACAAACCTAGATTTTGTTTTTGCGGCTGACCTCAAAAAAACAGGGTTTAATTTAGCAAATAAAAAAACAAAAAGCTATACTAAAATATTTTTTGTAACATTTTAAATTTTTAAATGTCTGTATTTAAAAGATTCATAAATATTACAAATAAAAAACAGCATGTATAAAGGTAAATCAATATCACATTTTAATAACAAGGATACTAACATTCACAATAATGAAATATAAACTTTCCAACATTGACCGTGTTTATAAATCTATTTTTTATACATAAGTATTCTTAATTAAACAAAATGCCTATTTTCTACACTTAAAAATATAAGCACAACTGATCTAACTTTATATTTCTCTCGTAACTGTAACCTTGTAAAATGCATCTGGCTCAACATGCTTTATTAAAGCCATACAATTATTAACGTTATAACTACTATTGAATTTCACATTTAAGCCTAATCATTATGAATATTTCAGAACGCCGCTCATCAGAAGGCATTAGCCATTCAACTGTTGGTATTATTGGTGGAGGAGTCGCGGGTGCTACGATTGCACTTCGTCTTGCTGAACTGGGAATTTCAATAAACCTATTCGAAGAAGGGAGAAGCCTTGTTAATGGTCCGCCTATTTGTCATCTTCATGCAGGCGGCAATTTATATCGTGAGATTTCCAATCAGCAATGTCTCAACCTGTTAGAGCAGTCGATTGACACGCTTAGAGTGTTTAAACATACAGCAAACATTCGTCCTACTGTTATTGCTGTGCCAATCGACGATAACAGTTCAGCCCTAGATCTAATACCTCGCCTAAATTTATTAAAAGACACTTATCAAGCGTTGGTTAAACAAGACAATAAAAATAAAGTATTAGGTGATCCTAGTGATTACTTCACTCTCTATTCGCAGCAAGATATAGAAAAATTAAAAAAATTAGATAACCCAACACATCCAATAACGCCTGATGATTGGATGATCCCTGTCGCCAAATCTCTTCAATTAAATCAATTCAAATACCCTATCGTCATGGTACAAGAATATGGTTTAAGTGTATTTCGAATTGCGGCAACTGCATCGCTAGCACTGAAACAAATGGAAAACTGTCATGTATTACTATCAAGTAAAGTGACTGATGCTAAATTTGACCAAGTAAGTCAACAATGGTTAATCACTTATGAAACTCAAGATAATAAACAGCAATGCACTGTTGATTACTTGATCAATGCTTGCGGATATCGCTCTGGCACCATCGATGATTTAGTCCATATTCCACGTGAGCGAATGGTTGAATTTAAAGCCGCTTATGTTACCCATTGGGATCAATGTGAAGGTCAATGGCCCGAAGTGATTATTCATGGAGAGCGTGGAACGCCAAAAGGCATGGCTCAACTAACACCTTACCCTAACGGCTACTTCCAATTACATGGAATGACGAAAGACATTACTTTATTTGAAAATGGGCTAGTAACCTCTGATCATTCCTCTGCACAACCAAAGCTTAATGACGATTTTAAAGCAAAATTAAACCGTCAATGGTCTGAAGAGGAAGTGATTGAGCGTACAGAAAAAGCGATCAAACATGTCGCACAATACGTTGATACATTTAAAAGTGCTGTTGTTGGCGGAAAACCATTATTTGGCGCTCAGCAAATTCCAGGGGCAGATGCAACGCTTCGTGCTGCAGATATATCGTTCTCTGGTAACAACTATGCTCGTTCTGAAATTGTAAAAGCATCATCAGCACTATCAGCAGCAGATGCGATTGTAAGTGAACTCACCACAAAAGGAATCATCACTTCCCATCATGATGACGTAAATACAAGAGAGCAGCTGTTTTCAACAACCTTGCAGTTAGATAAGCAAGATATACTTGTGAAGGCAGAAAATATTGCCGTTCAGCGCGGTTTTCCTGCGTCACTAGCTCAGCCTATAGGCTGATAGTCCATTATAAAAAACCGCAATGTCTAATCTTATAGTGTCATTTCACTGTAAAATATCAACATTGCGGATTTTTTGATGCTATTCTCAGCACCAATTAAAACCTTGATGAAGGTTAACTCATTTACCCATTAATTTTCTTATTAAGCGTAGCTAACGACTGTTTTAACTGGCTTTCTTGTGCTTTTAACGTATTAAGCTTCTGCTGAAGAGCCTCATAATTATCACAGTCTTTTTGTGATACCCAGTTCCAGCTATTACCGGATTTAAACTCAGCACATGCTTTTTTTGCTTTTTTTATCTCTGGGTTAAGTGCCACTATTTGCTTTTGAACTACAGCTAAATCATGCTGTGTCTTTGATTTTTGTTCAAACAACACATTTGAATTATCGATCACTTCTTTTTGCTGCTTGGCTTTAGTCTTTAATGCAACGACTTCTTTATTGAGCTTCTTTTTTGTCACGACTAGTTTTTGGGTTGTCTCTTGCTGCTTTTGAATATTAACTAATTGCTCCGTTAATTGCTTAAGCTGAGCTTTTTGTTTATCTAACTGCAAATTCAGAGCATCTAGCTTTTGATTAGAGCTTTCAACAAGTAACGCTTTCTCATCTGTTAACTGTTTAACAGATAACTTTTCTTTATTGAGTTCGTCAACCACTGACTGATAGTCACTTTTTAACGTACTATATGCCATCGTCACAGGTACATTATTATAATGTTGTATACCTGCGCCCAATACACCACCAATCAATAGTCCAAGAAGTAACGACAATTTCCAGTTAAGTTTTGTAGTTTTGTTTGTAGTACTACTCGACATATTTTTCTCCTAAACATACCAACAACAGTGTATTTATAATTTTTGTTATTCTCTTAATGTGTAATTTAACACTTTACATGTAACCAATTGTCATATTTTTAGAAAGGTTTTGAGTAACCTCACTTCGTTACATCTAATTAGAGAGCTTATCAATAAATCTAGATTGCTGTCTCAAAACTAATAATGTGTATCACAAATAATAGATCCTGTTGTTAGCTACATTTTGATTTGCCATAAGCACTAGTGTTTAAAGTAGAAAGCAAAATGTTGTACTCGATTTACACTGATGTTATGTCTATATGGTGCACGCTATGATTACACCACTACTTTTTCTTACTGTCTCAGCGTTTTCAACGCCTCTGCTTGAAAATTCAGCTTATATTCAAAACAACTCTGCTTGTACGTTACGTATAAAAGAAGAGCGATATCAAGATAAGATTGTTTTGGCACTCTCATCAAATTATCATAGTAATTTTGATATAAAAATATACCATTTCAATGACTTATCTGCACCATCTAGAGGAAAGTTAACACAAGAACCTATCTTCAATAAAACTAAAGCAGACATTAAATACTTAGTCGATCATAACCTTTTTAAGCGTATTGATAATAATAATGTTATCTATAGCACAACTATTGCTAATGATAATGTCAGCCCAAGATTATTCATCGATACTTTTCGATCTCACGGGAATCGTTCACGTATTTCTATAGAGGGACTTGAGCACCCTCTTTCGTTTGTTGCCGATCATAAACAAGCACAAGCGTTCTATAATTGTACGGATAGCTATACAACAAAAACTGATATATTGGCTAAAAAAACAACGTCACTATCCGTATTTAATAACAACTAAATATTCTTAATACAGATTATATTGTTGATTTGTGTATTATCTCGAAAAAATTTAGAGTGACAACACAATAATACGATATGAATCTGTATTGATATTTTCCATTATCACAACTGTCTAATACCTTATTATAACTGATTATAATTTGGAGGTTAGGCGATGATAAACCTACTTACTGCTGCTGAAATCCCCTCAAATAAACATCTTAATTTTTTAAATAAACCTCTCTCACCTATCGCAGCATTGGTCATGCTCACACTTTCATTTTCTGCGCAATCAACCCCTGAATTAATGAAAGCTAACGCATTGGATTTACAGCATCTTAATGACAAGAACAGTGTTGTTGATGATATAGAATTCCCTGTCAGTGAATATCTCGTTAGTGAAAAACTTGATGGAATTAGAGCTTATTGGAATGGTACTCAGCTTACGACAAAATCTGGTAGACAAATCCATGCTCCAAAGTGGTTTATAAAAAACCTACCCGCAATAGCGCTTGATGGGGAATTATGGCTACAACGCGGTAAATTCCAAGCGCTAACTCAAATCATCATGGATCATATCCCTAATGAAGAGGCATGGCGTAACGTCAAGTATATGGTATTTGATTTACCTGCGTCAGATTTACCTTTTGAACAACGCTATAACACCTTAGTCAAACTTATCGAGACTCATAGTACAGTTCCAAACAATGTTCTTTATCTGGTTGAACATAAACGTATCAACGAAATCAGTATTCTTATGCAATGGCTAGATATTGTTGTTAATAATCACGGGGAAGGTTTAATGCTTCAACATATTAATAACTACTATGTCGCAGGCAGAACAAATAAGTTACTAAAACTCAAACAACATCAAGATGCTGAAGCAATTATTATTGCTTACGAAGAGGGAAATGGAAAATATCAAGGATTAATGGGATCTGTTTGGGTAAAAACAGCCAATGATAAAACCTTTAAGATAGGAACAGGCTTTACCGAACAACAACGCAAAAACCCTCCCCCAGTTGGCACTACAATTCAGTTTCGTTACAACGGTTATACCGATCGAGGTATTCCACGGTTTGCTCGTTTTAGCCGAGTAAGATTATCGCCAGACACGTAACAACATAAAAGCTCAGTGTTTTTATCTAAAATAAGCATAATTAACTACTAGGTATAAATAAGAACTCTCTTTTCCAATAATTTCGCTGTATTGTTTTGTTTACTGTTATATCAACGATAAAGCTCAAGCAAGTTGCTGTCTATTCGTTACACTTAAATTATCCAGTTCAAGCCGTTATAACGATTCACCTCTTAATACAAAATCAATAAAGAGGTGATAAAACACAAGGAGCTTGGGATGAATATACAGACACAACCCATGCATCGTTATATAGATCACCGTGGTAATTTAATCGCTCCTCTTCCTGAGTGGGCTAATGATACATTACTACAACAATTTTACCGCGATATGGTTTTAGTTCGTCACTATGATAAAAAAGCAATTGCCTTACAAAGAACAGGAAAGTTAGGTACTTACCCTTCACATCTTGGCGCAGAAGCAATTGGTATCGCGATTGGTTCTGCTATGCAATCAACCGATGTGCTTGCGCCTTATTACCGTGACATGCCCGCATTATGGGCGCGTGGTATAAGTATGTTACAGAACTTGCAATACTGGGGTGGCGATGAATTAGGTAGCGATTTCCCCTCAACATCCCCCGATATTTCACATAACGACGATATGCCATTTTGTGTGCCAATTTCAACACAATGCACTCATGCTGTTGGTATAGCAGCTGCTATGAAAATCAAAGGATTACATAGAGCAACCGTTGCTACTTGTGGTGACGGAGCAACCTCAAAAGGTGATTTCCTTGAGTCACTTAATTGCGCGGGTGTATGGAATATCCCCTTAGTGTTTGTAATCAACAATAATCAATGGGCGATCTCTGTACCACTGCATCTACAATGTCATGCCGAACACTTAGTCGATAAAGCCAAAGGCGCAGGAATAAAAGGTATCATGGTTGATGGCAATGATATTGTTGCCATGTACGATGCCCTTCTGCAAAGTTTAGATCAGGCACGAAAAGGCAAAGGTGCCACATTAATAGAAGCAGTAAGTTATCGCCTATGTGATCATACAACTGCTGACGACGCCTCTCGTTATCGTGAAGATGAAGAAGTCAAACAAGCATGGCAATTCGATCCTATTTCTCGATTAAAGACCTATTTAATCAATCAAAATTTATGGTCAGAAGCCGAAGAGTCACAATGGTTAGACATTTGCCATCAGCGTATTAACCAAGCCGTTGAACAATACCTTGATCTCACTGTACAAGCGCCAGAATCAGCATTCGATTATCTTTACGAGAAAACTGATCCCGATCTGCACTATCAACGCGACGCGCTTATCAATAAAGCGATGCGAATGGAGAAGCAAAATTCAGGAGGGAATAATGGCTGATATTACATTAATAGAAGCAGTTAACCTCGCCCTTCACTATGAAATGCAGCACGATCCTAATGTCGTTATTTTGGGTGAAGACATTGGTGAAAACGGTGGCGTTTTTCGCGCAACACTCGGCTTAAAACAAGCTTTTGGTTGTAAACGTGTTATTGACACCCCCTTAGCAGAGTCATTAATCGCCGGTGTCACTGTTGGTATGGCATCACAGGGGCTTCGCCCTATTGCTGAATTTCAATTTCAAGGCTTTATTTTTCCAGCAATGGAACATCTAGTCTGTCATGCAGCAAGACTAAGAAATCGTACTCGTGGCCGCTTAACCTGCCCTGCTGTTTTTAGAGCCCCTTTTGGTGGTGGTATACATGCCCCGGAGCATCATTCTGAAAGTATCGAAGCAATGTTTGCCCATATTCCGGGCTTAAAAGTTGTGATCCCTTCTTCACCGCAACGAGCTTATGGATTATTGCTCGGCGCGATTCGCAGTAACGATCCGATCTTATTCTTTGAGCCCAAACGGATTTACCGAACCGTTAAATCACATGTCGAAAATAACGGTCTCGCTTTACCACTTGAGCAATGTTTTACATTAAGAAAAGGGACTGATATCACCCTAGTTACTTGGGGCGCTTGTGTGGTCGAATCACTTCAAGCAGCAGAGACCTTATCTCATCATGGCATAGAACTTGATGTTATTGACTTAGCCAGTATCAAACCTATCGATATGGCTACCATTACTGCATCACTCGAAAAAACAGGCCGCTTATTAGTGGTGCATGAGGCAGCAAAAACCTGTGGTGTTGGTGCAGAGATCATTACAAGAGTGGCTGAAAGCGCGATGTGCTTACTGAAAGCACCGCCTAAACGCCTAACAGGTTTTGATACCATCATGCCTTATTATCGTAATGAAGATTATTTTATGATCCAACACGATGACATTGTAAATGCCGCTCGTGAACTCATGGAGGGTTGGCAATGAAAGCATTCACATTACCCGATCTTGGTGAAGGTCTGGCTGAATCAGAAATTGTGCAATGGCATATTAATATTGGCGATACCGTGAAAACCGATCAAGTGGTCGTCACCGTAGAGACAGCAAAAGCAACGGTTGATGTTCCTGCACCGTATAGTGGAAAAATTGTGCATCGTTATGGTAACGAAGGTGATGTTATTAATATTGGTCAATGCTTGCTAGAAATTGATGAATTACTCTCGAATACTTCAAGCGTACAACCAGAGAAAATCAATACAAGCTCTGAAAATCACACATCCCCTTCGACTACTGTTGTTGGAAACATCTCCCAACTTGATAAACATGTTGATATTGATCCTATCTATGATGATGCAAATCAAACCGTTAATTTACATTCTATTGCTAATCAACATCATCCATTAATTGCGACCCCTTCTGCGCGTTTATTAGCACAGAAATTAGGTGTCAATATTAAAGAAATAACAGGCTCTGGGGCTAATCACTTAATTCTTGATAATGATGTCTATCTTGCTTACCAACAACAAATACCAGGGACTGAACTCTTAAAAGGATCGCGCCGCAATATGGCAAAAAATATGACGCTATCGCACCATGATGTCGCTTCAGTTACTATTACTGAAGAGGCACATTTATATCACTGGCAAAAAAATGACGACATAACGGTCAGCCTAGTTAAAGCGATCAATAACGCCTGCCATATAGAACCCGCACTTAATGCATGGTTTGATGCGGAAACAATGACAAGATGTTTACATAAAACCGTTAATATCGGTATTGCAGTGGATAGCAGTCATGGTCTGTATGTGCCAGTGTTACATCATGCAGAACAATATCATCAGGAAGGTATACGACGTTGGATTGATCGTACCGCTGCCAGTATTCGCAGCCGGAAAATAGATCGCCACCAGCTACAAAAAGCAACCATAACACTTTCTAACTACGGTGCTATTGCCGGTATTTATGCCACTCCAGTTGTGACACCGCCACAAGTTGCCATTATTGGTGCTGGGCGGATCATGGATAAAGTGGTTATGGAAGGTGAACGCGTAAAAACCATAAAAGTACTGCCCCTTTCTATTACCTTTGATCATAGGGCATGTACGGGGGGAGAAGCCGCGCGATTTATTAAGGCACTAGTCAATAGCTTAGAAAGTCCACCTTGTGACAACATTGAATCATCATAGCGTGATAACAATTGCTTAGAATAGCGTTACTAACATATTGTTACATCAAACAATAACAATATATTGCATAGTATAAACAACAGCTTATGATAGTAGTTATCTCTCATTTTGCAGTCATATAAAAACTATGCGCTATCCATTTTTTGCAGCAAGTATCATCACTCTTCTCTTTTCAAGCTCACTTATGGCAATGCCTGATGGTGATGCCAGCAAAGGTGAAATAAAAACGCCGAGCTGCCGTTTTTGTCACGGTAGCAACGGCATTGCACCACGCCCAGATTACCCTAACCTAAAAGGCCAACATGCAGAGTATTTGTATAACTCAATGCAAGCATATTTAGATGGCAGTCGCACTGGCGGTATGTCATCAATGATGAAAGCCCAACTTAAAAACTTATCAGATCAAGATATCGCCGATATATCTGAATACTATTCACAGATGAAATAATAGCGCTCAAAGTCAGTCGTCCTTCAATCTTAGAAGAACGACTGATTATTTATTAATCATACAAATCAAATGCCACGTTTTATAGCGGAAAAAACATCATAGGCAGACTATCTTTGTGGTAAGTTGAGATTAAAGCCTATAATGAGAAACTAAAAATGAAAATCTTCAGTAACTTTGAAAGTGGAAGTATTAACGTTGTTAAAGCTGATAGCAAAGACGACATTCAGTTAAGTATTCCTAACGATAATAACTCTGAACTTCATCAATGGTTCCACTTCCGTTTAGAAACAGAAGCTCAACAGACGCATAACTTTACAATCCTTGATCTAGCAAATTCAGCCTACCCTGAAGGCTGGAAAGGCTATGATGTTGTTGCTTCTTACGATCGTGAAGAATGGTTCCGCGTTCCAGCAGAATTTGACGGCGATAAATTAACCTTCAGCGTGATCCCTGAAAATGAATCAATGTATTTTGCTTACTTTGCACCATACAGCTATGACCGCCACCAAGATCTTCTTCACCTTGCACAAAGCCACTACAACTGCCGTTTAGAAACATTAGGCCACACACTTGATAACCGAGATATGAGTCTATTGGTTATTGGTGATGAATCTACCGCCGAAAATAAAAAGAAAGTATGGGTTATTGCACGTCAGCACCCAGGCGAAACAATGGCTGAATGGTTTGCTGAAGGTCTTGTTCAACGTTTACTGGATGAAACCGACACCGTCGGCCGTGCTTTACTTGAAAAAGCCGTTTTCTACATTGTGCCTAACATGAACCCTGATGGTAGTGCGCGCGGTCACCTTCGCCTAAATGCGATTGGTGTAAACCTTAACCGAGAATGGCAAACACCATCACTAGAAAACAGCCCAGAAGTTTTCTACGTGCGTGAGAAGATGTTTGAAACAGGTGTGGATCTCTTCCTTGATATTCATGGTGATGAAGCTATTCCTTATAACTTCGTTGCAGGTTCAGAAGGTATTCCATCTTATGATGCTCGCTTAGAAAATCTTGAAAAGATGTTCAAGCAGGCACTGCTAACAATTACACCAGAGTTCCAAGTTGAACATGGTTACGATAAAGATAAGCCAGGTGAAGCAAACCTAACAGTAGGCTCTAACTGGGTAGCAGAAGAGTTTAAATGTCTTTCTTACACCATTGAGATGCCATTTAAAGATCACAACAACCAACCAGACAGCTTATACGGTTGGTCACCAGAGCGAAGTGTGGCATTTGGTAGCGACACACTTGCAGCAGTGTTAGTGGTAATGGATCACTTACGCTAATATCCCGTAAATAGTAAATATATAAAGCGGTCATCACGGTGACCGCTTTATTACTTATTTTGCTAACATCGGATAAGTAAAGAAAATCAAATGCGTCAAATTAAACATAAAGTGTACTAATACGGCTACCCATAAACGCCCTGTCAGATAGAAAGCTAAGCCGTAACATAATCCGGCAAGACCTGCGAACACAACTAACAACATGCCACCAGCAATATGTGCAAATCCAAAAAGTAAGCTAGCAACAACAAGTCCAATTACCCAACCGAAACGCTTTGATAAACCTTGTTGAATAAAGCCGCGAAAGAGTGCCTCTTCTGCTACACAAGTAAACAACAAGTTGTTTAATGCAAATAACCACAACCAATGTGGTGTCGAAAAAGAAAACTTTAACGCCCCTAAACCCGCAGCAATAGGTAATAACGACAAACATCCCATCACAACTAGAGCAAGTGCTTTAATGTTGCATGCTTTGTTGCTCCCTAACAATGCCGGATAAGCTAACAACAAACCAAAGAAAACCAACGATTTATCCAGATTTAAATACATAGTAAACGGTGTGCTATCAAGGGTTGCGTACACCTTATCTAATACTTGTAGATTATCAAAACCGGGGATCGCATGAGCAAAAAGCGCTAAAGACCAAATCAGCATGAAGCTTAATCCAGCATAACGCCACTTCCCTTCTTGCTTAGCGGTGAAATGCGCCACTAAAAAGCCAATGGCAATACCACCGATAGCAATGATTGATAATCGCTCTTGAAATACCGCAGCGAGCAAACCTAAAGTAACTAATACGGCAGTCAATAATGTTTTACGATAAAATCCACTAATGACAGCACAAGCTAGTAAACCCCATATCCAAACTGTTGGTTCCATTTACTATTTCCATTCATAATAAGAGTTATTAACATCTAAATTATCAGAAAACATATCATACCCTTAAGAAATATTTGCTAACATATTAATTTTAAATGAAAACTGATGTTTTTTGATTATCTCATCCGTACCGTTCACCAATCGAGATCCACAATCAATGGCAAAAAATAAACCTGTTGTACACCTACACTCATACGGCATTTTCACCACTTGGGATGCAGAATCGAAAAAGCTTCCTAAGATCAAAGAGTTTACCTTAGACATTCCTGCTGAAATTGATATTGAATTTGGTTTTACCGTTAATATTAAGAAAGCCAAAGGTGAAAAGGTTCGTTACTGCATTTACCACCCCAACATCACTAATGAAGACGGTGAAGTCTTAGAACCATTCGATGGTTATGTTTATGTTCGTAATAATGATTGGGATTTTTACCTTGGCGATACAATTTGGGCTCCCGTCAGTAATAAAGTTGGCCCATGGCGTATGACATTAGAAATGAATAACAGCATAATTGCGGATAAAACCTTCAATGTTTTCAACCATGATGAAGGGCAATTCTGGAAACGTCGCGGATGTTAACCATTTTTGAAAGAATCACGTTTCATTATTGGAATCTAACCTTACTTCCTAATACTCTTTTTTGAAACAAACTTGTCACATAGTCACTTTAACTTAGTCAGCAAATAACTAAGCCCCTAAAGGATACACATGACTAAGTCACTTCTTGCACTTTCATTAATTTTAAGTTCTGCGGCAGTATCTACATCGGCTATGGCTGCAGAACACATCGCCGTATCAGGTTCTACTTCTGTTACAGAGGTAATGGAAGTGTTAGGTGAAACCTACCATAAGAGCCACCCTGACGTATTTATTGACATCAACGGTACGGGTTCAACTGCAGGCATTAAGTCTTCAATCGAAGGTGTAAATGATCTAGGTATGGCTTCACGTAACCTATCAGCAGAAGAGAAAAAAGCAGGATTGGTTGAAACTGAAATTGCTCGTGACGGTATTGCTGTTGTTGTTAACCCAAAAAACCCAATTAACAGCCTAACAAAATCGCAAATCGAACAATTATTCAAAGGTGATGTTACACAATGGTCTCAAGTCGGTGGTAACAGTGATCCTGTAGTTGTAACCACACGTGAAAATGGCTCTGGTACTCGAGGTGCGTTTGAAGAGTTAATGGAACTGACTACAAAAATTAACGGCGTAAAAGTGTCAACTATCAGCCAACGTGCACAAGTTGCGAGTGGTAATGGTATTGAAAAAACAGTCGTTGCTAATAACAAAGATGCGATAGGCTTTGTATCATTAGGTTCTATTGATAACTCGTTAAAAGCAGTTGAGGTAGACGGCCACAAAGCCTCTGTTGCCGATGTACTGAACAAGACATACCCACTTTCACGTCCTTTCTTGGTACTAAACCAACCGGGTAAACTAAAACCTGCGGCTAAAGAGTTCCTAGATTGGATCATGTCGCCAGAAGGGCAAAAAATCATTAAAGATAAAGGCTATATCGCAATGTCTTAATATATCAAAAAATCCACACTCCTTCTGTGGTAATGAATGAACTTTCCTCCCAGAGTACAACAGTACTCTGGGGTGAAATGTCCTTTCCTGCTGTATTTACGTCCTTATCTTTTCCTATTCTTATCCACTTTTAACGAAAAGCTTACCCAAACTTTGTCATCTTTCTGCTAGTGTAAAAAACACAATTCGATTAAAATCGAAATCAGTATATCGATAAATTAATGATTTAGTTATCAAGGATAAAAGGAAGAACAAATGGGTCTTTTTAATGCACTGTTAGGCAACGCTGGTGAAATGAGTATCGCTGACGCGACTGAGGAGCTATCAACCATCCTTGGTCCAAACGAAAATATTGAACTCGCATACAAACTTGTTCGCGATATGATCATTTTAACGGACTACCGCCTGATCCTTATTGATAAACAAGGTATTACAGGTAAAAAAGTAGAGTACCGCTCTATCGCTTACAAATCGATCACCATGTATGCTGTAGAAACAAAAGGCCACTTCGATTTAGATGCCGAATTAAAATTATGGATTTCTGGTCAACATGAACCAATGACTCTAGAGTTCAATGGCAAAACCAACGTCTACGCAATGCAAGGTTTACTCGCAGCAAAAGTTGCAGGTAAATAACAGAATGTAAGTAATAAAGCCTGCGCTAATAAAAATAGATGCAGGCTTTATTATTAATTATCGTGACACACTAACTAAAGCATCTGCCAAGTGCTCGATATGCTTCTCTTGTAAGCCGGCAATATTAATTCGTCCATCTCCTACCGCATAAATACCATATTGCTCACGTAGCGTTAAAATTTGCTCAGGCGTTAAACCTGTTACAGAGAACATACCTTTATGCTGCTCAATAAAATCAAACTGCTCACTACCACGTTGACGTATAGCTTGTGTTAGCCTTTGGCGTAACGTCAATATACGGCTATGCATGGCATCTAATTCATCTTTCCAGATATTTGTCAGTTTCTGATCATTTAAAATATCAGCAACTAATGCTGCGCCATGATCTGGTGGCATGGTATAACTTGAACGCGCTAAAGTAAGAATACGTCCTTTCGCTTTTTGTGCTTCTTGCTGACTATTACTAATAATAATCGCAGCACCCGTTCGTTCACGGTATAAACCAAAATTCTTTGAACATGAAGTCGCGACAACCATCTCTTCTGTATTGTCAGCCATATACTTAAGGCCAGCGACATCTTGTTCTAAGCCATCGCCAAAACCAAGGTATGCCATATCAACAAACGGCATAAAACCATTTTTGTTTGCTAATGCCGTAATCGCTTGCCAATCGGAAAATGTAATATCAGCACCTGTAGGGTTATGACAACAACCATGTAATAACACAACATCTTTAGGGCCTGCTTTAGCAAGTTCGTTGAGCATTGCCTCACTATTTACTTGCTTAGTTTCAGGATCAAAATATGGGTAGAACTTCACCTTTAAACCTGCCGCTTCCATCACAGGTTTATGATTAACATAGCTAGGATTGGTTAACCAAACGGTTGTATCAGGTTGCGCAACTTGAATAAGATCAGCAAGCATACGTAACGCACCGCTTGCCCCTGGTGTTTGCACCGCTGCTGCGCGAGAATGTGCCGATGTGCCTGAAAGTAAAAGTTCCATCATCGACTGATTGAATACTTCGCTACCCGCTAACCCCACGTATGATTTTGTTGTTTGTGTTTTAATTAATCGTTGCTCAGCAAGTTGAATTGCTTGCATGATCGGTGTTTCACCAAGGCTATTGCGGTAAACACCGATACCTAAATCTATTTTGTTGTCACGCGGATCTTCTCGATATGCAATCGATAGTGAGAGAATAGGATCCAATTGGGCTGGAGAGAGCGATTTAAACATCAAATTAATTCCATTTATATAACAATGAAATTAAGTTATCACTTCATTTAATTAACGTCATTAGAAAAGCGATAAAACCACACGGTTTATTTAATAAAACAGCAATAAAAAGCACCCCCTCTTTTATCAAGAAGCGGTGCTTTTCCTAGTAACGTAAACTTCCAGATACAGCAGTCAATGACGTAGCTTGCTCAATACTTGTGTATAAGCGTTCAGCATGTGCATATAACAGCTGACTCGCCAAGTCTGCATCTCGTTTTAATACAGCTTGCATAACAGCTTCATGCTCACCATGATCATGATACCTATCTTGAGGGGCAATATTTACACCCAACAAAAAATGACGATAGCGCTCTTGTTGGTCATAGATATGAGAAAGTATATCTAATAAAAACTCAGAACTTTTGCACTGGACCAATGCTAAATGAAAAGCTTTATGTCGCCTATCCCACTCCGACGCATCAAAGTCATCAGCATCAGGGTTTAAACGGTTAAGTTTGTGAAAAGCAGTCAGAATATTCAACTCCCACTGTTCATCACCTGTTGAAATAGCTTCTTTTAATGCTAAGCGACCAATTGCAAACCGGCTTTGAATAATATGTTTTAGCTCATCTAGCGATACATCGGCAACCCAAAACCCTTTTTGTGGCTTCATTACAAGGTATTTCTGCCATGCCAGCTGTACCATTGCTTCACGTAATGGTGAACCTCCAACGCTATAGCGTGACTTTAAGTCATTAAGAATTAATTTCTCACCCGGTAGATAAGTTCCGTTAAGAATATCATTTTTAATAACAGAAATAAGACGATCACTGATCGTTGTAAACTCTTCTTTTTCCATTAAAACTTGTATTACCCATGTAAGCTGACGAGAGAATTATTGTTATTAGTTATGCAACACATTTGCACCTAATAGCAGCGAACATCTTAGATCGTGCTATAAGTTGAGCTAAAATTTAAATTTACAGTATCAAAAATAAAAGTAAATCTGTTCCTAAGCATATTACGCTATATATGCAATTAAATACATTTATATAGCCATTAGCGATGCTTAATTCCTTCATTATTTAATTCAAAATAAAAAACAGTTAATTTATTTATTCCAAACGGCACCAAATGTTAATAGTTAGCACATTTAACGATACACATTTGTGCTGAAAATGTATAATTATTCAAGTAATTACAAGCCTGATGAATAAATTTTTATAACGAAAGTATAGAAAAAATTTACTTTATCTATACACTGAGAAACCAAATTTATTTTTTATTCATCACTGTCGCATTTAAGTGATGAAATTGTATTCTAAGCCCCATAAAGTATAGAACGTTTATTCAATATTAAGCGTCTATTTCTAAATTATTTGGCTTTATTTTATATTAAGATTGGAGACAACATGGATCATTTGAATTTAATTCAAGAGCTAAAAGATCGCGGCCTAATTGCTCAAATTACCGACGAAGAAGCATTATCTGAACGTTTAGCTAAAGGTCCTATCACACTTTATTGTGGCTTCGATCCAACAGCAGATAGCCTGCACTTAGGTCACCTTGTACCTCTTCTTTGCCTTAAGCGTTTCCAACAAGCAGGCCATAACCCTGTCGCACTTGTTGGTGGTGCAACGGGTATGATTGGTGATCCAAGCTTTAAAGCAACAGAGCGATCACTTAATACGCTTGATACTGTTGCGAGTTGGGTAGATAAAATCCAACGCCAAGTGTCTCCATTCCTCGATTTCGATAATCAAACCAACCCTGCACGTATGGTGAACAACTATAACTGGTTTGGTAATATGGACGTACTGACTTTTCTTCGTGATATCGGTAAGCACTTCTCTGTAAACTCAATGATCAGCAAAGAGTCAGTGAAGCAACGTATTAACCGTGATGAAGTTGGTATCTCATTTACTGAATTCGCTTATAGCCTGCTACAATCCTACGACTTTGCAAGCATGAACAAAGAAATGGGCATGGAGTTGCAAATTGGTGGTTCTGATCAATGGGGTAACATTACTGCTGGGATCGACTTAACTCGTCGCATGAACCAACAACAAGTATTTGGTATGACAGTGCCACTGATTACTAAATCAGACGGTACTAAATTTGGTAAAACTGAAGGTGGTGCAGTCTGGCTGGATCCTTCAAAAACAAGCCCATACAAGTTTTTCCAATTCTGGATGAACACTGCCGATGCTGATGTTTACCGTTTCCTACGCTTCTTCACATTCCTTTCCGAAGAAGAAATTCAGCAAATCGAAGAAAACGATCGTAACAGTGGTAAAGCACCAGAAGCACAACGTATTCTTGCTGAAGAAGCAACACGTTTAGTACACGGTCAAGCACAATTAGAAGCAGCACAAAACATCACTCGCTGCCTATTTGAAAACGATCTTGCAAACCTATCTGAGTCTGATTTTGAACAGTTAGCGCAAGATGGTATGCCAAGTGCTGAAGTTGAAAATGGCGATGATTTGCAACAAGTTCTTGTTAAATCTGGCCTTGCAAGTTCTCGTGGTCAAGCAAAAACACACATCACTTCAAATGCAATCATGGTTAATGGCGAAAAAGTAAGCGAACCATTCTATGCATGTACAGACGCTGACAAATTATTTGGTCGTTACACTTTGATCCGTCGTGGTAAAAAGAACTACAGCCTAATCGTTTGGGGCTAATAAGTATTAAGTTAGCTGATATCATCAGCTAACTTATCGTTTTATGCCAAATAAGAATCATATAGCTTCACATTCTGTTCGGTTCGCTCCCGCATTTATGTGAAACTATGTCTTATTTGGCATTTTCATTTTCTATAACCCAGTTCAAACTTCTTTCATTTCACTTACTTTCCTCTTTTTTATCTCTACTTTTATTGATTTCACCCCTCATCCTCTCGCTATTATTACGATTAGAGTACTGTGTATTCCCCTATTTAATGGTTAGAAGTAATATGACAACGATTAATCAAGAACGCCTTATTTCTCATTTTATTGATCTCATCAAAATCGATAGCGAGTCAAAAAATGAAAAAGCCATTTCAGAAGCGTTAGCAGAACAACTCGGACAGTTAGGTTTCAATGTTTCAAAGTTACCCGTCCCTGAAAACATTTCTAATGGTTGTAACCTTTACGCAAAACTTGATGGCGATATTGACGAAAGTATTGTTTTAAGCTGTCACATGGATACCGTCACCCCAGGTAACAATATCGAACCTATTATTGAAGATGGAGTGATCCGCTCTAAAGGTGACACCATTTTAGGTGGCGATGATAAATCAGGTATTGCAGCCATCATGGAAGCGGTACGTACCATCAAAGAAAACAATAAAGCGCATAAAACGATTGAGCTCGCTTTTACTGTTCATGAAGAAGGTGGTTTACAAGGCTCTAAACACTTTGATATGTCCTATATCACAGCAGATAAAGCAATTGTTTTGGACTCTGGCGGTGCAATTGGCGCTATTGTAACGAGTGCGCCAGGCCAACAGAGCTTAAAAGTTACGATTAAAGGTAAACCAGCACACGCAGGTCTTGCACCTGAAGACGGTATCAGCGCACTAACTGTCGCATCTGATGCTGTAATGAATATGAAGTTAGCACGCATTGATCACGAAACAACCGCCAACATTGGTATTGTTTCAGGAGGTCAAGCAACAAACATCGTAATGCCTGAATTGTATCTTGCCGCTGAAGCGCGTTCTCTTAACGATGATAAGCTTGCTGCGCAAGTTCAGCATATGGTTGATGTATTCAACACAATAGCAGAAAAACATAAAGCGAAAATTGATATTCAATCTACACGCTCTTATAACGCTTACTCTATTGCTGATAATGATCCGCATGTTATTGATATAATGTCTAGTTTTACAGAGATGGGTTTAACACCGTTTACCAAATCGACTGGCGGTGGTAGTGATGCCAATATCTTTAATGAGAAAGGATTAAAAACAGTTAATCTATCAACAGGTATGAGTAAAGTTCACACCACAGAAGAGTTTATTACTGTAGAGGATATGACCAATATTACTGAGTTTTTATTCACATACTTAACTCGAAAATAATACTGTGATATTCAATACATTAGTCTCTGTCTATCATTAGCAGAGACTATTTACTTCCCGAACAACATAATAACCATACTTATTCAGAGTTTATTCATATTCACTGTGTATGATGCAAGAATAATCATAGTGTAACGGAAAATAAACCATGAAACAGACAATGAACAATGCCATCGACAAAGACATTTTTATTACCACACTCAATGAATGTTACCGTCGACTTAATGATGCAAATCTAACAGTAAAAGATCTATCAAAAGAAGGCTTCACCTTGCTCTTTAAATCTGCATACAAAACAGTCAATACCAAATAAAAGCAGGCTTACACCTCGTAAATCGCCTGCTGTTAAAGAGTAATATTTTGAAGCAATTAGCCGCGATAATAACGTTGAGGTACAAACGGCATTTTCTCAATTGTCATCGGTAACTTCTTACCACGTACTTCAGCGTAAATAGTTTCACCAAGCTGATTTGACATCGTGTGAATATACCCCATTGCGACTGGAATACCTTTTGTTGGGCCAAATGTTCCACTCGTTACCATACCAATTTCATTGTCTTCAGCATCAAACAACTTAGTCCCTTCTCGCACAGGCGCTTTTGATTGCCCCACTAAACCAACACGTTTTCTTGAAACCTGTTTAGTTTGTAATTGCTCTAAAATAATATCAGCGCCGGGAAAACCACCTTCACGCTCACCTCCAGCACGACGACTTGGCGTAATTGCCCACATTAAGCTTGCTTCAAATGGCGTAGTCGTAGGATCTAGATCGTGCCCATACAAACATAAGCCGCACTCTAAACGTAATGAATCTCTCGCTCCAAGACCAATCCATTCCACTTCATTAAACGCTAGTAACGCGCGTGCTAATTCTTCAGCTTTATCATTAGGTACTGAGATTTCATAACCATCTTCACCCGTATACCCTGAACGGCTAACGTAACATTCAACGCCCAATAACGTCACTTTAGCCGCATCCATAAACACCATATCACTAACCGAAGGGTTTAATTCAGCGAGTACCAAAGCAGCTTTAGGACCTTGTAAGGCAAGTAACGCGCGATCTTCAATCACTTCTAATTCAACGCCATCTTTTAAATGGGCTTTTAAATGGGCAACATCTTGTTCTTTACAGGCCGCATTCACGACAAGGAAAAGATGATCACCAAAATTTGTCACCATTAGATCATCTTCAATACCGCCATTTTCATTGGTAAATACGGCATAACGCTGTTTACCTTCAGGTAAATCAACAATATCAACAGGTACTAACGTTTCTAATAATGCCGCGGCATGTTGCCCTTTTAAGCGTACTTGCCCCATGTGTGATACATCGAACAACCCAGCAGAATCACGACAATGTATATGCTCTTTTTTTACTCCTAAGCCATATTGCACAGGCATATCATATCCAGCAAATGGGACCATTTTTGCCCCCATTTCAATGTGTAACCCATGTAATGGGGTCTGCTTAAGTTGTTGAGACATAGTTGCACTCCGTTATCTAAGTTGGTGTCCATATAGATGGTGACGTAATTGTAAAACTGGTTGATGCTATAAATTACTAAAAATATTAAGAAGCGGTAACCCAAAGAATTAACGCATCCTCTTCACTAACAGATGTCAGCATGTGACCCATTGTCGCGTCGTAATAAGCTGAATCCCCTTCGACTAAATGAATCGGCTCATAAAATTCAGAGAAAAAAGTGATTTCGCCTTTTAATACCAGCAAAAACTCCTCACCGTCATGGCGGATCCACTCGCTATAATCATCAAAAGATCGTGCGCGCACGCGTGATTTAAACGGCATCATCTTTTTATTAGTTAATTGTGTAGCAAGCAGTTCATGTTCATAAGTAGAAGTAGGATGAGGACGCCCTTCACCGCATCGTGTGATATCACGTCGACCCGATGCAGTGATAGTTTTCGGTGGTTCAAAAAGTTGGGGAATGTCGATAGCCAAACCTGTGGCAAGTTTCTGCATTGCTTGAAACGTGGGTGATATTTGCTCATTTTCAATCTTCGATAAGGTTGAACGTGCAAGCCCCGTGCGTTTACTCGCTTCTTCAAGGGTTAAACCTAAAGAAACACGAATATCTTTTAGTCTCTCACCTAACTTTAAAGGCGCAATATGCTCTGCTGCTTGATCTTTCGCGACCCGCATCGATGGATAAACATCGTGGATATATTCCTCTGTCATATCACTTCCTTCTTCAACTTAATCCCCACCACTCTAGACGTTCATCATAGTTTCTTATAGGAAACTTAATAAAACTTACATCACAAAGTCATTATCTTTTTAAAAAAATGTTACTTATGAGGCATACATTATCGTTAAATCCATTTATAAATAGGTAATATTACGGATTTATTGATGAAAACCAGCACTTATTAACTAAATTTAAACGTAGTATAACCATATTGGAAACAAATCAACATGACAAATAGCAAACGTTTGCGTAGAATCGCACAATAGATCTTGAAAACGTGTTCCACTATAAGAAACTTTTATCAAATAACCATATAACCGGTGGGTTAAGGAGTACAAACATGGAATCAACATTAAAGTTTACCAGTAGCCACGAATGGATCCGTGATAACGGTGATGGAACAGTGACGGTTGGTATTTCTGATCATGCGCAGGGTTTATTAGGCGATGTGGTATTTGTTGATTTACCTGAAGTGGGCGATACAACAGATGCTGGTGATGCCTTCTCTTTAGTGGAATCAGTAAAAGCCGCTTCCGACATCTACGCCCCTATCACAGGTGAAGTTGTTGCGATTAATGAAGATTTAGAAGACAGCCCTGAACTGGTGAATGAAGAACCTTATGACGGCGGCTGGATTGCAACCATCAAGCTTAGCGATACTGATGAATTGGCAACATTAATTGATGCTGAAACCTATCTTGCTTCAATTGAAGAAGACTAAATTATAAAGACAGAGATCGAGTACAACACTCGATCTCTGTTGCTTTGCCATTTACAGCATTACCGATGAATATCCCTAAAGCCAGACAATGGTAATTAGGACAACGTTCAGGAAAGAACCATGACCAATACTACTTTTCTTCAAGCTCTCAGTGACGATAACGATTTTTCACATCGCCATAATGGCCCTAATGCACTCGAACAACAGCGAATGTTAGAAACTATACGTGTCGGTAGTATTGACCAGCTTATAGCGCAAACCGTTCCCGCTTCTATTCGTTTAACAGAGCCGATGACATTACCAGCGGCACAAAGTGAAGCGGCAATGCTGGCTGAGCTTAAACAAATCGCTGGCAAAAATATCATTAATAAAAGTTATATTGGTCAGGGTTATTACAACACGTTCACCCCAAATGTTATTCTTCGTAATGTATTAGAAAACCCTGGTTGGTATACCGCTTATACCCCATACCAACCAGAAATCTCTCAAGGCCGTTTAGAATCTCTGCTTAACTACCAGCAAATGATCATGGATCTAACCGCCATGGAGCTGGCTAATGCATCACTGCTTGATGAAGCCACTGCCGCAGCAGAAGCCATGACGCTATGTAAGCGCGCGGGGAAAAACAAAAGCAATGCGTTTTTCATTTCAACCGATCTTCACCCTCAAACCATTGATGTTGTCACTACACGTGCAAAATACGTTGGCTTTGAAATCATTACAGGCAGTGCAGAAGATCTCGCGAAACACGATGTATTCGGAGCTTTACTGCAATACCCTGCCAGCAACGGCGAATTACAAGATCTTACTGATATCATTGACGCGGCACATGATAAGAAAACATTAGTGGCGGTGGCATCTGATCTACTAGCATTGACTGTACTAAAAGCACCGGGTGAAATGGGCGCAGATGTGGTTATTGGTAGTGCGCAACGCTTTGGTGTACCTATGGGCTTTGGTGGTCCACATGCTGGCTTTATGGCAACCAAAGATAAACACAAGCGTACTATGCCGGGTCGTGTAATTGGTGTATCTAAAGATGCCAAAGGCAATCAAGCACTACGCATGGCAATGCAAACCCGTGAACAACACATCCGCCGTGAAAAAGCGACATCTAACATTTGTACAGCGCAAGCACTGCTTGCCAACATGGCAGCGTTTTATGCCCTGTACCATGGTCCTGAAGGCTTAAAGAAAATTGGTCGTCGCGTTCACCACTTTACAGCCGTGTTAGCTGCTGGTTTACGCAATAATGGTTTTGAACTAGAAAACCAACACTTCTTCGATACGCTAACAATCAAAACAGGCAATAAAACCAACGCGTTATATCAAAAAGCACTTGATGCAGGTATTAACCTTCGTAAATACAGCGATAAGTTGGCTGTCAGTATTGATGAAACCACCCTTGCTGAAGATATCGAGCAGCTACTTGGCTTATTTACCAATCAAGATCTTAAAGTGTCGATGTTCAGTGATGACATTGCCGCGGATGAGTTCGCAGCTATTCCACCAGCGTGTCGACGAAGCAGTGCCTACCTAACCCATTCAGTGTTTAACCGCTACCATAGCGAAACACAAATGATGCGTTACATGAAGCAGCTAGAAAACAAAGACTACTCATTAACTCACGGCATGATCCCATTGGGTAGCTGTACCATGAAGCTAAATGCAGTAGCAGAAATGATCCCAGTCACTTGGCCTGAGTTTGGACAACTGCACCCATTTGCGCCACAAGCACAAACATTAGGCTATCAAGAATTAGCTAAAAACCTATCTGAAATGCTGTGCTCAATCACAGGTTATGATGCGTTCTCTCTACAACCAAACTCTGGTGCACAAGGTGAATATGCTGGCCTAATCGCTATTCAGCGTTACCATGAAGCCAATGGCGATAGCCACCGTAATGTTTGTTTGATCCCAAGCTCAGCACACGGTACTAACCCAGCGTCTGCGGCAATGGTTTCTATGAAAGTAGTAGTGGTTGGCTGTGATGAGTTAGGTAATATCGATATTGATGATCTAAAAGCCAAAATCGAAAAACACCGTGATGCGCTGTCATGTATCATGATCACCTACCCGTCTACCCATGGCGTGTATGAAGAAGCAGTACAAGAAGTGTGTGATCTTGTCCATGACGCTGGCGGTCAGGTTTACCTTGATGGTGCTAACATGAACGCGCAAGTAGGTTTAACTAGCCCAGGCTTTATTGGTTCAGATGTTTCTCACTTAAACCTACACAAAACCTTCTGTATTCCTCACGGTGGCGGCGGCCCAGGTATGGGACCTATTGGTGTTAAATCGCACCTAACACCGTTTTTACCAGGACATGTTGAAGATACAAATAGCGATGAACTGCAATATGCCGTGTCTGCGGCAGCATTAGGTTCAGCGTCTATTTTACCTATCTCTTACGCTTACATTGCAATGATGGGAGAACAAGGTTTAACCCAAGCCACTGAACTTGCCATCTTAAATGCAAACTACGTGATGGAACGCCTTCGCCCACACTACCCTGTTTTATACCGTGGTACTGAAGGTCGTATTGCACACGAATGTATTATTGATTTACGCCCGATCAAAGATGCCTCTGGTATTTCAGAAGAAGATATCGCAAAACGATTAATGGATTATGGCTTCCATGCACCAACTATGTCGTTCCCTGTTGCTGGCACATTAATGATTGAGCCAACTGAATCTGAAGACATTGCAGAACTTGATCGCTTCTGTGACGCGATGATTGCGATTAAAGAAGAAATCAACCTTGTTCAATCTGGCGAGTGGCTATTAGACGATAATCCACTGGTTAACGCACCGCACAGCCAAGTCGATATGATGGAATCAGAGTGGAACCACGCTTATAGCCGTGAAGTCGCTTGTTTCCCATCAGCACACACCAAAGCAACGAAATACTGGCCGAGTGTTAACCGTGTTGATAACGTATTTGGCGACCGAAACCTTGTATGTTCTTGCCCGAGTATTGAGAACTATATAGAAGACTAAAGTCTGTTAAGGATAACAAATTACGTTTGTTATCTTATTAGCCAAATCAAAAAGCGAACCTACAAGGTTCGCTTTTTTTTTGAGCAAGCTAAAAACAACTAATGCATTAAAGATAAATCAGTACCGACAGAATCGCTTGGTGATCACATAAAGGGGCATTTCTGAGCTAGCCAGTTATTGGACACAAACTGCTTAGATTATTAGCTCTATTTCGGCTAGCAGGTATTAGAAATATTAAAGTGACACCGTTTTAAGAGGCAAAAATAATGAATGCAGTGAACAAAAGCCAACTGTTTTTTGTCCATTTATTAGCACCTTTTTATATGCCATAGTCACGTTCTACTTTTGAAATACGAACCTTAAATGACTCGTACCATAACTTACGACCGGTTTTTTGAGCCTCTCGATGCTCAGTATTAGCTTTCCAGTTTTTAATAGACTCCAAATCAGTCCAGTAAGAAACTGTAATACCTACATCTTCTCTTGCTGATTCTGCACCTAAATACCCTGGTTGCTGTTCAGCAAGCTCAATCATCCTATTTGCAGCTTCTCCATATCCATTATCGCCCGCAGTACGAACTGAAGTAAAAATAACAGCATAATAAGGTGGTTTTGGGGTATTAGCTAAAATAGTCATCAAAAATCCTTGTCATATAACGACTGCTATAAACGGAGAAAACACACGGCAATACTTTGAGCGAAGTGAGAATGGCGTGTATTTGAAGTCCGATTTAATAGCTTTGTTATACATTTTTAGTATTGAGCCTTCCAAATTGGTACGTTCAGAAACTTACCCAGATATTTAGCGGAATCAGCTATATCTTTTCCTTTTCCATGATCCATTATATTAATTCGTTCGCCATCTTTAAAAACCAAATTCAGTTCATAGCTAGTATATGAACTTGACCGGCTTGACCTGCCATTACTTGAGTTTGATTGAATTCTCTCATTAATGAGTTGTATAGCATAAATATCTTTAACATAACCCTGTTTAAAACGGTCTTGTGAATTTAAATTATCAAACTCTTTTCCTATATAGTAAGAGCCATTAATTTTGTCTATAGTAAAATTTTTATCTCTTTTGAGCATTAGTATTCCTACACCACCAAACATTCCTCCCCATACAATCATAAAAAGACCTAAAACAATGTCACTGTTAAAGAGCAGAAAGTAAGGTCCCCCAATGACTAATGCCAAGATTCCTGGCACAGTGAACACTAGTGCAAAAACATATGCGCCGATTGTTTTCTTTATAATGATTTTTTCGTCGAATATTGTCATTTTTTGAGACTTAAAGTTGGAGCCACCTGGGTTTACAGGATTCCAACTTACCTTTGAAGCTACCGGATCATCTGTATCAGCAAGCTTAACCTTAAATTTATTAAGGTTTATTTCTTGTATTTCACTCATCCATAACATTCCTTGTTTTGCATAACAGTATATTAATAAGCATTCTTACTTTTGCGCAAAATATACTCATAAAATGTCTTTATCATACTCGATATAATATTTATATATTATGAAAGTGATAGCGCTTTTTTACATTTAATGCTTTGTGAGATAATGTATAAAGTAAGAAATGTATTTAATCTGTCTTATTAAAACGGAACTTAAGCGATAAAATCGCCACGTTTTAGGGCAATTATGAGTTAGCAAACACGCTAGCTTATTGTTAGGAAAAAGTGTTTCAAATAGACTTGGTGAATATCCGAAAATAGCTCAGAATTACCGTTTTTAGCAACGAAATCTCTACTACACTCTGCCACTGATAATGATAGAATCTGCACATCAGAATTACCGAGAAACTCTATGTTTATCCATCACGTTAACGACATCGACTGGCTGGTGATCACAGCTTTTGAAGAATTCAAAACTATGTTTATCGAAGAAGCCGGTAAGATACCCTATTGCTTCTCTACCACCAGCGAATTGAGCCTGATTGATCAAGCCAAGCGTACTTATGGATATTTGCCTTCACTCAGCGGTGTTATCACCGATACAGGTACGTTTCAAAGCAAAGATAACGAAGAAGGTTTGAGCCCACAACTTGCCTGCCTAGTTGAAGGGCGCGGTCGAGTGTTCATCTATCACGGTGGCTTTGTGGCTTTTGTAGATGACGAGCAAACCTTTATCACCCGAATAGACTAAAAATTACTCAGCAAGTACTAATCGAAAAATTGGCATCCCTACCCGTTCATCTGTAATTATTTCGTTTATTAATAGACAGCGTATAAATATTACCTGACTAAAGACAATAAAGGCTAAGTGTATTGCACTTAGCCTTTTTCATACGCTTAATAAGCGTTTTATTCTACGAAACTAAAACGTTATTTCGAATTAGCTACTTTGCCCATTCAATGCCAGTTTCATACGTTGATGAGTACGGTAATTTGGAATCGAAATAAATTGATTCTGAATCGGTTTAGCACGAGGGTTATCGTAACCGTATATATCAGGACGCATCGCTAACTGACCATTCGGTGTTATCCAAGCCGTTAAGTATGCTACATCAAGATCCACATGCTTATTTAAGCCAATCTCACGGTGCTTGTTGGTATTAATCATATCGTCGACAGAAGGCAAACTCGGCATGTTTTGATAAGACAAAATAATTTTTGCCATTTCACGTGGTTTTTGTACTCGCATACAACCAGAGCTTAAATCACGATGACGGCGATTAAACAATGGATACTCTGATTGCGATTCATCGTGCATATACACAGAAAACGAATCAGGCATTAAGAACGCTACACGCCCTAACGCATTTTCAGGACCAGGATCTTGACGAAACTCATGTGTAAATGTGTGCGGATTTACCGTTGCCCAATTAATTGAGCCGGTTGGCACAACAGAGCGATCACTCCAGCTGTTAATCACATCCATTCGATTATTCGCTAAGAAATTAGGATTGGCTTTAACCGATGGGATCGTATTCTGAACTTTAATGGTTTCAGGTACATACCAGTATGGGTTAATCACAACCGTATTAATGTATGACTGGAACAAATTGGTTGGACGTTTTGGCATACCATCGATAATTTTTGATTCAAATACTGGCTTTTGATTATCATATAGTGTCATTTTAAAATCGGGAATGTTCACAATGATTTGTGGACCATCCCCTTCCAATTTGGCAAAACGCTCACGTTGTAAATTTAATGCCGCAATACGAGCTAAACTTGAATAAGGTCGTGTTAATTGACTCACCACTTCAGGCCCCATAATACCGTCCATCTTCAAGCCATAATTACCTTCAAAGGCTTTAATTGCTTGGTTCATTACACCTGTATTGGTAATTTTTGCTTGAACCGTCATTTGCTGATATTGAGGCTGAGTTAAATACCCCAAATTCCAAAGCACTGTTGCAACTTTGTCACCATAAGGGATCTGCTCACCAATATTAATAACCTTATCAAAGTGAACGTTACTCGAATCCAGTGGGTTAGCTGGCAAGCTTAATAAATGGTTAATCACCCCCATTGTTGGAACAAACTGCGAAGAAGGAAGAAGAGAATTGATTTTTTGAACCGTTAATGGGAAATATTGCTGCGCCATTTTTAACGTCAAAGGCGTCAATTTTACTGGTTTTGAGTTATATAAAGGTCGAGGATCTTGCATTAACTGATGCACATAATCTACATACACCAAATACGTATCCGTTAATAACAAATCGAATCCACGCTCATCTCGCAATATCTCTAATTTCTTCAGCTCTTGTAAGCGCTGCTGCATACCGGGTAGTGTATTGGAATCAGCCAACGCTTGTAATTGCGGCATAATCGCATTGACAAGCGCAGGCTCTAACCAATATGGCATGAAGTTATTATCAGCATATAGCGCATCTAAAATATTATCGTTGCACACTTTTACTGTTGAATGCGGACACAAAGGTGCTGTGCTCTTTACTGCAACGCCATCTAAAACATGCCAATCTAGATCAGCCCTCGCCCCATTATCAGCTGCCAATGCAGTACCGCTTGTTAATATTGCAGAAACAGCGATTACAGAACCAATTAATGTACTTATTTTTTTTTGACTTAATTTCATCCAATATTCCTTAACTAAAACTAAGCAAGTTAATATTTACTTCCTTAGCATTTGAATCATTCATCATTAAAAGTGACAAAGATTTCAAAGTAACTAATATTGAGTAATTTATGCTAAAAAACGATAAGTGGAAATAACACTTTCGGAATATTAAATTTTGATCTGAACTTTGTTCAATTGCGATTGATGAAAAATTGATACAATAAAGATCATGACTTTTTTGTTTTGTTAAAAAACTATTTTGTTAAAGGTATAATGAAATATTATTAATAAACGGTGAGTAAATAAAACAAATAGAAATAAGTTGAACATTATTCGATAATTACATAGTAAAGCAACAAATACGTCGTCGAATATAGGTAAAAACCAGTCAATAACAAAAAGGAACTGGTTGTGATTTTTGTAGTCAAGCTGAATATCGTTTGTAAATCAATTAGCTAACAGTGTAAAATCAAAAAAATTACTATTGTTGAGGTTAAAATGGCATTCTCAGAGTTTGAACTAAAAAGATACCTGATTACCACCGAGACTCAGCCAGAGTTAATAATTTCTCTGGCATCGGTGGTGATTTTGCACCACAGTTAATCAGCGTATTGAATATATCTTCAACTCGAAACCGATAATTAAATCGAAAAC
>NZ_JADQAQ010000019.1 GCF_022129445.1 Photobacterium sp. Ph5
TTGAGTGTTGTCACAAAGGTTGGGGCGAATCAGTAATCATTGGTGTTGCTGGTGCTGGTCAAGAGATCTCTACTCGTCCATTCCAACTAGTAACTGGTCGTGTATGGCGCGGTTCTGCATTCGGTGGTGTTAAAGGCCGTTCAGAGCTTCCAGGTATCGTAGATCGTTACATGGCGGGTGAATTCCAGTTAGATGACTTCATCTCATTCAACATGGGTCTAGACAAGATCAACGAAGCATTCGACCTGCTTCACGAAGGTAAGAGCATCCGTACTATCATTCACTTTGATAAGTAATTTGCTATATCTTATCTTCGTAGCAACTGCCTGCTACGAAGATAAGCGAGATGTGTATATCTCAAACTTTGTTCAATACCATGCTATGGAATAGCACTTCCTCTTTTAGCGAAAGTTATTATTAAACATATTCTTACTGTCGATTATTAAGACACCAGCTTATCGTTAATTGAGAATTGGCATTTGCCACGCTCTGGCACTTATTCAGTGACAGAGCGTTTTTTATTATAAGTATTATATTTTTATTATTGCGCCATTTTTTAATTTCTCAACGAACGTATAAGAGTTTCTCATGCATCGTAGATTACTAAAATCACTACCTTTTCAATTACTCCTAGCAGGTCTATTAGCATGGACATTAGCATCTACACTGCCACTATCTGCAGGATTTGAAAGCTCCACGACATTTCAATTACTGATGTTGACGAAAACAACCTATATTGGTTTGTTAAAAATGCTCGTTGGTGCCGTTGTTTTATTCTCGCTATTACGCGGAATTACCAGCATCGGCTCCACCTTACGTCTAAAAGAACTTGGTTTTAAAACCATCGCTTTCTATGCATTTACCTCAACACTTGCCATTGGCTTAGCCCTAGGTACATCATTATCCTTACCTAAATGGCCACAACTTATTGATACTTCAACTGTTAAAGTTGGCGAACATATACAGCTAATTGATCACACATCAGCATCTGGTGGGGCGATTGTTGAGAAATTATTTAACATGGCTTTGGTTAATCCTTTTCAGGCGCTTGCAACAACTAATTTACTCGCTATTGTTGTTTTTTCATTGTTATTAGGTATTGCGCTATTAGCCAGTCTGCCTGAAAAGCATCCTGTGTTTGAAGTTATTAATGGCTTGAATATAGCAGTCAATCGCGTTGTTTCATGGATCATTAAATTAGCACCATTAGCCGTATTTTCGATTGTATTTCAGTTTACACTACAAAGTGGCAATGCCATTTTTGGTGAATTAGCTCGTTTTGCATTATTGGTTTTTATCTTAACCTTTATTCACGGCGGTTTTGTTTTACCTATTATCGCAAAAGTAGTAACAGGCATTAAGTTTAAAGATTTATTTAAAGCACTATCAGCGCCAATGGCAATGGCTTTTGCAACATCATCGAGCTCTGCTACCTTGCCTCTTTCTATGCAAACAGCAGAAGAAGAACTAAATATTTCACAGTCCACCAGCAGTATGGTTTTACCGCTAGGTTCAATCATGAATATGGATGGTACAGCATTATTCGAAGGCGTTGCAGCTATATTCCTAGCACAACTCTACGGTATTGATTTAGGAACTGGTGGTTTGATTATGATTTTCATCATGGCAATGGTCTCTTCCATTGGTGCCCCTGGTATGCCGTCTGGCTCAATGTCAGGTATGCAGCTAGTTATGTTGGCTGTCGGTATTCCTTTAGAGGCCATAGCTATTTTATTAGTGATAGAGCGTCCATTAGATACATTTAGAACAGCTGTTAATGTCGAAGGTGACTTAATTGCCGCTCTTGTTATTGATAAATGGCAAAATAAATAGCTTAAAAGACAAATAACAATGCATCATAATAAGACAATATTATGATGCATTTTTCGATTTTGACATGGTAACTCTGGTTAATTAACATAAGTGTTATTGAGGTTATCCTCCCTTTTATATTTACCATTCTTAACATCCTCTATTGAATTAGGAAGTTCTATCCTGTGTTGTTTAATACAACTTAGGTTCAGAAACGGTTCGATATATTGAGTCTTAAATCGTATAAGACGGTTTAAATACGATGTTATCTTCATAACTGACAAAAGTGTTTTTATTATACAGCTATAAAAAATAAGTAGGTTTAGAATGTTAAAACAATTACTTCACACCGTTTTTCATAAACGACAAATAAATAAATCACAACGATTACGGTCTCGTCTTGAATTTGTTATTCAACAAAATTTAGGTCAGCGTGAAGCTCGATATAATAGGGAGCAACGTTACTTTGTTGATTAATGATAGATTTGACATTATAAAATCATCATTTAAACATCATTAAATTAAAATTCTTATTATTGATAATTAAGATAATAACTTAATTGTCGGTACCAATAAAAACATAACTACATATTTCATGATATAAAATGAGATTATCTTTATTAACTCTAAATGCAGCCATATATACTAATTAAAACTTTTTAATGAGATAAATAACTGAAATCAAGTTAATCTCAATAATGAGAAACGTTTTTAATAACTAATTTTTCTATTAAGAATAGCGTTTATAGTCCCATGACATAAATAATATTTTTGTTTAAAACTCTAACTAACAATTACCGCCAAAATGTTATACAGTTGTTAAAAACAGATAGGGATAATTTTATGATTAGACAATTACTCGCATCTATAATGAAGAAAAAGAAAAAAGAAAAAAAACAACAAGCATTAAAAAATCGTCTCGATTTTGCAATGTCACAAAATGCTGGTCATAAGACAGGTCATAACCATGAATAGCATTTCATCTATTACGATTGTAAATGACTTATCTGTTTAGTTATATCTTCTTGCTTTTGCTTTAGCTATTACGATAAGTCGGTTTACCAACACTTTTTCCTTCGTAAAATCTGCTTTTTTTAATTCTCGTAATATTCTATTTAACTCTGTCTCTAAATATTTTGCTGTTTTAGTTTTCACCATTGATCGAACAAGTTTTTCTGCATTATCAGGTAATGGTTGTTCAACTGCCCACAAGTAACTGTAGCTTAACTGTCCATTCTTACCGGCTGCTGGCAGTTCTCTCTCTACAGGTTCCGGTGCTGCTTGCATCTGTTCAATACGCCCTAAGCGCTGGTAATACCCTTGAACAATCGGTGATTTATTAAATGGCAACGCCCCTTCCAGATAAAGCTGAGGACCAATGTCTTGTGCCAGTGTCGCCTTCGATTCAAGAATAAACTGACTCGCGTTTTTATCTTTACGAACATAATTATCTTTTTTACTGTTCTCAACTGAATAGTAGATATTAGCTTTATGTTTCGCACGTGTTATCGCAACATACGCCAATCGTCGTTCTTCTTCAGTATCAGCAGAAATGCCTACAGAAGATCGATTAACATAAGGAAAAGCATCTTTATCCCAATACGGTAAATGTACTTGGCTATACTCACAACCTTTCGCTCTGAATATCGTGGTTAATTGCACATTGCTTGTGGTGGATTCAGATTGGCGTAACGAATCAGAACGTTGCGTATAATACTCAAAATACTGTAGTGCTTTTTCACAATCTTGATCCATCGAAGCCAATACTGTTTCCACACTATCAAGTCGTTCTACGGTTTCTTCTATTTCTGAAGCGGTCGCTTCTGTTTTCCAAATCCAATTATCTAACTCGCTGTCACGCCGATACTGACGATAAACGTCCAATGCTTTAAAGCTACCTTTACGGCGAAGCGTGATTAATAATTCTACTCGTGATGTAAACTTATCAAGATTTAATGCTGGCTGTAACTTTTCCGTTTTCTTTACAATATCTAACCACTGCTCAATTGGCGTATTAGCAAGTTCATCACATAACGGTCGTAAACTGGCATTTGGCACATAGCAGTGTGGAAAAGACATCATATTAAATACTAATGTCGCTTTCTCATGGGGTTGAAACTGATTGTAGCGTCCTGTGGCAAATCGCATCACATCAAGCAATAATTTCACTTCACGACTATTTGATAACACCGAGCCAACAGGCATATAAAAAGGAATATTTTTAGTTAAAAACGCTAATTCAAACAACATAGTTTGTGACCAACGACGAACTAAAATCGCAATATCAGAAGGTGTTCCACCTTGTTCGATATATTCAGCAATAGATTGTGCGATCTCGCCTACTTGGCGCGCAGTTCCTATCACTTCAATGGGTGTATCAGCAACTGACTGATGAGAGATCGTTTGAAAATCGTGGAAACGTTGCTTGTTATTGGCAATCAAGTGACTCGCAGCTAACGCTAAGCTATGACCAAAACGAAATGTATGTGACAAGCTATAGGTGGTTGCAGGCGTAAAATCTTGTTCAAAGTTCAACATAAATTGGGGAGCGCTGCCACGCCATTTATAAATGCACTGATCGACATCACCGACAGCAACTAATTGAGCTTGCGCTCCGAGTAACAGCTTTAATAAGCGATATTGTGCGGTATTTATATCCTGAAATTCATCAACGACCATAAATTGGATTTGCTGATGATAATAAGCACGTAACGCCTCATCCTTTGTTAGTAAATTAACGGTTTCAACTAACCAATCATCAAAAAATAGTTGTTTTCGCTCTTTACGAATAGTTTCAAAGTTCCAATACGCTTCAATGATGAAATGATATTCATCACTAATATCAGACAGCTCAAATACTTCCTTTGGTGGCAACATATGCGCTTTTACCAAACCAATAAAACTCATCAGTAATTCAATGGTGCGCGGATCTTTGAATGTTTGTTGCTTTTGATATGACTTCTCTTGTGCTGCCATTTGCCGCAAAATTTGTTTCGCGATGGTTTTATCACTTTCACCATGATTGAAATCAATTTGATAACCCGTCTCAGCTAAATAGCCTGATTGACGTAATAATTGATAACAAAAACTGTGAAATGTATGCACAGGAACATTCACCCCATGACTATTTCGCTCTAACTTAGCTTTAAAATCGGTGCGAATATCACGGTTAAACATCAATACCAACATATTTTGTGGTGCAATCGTCGCTAATTTTTTCTCAACTAACCCTACCAAAGTGGTGGTTTTACCCGTCCCCGCCCCTGCAACACATAATGCATTACCAGATAGGTGATTAATAAAAGCCGTTTGTTCAGCTGTAAAGCTTGTCATGACAACACCACGTGATAGTAGATAAGTGAATGCGCGAGTATAACAATTCCTTAATTAGGATTACATTCATTGCTGGTGATATATACAGCAGTTGAACATAACATATAGCTCACCATTACCTATCAATCTGCTAATTGTGGCATTGCGCATAGTCTGTTGTTAAAATCTGCCCTCTATAAGCCATCAAAGACTTGGCTCACCTCTTTTAAAATTAGCTGTGTGCTCCACACCGAGAATAAACCCGTATGAATAAAAGCTTACTCACAAACCTTATTTCACTTATCTTGCTAGCTATTGGCTATGTTACTAACCAGCAAGTCATCCTTTATTGTGGCTTATTCGCATTCTCTGGTGCATTAACAAACTGGCTTGCCATTCATATGCTATTTGAAAAGGTACCAGGACTCTATGGCTCAGGCGTTATTCCAGCTCGTTTTGAAGAATTTAAAACAGCCATTAAAAATCTAATGATGGAGCAATTTTTTACTCAGGAAAACATTAGTCGTTTCCTTAATAAAGAAATGACAAGCTCAACTAATTTAAACTTGCAGCCTGTGATCCAAAAAATTGATTTTGCGCCAGCTTACGATTCGTTACTTGATGTGATCATGAATTCACAATTTGGTGGTATGTTAACCATGATGGGGGGTGTAGAAGCACTCCAACCATTACGCGAACCTTTCATTGAAAAAATGCAGGATTCTGTTAACGAAATCAGCCAACAAGATGACTTTAAAGCAGCACTTAAAGATCAACTAGCTAAACCTGAATCACTCAATGATATCGAAGATACGATTGAAGAAATTATCGATCAACGTCTGAATGAATTAACCCCTAAGATGGTCAAAGAAATGGTGCAAAAGATGATCAGTGAACACTTAGGCTGGTTAGTTGTGTGGGGCGGTGTCTTTGGTGGTGTGATCGGTATTATCTCAGCATTTATCGCAGCATAAATTTTCAACTCCTACTTAAAAGAGCCTTAGTTGAGTCACTCCGACTTTAATAAGGCTTTTTTTATCTCTTATTCTCTCTTCCATCGTCGTAACACACTAGACAGATAAATACTCCACTTCGTTGTTTATTTATCCGATCAAACATCAACTACGTGCTAGAATTGTGATATTGGTTGAAATTTATGACCATATAGTGATAAACACAACTGTATATAAACCCAGTTGGAATTTTCTTCTTGGCAAACTTTTCTACTCATTTTAGTGTTGCAGCCATTGCTAGTGGTTTAACTGCTACCGCCTTCTTATCGGCTGATCATATTTCGCCATCGATGGCTATTTGGATGACATTTCTTGGCACCATTGGTGGCCTATTACCTGACATAGATTCAGATCATTCAACATCGATGAAAGCCTTGTTCAATATCTTGGCTGGTTTTTGCTGTTTCATTTTAATTAGTCATATTTATACTCAAGTAACGATGCTTGAGTTACTGCTTTATACCTCAGCACTCTTTATTACTATTCGCTACATGGGAAAAGCGGTTTTTGAACGTCGTACGGTCCACCGTGGTTGCTGCCATTCAATTGCCTTTGTTGTGCTTATTGCTCTTTGCTGTGTACATGTAAGTTCAATAATTGGACATACAGCTGAAACAAGCTGGCTAGCTGGCGGATTTGTTCTCTTTGGTGGTTTAGTCCACTTAGTATTGGATGAAATTTACAGTGTTGACCTTTCCAATCAACGTCTGAAAAAGTCGTTTGGAACGGCGTTAAAACCCATCTCTTTTAGCAACCCTCTCATTAGCTTGGCACAAATAGCGGCAATTGTTTTACTTTTTACCACCGCACCGTCTTATTACAAGACACTGCATATTTTAACCAATTGGCACCACTTCAGATTTAGTCCAACGTGGTTTAACTGGACTGATATTCAAATGTGGGTAAACCACTTTATCCATCAAGCACCACAAAAATTAAGCAGTATTCATAAGCTATTTTAAGTACAACGAAGGCGATAAACATCTCAGTGTCTATCGCCTTTTCTTTTACTTACGCCTCAAGGCAAACGTTTGCTTTTTTACTGGTAGTCACCACCTTAACCTTGTATTATGCGATTACGATGATAGATAGCCTCCTGATTTCACTTATATCGCTATCCTTCTGCATTTCTGCGTAATCATTTGAATAGGACTTTCACGATGAGCCTTGCCGATCAAGTTTTAGCTGTTAATGATGATCTCCCAATCCGTACTGACAAACCCGTTCATAGCGGTAAGGTACGCTCTGTTTACTGGCTTACAGAAGCTGACAGTCAACGTTTGATTAAAGAAAAAGGCTATAACGTTCAGCCAGACGCACCACTCGCGATTATGGTTATCAGCGACCGTATTTCTGCTTTTGACTGCATCTGGCATGGTGAAGGGGATCTTAAAGGCGTACCTGGAAAAGGCGCCGCGCTAAATGCAATATCTAATCACTGGTTTCAATTATTTAAAGATAATGGGTTAGCTGATAGTCATATTCTTGATATCCCCCACCCTTTTGTTTGGATTGTACAAAAAGCAAAGCCCGTTATGGTTGAAGCAATTTGTCGTCAATACATTACAGGTTCAATGTGGCGAGCATACAGCAAAGGTGAGCGTAACTTCTGTGGTATTGAACTACCGGAAGGTCTAGAGAAAGACCAAAAGCTCCCAGAACTACTCATGACACCATCAACTAAAGGTATTTTAAAAGGTATCCCGAACGTGCCTGAAGCGGATGATGTGAATGTCACCCGTGACGATTTGATAAATAACTACGGTGCATTTAACTTCCGTAATACTGATGACATTACCCAGTATGAAAAGTTATTAGCAGAAGGGTTTAATGTTATCAGTGATGCACTTGCAAATATTGATCAAATCTTTGTTGATACTAAATTTGAATTTGGCTATGTGACAGATGCCAGTGGTAACGAAAAACTTATTTACATGGATGAAGTAGGCACACCTGATTCATCACGTATTTGGGATGGCGCAGCTTACCGTGACGGTCAAATTATCGAAAACTCCAAAGAAGATTTCCGCCAAGTGCTGCTTAGTACCTTTCCTGAACCTGATATCTTATTAAATAAAGATCGTATGGAAGAGCGATTCGCCCTTGCACGTGATAACGAGTTACCACAAGACGTACTGATGCAGATCTCTAACGTTTATACAGGGATCGCTGAAAAAATCACCGGTGAGCCAATCAAACTAAGTCAAAATCCGAAAGCTGAAATCATTGAGATTTTGCACAATCAATATCAATTGATCGACTAATCACTTCAAAATCTTTTCTCTTACATAAAAACAGGCATTCATATATGCCTGTTTTTTCGTCGCTATCAGCTATTAATATTGTTCATATTTACGTTAATTTGAAATAAATTTGCTATTTTTATATTTATTACTAGTCTTATTCCATTGTATTAACCGATACGAACTTTAGCTCCTTTCATAACAATTACGATACAAATGGAACAATTAACACAACTAAACAACTCTTACGACCCTTTCACCTTGCACACATCTCTTCATATTTCTTAATATTTTTATTTTTTATATTTTTTGCTATTAATGTATGCGTTTAAAATCAAAAAATCCTATAAAACATAAGCATAACCCTAAAGTATTAATTGAATTGTATGTAGTGGTTACTTTATGATCGCAATATAAATAGATTTAATAAAAATATTTATAACTACTCATTTTTACAAATTAGGAGGTTGTATGAGCAGTGCGACTGATCAAGAAACCAAGCAAACTCGTAGCCGAGAATGGAAGATGTTCATTTTTATCGTCGTCTTTTTATTTCCAATTCTCAGCGTCATCTTTGTCGGAGGCTACGGCTTTACCGTTTGGATGCTTCAACTCTTCGTATTTGGTCCACCAGGACATGGCGGTTAATCCCTAATTAATCACCGTTAGCATCATATAAGAGAATCTATAATGAAATCATTTTTGCTTAAAGCTTGGCAGACTCTATCACGTCCAAGCGTTCATATTAGCCTAGGTGTATTAACCCTTGGCGGCTTTATTGCTGGCGTTATTTTCTGGGGTGGTTTTAATACTGCACTAGAAGCAACCAATACCGAAGAGTTCTGTGTTGGCTGTCACGCTGAAAACGTTGCACCTGAATACGCAAACACTATTCATGACAAAAACCGTTCTGGTGTTCGTGCAACTTGTCCTGACTGTCATGTTCCGCACGACTGGACAGATAAAATCGCGCGTAAAATTCAAGCAAGTAAAGAAGTCTTCGCTCACGTCGCTGGCTTCATTGATACCCCTGAAAAATTTGAAGACCGCCGTATTGTTTTGGCTCAACACGAATGGGAACGCTTTAAAGCGAATGGCTCTCAGGAATGTCGAGACTGTCATGACTACAAAGGTATGGACTTTACTAAGATGTCTCCTGTTGCGCGTGTTCAAATGAAGAATGCGGCAGAGCGTGATCAAAGCTGTGTGGACTGTCATAAAGGCATTGCTCACCACCTACCTAAAAATATGGATACCAGTGGTGGCATGATTTCAGAGTTAGTACAGTTATCTCACGATACTAAGTACAACAAAGGCGAAGAAGTGTATAGCGTGCGTTTCCTTCCTGTTTATGAAGACAAAGACATGAAGGTAGAAGCTGGCCTATTAAACCCTGCTTCTGGCGTAAAAGTTATCGATGAAACTGACAACGCAGTTGAAGTTGAAATTGCAGGTTGGCGTAAAGACAAGGGCTATGGCCGAGTTATTCAAGAAGACTTCGGTATGAATATCCCTGTTGCGTCGCTCCTAAAAGAATCTGCGCAAAACGACAAGGTTGTTGATAAATACGAAGAGAAAGTAGATGACCTAACAGGTCTACCTTGGCAGCGTGTAACAGCGAAAGTATGGATGCCTAAAGATTCACTAGTAAACGACATTACTCCTGTTTGGGAAAAAGCAAAATCTGCTTACACCACTAACTGTTCAGTATGCCACACACAACCAGCTGAAAGTCACTTCGATGCCAATACTTGGCCTGGAATGTTTAACGGTATGTTAGCGTTCGTTAACTTTGACCGTGATAGTGAAGCCGTAGTGCGTAAATACCTTCAGAAGCACTCTTCTGATTTTTCTGACGCACAACACTAAGTATTGATGGAGTTAAAATAAATATGTCTGTATCAAGAAGAAGTTTTCTTAAAGGCCTTGCAACAACAAGTGCTGCTTCTGTTATCGGTCCTAGCCTACTCGCATCATCAAAAGTGTTTGCAGACGATCAAATTGGTCAAGGTACATGGCGTTACTCCGGCTCACACTGGGGCGCATTCCGCGCCCACATCTATGCCGGTAAAGTACAAGAAATCGAAGCAATTGAAATAGATAAAAACCCAACCGAGATGCTAAAAGGCATTAAGGGCGTAATCTACAATCCATCTCGTGTACGCTACCCTATGGTGCGTTTAGATTGGCTGAAGAAACACAAATTTAGTGGTGAAACTCGCGGTAATAACCGTTTCATCCGTGTTACATGGGATGAAGCGTTAGATTTGTTCTATCGTGAACTTGAACGTATTCAAAAAGATTACGGTCCATGGGCATTGCATGCAGGTCAAACGGGCTGGCGTCAAACAGGTCAATTCCATAGTTGTACTAGCCACATGCAACGTGCTGTGGGTATGCATGGTAACTACATCACTAAAGTAGGCGACTACTCAACAGGTGCTGGCCAAACCATCATGCCATACGTACTTGGCTCAACAGAAGTTTACGCACAAGGTACTTCTTGGTCTGAGATCCTTGATCACAGTAAAAATGTGGTGCTATGGGCAAACGATCCGGTGAAAAACCTACAGGTAGGTTGGAACTGTGAAACCCACGAATCTTTCCCATACCTAGCTAAACTGAAAGAGAAAGTCGATAACGGTGAGATCAATGTGATCTCTGTCGATCCGGTAAAGAACAAGACTCAACGTTATCTAAATAACAAACACCTATACATTAATCCACAAACCGATGTGGCATTTATGTTAGGTGTGGCGCATACCCTGTACAACGAGAACCTTTACGATAAAGAGTTCATCAAGATGTACTGCCTTGGTTTCGATGAGTTTATTGGTTACGTAAAAGGCGAAACCAAAGACAAAGTTGAGAAAACGCCTGAGTGGGCTGCTGAGATCTGTGGTGTTCCCGCCGATCAAATTAAAGACTTTGCCCGTATGCTGGTTAAAGAGCGTACTCAAATTCTGTTTGGTTGGTGTATTCAACGTCAAGAGCACGGTGAGCAACCATACTGGATGGGTGCGGTTATTGCCGCTATGGTTGGTCAAATTGGTCTACCTGGTGGTGGTATTTCGTATGGTCACCACTACTCTGGTATCGGTGTACCTTCAACAGGTTTTGCAGCACCAGGCGGCTTCCCTCGTAACGTCGATGAAGGTCAAAAGCCAAAGTGGGATAACAATGATTTTAACGGTTACAGCCGCACTATCCCTGTTGCACGTTTTGTTGACTGTATTTTAGAGCCGGGTAAAGAGATTAAGTACAACGGTTCAAAAGTTATTCTTCCTGATTACAAAATGATGGTGATCAGTGGTAACAACCCTTGGCATCACCACCAAGATCGTAACCGCATGAAAAAAGCGTTCCAAAAGCTACAAACTGTTGTAACGATTGATTTTGCTTGGACTGCAACCTGTCGTTTCTCAGATATTGTACTGCCAGCATGTACCCAGTTTGAACGAAATGATATTGATGTTATGGGTTCATACAGTGGTCGTGGTTTACTGGCCATGCATAAACTGGTTGACCCGCTTTACCAATCTAAAACTGACTTTGAAATCTTTACAGAATTGACACGTCGGTTTGGTAAGAACAACGAATACACCCGTGGTATGGATGAAATGCAATGGGTTAGCATGCTTTATAACGATTGTCGTAAAGCGAACAAAGGCAAGTTTGATATGCCTGAGTTTGATGTGTTCTGGCAACAAGGTTTCTTAGACTTTGGTACAGGTAAACCTTGGGTACGTCACGCTGATTTCCGTCAAGATCCTGAAATCAATGCCTTAGGCACACCATCAGGCTTTATTGAAATCACAAGTCGTAAGATTGGCCGTTACAAATACGAACACTGTCAGGAACACCCAATGTGGTTTGAAAAAACAGAACGTTCTCACGGTGGCCCTGGCTCTGATAAACATCCATTCTGGCTGCAATCTTGTCACCCTGACAAGCGTTTGCACTCACAAATGTGTGAATCAGAAGAGTTCCGTGCCACTTATACCGTACAAGGCCGTGAACCTATTTACATTAACCCTCAAGATGCGGCTGAAAAAGGCGTTAAAGATGGTGATGTCGTACGTGTATTTAACGACCGTGGACAGCTATTAGCGGGTGCAGTACTGACTGACAGTTACCCTCGCGGTATCGTTCGTATCGAAGAAGGTGCATGGTATGGCCCTCTTAACGAAAAAATTGGGGCGATTGATACCTATGGCGATCCGAATACACTGACAATTGATATTCCAACATCAGAGTTAGCGCAAGCAACAAGCGCACAAACCTGTATTGTGAACTTCGAGAAGTTTAAAGGTGAACTACCACCGGTAACCGCCTTCGGCGGTCCAATTGAAGTAAGCTAATAACAATTAACTACTGAATAATATTAAGCCCTAACATCAAACACTGTTAGGGCTTTTTTCTATCCTAATGCTAAATAGACTTCCCTGCTATTATTCAGTTTTCATCTGCTTTTGGGGTAAATAACACTGGGCTAATAGTTTTTTTTCTTTCGTGAGATCGAGAGAACAACTATATTCTGCGCTCTCTGTATTCAAATTGAAGTTAAGCGCCCCCTCCCCCCAACGAAAATGTTCAAACCACATACCGCCAATAGGATCATCTAACACATTAACGACTGTTTGATCAGGCAATACCACACGACAAATTGAACGTGTTGATGTTAAGCCTTCACTCATTCCTTGCTGATAATTCTCTACGATAAAACACGGATTATCTTCAGAATTAAACACCACAACTCGAAATGTTCCACGATGTTCTAGCCACTGAGTTGATACAAAATCAATCTTTGTTGGAATCACTGGAACTGGCTTTGCTTGCACTTGGAAAGTAACTGCGACACATAACGCTAACCATTTAATTAGTTTCACTTCGCCCTTCTATTATAAATCACAACAACTAAACCACATTTACCGTTAACAAGAAATAAAAAAGCCACCGCAAACGGTGGCTTAGTATGCTTACTGTGTTTAGAAATTAAACGTCGTAAGTAGTAGAAGCAGTATTACCGCCAGTTCCAGTCCAGTTAGTATGGAAGAACTGACCACGAGGCTGATCGATACGCTCGTAAGTGTGAGCACCGAAGTAGTCACGTTGTGCTTGGATCATATTTGCAGGTAGGCTTGCTGTTGTGTAGCCATCTAAGAATGTTAGCGCAGACGTCATTGTTGGCATTGGTAAACCAATCTCCATCGCTTTCGCTGCAACTTTACGCCATGCTGGCATGCTGTTTACTAGAATATCTTTGAAATACGGATCAGAGCCTAGGAATTGAATTTCAGGATTCACTTCGTACGCATCACGGATATTACCTAGGAAGGCACTACGGATGATACAACCGCCACGCCACATTAGAGCTACGTTACCGTAGTTTAGATCCCAGTTAAATTCTTCAGATGCTTCACGGATCAACATGAAACCTTGAGCATAAGAAATGATCTTAGATGCTAGCAGTGCTTGACGTAGTGCATCAACCCACTCTTTCTTATCGCCATCAATCTTAGCGATTGTCTTACCAAATAAGCTTTCAGCTTCAACACGTTGCTCTTTCATTGAAGATACACAGCGTGCGAATACAGCTTCAGTAATCAGTGTTAGTGGAATACCTAAATCAAGTGCGTTAATACCTGTCCACTTACCTGTACCTTTTTGACCAGCCGTGTCTAGGATCTTCTCAACAAGCGGTTGACCATCTTCATCTTTGTAACCAAGAATTTCAGATGTAATTTCAACTAGGTAGCTGTCTAGCTCAGTTTTATTCCACTCTTGGAAGATCGCTTGCATCTCATCGTGAGATAGATCCAGACCAGACTTCATGAAATGGTATGCTTCGCTGATAAGCTGCATATCACCATATTCGATACCGTTGTGTACCATCTTAACGAAGTGACCCGCACCATCTTTACCAACCCAATCACAACATGCTTCACCAGCATCTGTTTTTGCAGAGATCGCTTGGAAGATTGGCTTAATTGCAGGCCATGCAGCTTCTGAACCACCAGGCATGATTGAAGGTCCGAAACGTGCACCTTCTTCACCACCAGACACACCAGAACCTACGTATAAGATGCCTTTCTTCTCTAGTTCAGCAACACGACGGTTAGTATCTGGGTAGTTTGAGTTACCACCATCAATGATGATGTCGCCTTTATCTAGCAATGGAACTAGCTGATCAATAAATGCATCAACAACGTCACCAGCACGTACCATTAGCATCACTTTACGTGGCGTTTCTAGCTTAGCCACTAGATCTTCTAGAGAAGTAGCGCCAATGATGTTTGTGCCTTTTGCTGGGCCTTCAAGGAATTCTTCCACTTTTGCTACAGTACGGTTGTAAGCAACAACTTTAAAGCCGTGGTCATTCATGTTTAGGATCAGGTTTTGGCCCATTACTGCCAAGCCAATTACACCGATATCGCCTTTCATATTATTCTCCTTGCGCCAGCAGTTTTGCCGCTGCTGAATCTAAAAACCATTCTGTTTTGCCATTTACGGCTTTAATTTTCGCTGCAGGATAAGCTAGAGCTTCTGCAGACGTATTATTAATTTCTTGCAATACTTCAGCTTTACTCTCACCTAACACCAGGTAGGTAATACGATCCGCATTTTCAAGTAAGCGCGCTGTTTTTGAAATGCGTTTTTGACCACTATCTGGATGAGTTGCAATCACAGATAGCTCAGGATCGTCAAAGTCTGTTTGATTAGGGAACAATGATGCAGTATGTCCATCGGTTCCCATACCTAATAAAATCCAATCAAATGCAGGCATCCCATTTTTATGTGGGATCTTTGCATCCATTTCCGCTGCAAATCGAACCACTTCTACCGTTGGATCATCTTCACCCTTGATACGATGAATATTACCGACTGGAATATCAATTTGCTGGAACAATAGCTCATTTGCTTCACCGAAATTACTTTCCGGATCGGTTGGCTCGACACAACGCTCATCGCCCCACCAAAAATGTAAGTTGCTCCAATTAACGCCTTTTGCATAAGGTGCTTGCGCTAATGTTTTAAACAACAATTTCGGTGTACTACCACCAGACAGCGATATATGTACAGGCTTCGCCTGTTTACTCATTACCATCATGGTGTCAGCTAATGAAACGACAACATCCTGCGGTGTTTCAAATATGCGATAATTAATCATGCTTATAGCTCACAATAGTCAGTGTTTGCTAAGTTCTTACAAGGAAAACGCCACTCACGATTACTTGATGCAAGTAAGTCATCAGCTTGTTTTGGTCCCCACGTACCTGCGGCATAACCAAATAAGTGTTCTGGGTTTTCTTTGTATTCAAGAATTGGTTGAACGAATTTCCAACAAGCGCGAACAGCATCAGTACGTGCAAACAAGGTTGCATCTTGCTTCATACAATCAAGAAGTAAGCGTTCGTAAGCCGTTAGCATGTTGGTTTCTTCAAGTTTATCGTAATGGAAGTCCATTGATACTTCTTGAGATTCGAAACCCGCCCCCGGTTTTTTAAGACCGAAGCTCATTAGAATACCTTCATCAGGCTGAATACGGATAATCAGCTTGTTCTCAGGTGCATTTTCACCAAAGACTGGATGCGGTGTTTTCTTAAAGTGGATAACTACTTCTGTCACACGTGTTGGTAGTCGTTTACCTGTACGTACATAGAATGGCACCCCATTCCAACGCCAGTTTTGGATAAACATCTTCATACCAACATAAGTCTCAGTACGTGAGTCTTCCGCTACGCCTGGCTCTTGACGATAACCTAAGAAATGCTTACCACGAGCATCTGACTCCGTGTACTGACCTAACACTAAGTTATTTTTAAGATCATCTTCTGATAATGGTTTAAAGCTTTGCATCACTTTAACCACTTCATCACGAATTGAGTCAGCATTGATAGCAGCAGGTGATTCCATACCGACCATAGCTAATACCTGTAGCAAATGGTTTTGGAACATATCACGAACAGCACCTGCACCATCATAGTAGCCGCCACGATCTTCTACACCTAATGATTCAGATGCAGTGATTTCAACGTAATCAATAAAGTTACGATTCCAAAGCGGTTCAAACATACCGTTTGCAAAACGGAATACCAGAAGGTTTTGTACCGTTTCTTTACCAAGGTAGTGATCGATACGGTAAATTTGATGCTCTTGGAAACAAGCATGAATTTGCTTGTCTAGTGAGATCGCTGACGCTAGATCATAACCAAATGGTTTTTCAACAATCAGGTTTTTCCAACCGTCTGTTTCATCATTCAAGCCATGTGCAGCTAGGCATTCTGGGATCACGCCGTAAAGGCTTGGTGGTGTCGCGAGGTAGAAAACAGCATTACCTTGAGTATTATGCGTTTCTTTAAATGTCTCTAAGCGTTCTTTCAGTACTGCATATTCATCTTTATCAGACGTATTTAACGCTTGGTAGTATAGATGCTGACAAAAGTTAACCAATGTTTCTTCATCGATTTTTTCATTTTCTGTCAAAGATTGCTTTAACTTATCACGAAATTCTTGATCGCTATATGATGTACGACTTACCCCTAAAATTGCAAAATCTTCAGGTAATAAACCATTAGCATAAAGGTGATAAAACGCAGGTATTAACTTTCGGTGTGTCAAATCACCTGACGCACCAAAAATTACAATTGAGTTATTTTCTGGTTGAACCATATCATTTTCCCATTAATTTCAGATCTTCAGACCTGCGGCAGCAATCAATTGCTTGGTATAACGGGGCCTTATTATGCCGTATTTTTTTCATTCGTTACGAATAAATATGAAAAAAATAAAAAAATTTCGTTATACCTTATTATTTTTGTTAAAAAGTGTAATGACCATTAACATCAACCCGATGCATAACTCGCTGACGAAACAACGATAAAATCACTGACACTGAAATTTATTGAAGCTTATGTTAACAACATTTGTTATCAGTACCAGTCGAAATTTTCTATTATGCTAATAGGCTAAGCCTTTGATTACCGTTTTTTCTATCAATTTTCTTTAAATTACTCATTATTAGAAACGATCGTCAATCTAAAAGATACTCAGACTGACGCAAACGTTTAAACGTTCACCAATTCACATTCCGAATCATGGTTTATCTATCACTGATCATTTAAAAATCCCTTAGAACGCACATGGGTAACTATTGATAAGCTCACTAATGGCGGTTATTATGCCCGCAATTTCAACCACCCTCGCGGTGGTTTTTTATTCGTAACAATTAACCCACTATTATGGTTTGGGTTAATTCATGGTAAATAGGTTATCCCATGTCTAAATTCTTCTATAAAGGTCGTATCGAAAAGAAACCAAAGTACGAAAGTTTTGGTTACAACACGAAACGCGAAACTAAACCTGGCACGGAAACCAACCCACTCACATTGATTGTGAACAGTGAAGAGCGTCAACAAGAAATACAACAGCTAGTTAATGACAACCACCTGTTTGCAAATATCACTATCAACGCAGACATTGCAGAAAATATTGCTGAACTTGAAGGTATTTTAAATAAACCAAAAACCACTGTTTTTGAAAAAACGCCAAACCGTAATGACCCATGTTCGTGCGATAGCGGTAAAAAATACAAAAAGTGCTGTGGTAAGTAGTAGCAAACAAAAAAGCAGGTATTCGTACCTGCTTTGTTTTTAGCTTCAAATAAATGTCTAACTGACACCTGTTAAACATTTATTTATCTGTAATTAAAAGTAGATAGAAGTATGAGCAAAAAAAGCCAAGGCTATTCTTGTATTGGCCTATTTAATCCCAAAACACCTGAGAATGTTGGATCTGTTATGCGCGCAGCTGGCTGTTATGGCGTTAACTCAGTGTTTTATACGGGAACACGTTATGATCATGCCGCACAGTTTTGTACTGATACTAAAAAAGCATCACTTGATATACCACTAATAGGTGTTGAAGACTTAAAGAAAATCATTCCTATCGGCTGTGTACCCGTTGCTGTTGATTTAATCGAAGGTGCAAAAGCATTACCTGACTATAAACATCCAAAACGTGCTTTTTATATCTTTGGTCCTGAAGACGGTACCCTAAAAAAAGAAATTACTGATTTTTGTCGTGAAACAATTTATGTACCAACGAATGGTTCAATGAACCTTGCCGCTGCCGTTAATGTGATTCTTTATGATCGTTTAGCTAAAGGCGACAATTTTTCAAACCACAAATAGTACATCAAAAGAAAGCCTCGATAATTTCGAGGCCTTTGATACTAAGAAGTGATGGATATAGATTTTAGTGTTCTTTTCATGACTGTTGTAAGTAAAGATAAAATTAAAATCAGCAGTAAACTTATGCCAAACATGGGTAATACTATGGCAAACATTGCCATTGTTCCCCATAATAAAGGTCCTATTTTCTTATCTTGTGCCACCGTCGGTAAACCTAAACTCTTTTTAGGTTTACGTAAACAATATGATACTAAAGCACTCAGGCTTAATATTGCAGTCATCACACTAATGCCAAACATAAAGAACCAATTGGCTTGACCAAATAATTCACCTTGGTGAATACGCATCACAATTTGCCGACCATGACTAAGAATCCCCACCTCATCCCACGAATATTCAGCAATTGTCTTACCATTATATTGATCAACATGAATCTTTTTTTGTTGATATAGATCTTTTGCTCTATTACTAATACTGAATATACCGCTGGATTTTGTAGGTATAGATATTGTTACAGTTCCTGCTAATTGTTTGTGTTGTGCTAGTAATACAATATCATCAAGCGCCTGAGAATTAGCGCCTTGTTGTTCACTTGATTTAAGTCCTTTACCGTTAAATCCTTTTGGATACCCCGTCTCTGTTGTATCTCGTAACAGCTTATAATTACTGCCGAACAACTCTGTCCATGGCAATCCTCCCGCTAAGACAACTAACAATGCCATTGAAAGCCAAAATCCACTTACTGTATGAAGATCACGATAAAATATACGTTTTCCTTGTTTTACTCTGACAATAAATAACGACTTAATACCTGAAATCGAGCGAGGAAAGAATAAATACAGCCCAGTTATAATCAATACGACTAACCAACTGGCAATTAATTCTGTAATCCAACTTCCGCTTTTTCCTAACAATAATTCTCCGTGAAACTTACGTACTTTTTGCATTAAGGTATCTTTTCGAGCAAAAAGCCCAGTGACTTCACCAGTATATCGATCAACATAAATATAACTTTCAGATGAAAATCGCCCCGCAATAAATTTTGTTGCAGTATTCATCTGCTCTGGTAGTACCATTTTAGTAGGTATGGGTACGTTATTCTCTATTGCAGCCTGTTTTGCTGCTAAATATTGTTGTTGATAAGAAAGAGAAGAAGAAGAACTTGAGTCAACATTCGTCACATTTTTATATGCTTGCTGCTCATAATCTGTTTTAAATAAATAGACAGCCCCAGTGACTGATAATAAAAAAATAAAAGGTAGCGATATTATTCCTGCAATAATATGCCATCGCCATAACCAATTATGAATATTTCGAGCACCTATCATATAACACATCCATGTGAATCATTTAAATTGTGCTACATAGTTTAACAGTTTGGCAATTAACTCACTATTTATAGAGGCTTATTTTTTAATTTGATACTATACAAAAATCACAATATACAATTGTAGTTTTATAAGTAACAGGTAACATCTAATTATCTCGGCTTTTTACCCATTTGATCATAATAAGCTTTCTTATCTAGATACATAGCTTTATCTGCGACTTGATAAATAGTATGAACATCATGAGATTCTGTACTTGCAGACCCCATCGCAAAATGAATACCTACTTTGTCACCAGGTGGTAAACTTGCATAATGATCTTCCATTAATAGCTGTAATAAACGTTCTTTTAGCTGATTACAGCCCGCATTATCACCGTGTTTTATAATAATTGCGTATTCGTCACCACCTAGCCGATAAACCTTATCTGTACTACGACATACACTTTTAATTAACCGCCCTGTTTCGATAAGTAATTGATCCCCCATATGGTGTCCATATTCATCGTTAGCTTGTTTTAACCCATTTAAATCAATCATAAACAAGCCTAAATATTGCTCTGGGTAACGGTGTGTCACTTTTACCCATTCATCAAAATCAACATCAAAGGCTTTACGATTACTCAAGCCTGTTAATGGATCGGTAATTGCGCTTCGTTCTAACTCTTCGTTTAACAATCGCCCTTCAAGTTCTGCCGATAATTGACGAATAAATAATGAAATAATTTCATAATCATCACGCTCAATATTGGGCGTTTTCATCACAATCACACCCAGTAACTTATTATGGGTATCTACAATTTTAAAACATTGTAAAATGGTCTCATCACTATTCACACGAAAATAATCACTACAATGAGCATCAGCATCAATGCTATCTAAACAAATTTCAGAAACCCCTTCACAAACCCAATTATTATTCTGATTAACAAACAACTTCATTCCCCATCCAGCATAAGGATACAAACTGACTAACTGTGTCATTACAGTGGAATGAATATCACCATGTTGTAACTTATTACTAAATGACAACAATGACTGAAGCATCGTTCGACGTTTTTCTTCACGTTGTAGAGAGTGGGTTAACTCTAATGTTTTTTCATGTACCTTATTTTCAAGTTGATCATTGAATGTCATTAACTTAGTATTTTTATCTTCTAAATCACTAAGTTGCGCTTTTATTGTCATCGCCATTTTTTGAATTAAGTTATTAACCATTATTAACTCAGAAAACCTAAGATCTTTACTTGGAATATTGTAATTACCCCCTAAACAGGCTCTCACACTATCCATAAGATAAGTTAAAGGCTTAGCGAACCAACGATACGAGATTGTCGCAGTCAATAATGCAAGGATAACGACAATAATAGCGACAATCGTTAATATTTTTAATGAATTCGTAAATGGGTTTTCACCCAAGTATTTATTCATAAAAACTTGCGCGTTATAAGACATCGGCTCTGTAATATACTTGTTATCTATCGTCACAACCTCTGTTTTAGAAACTGTTGGGGTCAATGGATCTATTTTCCCTTTATAGACAACTATTTTATCCATTCCATTATGATGAAAGATAACATGCTCTCCATCTTTTAAATAAGGACGAAGAACCTTAATAATGTTTTCAACAGGTACTACAACAATTAAATACCCTAACGGATTACGCTTCAGCCCCTCAGTTAACGTTGACTGATATATTGGTACACCAATAGCAATACCTTTATGACTGGGATTAAACCTATCAGGCATTAAAGACTCATCGGCATAATTGAATACCCATTGATCACCGGTATTTTTACTGGTACTTACCTTTTGATTTAGTAATACTTTTAACCCAGAGAATGAGTTAATTCCATTAATACCATTATAATTTTCGACTTCATTCCAGTTAGCATCAACTAAATAGGCTGCTTGTACTAGAGGTGTGTTATCAACTAAATTAGCCAGTGTCGCATCGACATGACTGGTTAGAAAGAAATCATCAATACCTTGCACTAATAGTCGATCACGAGATAAAACATCTAACGCCGTGGATAATAGATAAAAACGATAATTAAACTCTTGTTTTAACGTCGTTGATAATCGATCTATTAAATCTACTCGATAATTTGTTTCAACTTCCGTTTGTTGTTTTATTAATAATCCACCGATAATTGAAGCAGGTAAAACCGCGACGAAAACCATTAGTAGTGCCAATGACGACTTTAATTTTAATTTCATTTTTTGTTCAACCTATGCCACTGCTGAATAGCAATTTTCTGCATAAACTCTGCCGTTTTTTCTGCTGATAATCCATCTTCATAACGCTTAAAACCAATAGCCATAGCCTGCCATGCTATCGACATTTTAATTGTTGACGGCATTGGTTTAGATAATTCAAATTGCTTAAATAAAATTTCATCATCACCTGACGCTTGATGTCTAAACTCTTTCAATAACTTTGTTGAAACAGGCAATAGACGTGTATCTTCATATATTAAATGTTGAATCCTTTCCTGTTGAATAAACTTTGCAAACTTTTCTATTAATACTTTTTTGTCTACAGAATGATTTTTATAGTTTGGTAACGATAAAAGAAAGGTGCTACTCATAGGTTGCATTTGTTTACCATTTAGCGTTGGCAATAATGCGACACCTAAATCATCTCCCATCGATTTTTTTAGATCTTGATATGCCCAATCACCATTAATCGCATAAGCTTCTTTTCCTTCGATAAAGTCACCTTGAGAACACACATAATCACATTCGCGATTAATGATTTTTTGCTCAGACAAATAACGATAATATTTTAATGCTTTAACCATTTCTGGTGTATTCAGTGATATTTTCCCATCGCTAATTGGCCACCCATTAAATGCTGATAAAAATGGGATAAAGTAATACATATCAAGGTAATTCCACCCAACAGGTAAAATATTTTTATCTAACCATATTTGCTTGGATGCTATTATTTCTTTCCAAGTACGTAATGGTTGAGAAACTAACTTATTATTATAATATAACAATAAGTTATTCCCTTGAATAACGGGTATCCCCCAATATTTATCATTAACATAAGCTGTTAACATTGCTTTTTTAGATAACTCAGGCGATAACCAATTTTTGGGAATACTCGATAATTTCATTAACCTATGTAAGCCAATAAAATCTGATGGGAAAATGACGAGATCAGGTAGACCACCGTACTGTGCCCCCAATAATATTTCAGCTTTTATCTTTTCAGGTTCAAATTGAACAAGTGAAATATTGATATTGTTTTCTTTTTGAAATTCTTTCACTAACAATTCAATAAAACTATTATCTTGATGAGAATACCAAAGCGTTAATTTTTCTTCTGCATTTACAGTGAAAGAAAAAAACATAACTAAAAACATAACTAAAAACAATGTAATACTTCTTAACATAACCACACTAAATACCTTTTGAGGATACTGATAAAAAGTGAATAATTATTATAAATATACTACACACTCATCGATTATATCTTAATCATAAATCATTCCAAAAAAGAATTAAACAGCAAATAAATCAAGCTAAACAATACCAAGTTCGGTAAATGATATTAATTATAAATAACAAACTTTGACGTGCCACCTAACAAGATATTATCAATAGTCTATATTGCTCATTTCTTACGCTTTTTATAAAAACATTACTTATTTGTTTGAATGTGAAGTGATACGAGTAAAATAACTAACATAAAAAAGTATCAACCGTTATCATTAACCTCTTTACCTTTTATCTAGACTGAAGCACAAATAGAGTTATGACATTACCTAAATCCACAATGGCGCTTATCAGCTGTTCTTTTTTCTTTCTCGTTGCTTGTGAATCCACGGTAAATGCGTCACCACAACCAGAGAAGCTCTTAAAACAACCAGTTTCATCTAAAATAGTCGCTACACCTTTAGCGACGCATAGTTCAAAAGCCCAGATCAAAAAAGAACAAGATATGATCAACTTTGCACGTAAGTACCTTGGTACAAAGTATGTGTGGGGAGGAACAACACCGAAAGGCTTTGATTGTTCAGGCTTCATTAAATATGTTTATAACAAGTACGATATTTCCATACCTCGTACAACAGCGGCTTACCCTAATCTTTATGATAAAAAAATATCATTAAAACATGCCAAAGTAGGTGATCTCATTGTTTTTACAGGGACAAATCCAAAGGTTCGCAAACCAGGTCATGCCGGTATTATTACTGAAGTAGGCAAGAACACATTGAAATTTGTTCATAGCTCATCATCAAAAAAACACTTTGGTGTCACTGAAACCGATTATTATAAAAGTGGTTACCCAAAGCGTTACTTAACAGTTATCAAAATGTAACCAAGATAGTCTGCTAATTTAGCTAAAAAAAGGAGCATCACGCTCCTTTTTTGTAAGCTTTTCTTTACATGGCTAGATTTTATAAAATTAACATCATCTAGCCCTACCAGCAGAAACTTTGTATTATTTATTAATAATAACAGTGTTCACTAGCGATACACCTATCGCACTCCAATAGTTATGCTCTGTTTGGTGTGTATAAGTCGGTCACTTAATACATACCTAGAATAAGGGGCTGATAGATCGGTCAATCTACCAGCCCCACACTCTTTAGTTATATAGTGTTTAGTTAAATAACTTGCGCTCCAATCAGGAATAAACCAAACCCTAAACATAGCAGCATTGCTATTTGTCCACCTGCTACTTCATATCCTATTTCATCACTTATCGTTACTTGCTGTTTGTCTTCAGTTTTTCGTAGGTTTAATACCATCATCATCGGAATAAAAATAGCAATAAATACAAGGATTAAACCTGCATAACTCAACACTGATAAAAACTTATCAGCAGCAAACAATGCACCTAGTAACGGTAGAATAAACGTTAAAATATAAGTCACTACTCGGTTTTGTTTGAATAAATCAATATTTTGATCAAATAGAGATAACGCTACACCAAAAAATGATGTCAGTAGAGCTAAACCTGTAAACAAAGAAAGAATGACATGGATCCCTTCAAAACGAGTAGCTAGCACATTTATTAGCTCAGAAACATTATTAAATTGCGCCAACTGCTCATAAGATAAACTACCAACAACGGCATAAAGCCATAATAAGTAACACACAAGCGGAATAAACGAGCCCAGTAAAACCATATTACGTAATTGTGCATGTGTTGCTTTTTTGTTGTAAGACACTAATGTTGGGATTACAGGGAAAAAGCCGAAGCTAGTAAACAACACCGCACTGGTTTTGATTAGATCAATATTGCTGTCATTTGTTGCAGTAAAAAAGTGTGCTAATGACATATTTGGTACTAAAGCAAATAACGTGATTATCAGCACTGCTAACATTAAGAGAAATAACACGCGATTAAGCTTGTCAATCACACCAGTACCAGCAGCGACAATACCACCAGCAATAACAGCAAACAGAATTTGACTTTGAACTAACGAAATATCTAAACCTAAATTCAGTACCATTTTATGTACTAAGTCACCGGCACCAATGATGTAGGCCATTAATAAACAGATCAACAGTGCGTATAACAATCCATTTGTGATTAACTGCCCTCCTTTTCCTAACGTTTGTCTAGCAATGCTGTTCATCCCTAACCCACCGCCAACTTTAATGCTAGCCTCAAGCAGTAATAATGCGGCATACGTTGTACCACTCCAAATAACTAGCATTAATATGGTGCCTGACAACAAGCCAAATTGCGCTAAGACCATTGGAATAGCGAGCATTCCTGCACCGAGTGCTGTGCCCGCAATAATCAGCGAACTACCTATTAATTTTAAATTCACACAATACCCTTACTTTATATATGCACCACAAAGCCTCAGCTTATGGCTGCTCATTATCAAATGTTTTTAATCTTTAGATTGGCGGCTAATTAATAGCCGTGACTAAATCGAGATGAATATAAAGATAGGTTTGAAAAGACAGTCAACGAGCGTTGTCGCTGTACTTGATGAATAGAAAAGTTTAACAACATTAATCGTACTCCAAAAACGATATTAATAATGATGAGTGGTCATGATGTTTCATTTCGGTCAAAACGAACATCGCTCATCTGTTGTCATACTAAAACACATTACTAAGGAATGAAATAATAGATTATATCCTCAGACCAGCATTACACTTATATAAGCCTTCAGTAATTATAACCAAAGACTCATAGCGTGCTTTAACGAGAATATTGCTCAGAATAATGGTTTATCACCCCATGTGCTTTTCTGAAGCAAGACTAACAAGGGTTAAACGGTTAAATGAACCTGGTTTTACAGCAATTAAACTGCCATCGCCGAACTGAATCCCATCAAAGAACTGAGAGCCCCATTTCACACGCTTAAAGTGTGCATAACGCGCTTTTGAATATACGGTTTCTAAGGCGTTCAAAGCACCCTCACGCTTTACTTGCTCTTGAATTGCTTTACTTAATAATTTATCAGCAATAAGCATCGTTGCCTCCTACAAAAATAACCGCGCTTTCCATATTCGCTCATTTCTTTTTACCAAACGTACTAAGATATGCAAGGGTACGTTTAGCAATTTATACTTTTTTTAATTAGCTGATTAAATTTTAAGCGCAAAAAAGCCCAGAACTTTTCTCTGAGCTTTTGAGTTAAATCTAATAGTTAGTTGGCATTTATACGGTGAATGAACCTTCATTTTGCTTTGGATTTGGACCAAAACGGTTATCACCTGGATTGCTGTCTTGCACCATGAAGTAAATCAGCACTAAAATACCAATAATAGGTACAAACATGATCAGTGCCCACCAACCTGTACGGTCTTGATCATGCAACCGACGAATAATTACAGCAATATTAGGGATAACAATAAACAGTGAATATAACGCTGCTAATACTCCGTAGCCATCCCCAATGGTTGGTAAACTTAAAACGCTATCGGCAAACCCTAGCGCCATACTTATCAAAGCGCTAAATAGCGTAAAAAACCAAAATTCTTTACGACGTGAACGCCCACCAAATTGTGCATATTTTTTTAAAACTGCAAGATACCAATCCATTTTTCTTCCTTTAGTCCGATATTTCTAAGCTAATAAGCCTCTTACACAAAATGTATTCCTTTTCATAACTCTAGCCAAGTAATTTTAGCGACCACTTTGATGTGAGACTGCTCAAAAATAAAAATGACGGTCGCTTTGTATTTTATTTGCACTGTGAGTGACTTAATAAAGCCTAGAGAATATACATATTGTTTTAAACATTTTTTCATTTCCTCTCGCATTATTATTCTACTCACTTTCGAGGAATTTTAACTGCAATAGGGATAGACAATGCAAAAGACACTTCTTACCTGTGCGTTAGCCGTCGCCTTTAGCACATCGCATGCTTATGCGGCAGATTGTTCTAATATCGCCGAATGGCAAGCAGATATAGCCTATAATGGCGGTAGCCAAGTCCAACAAGACAATAACATATATAATGCAAATTGGTGGTCTCAAGGCAATCAGCCAGCGAGCCACTCAGGGTCTTGGCAAGAATGGACATTCGTTGATAGCTGCATGAGCAGTGGAAATCAAGATCCATCCGTAACACTGATCTCACCGCTTAATAATGCACAATTAACAGCGCAAACAGATATTACGTTAGCTGCGAACGCAAGTGATAAAGACGGTTCTATTCAACATGTTGAGTTTTTCATAAACCAACAATCTATTGCAGTTGTCGATACAGCCCCATACCAAATTAATTGGACAACGGTGCTTGGTAACTACACCATTACTGCCACAGTAACGGATAATGAAAATGCCACTAAAACAGATGTTGTGAATATTAGTGTCGTTTCAGCGAGTGAAAACCTTGCGCCAAGTATTGCAATTAGTTCACCAACATCAGATACCACTATCTTTGAAGGCGATACAGTAACGATTACAGCCGATGCCGAAGATAAAGATGGCTCAGTCACTCAGGTAGAGTTCTTTGTTGATAACCAACTAATCGCAACAAGTTCTTCTGCCCCGTTCACAGCACAATGGACATCAACGGCTGGTAATCATCAAATTACAGCCAAAGCAACAGACAATGAAAATAGTACAACCACATCAAGTGCGATAACTCTCACTGTTGATAACGTTATTATTGGTGGTGGTTGTGGTGATATTCCAACCTTTAAATCTGGTACTGATTATCTAACTGGCGATTTAGTAGAGAGTAATAATCATAAATACCGTTGTGACATCGCAGGTTGGTGTTCCTCATCATCTGATTGGGCTTATAAGCCAGGTGAGGGACAGCATTGGACAGATGCATGGACAGATTTAGGTATTTGCGCCATTGCCCCTGACGTTAAGATCACTTCTCTTAATGCTCAACAAACAGTATTAGCAGGAACCACTTTAACGATTGATACTGATGCTACTGATGCCGATGGCACTATAGAACAAGTCAGTTTTTATGCTAACGAACAACTTATTGACACCGATCTCACAGCCCCTTATAGCACACAGTGGTTAGCATCAGACTTAGGTAATACCACAATTAAAGTCGTTGCGACTGATAATGAAGCGAACACTAATGAAGCAAGTGCTACGGTTACTGTAAGCGATCAAGCTCTTGTTACTAGCTTAACGTCTCCAAGTAGTGGCTCTGTTGTTACACTAGGGAAAGCACTCACCCTTTCAGCAACAGCGACGGCACTAACTGGTGATGTTCGACAAGTTGATTTCATTATTAACGGCAATGTTGTTGCAACTGATAAGACTGCGCCTTATAGCACTTTTTGGACGGCGCAATCTGCAGGTAATTACACTGTCACAGCCCTCGCTACGAATGGGAACGGTGAAACCGCACTATCAACCGCAGCCAGTGTAAAAGTTCAAGAACCAATTGAGGCTCAACATAACTTAATTGGCTATTGGCACAACTTCGTTAATGGCTCTGGCTGTCCAATACGTCTTCGTGATATTTCGCCAGCTTGGGATATTATCGATATCGCATTTGCTGATAATGACCGCAACAGCGACGGTACTGTTCATTTTAATTTATACAACGGTGACATTCGCAGTAGCTGTGAACCGCTCGATCCACAACAATTTAAAGATGATGTTCGTGAATTACGCGCACAAGGTAAAATCATCGTTCTTTCGCTTGGTGGTGCTGAAGGTACTATCACTTTAAATAACGATGCAGACCAAGCAAACTTTGTTTCAAGCTTGACTGATATTATAAATGAGTGGGGATTTGACGGGCTAGATATTGACTTAGAAAGTGGGTCGAACTTACTTCATGGTACAGAGATCCAAGCTCGTTTGCCTGTTGCGTTAAAACAAATCGAAGCCAACATTGGTGGTGATATGTATTTAACCATGGCACCAGAACATCCTTATGTTCAAGGCGGCATGATTGCCTACTCAGGAATTTGGGGCGCTTACATCCCGATGATAAATGAGTTACGTGACATGCTAAATCTGCTGCATGTACAGCTATATAACAACGGGGGGTTAGCAAATCCATATACGTCAGGAGTAGCCCCTGAAGGATCGGTTGATATGATGGTAGCTTCAGTCAAAATGTTAGTAGAAGGGTTTGAACTGGCAGATGGCAGTCAATTTGCACCACTTCGCGATGATCAAGTTGCGATTGGCTTGCCGTCAGGGCCAAGTTCCGCGAACTCTGGACAAGCTCCAACACAAAACATTATTGATGCACTAGATTGTGTAACTAAAGGCAGTAGTTGTGGCTCGGTAGTACCGACTAAGCTTTATCCAAACTTTGGTGGTGTAATGACATGGTCGATTAACTGGGATGTTCATGATGGCTTTAATTTCTCTGGTCCTATAGGAGATAAGCTTCAACAAATGAATAGCCAACGTTAACCCGTATCCATATACGTGATAAACAAACGCCAAGATTGCTATTTATGCATCTTGGCGTTTTATTCGAAATAAGGAAAATAATTTAATAGCGCTTAATTCGAACCACTTTCATCGTTTCAACTTCAAACCCTGCCACAACCATCATTTCAGGGTAATACGTCATATTCACTTTACAGCCATTTAAGCTTTTATATTTTTTCTTTCGTTTAAATTTAAATGGAACATCGTAACCTTCAATCATCAAAGTATGCAGGATCCACTCACCGTCTTCTCGCTGAGTATGTGAGCGAACTTTCAATCCATCGCTATGAATGAGTTCAGCATGTTTTGCTACAAGCCTATCCACATCAGATTTCATGATATGCGTTTCCCTTTTATTTATTGTTCAAAAACCACATATACAAAAACAGAGAGCCTAAGCTCTCTGTTTGGTATTTTATTCTACTTTCTATATTACTATGAAAGAGGGATAAATAAACCTGCCAATGTCGCACTCATTAAGTTTGCAAGTGTTGCAGCAAAAATAGCTTTCATACCTAAACGTGCAATCTCAGGACGACGTTGTGGAACAATACCACCTAAACCGCCCATTAACATTGCAATAGAGGTTAAGTTAGCAAAACCACACAATGCAAAGGTCACAATCGCTTGAGAGTGTTCGCTTAATTTAGCTACAGTTTCAGGCTTCATTAAATCAGCGAATGCAATGAATTCGTTAACCGCAATCTTAGTACCAATCAAACTTGCAGCCGTTGTTGCCTCAGACCATGGCACACCAATTAACCATGCAACAGGTGCAAATAGATAACCAAAGATCATATCAAGGCTTAGATGATGTAAACCATCCCAGTTAAAGCCTAACCACTGACCAACAGAGGCTAACCAGTTACCAATATGACCTAAGCCACCATTCACAAGCGCGATTAAGCTGATAACCGCCAGTAAGCTTGCGCCAACTGCCATTGCTATTTGTAAACCACTTAGCGCACCACGAGAAGCAGCATCAACCATATTAACAGGCTCGTCTTCTTCACCATCGTCTTCTTCTTCCATGGTGTGAACACCTTCAGTTTGAGGAACAAGCAATTTTGCCATCATCAAACCTGCAGGTGCTGACATAAAACTTGCCGCAATCAGGTATTTTAGTTGAACACCTAGCCCTGCGTAGCCAACCATAGTACCACCAGCAACAGACGCTAAACCGCCAACCATTACTGCAAATAATTCTGAACGTGTCATTCGAGCCAAGAATGGTCGAACAACTAAAGGCGCTTCAACTGAACCGACAAAAATATTAGCGGTTGCAGACATTGATTCTGTACGTGTTGTACCCAGGAGTTTTTGTAAAATGCCACCAATAGTACTAATTACCCACTTCATGACACCCAAATAGTATAGAACTGAAATTAACGCAGAGAAAAATACAATTGAAGGCAAAACGTTAACAGCAAAAATGAAGCCTAATTTAAATTGTGCTAATTGACCAAAAAGAAATTCAGTACCTTCATGACCGTATTCAAGAATACCGGATACAGCACCTGATACGCTGTTTAAAACTACACGACCAACAGGAATGTATAAAATGAAGCCAGCAAAAATAACTTGAATGCAAAATGCGCCCAATACGCTGCGCCAATTAATTGCACGACGATTTTCTGAAAATAAAAAACCAACGGCAAAAATAATAATAATGCCTAAGATGCCGACCAAATAATGCATGGTCATTCTCCAATGTGTAGTAGTAAACGATTGCGGGGGGATTCTATTGAGAAATAAAAATGTGACAAGGATCAAATTGTTATTGCAATTAACAATTAGAAAACAAAAAACACGGAAAACGACGACTTTTCAAGCTAAGCAAACGAAAAACGTCTAATTGGTTCCTATAGGGAATACTATTGTTTCCATAGTTTACAATAAGAAACATTTAAAACAGCGTTTAGCTAACCGTTTGCGTCACGCTGCTGTTTTTTACATCATATAATTGGTGAAAATAAAGACTTACCCATCATGCACAATTTAATCACTTATTAGAGCTGACAAGAGATATTCCCTGACTCAATATGATCACGAATAAACTCAATAAAAAGATTTACCTTCGACGGTAAATACTTATGACGAGGATAAACAGCATACAGTGGCATATGTTGCGTTAACTGCCAATTAGGCATTAAACGGATTAATTTACCTTGGCGGATCTCATCTTTTAATAAATACGTTGCTAAGTACCCAATGCCATTACCTGAAATGGTCGCGTCACGTATCGCATCAGCAGAATCCACGCGATAATTTCCAGTCACCTTTATATGTTGTTCTTCATTACCTAGACTGAAATTCCAAATATTGTCTTTACGCTCACGACTAAAATACGTAATACAGTTGTGATGTTGTAAATCATCAGGATGATAAGGCACACCATGCTTTGCTAAATAATCAGGACTAGCGACTAAAACAAAATCACAATTTGTCAGGTGGCGCGCAACAAAACCTTCAGGAGGAGAGTCCATAAAACCTATCCATAAGTCTAATTGCTCTGAGATCAAATCGACACGATGATCAAATAAACTGAGTTCAAGATTAACTAACGGGTTTTGTTCATGAAATTCATTGATATAAGGTGCAACATGATTTGAAGCAAATGACTGGGCAATACCCACTCGTAATGATCCTTGCTGACTATCACCAAAAATCAACAGCTCACTCTCAGCTTCATTAATTTCATCGACAACAGCTTCACAATGTTTGGCAAAAATTCGCCCCGACTCCGTTAATGCAAAAGAACGTGTTGTACGCTGTACTAGCTGTACGCCAAGACGTTCCTCTAATTGCTGAACCAGTTTAGTCACTTGAGTACGCGAAATTTCCAATAATTGAGCAGCCTTTGTAAAACTCTTCTGCTTGGTTAGAGCATTAAACACCACCATCTGCTGCGCTTTTTTTAACATCGATAGCCTTTATTAACATAAAAAGTCTGATTGGGAAGTCATTACAATTTAACTATCCACTACAACCATTCATTTTACTATAGATAAAGTGTCAAACAACTTTCTGATATATAGGCTCAAATTCACTTCATAATTAAATTTTTATCTAACAACGATTAAGTATGACGCATCGAAACATTCAACCGTTGAGCATATAAATAGGTGAAAAATCGCTCACAGCCAGCTGTACCTATATAAATTAATATATAACAACAAGATGCTAAATAACGATAAATTACTCCAATCGCTTTAATATCATTAAATTAAAGCCCCGGTTAATCCCTACTAAGTATTTATGACAACATTCATAGAGTGTTCAAAGTTTTGAAACATAAGTGTCACACAACTTTCCTAATCTTTGTCACGTTCATTTAAATCTACAGTAATAAGCAACCACGAAGGACTAGGAAAATGAAAACAAAGATTATCGGTGCAATCGCTTTAGCAGGAACAATGGTAGCTAGCACTGCAGCAATTGCAGGTGAAACTATCTCTGTTGTAGGTTCAAGCTCAGTAACACCGCTTATGGAAGTTTTTGGTGAAACTTACGCGAAAGCAAACGACGTAACAGTAGAAGTTCAAGGCCCAGGTTCATCAGCAGGTATTCGTACTGCACACGATGGCTCAGCCGATTTTGGTATGTCTTCTCGTGCGCTTAAAGCATCAGAAGAAGCACCTGAAGTAAAAGAAGTGGTTATTGCTCGTGACGGTATCGCTGTTGTTGTTAATAACAACAACCCGGTTTCTGGCCTAACAAAAGAGCAAGTTGCAAAAATCTATAAAGGTGAAGTAACAAACTGGAAACAAGTTGGCGGTGAAGATAAGCCAATCGTTGTTGCTACACGTGATACAGCATCAGGTACTCGTGGTGCTTTTGAAGACATCATGAAACTAAAGAAAAAAATCAATGGCGTTAAAGTTTCAGCTATTTCACAGAAAGCACAAGTTGCAAGTGGTAATGGTCAGCTGAAAACAACAGTTGCAAACAACCCATTTGCTATTGGTTACATCTCTTTAGGTTCAGTAGATAACACAGTTAAACCGCTAGCTATCGACGGCCACAAACCTTCTGTTGCAGCAATCAAATCTGGTGACTACACAGTTCAGCGTCCATTCCTTGTTGTATACAAAGAAGGTCGTCCATCTGCTGAAGCTCTAAAATTCCTATCTTGGATGAAAACAGCTGACGCACAGAAACTTGTTGAGAACAAAGGCTTCATCTCTACACATTAATTAGTATTTTACGCTCAGCTCATATGGGCTGAGCGTTTTTTGTTTGTCAGTAACTGGTCACTTTTGTACTGGTTCTGGAGTAAGTAATGACCATCGCGAATATTGAAAAAACAGCAAAGAGCACTTCTTCGCTAAAATCAAAAAAACGAATTGATTGGCGAGAAATATTCTTTAAAAATCTATTTATGTTAAGTGCCGCTATCGGCATTTTATCTCTGGTTACCATTGGCTACTTTATTTTCCGTGAAGGTTATGCAGCCTTTGCGCAAGCTGGTGTATCTGGCATCGTTCTTGGTACTGATTGGTTGCCACCAGCGCTATACGGTATAGCACCAATGATTGTCGCATCATTGGTTTCAACAGCTGGTGCTGTCGTATTAGGTGTACCTATTGGTGTTTTAACTGCTATTTTTATTGCAGAAGTAGCCCCAAAACGCCTAGCCGATTTAATTCGTCCAATGATCGAACTACTAGCGGGTATTCCTTCTGTCGTTTATGGTTTCTTTGGCTTAGTTATTATCGTACCACTTATCCAAGATGTATTTAATGTTCCTGCTGGTAACACTATTCTGGCGGGTATCATCGTGCTTGCCGTAATGATCTTACCAACAGTTATTACGGTATCTGAAACCTCTATTCGCGCTGTACCTCGTGCGTATAAAGAGGGTTCTTTGGCATTGGGAGCATCATCGATGTTCACCATTTTCAAACTACTGGTTCCGGCAGCTCGCTCAGGCATCATGACTGGCGTCATCTTAGGTGTTGCTCGTGCTCTGGGTGAAACGATGGCAATTATCATGGTGATGGGTAACTCCCCTGCTATGCCTGAAGGTCTACTAGAGTCTGCACGTACGTTAACAGCGAATATTGCAATCGAAATGTCTTACGCAACCGGTATTCACGCCAGCGCATTGTACGCTACAGGTATTGTCCTTCTGGTTTTCATCATGATGCTAAACGGTGCGCTTTTGTTTTTAAACCGTGAGCGTGCGAGGTAAAAGTAATGTCTTTAACAACAAATACATCGGCATTGGCTAAAGCCAATCCTAAAGCACAAAAACGTAAAGATCAGATAGCCTTATCTTTGATTTGGTTATCAGCAGGCGTTACGGTTGGTTTTTTACTTTGGGTGATTTGGTACATTTTAAGTAATGGTCTTGCCCATGTTAATTGGTCCTTTATTACTTCTGACTACACCACTATTGATAAAGAGTCAGGAATTTGGCCGATGATCGTCTCAACTATCTATATGGTTATTGCTTCTATCTCAGTTGCAGCACCATTAGGTATTATGACGGCTATCTACTTAACGGAATACGCAAAAGTAGGCAGTCGTTTAGTTAAAGTAATTCGATTCTGTACAGAATCACTCGCCGGTATTCCATCAATTATTTATGGTTTATTCGGTATGACATTCTTCGTTGTGGTAATGGGTTTTGGCTATTCAATTTTATCGGGTGCATTAACACTCAGTATTTTGATTCTGCCTGTTATTATTCGAACCACAGAAGAAGCACTAATGGCTGTTCCTCAAACCTACCGTGAAGGTTCATATGGTTTAGGCGCATCTAAAATCTACACCATCTGGCGACTTATTCTTCCTAGTGCAATGCCTGGAATTGTAACGTCTATCATCCTCAGTGTCGGTCGTGTAATTGGCGAATCCGCACCGGTATTTATGACCGCAGGTATGGTTGCACGTATACCTGAAAGTGTTTTTGACTCTGGTCGAACACTTACCGTGCACCTTTATAAGTTAACCCAAGAACTTTACACCGTTCATGAATGGAATCAGGCATACGGTACTGCCACCGTTCTTATTGTTGTTGTTCTTATTATTAACTTAATTACCAAACTAATTGCCAGCCGTTTCAACACTGCGACTTACTAATTTTGAGGAAGATAAAATGAATAAATTTAATATTGAAAACCTAGATCTTTACTACGGTCAGAACCAAGCGCTAAAACAAATTAACTTACCGATTCCTAATCGTCAGGTAACGGCTCTTATTGGCCCATCAGGTTGTGGTAAATCTACCCTACTTCGTTGCCTTAACCGCATGAATGATCTTATTGAAGGCGTAAGCATCAAAGGATCACTGACCATGGATAGCGAAGATGTTTATGGCAATATTGATGTGGCACAGCTACGTATTAAAGTCGGCATGGTATTCCAAAAACCAAACCCATTCCCAATGAGCATTTACGAAAACGTTGCTTATGGTCTACGTGCACAAGGCGTTAAAGATAAAAAAAACCTTGATGAGATTGTAGAGCAATCTCTTCGTGGTGCCGCATTATGGGACGAAGTAAAAGATCGTTTGAAATCACACGCATTTGGCCTGTCGGGTGGTCAGCAGCAACGTTTATGTATTGCACGTACAATCGCAATGAAGCCTGAAGTTATTTTGATGGATGAACCAACATCCGCACTTGATCCTATTGCAACCAAGAAAATTGAAGATTTAATGGAGTCACTGAAGAAAGATTTCACCATTGTTATCGTTACTCACTCAATGCAGCAAGCACGTCGTATCTCGGATCGTACTGCATTTTTCCTTATGGGTGAATTAGTTGAACATGATGAAACACAAAACCTGTTTACTAACCCTCAAGATGATCGCACTCGTGGTTATGTAAATGGTGATTTTGGTTAATTAATAGAAGTTAATTAACGTTCTTCCTCTTCGCATTTTTTAGAATAATAATAGCGATGGTACTTTTGCCTCTTCCTTGTGAAGAGGCTTTTTTATATATGTTGCATTTGAAATGCTTGTTTTAACAATTTAAAAATGTATTATTAATACATGTTTAAAAAAGAGCGAGTAGTCCAATGTCAGATTTTGCTTTAACACACAGAGAAACCACTAAATTTTCTGAGCGCCTAGCGTATAAAATCACACAGCTTCTCAAGTATTCTCTTAATATTTTCTATGGCAAAAAATACGCTAAACGTGCTGTGATTTTAGAAACCATTGCTGCCGTACCAGGTATGGTTGCCGGTATGTTTAACCATTTAAAAGCCCTTCGCAGAATGAAAGATGATGAGGGTTGGATCAAAGAATTATTAAGTGAAGCAGATAATGAACGTATGCACTTAATGATCTTTTTAGATATCGCTAAACCAAGCTGGGTTGAACGTGGACTCGTCTTATTAGGGCAAGCCGTTTTCATCTGTGTCTACAGTATTATTTACCTCACTTCATCAAAGATTGCGCACCGTGTCGTGGGTTACTTTGAAGAGGAAGCTTGTAAAAGCTATACCGAATTTTTAGAAAAAATTGATAGTGGTGAACTTGAAAATGTCGCAGCGCCACAAATTGCAATTAACTACTATGAGTTACATGATGATGCAAAACTGCGAGATGTTGTATTAAGAATCAGAGAAGATGAAGCTAAACATCGCGATCGTAATCATAACTTTGCTGATTGTTATCAGAACAAGGATTTACCAGCTCACCAAGCCTAATCAAAAATAATATTGGAGAGAACTTATGGCATCTATTCCTAATAGCTTTATTAACTACAAATCAACCTCAGTATTTAATCGTGACACTGTGCCGAAAATGTTAGTTCATGAGCACAACACCCGTGAAGGTGTATACGGAAAAATTAGTGTTATATCTGGGACTCTGAAATTTTATGGCTTTACTGAAAGACGAGGAGAAATCGAACAAGAGGTTGTTATTCAGGCAAATGACTCACTTATCAGCCCGCCTCAATACTGGCATAAAGTTGAATTAATGACGCCTGATACTCAATTTCAAGTACATTTCTATGCAGACAAAGACAGTGAGATAGCGCGCCAAAACTTAAATGAACGTTCATAATAAAGTTACAATAAACCACGATAAGTCACTAAATTGTCGTGGTTTTCTATTTTTCATATCAACTTAAACAATTATTTGTACCATCCATTCTTCTTGTTGATTACTTGCAAATTTCTAACTTTCTGCCTTAAAACTAATATATAATCTGCGCCTATTTTTTATAGTCAGCAAAAATATACATGATAAAAAATGTATAATCTGACTTTTCTTGGTTATGTTTACACCAGTAGGAGTTAATCGCATTATGCGCTTTCTGGTATTAATCTTATTACTTGTGTCTTCCCTTAGCTTTGCAGAAACTAAAGTCGACACGCCGAAACAAACAACTAGCCCTCAAGTTGAACAACTTCAACAACTAAACACTGAAATATCATCACTGCAAAAAGAACAAGAAAGTGCTGTTAAAGACGGTTCTTCTTCTGCTGATGTGATTGGCTTACAGATTCTAAATAAGAATGATGAGCGTCGTGACATCTTAGCATCACTAATCAGTGAAAAAGACTCGGATAAAAAACAACTACTTAAAGAAGTTAATCATCAAGTCGTTTTGATTAATCAGTTCAGTACTTTTCTTGATAAAAAGCTTAAACGAGATCAAGAAAAGCTTGATGACGCAAAAGATGCAGACAAGCTAATTGCATTGAAAAAGCTGGCAGAAACACGTCATTATTCGACATTAATCCTTAATGAAGAGTGGCAAAACTATCAGTGGCTAGAAAAACTTGATAAGCCTGCGCCAAAAGCTGTCAAAGAGCTTACAAGCAAAGTAGAACACCGCTTAGAGTTTATTTCTGCTTCACTTAACTTCGATAGCCAAGCACTTGATCTTGCAAGCAAACAGTTAAAATCTGCAACTGAAAGTGAGAAAAGTACGTTGCAGATGTCACAGATCCTTGCACAGCGACAAGTAGACAACGACACTGAAAATCTAAAACAACTGATTGAAATTGCGGATAACATTGGTATTGATACCGCTAAATACAAAAAGCAATTATTCGAGCAAACGGGTAATGTGACTGACGACTTACTTAACAGCAAAGTAATGTGGTCTATTGTATCTGGCTGGACATCAGATCTGAAAGATTGGTTATTTGATAACCTGCCACAAATGCTATTTAAAGTATTTATTTTTGTTTTGATCATCTTTGCATTCAAAACATTAAAGAACATTGTTAGAAAAATGGTTAAGCGTGCCGTTTCTGCAAAGAACTTGCAAATGTCTATCCTGATGCAAGAATTCTTTATCTCTATGTCAGGTAAAGCCGTTTTTGCTATTGGTTTGCTTATTGCTTTATCTCAAATTGGCCTAAACCTAGCCCCTATCCTCACCGGTTTCGGTGTGGCTGGTATTATTGTTGGTTTCGCATTACAAGACACATTATCTAACTTTGCTGCGGGCATGATGCTGCTGATCTACCGTCCATTTGATGTCGGTGATCTTGTTGAAGCCGGCGGTATTACAGGTAAAGTTAGTCACATGAGCCTTGTAAATACCACGATCAAAACGTTCAGTAACGAAATGTTGATGATCCCAAATAGTAAAATTTGGGGTGACATCATCAAGAACGTAACTCACGAAAAAGTACGTCGTGTCGATATGATCTTTGGCATTGGTTACAGCGATGACATTGAAAAAACAGAACGTGTGTTAAATGAAATTGTATCTGAGCACCCTGCAGTGCTACGTAGCCCTGAGCCTACAATTAAACTACACACACTGAATTCTTCATCTGTTGATTTCATTGTTCGCCCTTGGGTCAAGACAGATGATTACTGGGATGTTTACTGGGATATTACTCGTGAAGTGAAGATGCGCTTCGACCAAGAAAATATTTCGATTCCATTCCCACAACAAGATGTACATTTACACATGGTGGAAAAAGCGCTCGAATCTAAAAGTGCTTAAATAGACCAAATGAGTTAAATCAGGAGGGAAGGTATCACATTATTTATGTAATACCTTCCCCTTCTTTTATTGCTAACTTTATTCATTGTTTTATCCGCCTCTTCTTCCAAAACAATGATTCATCAGCCATAACACGCTACAATGTTATCGATTTTGAATAATTAAACCTTTCAATAATCTTTACTTAGCTTAAAGATTTACATTTGGTTACGTAAAAAAATGTAAAGTAATACTCTGGTAGAGTGTTTTAAGTTATAGTTATTTACACAATGAAACAGCGTACAATAGCGCTGACATAAAAATAGAATGTGTTTATCACGCTTTGCTATTTTTAAAATAGACTTTATTCAGGAATGATGATTATGAAAAAGCGTCTTTTATCAGTTTTGGTGCTTCCTATGATGCTAACAGCTTGTGCCGGTAACAGTGCTATGAACTCAACACCGCATAAAGTAACAGCAAATGAAATCAGCAATGGCAGTTGGGAATTGGTTAAAATCGATAACCAAGACCTTACATTACCAGAACCTTTCCAAGCTCCTAGCCTAGAACTAGCTTCTGATCTTGCAGCTAACGGTAACGCAGGTTGTAACCGTTACTTTGGTCAAGCAGAGCTTAAAGATGGTCAACTACGCATTGAAAAAATGGGTATGACGATGATGCTATGCCCTGATGAAGCAATGAATGTTGAGCAAACATTCTCTGAGTCATTATCAGACTGGAACAAAGTAGCTGTTTCTGACGATACGCTTACGCTAACCAATGCCAAACATACATTAACGTTCACTAAAAAAATTGCTGACGTTAAATAAGTATTACGCTAAACATTGAAAAGGCAGCCTAACAATGGGCTGCCTTTTTTATTTCTTATGTCGATAGTATGGCGATATAAATTAATTCACACCAACATAGCCATTTAGCCGTCCAGATGTTTACTTTGATACCGTAAAACGATAAGTTGTTTAACACTACATATTTACAAGGACGGTAAATAAGCATGATTGAATTAAAACACCTTAAGACATTATCTGTATTGCGGGATACTGGCTCATTAACAGCGACCGCCAATACATTATGCTTAACTCAATCAGCCCTTTCTCACCAATTAAAAGATCTGGAACAACGTCTTGGCGGCCAACTATTTTTACGAAAAACTCGACCTGTAAAATTTACCGCAGAAGGTGATATTTTATTAAACCTTGCAGATACGATTATTCCTCAAGTTACTCATGCCGAGCATGAACTCGCTAATATAAAACAAGATGCCACTGGTCGCTTACATATGGCGATCGAATGCCATTCCTGTTTCCAATGGCTGATGCCTGCACTTAAGGAATACCAAATACAGTGGCCAGCAGTAACACTCGACTTCTCATCAGGCTTTGGCTTTGAACCGATCCCGGCTCTTGTTTGCGGTGAACTCGATCTAGTGATCACTTCCGATATTCAACCTCGGAGTGAAATCCATTATGAGCCTTTATTTGATTTTGAAATGCGATTAATCGTTAGTGTTAATTCTCCTTTAGCAGAAAAGCCTTTTATCACACCACAAGATATTGCCGATCAAACCATGCTCAGTTATCCCGTACAAAAAAATCGCTTAGATGTCGTCAAACATTTCCTACAACCTGCGGGCATAGAGCCAAAAGCTTGGAAACAGGCAGATAATACCTTGATGCTTGTACAAATGGTGTCAGCAGGATTAGGCGTTGCTGCACTACCCAATTGGGCTATTCATGATTTTGCGCAACAGGGTCTGGTAGTAAGTAAGCCGTTAGAACAAGGCTTGTGGCGACGTTTATTTGCTGCGATTAGAGCATCTGAACAACAGCGCCATTATCTACAGGCCTTTTTTGCAATCGCAAAGCAGCAATGCCAACTCCATTTAGAAGGTATTAAATCAGCCTGATTTTTTACAGCATAAAAGCCTCATTCGTGAGGCTACTTTATAGATGAATGTACTATCGGAATTGATTGGTTATAGGATCATACTGATAACCTAGCTGTGCCAACTTATCTGTTAATTCGCCTTCATCTAGTTCATAACGGCTCAACAGCTCCGAAATACTACTGCACTCTAAACGTAAGCGCTCATTCACTATACCGATAACAATATTGCCATCCATACTTAATAAATTGTTAATTTCCATTCATCCTCCAGATCCCAACATTAACAACTAAATCAAGATATATTAACTTTACTTATTAAGCATAGACGTAGAAAACAGATACGAAAAAGCCGCTTCAAAAAGCGGCTTTTCACATTATTGTGTCCCGAATATTAAAACAAGACTAACTGTAAACCTGCTGAAAACACCAGTACTGCAAGTGCAATCACTAACTGCCAGTTATTGGCTTTTTTATTTAATAATATGTGACCAGCCCAAATCACCAAGCCAATCACCATTAATGCCAATGCTGTAATGATTTCTATCATATGGTGACTTGTTGTTACTTGCCCAAGAGTCATGATCTGCCAAATCATAAATAAAATCGTTAATATCGCACTAATAAAACCGACAAAAGGCAAAATACGGTGAAATGCCTGTAAACGCGTACGAGCAAAAGTCAGTAAAACATGGGCTAATGCACTACCATATAACGCGATAGCGACTAAGCTAATCGCAATTTCAGGCATATTTAACGTTGGTAATAATACTAGCCAACAAATAAACGCTAAGACATCACTGCCATATAAAACCTTAATCGGCCCTGCATCACGCGTTTTCCTTGTTTTCACCTTCATTGTAAAGAACGCTAATGACAATAAAGGCAATACAGCTAAAGGTTGCGCTATTGCGGCAAGTAACCAACCAACAAGCAGTACAGGTAACATTTTATGAACACGACCACGTTGACCAGGACAAATTTCGCCCTTCATCAAAACAATGGTAAGGATAAACTGCGCACCAAGTAGCGCGGGCACGAGAAAGGTTAAGTAGCCTGCCATAATAAACGTCATTGAGTAGAGAAAATGTATTGCGATTATACCGAGTTATTCAGTGATGTGAATATATGACTATATTTTCTAAATTGAGGCAGCATTTTAAAATAGAACAATACTCTCATTTATTCTATTTGAGACGCATTTTGCATATTCCAATAAAAATTTCTTAACTATAAGAAATTTTAGTAATTAAGCTATCTTTCATAGTGAAAAGGATAAAATTAAAATAGGTTTATCTATTTAACTTTACTTCTCATTATCAGTATTATTTCAAACAGCAGGAGGTTTATATGAGAAAGTCACCACTTCTCCCACTATTATTACTACTTAGCAGTACACCTGCATTGTCCGCCATTTATTCTTGTGCGGACATACCATCAGGTAAAAATACATTAGAAACCAATGACTCAGGTATTGATGCCTTTTATGTCATTAATTGTTCAGAGCAAACTTTAACCTATAGTTACCAATATAATCCCGCATCTTTTAACACTGAACAGTTGCATGGCTTGGCAAAAGAAATGCTTCAAAATATGCACTCAGATAAAGCAATTTTAAATAAGCAATACCCTTTTGTTAACTTTCTCAGTTTTAAAATCTATCACGGTTCAACCCTCTTAGATTCTGTTGTTGAGAAAATTAAATAATGTATTTTATAGAGACGATAGTAAATCTTCAGTGGCAGTATCGTCATCAATTAATATATCTAAATCATGCTCGCTCGCCACTTCTCTTACTCGACGATCAGGATCATTAATGAGGAATTCAATGTATTTTCCTTGCTCAGCCAGCGCTAAACGCTCTTTTACTGTTAAATGACCGAGTATGTTTTTATCTTCCATGAACACACCAATAGTACATAAACAACTTGCATATATTTTAGCTTAAAAAAGTCGTTTTGTTATTCAATTTTTTTGTCATCAAAAACAAAGTCATTTATCGTCGCTATTACGCATTCGCCTCTAGCATTGATATACTTGTCGTTAATTAATACTCGTTTCTCTGATTCAACTTAATTGGATATAACTATGAAATTATTCTCTCGTACCAATGCTATTATTCTTACGCTATTCCTAAGCTTGTTTTCTTTCTCTGCGTTAGCTGCGAACAAAGTCCAAGATGTTCACTTTAAAAGAGGGGCAACCAGTGCTGAATATCCTGCAAAAATAACAGGCTATGATTTTAATGATTATGTTTTTTATGCAAAAAAAGGGCAGGCACTAACAGCAAAGCTTCTTACAAAAAGTACGAAATTATGGATTAACCTATCTAATCAGCACTTAGAATCAGGTGTTGATCTCAGTGAATACTCTGAATCGCTCAATAAACAAGGCGCTTATATTTTGCCATACAGCGGTAAATACACCATTCGTGTTGGTCAACATCGTGCCTTTGCTCGTCGTGGTGAGCATAGTGATTTCACATTATTGATTGAAATAAAATAGTTAAAAGTACGTTATAGATCCTGTCTATAACGTACTATCAATAGGCACTAGATCTTTATCCAACTTGTTCCATCAATTGCATTTTACTTTTTTCAGCTTCTCGGGCTAATAAGCCACATAAAATGAACATTGCACTATAAAGTACCGTTCCACCAGCAACGACACTTTCCCACTGACCGTGCTGCCAACAGTAAATTAATACAAAGCCCCCTATACTACCGCCCACATAGTAATGTACTAAATACATCGCTGTTGCTGTAGCTTTAGCAACTTGTGCATGTTTACTCACCCATGCATAAGCCAATGAATGAGTAAAGAACGCGCCAGAACTAATCAGTAACAAGCTAATGAGGATCATTTCACGTGATTCAACTAGACCTAACCACATTCCCAGTAAACTAATCACTCCACCAAAAAACATGCCACTCACAGGACTAAATCTGTTAGCCCATTTACCGCTAAGTCGTGCTGTTAATGTCCCACTTAAATAGCACAGGAAAATTAAGGCTGCCCAACTCAATGGTAAATTAAACGGTGCTGCGACCAACCTAAAACCAGAGACAGAATAAAGGTTAACAAATAGCGCAAAATTAATACCGCCAATCAACATCGCTATCCATAATATCGGTTGCTTTATATGCTGTACCAAATGCTTACCATGAACGCGAAAACCTTGGCGATTAGGCCTAAAGTGTTGCTGTTTAGGTAATAACTTGATCACAATGATTGCACCAACCAAGCTAAAACCAGCTAATCCTAACACGGCAAGATGCCAGCTATAATGCTCACTAATAATACCTCCATATAATCGCCCAACTATCCCCCCTAATGAATTAGCACTAATATAGCTCCCCACTGCAACCATAAGCGCTTTTGGCGTAAATTCTTCTGCCATATAAGCAACAGCAACAGCAATAAAACCAGCAACAGAAACCCCCATTATCGCCCTTAAAATCGTGAGTGTGATTAAGCTATTACTAAAAGCCATGATACTGCCAACTACAGGTAATAATGACAAACTCACTAACATAATCACACGCCGTCCGACAATTTCAGAAGCAATCGCCCAAGGGATCAAACACACAGCTAACATTAATGTTGTTGCCGCTAATACCCAATTTATTGCTGTCGCACTCACACCAAATTCTCGTGCCATAAGAGGCAGCATTGGTTGAAATAAATAGAGGTTACAAAACACAATAAACGAACCTAATGCCAGAGCAAAACAGGCTTTTTTATAATGCGATGAATGAAGTTCAATCATTTATTCACCAGAAAGTCATGCTCAATACAACGCTCATACCTGTGATGTAAGCATTAACGTAGGAAAGAGTTATCTATCAAATTGCACTTACGGTATCAATTGCCTTGTGATAATGAAAATATATAATAAATATAATTATAATAACTTTGGTTTATAGCCATGGATTCTCGACAGCTTACCTATTTTGTCGCACTTGCAGAAACAACTAATTTTACGCGAGCAGCTGAAAAGCTACACATTGCTCAACCTGCGCTTAGCATGACAATCAAAAAACTAGAACAACAACTGGGCTTATGCTTATTTTCACGCAATGAACGCAAAGTAGAATTAACTGATGAAGGTAAAGTATTACTGCTACATGCAAAAGTGATTATTCAAAAAATTCATGATGCGCAAATTGCAATGGCTGAATTACGAGGATTAGAAAAAGGGGAAGTACGTGTCGGTATTCCAAGCATGCTAGGCTCATACTTCTTTCCAGAAATTATTATGGGCTTTAAAAGTCAATACCCAAATTTAAAGCTCAGCATTGTTGAAGCTGGCACTCAATCAATTAGAAAAATGATTATTGATGGTGAGTTAGATTTTGGTGTGATAATTAATCATGATCTGCCTGATTCATTGCATCCAGAACCACTATTAAAATCACAAATGGTTGCCGTTGTTTCAGAAAATCATGAATTCTCAAAATATAAATCCCTTTCTTTTGCTGATTTTTTTAACCAAGAGCTAGTGATGTTTAAACATGGCTATTTTCATCGAGAAACAATCGATAGCATCTGTGAGAAATACCATTTCACACCTAACATTTCATTTGAAACTAACTTATTGGCGATGATTTTTAAAATCGTGAGACAAGATTTCGCCATCACTACATTGCTAGAAATGGTGACTGAGTATGAACCAAAACTTGTCCCTATTCCTTTTGAAGAACCGATCTTGCTTGATGTTGTAATGGCATGGCGTAAAACAGGATATTTATCAATAGCAGATCAAGCATTTATTGATTATGTAAAGCAACACTGCTGCCAACAATAATTACGTTGTATAAATATCACTCAACAACTAAATAGTTAAGTCGCTTTATCTTATTAATTGATCTGATATTAAATCTTATTATCTTTTAATAGAAAACAATATGAATATCAATATGTAACGTTAAACAACCACAAACAGCAAATGCCTTTATCATTTATATATCAAATAATTAACATTAAACAGTAAATACTGCTTTAGATCATAACTTTTCTGATTAAATCTCGTTAATAATTTTAGTTTTAGTTAAATTACTCGCAGCAAACACTACTACCCAGTAACAACTTTCTATAATTAGATTTAAAATGAAATAAGGAGTCTTCATGACGGAGCTATTAATAGGCTTGGTGATCACCATCGCCGTTGGCTATTACATTGTTAAAGGATATAAAGCTGCAGGAGTCTTATTAACTGCAGGAGTTTCGTTATTAATTATTGCCGGCTTATTAGGCCATTCGGTTTTACCTGCAAAAGTTGTATCAACTGGTAATTTATTCACCGATTCTCTTGAGTATGTAAAATACATGCTGCAGTACCGTGGTGGCGGCTTAGGTCTACAAATCATGTTGTTATGCGGTTTCGCATCATACATGACCCATATTGGTGCTAATAATGTCGTGGTAAAACAATTTTCAAAACCTTTGTCATTTATTAAATCGCCTTACGTATTATTAGTTGCGGCTTATATTGTTGCTTGTTTAATGTCTCTTGCCGTGAGCTCTGCAACTGGTCTTGGCGTGCTATTAATGGCAACACTATTCCCAATGATGACTGCAATGGGTATTTCTCGCCCTGCGGCAGCGGCAGTCTGTGCATCCCCTGCAGCAATCATTCTCTCGCCAACGTCAGGTGATGTGGTTGTTGCTGCAGAAAAAGCAGGTTTACCATTACACGTGTTCGCCGTTGAAACTGTATTACCTGTTTCTATCAGCGCTATTATTGTCATGGCTGTGGCGGCATTCTTCTGGAATAAATACCTTGATAAGAAAAACAACACACCAATGGAGCGTGTTGATATTTCTGAAATGGAAGTAACAGCGCCAGCCTATTACTCAATTTTACCTTTCATGCCAATCATTGGTGTATTCCTATTCAATGGCGAGACTATCCCTGGTCTAAAAATCGATATTTACACCATTGTTGTGTTATCTATTACTATTGGTGCGATTGTCGATTTTCTGACTAATCGCTTAAACGGTAAGGTTACACTTGAAAACCTAGAATCTTGCTACGCAGGTATGGGTGATGCATTCAAAGGCGTAGTGATGTTATTAGTCGCAGCAGGTGTGTTTGCACAAGGCTTAATGTCTGTTGGTGCCATTGATAACCTACTTGCATTGGCTGATAAAGCTGGTGCCGGTGGCGTCGCTCTAATGCTATTACTAACAGCACTAACGGTTGCCGCTGCAATTGCAACAGGATCGGGTAATGCGCCTTTCTATGCCTTTGTTGAACTTGCACCTCAACTTGCGGGTAAGTTAGGTTTAAGCCCTGCATTCCTTATTATTCCGATGCTTCAAGCATCAAACTTAGGTCGTACTATCTCACCGGTATCAGGTGTTATTGTTGCAACGTCTGGTATGGCGAAAATCAGCCCATTCGATGTGGTTAAACGTACTGTTGTACCTGTGGTATGTGGCTTAATCACCGTTATTTTAGGTACCGTCGTGCTTGTACCTATGTACGCTTAATAAAAACTGACATGATAAAACTAAAGCCTGTAGAGCGATCTACAGGCTTTTTTTATTGCTTCTAAAACGGCAGAATAACCACTCAATCATCGATTAAAGATAATGACTGTGGATAAACAACAAGCTATTTATCAAATTATGAGTTTTGGTCCTGAACGTGACAGTGCCTTTTCTGTCTACCTTAATGCAGCGTCAGATCAAGACACACCATTTATTGTCACTAAACCTTTGCTCATTCAAGTACTGAATAAATACTTAACACAAGAGATTGATGATGATGATCTTGAGCAATGGGCTAATTTGATCAATTTTCGTGACGATATTGATGGTGATGCAATTGAAGATTGGCTCTATGCATTAGCTAATACTGAAATGATGGGAAATAACGGAAATAAAAAAGCGAACATTGAACATATGCTCGCTTTACTTAACTATCAAGAATGATACATCACCGATTTTAGCCCGCTCTTAGGGCTAAAATTGCTTTAATATCTAAGGGTTGCTGATATAGCGAAAACGCAACCTCGCGCTCATCTACTGCAAGAATCGACATTCTATCAGCCAATTCATTACCTTCGATGCCAACGTGCCCATTTACATGGTGAATTTGGATCATCTCTTTTATTGCTTGATAGTGCTCAAACATTGGTTGGATCAAATCTAGGTTTTTGATCTCTCCCCCTACTTTTTTCCAACCATTCTTTTTCCACGATACAGCCCACTGAGTAATACACTGAATCGAGTATCTTGAATCACAAAATATCGCGACACTTATGCCACCAGCAATATACTTTTCAGCTTGGAGTAAAGCTTGATATAACGCATTTAGCTCAGCGGTATTATTGGTACCTTGCGGATTATATAAACCAAACCATAATTCACTTAATTGGTTTTCTCTATACAGCGCTAACCCCGATCCAGCTTTGCCAGGGTTGGGATCACAACCACCATCCGTGAAGATTTTAATCTCAGCTTTTACAGCATGTACTTGCTCTGCGGTCAAAGATCCTTTACTGGTTTTAGCTGCTTTCGCGATATTTTTTGTGGTAGAAGATGCCCTATGTGTGGGAGCTTTACCACCAAAAGCGGCTTGTGCTTCTTCTTGGCTAGGAAATGACTTGTATTTAGCACCTGCGAACTTGTCCACTTGCTGTTTACAACTAAGCCAATCGGTATATATTCCCGGCTCTCTTCCTTGCCATACAACATAAAACTTTTTTGCCACGCCAATCTCCAGCACATATCATTGAGTATTCAATTATATACTAACAGTCATTAGCTATTTTTTTCAGGTATGATGCGGTAATAATTTATTGTTTAAACGTTATCAAGTGGAGTGAGCCTGTGAGCAAAGAAATTAGAGTTGATATCGCCCACATTCTGTCCGAAATTGGTGTCAATATTGAACCACATGACAATATATCAACGGTCTTTTTCTTAGTGTTATGTAGTGGGGTCGCTTTTCTTTCTTATGTGATCGTTCGCTGGGGATTATTGAAAATTGTCAATGCCATGCTTAGACGCTCAAAAGCCTCATGGGGTTCAGTGATCGTCAAACATGCGGTATTTGAAAAACTGTCACTGATCATTCCTGCTGTGGTGCTTAACTTACTCATTCCACTAGTACTTGATAAACACATTATTCTTAGTGGATTAATAGACCGTATTCTAAGTTTATGGCTTATTTTTGCTCTTATCCGAAGTAGTTATGCTTTTTTAGATGCCAGTAATGATATCGCTGATATCAAATTAATGAGCCGTGATCTGCCCATAAAAAGTTTCGTTCAATTATTTAAGTTAATCATCTTTTTAATTGGCTTAATCATCGCGATTTCAGTACTCGCCAATCGCTCTCCAGTCTATTTCTTAAGTGGTTTAGGTGTTGCGACAGGTCTAGTATTATTAGTCTTCCGCGATACTATTTTAGGTTTTGTTGCTGGTATCCAGCTATCTGCAAACCAAATGGTAAAAGTGGGTGATTGGATCCAAATGGATAAATATGGCGCTAATGGCAGTATTGAAGAAGTCTCATTAACCACAGTAAAAGTTAAAAACTGGGATAACACCGTAACCAATATTCCCGCTTATGCGTTAGTACAAGATTCCTTTATTAACTGGCGCCAAATGCAAGAATCAGGTGGTCGTCGTATTAAACGATCGGTGTTAATCGATATTGATACCATCAAGTTTATCGACAGCAATGATGAAGCACAGTTAGCAACAATAGATTTTGTACCTACAATTCTGGCAAAGAAAAAACAAAACCTACCACCAAATACTGGCTTAACCAACGTCGCGATATTTCGTGGTTATCTTGATGTGTATCTCAAACAACATCCTCAAATACGCCAAGATATGACTTTTCTCGTGCGTGAATTAGAGCCGACCCCTAACGGATTACCGATCCAGATTTATGTTTTTGTGAATGATACGCGATGGGCTTTTTATGAAGATGTGCAATCAGATATTTTTGACCATGTCTTTGCAATGATCCCTAAGTTTGGTCTGGCGGTTTACCAAAGCCCTGCCTCATCAGATATTAGAAGCTTGCAACCAACTATGGCAATAGAACAACAAACCATCGCTGAAAAACAAAACTTTTAATTATCGAACTTAGAAATGGCAAGCGATATAACGTTATGCACTCAGCGTTTATAGCTTGCTATTTTACTCAGAACGTTGCTAGTACATTAAGGCGTTGTCACACAGCGTCTAAACAAATCCTGCATCGGCTTATAGTTGCACACAACCCCTTGAATGTTAGCGTTAAGCCACTGATCTGCCGTTACGCCACTAAAATTAATGTTATAGCCACAATTAATGACGATATGTTCAAACAGTATTCTCTGTGTCCGCCCATTTCCCTCTCGAAAAGGATGTAATACATTGATATCGCAATAATATTGTGCCAATCGCTCAATCAACTGTTCAAAGGGTAACCCGACCAGATAACGTTCAGCTTCAAGTTGGTTAAATAAACGAGTGGTTTCTTGCGGTAAACGACTCACGTGACAAAAACGTGTATCGTCTTTTGATATATCAATCGTACGGCACTGACCCGCCCACTCAAACAAATCATCAAAAAGCCATTTGTGTAGCTGACAAAAATACGCGAAATCATAAGGTGGCGAGTCAAATTCAATTCCCATCGCCGCCAATATATTAAATTGAGTTTCTGCCTCATCAAATAAAGCTTCATCTCTAATATTGAGCTTATTAATCAATACATAAGAATTTTCGTAAGTATAAGGATCTTGGTCTGTACCGTACTTATCGTCCACATTCACACCTTTTCAGTGTTCTCTTGTTGATAATACCTAATCAGTTGTAGGCGCAATGCATTACGCTCTCGCGTATTTTTTATCGGTGAAGGCACACTAATGTCATAGCCTTCTAACCGCATACTTTGCGTAAAGTTAGCCATTTTAACTTGCTCACAATATGCATGCTTGTCTGCAAAGCTTGTTAATATCGGTAGCGATTTATTCTCCTGCTCATTACTCTTCATCCATTTTCTCACTTCTCTTTTTTCGTCCATTGTAAACATTTTTATGTTTTATAATTCACAGTTCATTTAATACATCTAATTTAACGCTCTATATGAAATATTTTTAGCATAGTTAGCTATTATAAAAATGTTGCTTCAGTAATGATTTATCCTTAAAAATTCTCTGGTTTTATAAGGGCTAGTCAGTGATACCGCTAACCGTTATAATTCCCGCCTCAAAATATAGAGGTCAAAACATGCACACGAAAGTAACACCTATTGATAGCTATCCTAAGTATTGGGCTGAATGCTATGGCACAGCGCCATTTTTACCAACATCTCGTAAAGAAATGGATGCTTTAGGTTGGGATAGTTGTGACATTATTATTGTTACTGGTGATGCGTATGTTGACCATCCTAGCTTTGGTATGGCAGTCATTGGGCGCCTACTAGAAGCCCAAGGTTTCCGCGTTGGTATTATTTCCCAGCCTAAATGGGACAATAAAGACGAATTTATGAAGCTGGGTAAACCGAATCTCTTTTTTGGTATTACTGCTGGTAACATGGATTCAATGATTAACCGCTATACCGCCGATCGTAAGCTTCGTCATGATGATGCTTACACCCCGAACAATGAAGGGGGCAAACGTCCCGATCGCGCAGTACTCGTATATTCTCAGCGCTGCCGTGAAGCATTTAAAGACGTTCCTATTGTATTAGGTGGTATTGAAGCAAGTCTTCGCCGTCTAGCACACTATGATTACTGGTCTGACAAAGTCCGTCGTTCAGTATTAATGGATGCAAAAGCCGACATTTTGTTGTTTGGTAACGCTGAACGTGCGCTGGTTGAAGTCGCGCACCGTTTAGGTAATGGCGAAGATATTAAATCATTAACGCGTATCGCAGGTACTGCGGTAATGGTGAAAGGAGTTCCTGAAGAGTATAAAGAAATTGACTCTTCACGTATTGAAAAACCAGGCCGCGCAATGGTAATGCCAAACCCATACGCGACCGAAGAAAACTGTGACACTAATAAACAAGAACAAAAAAACGAAGCTAAAGTAGTACGTGTACAGCCATCACGTCACGATGCAAAAACAACAGTTGTTCGTTTACCGTCATATGAAAAATTAGCCAATGACCGTATTCTCTATGCCCACGCTAGCCGTGTGATGCATTTAGAAACCAACCCCTACTCTGGCCGTGCTCTAATTCAAAAACACGCTGATCGTGAGCTTTGGGTAAACCGTGCACCAATCCCACTTTCTACTGAAGAGATGGACTTTGTTTTCGGCTTACCATTTGCACGTGTGCCACACCCTAGCTACGGCAAAGCAAAGATCCCAGCTTATGACATGATCAAAACCTCGGTTAATATCATGCGTGGTTGTTTTGGCGGTTGTTCTTTCTGTTCAATCACAGAGCACGAAGGTCGAATCATCCAAAACCGTTCAAAAGAATCTATTTTGAACGAAATTAAAGATATTCAAGAAAAAGTACCTGGCTTTACAGGTACTATTTCTGATCTGGGTGGCCCAACAGCAAACATGTATCGTTTAGGTTGTTCTGATGAACGTGCAGAAGCTAACTGTCGTCGTCCATCATGTATCTTCCCTAAGATCTGTGAAAAGCTAAATACTGACCATAAACATACTATCGATCTGTATCGTGAAGCGCGTAATCTAAAAGGCATTAAGAAGATTATGATTGCGTCAGGCGTGCGTTATGATTTAGCCGTTGAATCACCAGAATATGTCCGTGAGCTTGTGACTCACCACGTTGGTGGCTACTTAAAAATCGCTCCTGAGCATACCGAAAAAGGCACGCTTGATCTAATGATGAAGCCTGGTATGGGTACATTTGATCGCTTTAAAGAAATGTTTGAACAATACAGTCAGGAAGCAGGCAAGAAGCAATACCTGATCCCTTACTTTATTTCAGCACACCCTGGCTCTACAGATGAAGACATGCTTAACCTTGCATTATGGTTAAAGCAAAATGATTACCAGTGTGATCAGGTTCAGAACTTCTATCCGTCTCCAATGTGTAATGCAACAGCGATGTATCACTCTGAAACAAACCCACTGAAAAAAGTGAAATATAAAGGTCGCGAAGATTTATCTGTTGCTAAAGGTGAACGTCAACGTCGCTTACACAAAGCGCTATTACGTTACCACGATCCAGCTAACTGGGCATTGATCCGTGATGCGCTAATTTCGATGGGTAAAAAGCACTTAATCGGTAATCGTCCGAGTTGTTTGGTACCACCACCAGGTACAGAAGCTGAGTTAACGCCAGCAGAGCGTCGTGGCTCAGGTCGTCATGGCGCTAAGCGATTTGCGACTAAGCACCCAAATCAACCAGATATCCGTAAAGATGGGAAGCGTAGCCCAACAACGCGTAACGGAAAGCCAACAGTAAAAGGTAAACCTTCAGCTAATGGCAAACCTACTGGGACTAGCAACCGAAGTGAGACAAGCAGCAATAAACGCCCAAATAACAGCAACAATGCAGGTGCCCGCAATAGCAGACCTGCAGGCAATACAAATCGTAATGGAAAAGCGGGGCGACCAAACAAACCAGCACGCAGTCGAGCTGGCTCTTAATATTATAAATATTAATTAATATAGCCAATTGCAAAAAACGCCACTATCAAAGTGGCGTTTTTATTTAACCAAACATTGACATTTTGTAGGTATAATAGATAGTAATTGATACAAAACAAACAGTTCAAGTCTGCTTACTTAACTTTTTTATAACTTTCTTGTGCTTATTTCAGGGACATCGATTACTTGTGAAACCAGTATATAACTTCTGTTTATTAGCGATGTTTACAACCCCCTTTGTTGTAAATGCTGCACCTAATGACGACTATGAGGCATGTTTATTTGATGCAGTGAAACGTCAAAGTGGTGATTTAACACTTAGCCAAATTCGTAGTCGGTGTGAAAAGTTAATAGCTGAGGCTAAAAAAATCAATAACGAACCCATGATCTCGCAGCGTTTGCAACGTGAGCGTGCGACTACATTTGATCCGTTTGTTATTACCCCCCACCGAATGAATTACTTCCTTCCTGTTAGCTTAACCGACAGTGTTAATCGTGATGCATATAATGGTACAGAATGGGATAATCACTTAAAGAATGCAGAAGCTGAATTCCAGATAAGTTTTAAAACACCATTAAACTACGATGATTTATTCATTGATGGTGATGGCGTCTTTCTTGCTTTCACTCTAAATTCTTACTGGCAGGTGTATGCCAGTGACATTTCACGCCCATTTAGAGAAACCAACTATCGCCCTGAAATGTTTTACCTAGCCCCTACGCCATGGAAGCCTCTAGGTGGTAATACGTGGGCGACAATAGGTATCGAGCATCAATCAAATGGCCGTACTCAAGGATTATCCCGTAGTTGGAATCGTGTATATACCGACTTTATTTTTGAAAAGGGACATTTTGCCTTCTCCTTTAGACCGTGGTGGCGCATTCCTGAAGATAAGAAAAAAGAACCATTCTCTCCATCTGGTGATGATAACCCTGATATCGAGCATTACATGGGCCATTACCAAGTTGGTATGGTCTATAAATGGGATGACTATGAGTTCAGCTTTATTGGACGTGAAAACTTTGCTTCTCATAAAGGTTATGGCGAGATTGGTTTAACATTCCCACTCTGGGGGAAACTACGCGGTTATACTAAATATTCAACAGGTTACGGTGAAAACCTAATTGATTATAACCACAAACAGCAACGTATTGGTGTGGGGATAGCCCTAACTGATATTTTGTAATAATTAGAATCATCATGACGCTTAGTGTTCTCATTAAAGCCCATATAAGCGTCATGCTTGTTCTATCGAAATAATTCAAACCCCATAAAGATAATTGCAGCACTACCTAATACAGAAAAAAGACCTACAACAACCTTTCTTTGATTTGTCGGCGACATATAACGCATAACCCAATAAGCAAACAGTAACAGACCAATTATCACAGCAATCTTCAACATATTTATCCCCTATTGGTCAAAGTGCGTTTCTAATGATGAAAATATCTTCCTTTAAATACACGATCTTATTACTTATTTTATCTTTTTAGCTTAACACATAGTTCATATTTAGGACAAAAAACACACAAACAAAAAATAGCGCAGAGCTGCGCTATTTCTAAAATAAAAGAGCTAATTAAATTTCAAACATTGGCATATCTTTCAATTGTGGTATTACCTGTTGAAGCTGCTTCTCCTGTTCGGCCAGACCTTCAATAGAACCACATAAACTATCTGCTTTTACTTTCATTTGCTGACTACGTTGGGTCATTTGTTCACTTAATCGTGTTTTTAATTCAGCAAATTTTGATTGAAGCTGCGTAAAATCTACATCGCCATTTTTCATTTCATCAGAAAGCGCCGCAAATAAGCTCGCTATCGATTGAACACTGACTTGTTTCATTGCCGATTCAAACTCAGTTTTCCAATTAGTATCCATATTAGAAAACACATCAGCAGGCATAACAAACTCCCCTTGCTGATTATAAAATTTCTCATGAGCTTGCTGACCAAACTGAGCAATTAGCGTTTCAACGTTTTTAAAAGCATCTTGTGAATCAAAACTATTGGCAACTTCACCCAATACATCCGTTGCCATCCCAACACCTTCTTGTGCTAGTTGTGCCATCTGCGGTAGGTAAGTCTGAACATTCTGGCTATAGGCCTCGACTGCTTTTTGCTGCATTGCAGTTAAATCAACTTTTTCACCATTAATATAAACTTCATTATTTTTATCAATCAGTAACTTAGGCTTACCTTGTTCGTAAACAGAAATATTGCCATTATCAATATGAATAGGATTTGGTACATCTACAGGGCAACTCTGTGCCAATACTGAGCTTGAACTTAATAGTAGTGTGCCGATCAATAACTTGTTCATCACTTTATCTCTTTAAATCATCTAGGCGAGTGATTGCCTTTTTATTAAGACATCAATTTTCTACTTTTATTCCATAATCTATCGCGATTTGTTGCTTGTAACGACTCGCCGTGTTTCTTTGAATAAAAAACCAACAATAACAACACATTGTTCAATAACAGTTGAATTATCCCCTCCATTTCTTCAACATAGCTTTTAAATTCAACCAATTTGGAATTCTCGTGGAAAAAGTTGCAATCTTTGTTGATGTACAAAACATCTACTACACCGTAAAAGAAAAGTATCGCGCTAACTTCGACTACAATGCTTTTTGGGCGGAAGTTTCACAAGATAGAGAAATCATCGCAGCTTACGCTTATGCAATTCATAAAGGAGATGAAAAGCAAAGACAATTTCAAAATATTCTGCGAGCGATTGGCTTTGAAGTAAAACTAAAACCGTTTATCCAACGCAGTGATGGCTCTGCTAAGGGAGATTGGGATGTAGGTATTACGCTAGATGTTATCGAGCATGCACAAGATGCTGATCGTATTATTTTATTATCAGGCGATGGTGATTTTGATTTGTTAGTTGATAAAGTACAAACCAAATATAATACCAAAGTAGAAATTTATGGCGTACCTGGCTTAACGGCGACATCACTTATCAATACTGCCGCACATTACCGTGAAATTGAAGATACCCTTTTACTTGGACGTTAATCGTTGCTTGCAACAATAAATAAGGCCAGCTCTATCAAATAATAAAGCTGGCCTTATCTCATTTACTTTTCTTTATTTACTCATTGCATGCGCCATTGGCTGACCATGAATTTCTAATAGTTCATGTACTGAACGCCATACCATTTTCACAGGAACAATGATGAAATAAACCGATGCTAATACAACCATTGTTGGATCGGCATATACTGCATACTCTGCGTATTGCGTCATCATTAATAATTTAGCGATAAAGAAGCCAGCTAAAACAGCAACACTGATCACGGTATCCATAACCCACTGTTTTGCTTCAGCATCAGCTAACGCAGATTCAATATTCTCGCTCTTCAACTTAATATAACGATAAGTCGCATAACAGCCAGTAACACTTACCATACCAAATGCAAGTGCGACACCTGCATTAATATCACGCCCACCGGCTAAAATTGCTTCAACGGCTGAATAAAAAGACCATAAACACATAACGGCAATAACAGAACCTTTAATCGCAATAACAGCAGGCTCAATCATCGCAAATTGAGGAGTTGTCTTATCCACTTCAGGCTTATGAATATAATGCGCTGCACCCAGTGATAACATGGTTAACGCTAAGCTGACTAGTGAATAGGCACCATCAAACACAATTACTAACGAGCCAACAATAGACCCTAAAACAATCCCTATTACCGCAAATGAAAATGATGATATTGTTGACAACAATAGCAATCCACGCTCTTGTTGTATCTTGCTAGACATATAAACCTCAATCGACAAATTATTCGTCGTTTCTTGTTGTAGAATTAAACTAAGCACATAATATCGTGGTTTATATTAATGATATAATCACTGAGCGGCAGTTTTTTCGTCGCTAGTATGAGCATATAAGTTCGTATTTCTACCAGGTGAAAAACTGTATGAGAACCAACCAAATTGAGATGTATTTGTATGCAATTAAAACAGGATCTATTGCGGAAGCGGCAAGAAAATTAGGGAAAAGTCGTACTACTGTCAGTGCTGCTTTAAGTGCATTAGAGGATGAGCTCGGGATTGCACTTTTAAATCGAACCGGAAATCAAATTATTCCCACTGATATCGGTGATGCGATTGCTAACGATTTTGAAAGAATGTTACTTATTGCCCGTGATATTGAAACCCGATGTGATCAACACTTAGCCGGTGTTGAGTCCACCATCCGTATCGCACGTGACGATTCATTACCAGAGTCTGTTTGGCGTAAATTATTACGAGATATTCGTAAACAATTCCCACAAACCAGTGTGTCGATTTATAGCGCACCACCGCAAGAACTCGAAGAAATGGTAACGCAAAATTTAGTCGACGTTGCCTACGGTTTAATACCTGAGACTCATCAACTATCACGTTTAAATCAAATCGATTTAGGGCAAATTCGTGTTATGTCTGTTGCCCACAAAGATCATCCCCTTAGTCAGTTACGTAAAGTGACAACCGCTGATCTGGAACGCTTTACTGAAATTGCCGTTGCTTATATCGATGAAGAAAGCCTAAAAATTGTTACGCCTAAAGCAGGTAAATACATTGCTTTATCGTTTTACGAGCACCTTCGCGATGCCGTTTTAGATCAAACAGGTTGGTCTTATTTACCTGCGATTCTAATCAATCAATACCTGCGAGAAGGCACGCTGAAAGTCCTAAAGTATAACCGTGCTATGAACTGGCAAGCTTACGGTGAAGTAGTAGAAAGTGAATCACGCCGTACACCTGTAATAAAATGGCTTTCAGACCAAATCGAAACTTACTTGTTTGATGAAAGTGATTAAATGTATAAAACGATAACATTAGAAGTTAATAAAATAGCAACTGAAGAGTCATAAAACCGCGATAGCGTAAAAATTCATCCTAAAAAGAGTGTTTAAAAATCATGAATATCAATACCTATCGCACCTTATGGCTATCTGATCTCCATTTAGGTAACCGTGATTGTAAAATTGATTATCTGCTCAATTTTTTTGAACATAACCAAGCTGAAACCATTATTTTAGTTGGTGATATTATTGATTTGTGGTCTCAAAAAAATCGTACTTACTGGCCTCAAAGCCACCATGCTCTCCTCAATCTCTTACTTGATAAGGCCCATCACGGTTGTAAAATCATCTATATTCCAGGCAATCACGATGAAAAAATTCGTGACTTTCTACATTACGATTTTGGTCATATACAACTCGAACGCCACTATATTCATATCACTGCGACTGGAGAAAAAATACTGGCATTACACGGTGATGAATTTGATGATTTAGTTACTGTTAATAGTTTTCATAGCTATTTAGGTGATAAAGGCTATGACTTCCTACTTTTTCTCAATCGCTGGCTACACCATATTCGCAGAAAAATGAATAAACCTTACTGGTCCTTAGCAACATACATAAAACAGCGAGTCGACAAAGCACATCAAGCCATTGCTCGTTTTCGTCTAGCAGCGATAACTCATGCTAAAAACCATCAAGTTGATGGGATTATATGCGGCCATATCCACCAGCCAGATCTTCGACATTGTGACGGTATTATGTATGCCAATTGTGGTGATTGGGTTGAAAATTGCACCCTATTAACTGAAACACATGATGGTGCAATTCAATTACGACACTGGACAGATACCCATAGTGAATTAATCGCTGATAGTCGAATCTTATTTAATCAGATTAAAGAACAATCACTTAAAAAACATGCCGCATAATAACAGAACATTCTAATTACACATAAGTCACTGATTTATTGAATTTATATCTGACAAACACAAATCGATTGCTACACTTATTATGCTTATAGCTAGTAATTCACTTCTGTGAATTTAGTTGAATTAAGATAAATAAAGATAATTTATCTTTAAATTATATGGACATAGCTAGATTGAACGGTGTTTTTAATCCATTATGTGCGTCGTTTTTATAAAATAAGGAAAAGAAATATGATGAGAAAATTGGTTGCCGAGTTTATCGGTACATTCTGGTTAGTGCTAGGTGGTTGTGGTAGTGCGGTTCTAGCTGCAGCTTATCCTGATCTAGGCATCGGCTTCCTTGGTGTAGCACTAGCATTCGGTTTGACTGTTGTAACTATGGCATACGCGATTGGTCATATTTCTGGCTGCCACTTAAACCCAGCGGTCACTGTCGGTCTATGGGCGGGTAATCGCTTCCCTACTGGTGAAGTTATTCCTTATGTTATTTCTCAAGTTCTTGGTGGTATCGCTGGTGCTGCTGTACTTTACGTTATTGCAAGTGGTCACGCAGGTTTCGATCTAGCAGGCGGTTTCGCATCAAACGGTTATGGCGAACACTCACCAGGTCACTATTCATTATTATCTTCTTTTGTTACTGAAGTAGTAATGACATTTATGTTCCTATTCGTGATCTTAGGTGCGACCCATAAGCTAGCATCACCACAAATGGCTGGTTTAGCAATTGGTCTTGCGCTAACACTGATCCACCTAATCAGTATCCCTGTAACAAACACATCGGTTAACCCTGCACGTAGTACAGGTCCTGCTTTGTTTGTTGGTGACTGGGCAACATCTCAACTTTGGATGTTCTGGGTTGCACCACTTATCGGTGCATTACTTGCCGGTCTTGTTTACCGTTGGTTAGCGCCAAATAACGATTAATATCATTGTTATTTACCGAAATTAGATATCTCTTTATATCAACTTATCTAGATTGAAGAGAGACAAAAAAAGCGAGCTAAGCTCGCTTTTTTATTATCTCGATATTAAGTTAACTAAACATTTTGTACCGCTTGTAATAAAGCCTGTACTGGGTGCTTAAATTTAATATGCTCAAAACGCTTCACTTGGCTTCGACAAGAGTATCCAGTTGCCAGGCAACGTGCAGAGTCTAATTTATCGATATTCGGTTTCCAGCTTAAGTTATACACCCCTTTAGAGGTTTCTAACTTATCTTTTTCATGGCCGAATGTTCCAGCCATACCACAACAACCTACAGCAACAGATTGAAGCGCTATACCAAAGTGACTAAATATCGTCCCCCACTGCTTTTCAGCATTAGGCATCTTAGTTTTTTCAGTACAATGAGCAAATAAATACCAAGGTTGTCCATCTGTCGCTTGATATTGCTTTAACTCTGGCAGTAATGGTAATAACCACTCATGTGCGGTTAACACTTCAAAGTTACCACGGGTTTCTTTTAGTACTTCGGCATATTCATCACGGTAACAAAGCACGAGCGCTGGATCGACACCCACCATTGGAATATTCAGCACCGCTAGTTGGTTTAGGAAATCAGCGGTGTTACGAGCGGTTTTCGCAAACTGACGCAAGAAACCTTTTACATGCTGCGCTTTACCATTTGGTTTAAATGGCACCAAAATTGGCTTTTTACCCAGTTTTTCAGTCAAAATAATGAAATCTTTTACCACTTCGGCATCATAGAAGCTGGTAAACGGATCTTGAACAATCAGTACATAATTCTGCCGCTCTTGCTCTGATAACGCTTGTAACCATTGCAGATCAAAACGTAGCGCATGGTGTCCATCAAGTTGCTCGGTTAATGTCGGCAACGACAATAACGGCATATCAACATAACCAATCGCTTTTTCAGTGAGTTTTTTCGACCACTCTGGGCGTGTTAAGGCATTCATCACCCCAGGTGCTTTTGCCATTAACGGTAAATAGTTTTCAACATACGCAACTAAATAATCTTTCGCTGGGCGTTGATAACGGCTGTAATAGATATTCATAAAGCGTGAGCGGAAGCTTGGAACATCCACTTTGATTGGACACTGGCTTGCACATGCTTTACATGCTAAACAACCATTCATCGCTTCCATCACTTCATGAGAGTAATCATATTGCTTACGACGTTCACCATAAGTATTTTTTAGACGATCAATGATCTGTTTAATCGTCGGTGTCGTGGTCAATAACTTATGTTCTAACTCGTCAGCGTTAACGCCCTGCTCTGCTAATTGACGTAGCCATTCACGAACCAGTCCTGCCCGCCCTTTCGGAGAATGACGACGATCTGCGGTGATCTTCATCGATGGACACATAGGTGAGCTTGTGTCGTAGTTAAAACACAAGCCATTACCATTACATTCCATCGCTTGTTTAAAACTATCTCGTGTTGTTACGGGGATCTGACGATCATAAAAACCACGCTTACGATCATCAACCTTCACTAATTGATCATCGCTCTCTAATGGCGTACAAATTTTACCCGGGTTTAAACGATTGTGTGGATCAAACGCAGATTTTATTCGACGTAATTCTGTGAATAACTCATCACCAAAGAAAGCCGGACCATATTCAGAGCGGAAGCCTTTACCGTGTTCGCCCCACATCAATCCGCCATATTTTGCCACCAGCTCAACAACTTGATCAGAGACTTCTTTCATCAAGCGCTCTTGCTCTGGATCGCACATATCAAGTGCAGGACGAACGTGTAAAACACCCGCATCAACGTGGCCAAACATGCCATAGTTTAATTGTTTTTCATTAAGTAGCTGACGGAATTCAGCAATAAAATCAGCTAAATTTTCAGGAGGCACACAGGTATCTTCAGCAAATGCGATAGGTTTTTGACTACCTTTTGCTGCACCCAATAAACCTACGGCTTTTTTACGCATGGTGTAAATTTTTTGGATGCTCGCCAGCTCTTCACATACTTGATAGCCAATAATGCCTGCTTCATTAGCCGTTATCATGGCATCGAGTCGTTCACATAATGCTTTTACCTGTTGTTGATTCTCGGCAATATCATTACTTGCATACTCAACCATATTGATCCCTAGCATTTCTTTGCCAGGAACATCGGTTAATAAGTCGCTAACAGTATTCCAAACGATATCTTGTTTTGCGAGATTCAATACTTTGGAATCGATGGTTTCTACCGACAGCGCTTTAGCTTCAACCATCATTGGCGCATTACGTAGCGCTGAATCAAAGCTATCGTATTTAATATTTACAAGCGTTCGTGATTTCGGGATCGGCGTAATATTCAGTTTCGCTTCTGCAATAAACGCAAGCGAACCTTCTGCACCACACAACAAACGACCAATATCAAATTGTGTTAGTTCATCGTCATAAACATTTTTTAAATCATAACCCGTTAAAAAGCGGTTAAGAGGGGGAAACTTATCAATAATTTGTTGGCGTTTTTCACGACATATTTGCGCAGAGGTTTTAACCACTTTTGCAGCGAGGTCATCACCTGATATCGACTCTATTTGCGCCTCATCTAATGCTTCAGTTTTTAATACTGAGCCATCAACAAGAACTGCCGTTAAGGACAATACATGATCAGACGTTTTTCCGTATTTTAACGACCCTTGACCCGAAGCATCAGTGTTGATCATACCGCCCACGGTAGCGCGGTTACTGGTTGATAAATCAGGAGAGAAAAAATAACCATGAGGACGTAACGCATCGTTAAGTTGATCTTTTACGACACCTGTTTGTACTCGAACCCAACCTTGTTCAGGATTAACTTCCAGTACCTTATTCATATGGCGTGAAATATCGACAACTACACCAGGAGTCAATGATTGGCCATTGGTTCCCGTACCGCCCCCACGAGGAGAAAAGGTGATTTTTTGATAGTTTTTCTGTTGACCAATTTGACCAATTAACACCAGATCATCGATATCTTTAGGTAAGATAACGGCCTGAGGAATAACTTGATAGACGCTATTATCTGTCGCAACAGCGAGTCGACTCGCATAGGTTTTCTCTATCTCGCCTCGAAAACCTGCCGCGGATAAATCGTCAAGGAATGACAGCACCAGTTGCTCGATACTGTGCTGATGGGTTAATGCTGGTAACATTGTGCTCCTTCTCCAGTGTACGCTATCACTTATAGCGGAGTCGTGTCCTACGACTACTGGCCTTCTCTCATTTAATATTTATAGCCTGATCGTTATAAATTCGATCATCGGCAAATCAATTTTAGATATTATTATCACTTTACTTTACCTTACAACGCGATAGAACAAAACAAACAATCATGGTTTATAAATACCACTTCCACCTTGAAAGTACTTATTTCAAACGGTAGCTATGCACTGTCATCAGTACGCACGCCATAACCATGACGATAATAGTTAATGTTTTTATCAATAATATAGCGACTGTACTTATCACGAGCTCTACACATAATGAGCTCAAAAATCCAATCGCCAATACAGAGCCTAGTAGCGCCACTGCTAATTTTATTTTTTGAGGGTAAGTAATTGTTTGTCGTGATCGGCCTCTATCAATAAAGACAGCGGCACTCATTGCAAGCGTACAGGCCAATAAATACACTTGCTGAGGGACTTGAAAATAGCTCACACCAAGAGCGATTATTACGCTAAATAGTGCCCAGAACTGCCAATTACGAACGTGCTGATAGGCTAAGCCTGAACGTTGCCACCAAATAAGCAAGACTAAAAGCACTATCCCAACCCCCAAGCCCAGTAACGTATCTGAGATAAAATGCACACCGAGCCAAACCCTTGCGATAGCTTGTAAACTAATCGCAATAATCAACAGCGGCAGTGTCTTTATGCGAAACGCTCTTGGATTTGAAATAAAATTAGATCGATAACGATGAATCAGTAACGGTAAATTATACCAAAGCAATCCCCATAACACCGTTGCCATTAATGTATGACCGCTCGGCAAACCAAAACCACTGGCTGCAGTTTGTTGTAACTCAGGCCAAATATAAAATGGACGCGGTGATGCTAATGCTAATTTCATTACCGAAGCAATAAAAGTGACAGACACGAGCACACTTGATAAATACAACATTGCAGTCACACCAAAACCGACGGTAACAACGAGCAATAACAAACCAATAAACAACTTTTCACCGGGCAAGTTAAACACAGATATCACTTGTTGAAAAAGTGATTGGTCACTGTCAGGCATGGATTTAATTTCCTGCTGAAACGACTTTATCTGTGTCAGTTCCCATTGATGTAGCCTACTCACCGCATCATAATCTGCGGCGTTGACGGTAATTTCACTATTGGGTACTTGCGGTAATAAGTGTTGGATCAATGGTACATCATTAGGGTAGCGATAATCTTTTGGCGTAATGTTTTCAGCTGACAATAAATACGCACGCTTCACTTCTTTGGTAAAATGCTTCGCTTGCCAAGTACTAATTAGCAAATCATCACTTTCTGTCGTTGTTAACGGTTGGGTATAAGATGTAATCAGTGTCGTTGGAATGGGCTGTTTCGCTACACACGCAAATAATGTCGTATTACCTCGCAATTTTAGCAATTTCACCGCATCGACATGAATGCCTATTTCTTCGTATACTTCACGTACAGCAGCCTGCTCAGGGCTATTCGTAGGATCAATTCGACCACCAGGTAAAGCTAATTTACCTGATATTTCTTCTTTTATAACAACAACTTTATCACCGTATCGAATCAAACATGCAGACCCAACTAAAGGAATAGCCTGAGCTGGAAAAGCAAAAAAGAAAATCAGAAATAAAGTGAAGGTAGTCCAGTAAGGTTTTATTGTTGAAAATGTAAATGAAGGTGAACTCATGCGTACCACAGAAAATAGTATCCAAGCATAATAGAAAAAACAAAGCTGAGAAACTCAGTGTAACTCAGCTTGCTAACATCACGCTAAAATAATAATAAAAACGCTACAAACCACCCATTAGGGTATATTTCATCTCAGTATATTCTTCTAAACCTTGATGAGCACCTTCTCGACCAATACCTGATTCTTTAACCCCACCAAAAGGCGCAACTTCAGTCGAAATTAACCCCTCATTGACTCCCACCATGCCATATTCCAATGCCTCACTAACGCGAAATGCACGTGATAATGATTGTGTATAAACGTAAGCAGCAAGACCTGAATCGGTATTATTAGCGCGTGCAATAACATCTTGTTCATCAGTGAACTTAAACACAGCAGCTAACGGACCAAAGGTTTCTTCACTCGCCACTAACATATTATCGGTTACATTACTTAGCACCGTAGGCTGAACAAAGCAGCTTGTTGAAGGCTCTCGTGTACCTATAACTAAGTTTGCCCCTTTCATCATCGCGTCGTTAATGTGTTTTTCGACTTTCTCAACCGCAGCTCGGTTTATCAACGGGCCAATGGTAACACTATTATCAATACCATGACCCACTATTAGTGCCGATACTTTTTCAGCTAGCTTTTCTACAAACTGCTGGTACACATCACTGTGAACATAAATACGGTTAGTACACACGCATGTCTGACCTGCATTACGAAACTTAGAAACCATCACCCCATCAATCGCGCGAGATAAATCGGCATCATCAAACACAATAAATGGCGCGTTACCACCTAACTCCAAAGACACTTTCTTAACCGTCGCTGCTGACTGTGCCATCAAAAGCTTACCGATTGCAGTAGAGCCTGTGAATGAAACTTTGCGAACTCGCTTATTACTCATAAGCTCTGCGCCAATTTTGATGGCATCTCCCGTAATAACATTAAACAATCCAGCAGGAATACCCGCCCGATGCGCAAGTTCTGCGAGGGCAAATGCAGTATAAGGAGTATCGGGGGCTGGTTTTAATACAACGGAGCAACCCGCTGCAAAAGCTGGACCACATTTACGTGTGATCATTGCAGCAGGAAAGTTCCATGGTGTTATGGCAGCAACCACACCAACAGGCTGGCGAGAAACTAAAATACGGGCATCTTCTTTATGGCTTGGAATGATCTCGCCGTTTAGACGCTTAGCTTCTTCTGCATACCATTCAACAAAACTCGCCGCATAGGCAATTTCACCCTTCGCTTCAGCCAATGGTTTACCTTGCTCGGCAGTAAGAATATGAGCTAATTCATCACTGTGTGAAACAATTAACTCATACCACTGACGTAAGATCACCGAACGATGTTTAGCTGTTGTTTTTGACCACAATCGATACGCTTTATCTGCAGCATCAATGGCGATATTTGTTTCTTCTACACCCATAAGGGGAACATGACCAATAACTTCATCTGTCGCCGGATTGGTAATATTTACCGTTTTACCAGAAAAGGCGTCACTCCATTGGCCATTAATAAATGCCTGCTGTTTAAACAAGCTACCAAAAGAAAAAGTCATTCGTGTTTCCTATTATTTCGTAAATATTGAGTATCTATTTAATCTTGATATTGTAATACAAATAAGCATAAAGCGTTTAATATTCACCTATCATTTTATCAGTAATAAAATTTTTGTTGCTAATAATGCAGCAGATCAGCGAGTAAACAACTAGGCTAAATAAGAGCTGAATATTAATTTGTAATGGCATGATACATAGGCTTGTTTTCTAGCCTTACGAAAACAGGTAACAATAGCAATGACTAGAAAAATTGCAGTAATTCGGCATGGTATAAAACACGGTGCCATTATCACTTATATCGATACCCACCACCTACCTGATACCAATCCCTTTATCCTTTGGGATCATTATTTATCCAATAACCAATCACATAATGAATTAGACTTTCACGGTCATTCAGGTATCGATGCGGTTAGCTATCCCGTTGTCGGATCAATCCAAAGCAATGACAGTATCAACGGTAAAGATCACATTCAAACAGGTGATATTCACCTTACTACTTGTGGTCATGGCATAGTGCATAAATCATTGATGAAACCTCATCATGGTGTCGCAGAAGCATTTCAAATGTGGACCGCTTCTCCTTCAGGTAAAAAAGGTGAAATGGCGACGCCATCAAGTATTCATATTGCTAGTGAAAAACTTCCTCTCATTGAAAGTACACACGCGACAACAAAAGTACTTATTGGTCAGTATTATGATGTGGAAAGCCCCGTAAAACACAACTGCAATATTATCTATCTTGATATTATTGTAACGTCGTACGGTAGTTGGACATTTACACCTCCAGAAACCCATGTTGCCGGTTTTATTTATTTACGCTCAGGGCAAGCCTATATCGCAAACAATCAACTACATCCAAATCAAATGGGAATATTTTCTCACTCACAATTACCTATAACAGTAACAACCACAAACCACAGCGCACGTTTTTTTATTGCGTTGGGTGAGCCGTTAAACCAGCAATTAATAACAAAAGAAGGTTCGGTTCATTCCTCAACCAATAACTTACACATTGCATTAGAGAATATTCAACAGATCATAAAGCAATTACAACCCATTGGTGAAGCACATAAATAACAACGCCCCGTGATTTACAAAAATAAAAATCACAGGGCGTAAGAAAATTATGGGCGTGACGCTAACTGATAAGTGCCATTGGATTGAAACCATAGCGCTTGTTTTTGTTTGCGACCCAATAGAATTGGACCATCATCAAAAAATAAGAAGTTTTTCCAGTTACGCTTAAATACACCCCATTTAGTTTCTACAATATTGTACTTTTCGTAGCAGAAATAAATCGTTGTATTATCTTCCCATTGCAAAGCAGCTAAAATAGCCTCTGGCAATGATGTATCATCATCGTTATCCCAAGCATCTTGCCAGTCTTCAGGCTCTGACCAAATTTTTGCATCTGCAGCCCAATCACCATGCTCAAAGTGATCAGAATCTGGACTCTGCTTACTAATATGTTCTTGCCATAATTGCGAAGAACGCGCTTGGGTTAACGGTTTTATTTGCTCAAGATCTGTTGTAGGAACAGGCATTGAAGCATGGGTAAAAATCCACTTTCGCGTGTAATTATCAAGGTCGGTGTAATTCATCAATCAGCCTAAATATATAAAGACACCGCAATGTACATCAGACACAAAATTTGTTCCAGCTACAGACAAAGAAAAAGGTATTCTTTAATGGCTGATTTGAATGTATCAAAAAAGGTACGAACATAATCGTACCTCATCCATCACTTCCCGAGATTATCACTGTCCAATTTATTTTTCATCACCCCACAAATTACTCACCCAGCCGCCCGCATTATCATCATAATGACTATCATCAAATGTTGCTATTGGCTTTATGGGGCTTTCATTATTATGACTTTCTAGTAGCTGTGATATATGCATCGCCATAGGATCATCTGTCGATTTCATTCGATGTCGAGTAGCAACTTCTTTGATGATCTGTAACCGATATGACGAGTTCATTTTTTTCATCACACACTCCTCTTTCTTTAGACATAAACGTATAAAAAATAGGCGTGCCCACACTAAACGTCAAATTACTGTATTAATAGTGTCATAGCAATCAGGTATGTGTACCAAAATAAATTTCTTTAAATAACAACACGTTATTTTTTTATTAAAAGAAAAATATTGCAAGCACTGAGAGTGAAAAACATAAATTCATGATTTAAAAAGAAATAATAATAAGTTAAATTTTTATTTCATTTCATTCCTATTATTAATAATTACGTATAAAAATACATTCGCAACCTTCAATAAATAAGTCATATGTGCGGGATAGCTTTCTGCATAAAATACATGCTACATGATCATCTTGTTACCAAACCTGTTAAACTATAAAACGCTATTGTTCGTTATATCTAAATGTTGTAGGAGTACCTGTGCGTCTATTGTCTTTATTTACTACGTCGGTTTTATCTTTATTGAGCGTGACTGCCATTGCAGCACCGACAAGTAATACTTCAACGGCACTACAAAAAGAAAGTCATGCCACCTATTCTTTTCCAAACCAATTCCATCAATGCAAAAAGACTTTAAATTACAATGTATTTTTTAAAGGTCAGAAAATTGGTCATTATCAACGTCGTATTGTTTGGAAAGGTGATAGCGCTGATATTTATACCACCAGCGAAGTTGATGTTTTAATTACTAAATCAAAAATGAACTCTCATTCACAACTACACTGGTCAAATGCAGCTCAACGTTTCATCACTGATAAATTTCAGCGCACTATCACCGGACTAATGGCCGGCAATGTGAGTGCAACTTTTAGTAACGATGGCCATAACTCAACAGTGACTGAAGATGGAAAAACGCAGAAATATACCAGTGATTTAGCTCCTATTATTGATGGTGACACAATTGGTAGTCAAATGCGTCTTGATTTAATTGAAGGTAAAAAGAACTTTGATTTCATCATGCAAAACAGTGACGAAACCAGCCACTATTATTTTACGGTAGCGGGTAATGAAACAATCAAAACTAATTTTGGCACTCTAGACACTATTCGCGTTAACCAAACGAGAAAGAGCGATCGCCAACTTTCACTATGGTTTGCACCATCACTTGATTATCAACTCGTAAAAGCAACCTATCACCGTAAAATTGTCGATTTGGAAGCCGTACTGATGAGCCAAAAGATTGATTGCCCGCCAAAGCAGTTATTCAAACAGTAATAATCACTAGCATCGAAAGGCCGAGTTATTCACTTATGACTCGGCTTTTATTTACTTCATCGTCACTTTTCCGCCAATGATTTTAAATGCAGGTGTACCTCTCACTAACGTATCACGCCCAAATACCAAACCACATTCAGGGCATGTTGCAGGCTCAATCGTAAAATCTTTTACAATTCTTTCTTTAAAACACTTTACTAGCGCCCCTTTCCCACCTTTTCGATACTTAAATAAGAGCGTTTTACATTTAGTACAAAAAATATCGACTGTTTTTGTCGGCCCTTTTTTATTCGGTTTTGCCACCGTTGATCTCGCTTACCTTATGACGATGAATAGATTGTTAATTACCTGAAATCGTATTTTCAATGAGTACATCAATCTGCTTTCGATCTGTATCATAAACGCCAGCTAAGTTGCCATATTTGGGCGCATGACGATCATTTTGATAAGGGTATTGCCAGCCAGTCGTCGTTGCGACGAACATCTCTGCAAATTGATGTGAAATAGATAAGCATCCCGCTAAAACCGTATCAACATAGGTTTGTGTAATAGGGAACTGCTGACAAGGCGGTAAAGCACTATTATTGATATACACCCAAACTGGTTCAGATAATGTGAGCTGCGTATTTTCTAATAATTCAATTTGTTGTGCGGTAATTTGAATACGTTGATAGCCATGTTCTCTTTGATCAAAGTCTCTCAAACCTTTTTCATCAACTTCAATTAACACGCCATTACAGACACCTTGTCCCGGCTTAACAACTAAAGGTGCGATAGGATAACTGCCATCAACATTGCCCCATGAACGCTGTAAACCATGCACTAATGCAGGATAAGATTTACCAGTATTACCTGTACGGTTTCGCGAGTATTTATTGATCAGGCTTCCATAGCCAAAAATATACATCCAATCACCTTTATTTCTTTTCGTTACCACAATTGAAAACATTAAAGAATCGACAGAAAGTAAACCATTTCTGTAACTCAAGTTCAAATAGCTCTGGGCTTAATGGCGAAAATCGGATTGAATCTCCCGGTTTTAATTGACTAACCAAATTAAGATCGCGCTGAGTAATGCAACCTAAAATAGGATATCCCCCCAACGTTTGTCGATCATTGAGTAAAATAATGGGCTCTCCTGCCGCTGGAAATTGCACCGCTCCCTTTGCTATAGGTTGAGAGATCAATGTTGCCTTATTTGGGAGGATCTTTTCCCCTACAAGCCGATAACCCATGCGATCACTATGTTGACTCACTTGATATTCTGACTGATAAAACTGCTGCTTTTGCTGTGGAGAAAACCACTCTGCTTGATATGATTCAATAATAGATACCGTTAACTTTTCCGCATAATTGGGTATATAGCGTGCGGGTACTGCTTGAAAATGATAAACGTTGTTTCCACCATATTTAGAAAGTCGTTTCCCCTCTTTTAGTGACTGACCCGTACCATCAAAACCGCCCAGATGATTCCTAGCTACTGTCGATACACTACCTAGACTTTCTTTAACACAAAATCCACCGTCAATTGCCAAATATGCTCTTAATCCCTGCCGTGCATAACCCAACTGCAATACTTGCCCACTCAATAAGCGTACCGTTTGCCAAGGCATGATCTTTCTTCCATCAACCTTGGCTTGCATATCAGCCCCAGTGAGAGCGATAGTACAATCGGTGAGAACGTTAAAACTGACTTGTCCTAATGTGATCTCTATTTGAGCCGCATTAGGATCATTATTTAACAATAAATTCCCCCAGCAGAAAGCATGAAGATCCATTGCGCCACCTTGGCTTAATCCATGCTCTGCAACACCATAACGACCAAGATCTTGCAACTGCATTAGCATACCTGATTCAATGATCTCTAACGCTTCCATAACTGCCCTCCTAGATCTAAAAATTCTTGTTTGGTGATCGCAAAAAATTGCACCTGATCGCCAATTGAAAAAATAGATAACGGGTACTGATCAGCTAAAAATAAGGATTGCGGACAATTACCAATAATATGCCAGCCTCCAGGACTTTGATCGGGATATATTGCGGTTTGGTTATCGGCAATTCCGACGCTTCCTGCTGGTATTTGAAGTCGAGGTGATGACAATCTAGGCATTGCGATTTCATCATCCACCGTAGATAAAAAAGCAAACCCAGCAGTAAAACCAATCGCACCGACTTGATAGATTTTATCGCTATGTCGAGTAATGACTTGTTGCTCTGTTAGCTGGCTATGCTCGGCAACAGTCGCTAAATCTGGCGCAACATCTGAATGATAATAAACAGGTAATTGATGTAGTTTTGATGTTGAATGGCAAGAGCCTTTATGACTTTGCTGATGATCTGCAAACCATTGTTCGCTTGTCGCAACCAATAAAGAATAACAATTACAGTCCAGCCGAAAATGTAGCATCACCTTAGTATACGAGGGAGTAATATCGATTAATTCACGACTATATTGTGTTTTAATAAACGTTACGTAGTCAGCAATCATGGATGTTGTTTCAGCGGTAATTTGCTGCCCAAATTCCACCATCATGGCTGATTCAGTTAACCGACTAATAAGCATAATAACGTCCTATTTATTATCATTTGCTGACTTTAATAACAGGGCGATCTCTTTAATTGTCGCAATTGATTCAGGGTTATCACCATGCACACAAATGGTATCAACCTGTAATGTTAATAATTTCCCACTCTGGGTTTTCACTTTACCTTGAGCGAGTTGTAATACTTGCGCTTTTATCAAATCAGGATGGTGATGTACTGCACCAGTTTCATGTCGTGGAATCAATAACCCTTCGGTTGTGTAAGCCCTATCTGCAAACGCTTCAAAAAGTAAAGAAACCCCCTTTTGTTCGGCTATTTGAATATATGCCTCATTATTTGCTCGTGACAGGACCATAAGAGAAAGAGGAAGTGCACGGGAAGTATTAAGTTTTGCGATAGTAGAAACAATGACTTCGAAAATTTCAGGATCTTGCATCATTTGGTTATATAACGCGCCATGAGGCTTCACATACGTAATAGTCACAGCATTCAGACGACATAAGGCATCTAGAGCCCCTACTTGGTAAGCCACACTATGACTGATTTCATCCAACGTATGAGGAATAGGTCGTCGTCCAAACCCTTCTTTATCGTTATACCCAGGGTGAGCACCTATGGTCACATCATGATGTTTAGCTAAAGCAATCGTTTTTGCCATTACTGTCGGATCGGATGCATGAAAACCGCACGCAATATTCGCCATATTGATCCATGGCATCACTGCAGCATCATCACCCATATTCCAAGCACCAAAGCTTTCGCCCATATCACAATTTAATTTCATCATGCTCTCCTTGCAATCATGCCAGATCACTGGCTATCAATAATTATCTTAGCCCTCCGAAGCATCAGAGTATTTGTGTTTAGCAAACCTGTCTTTACCTTTGTTATTGAAATCTTACATAATTCTCACATAAAACACTTTTTAAAATTTGCTAATACGTGACCTTTCAGCCATTCTTGCAAGATTGTGAGTAATCACAAAAATTTAAAGCTAAAGCTGATGATTAATCAGTAATAAAGGATTTTTATGAAGAAGTTATTTATTTTATTAGGCGCTGTAACATTACTTTCTGCATGTACACCAGAGGTAGGTAGTGAAGATTGGTGTAACCAATTAAAAGAAAAGCCAAAAGGTGATTGGACAGCGAACGAAGCAACCGAATTTGCTAAAAGTTGCATCATTCGCTTCGGTACTGATAGCGATAAATAACAAAAAAGAGCCTTTCGGCTCTTTTTTCTTTAATGTATCCATATTACAGACGAAAAAAAAGCTCATCTAATGATGAGCTTTTTTTATAGATGGTGCCCCGGGCCGGACTTGAACCGGCACAGCGCGAACGCCGAGGGATTTTAAATCCCTTGTGTCTACCAATTCCACCACCAGGGCACGCAATTTCTTGCGATGGGTAAGACACCATCTGTAGATATCGCTTATTAGCCATATCTTTTAATTCTATTTTCTTTTTTACCTATTAGGTAAAATAAAGATGGTGCCCCGGGCCGGACTTGAACCGGCACAGCGCGAACGCCGAGGGATTT
>NZ_JADQAQ010000020.1 GCF_022129445.1 Photobacterium sp. Ph5
GTGCTGTTTTGCCAATATCACCTTTATAAGAGCGGTATCTTTTGGGTCTCACTGTTGATTTTAGATTGAGTTGACCCATAAGACGTTGCACCGTCTTATGATTTATCATTATGCCTTGATTTCGCAACTCTAAATGGATGCGGCGATAGCCATATCGTCCTTTATGTTGATGAAAAATAGACGTTATCAGCGCTCGTTCATCGGCATAACTCTCAGGATGTTTACTCGCCTTAGCTTGGTAATAAAACACACTTCTTGGTAGCTTTAGCACCTGCAGCAAATATTTTAAAGCGTGGGTATTTCTTAGAGTTAGCGCTATTGCCGCTTTTTCTTTACTTGGCGATGTTTCTTTTCCTGCGCTAACTCTTCCAACTTTTTTAAGACGGCATTCTCAGCTCTTAAGTAAGCTAATGCTTCTTTCAGCTCCTCACGTGTCATATCGTCATCGGATTTTTGAGTACGTTGAGGTTGCTGCTTCATAGATGGTCTGCCTAATCGTTGAGGTTCGAGCCCTTGGATACCGTGGTCTCTATATCTTTTGAGCCAGGTGGAAAGTATTCCAGGGGAGGAAAGGTTTAATACAGCACTAGTGTGCGTTAAAGACCAGCTGTTCGTCCACATTAAATGAAGCGCTTTTATCTTATCTTTTACAGTACTGTATTGCGCAGTAAAAGCAAAGGAGCGGTTGCCATGAATGGCAAACACTTGAGTCCAATAACGTATTTGACGCGATGAAATGGAATGTTGTTTAGCGAGTGAAATAGATGAGGCTCCCGCTAAGCATTGCTTAGCTAAGATGCATTTTAACTCTCGACTGTATTTGGACATAAAAGACCCCCAATAATTGGTGTCCAACTATTGGGGGTCAGTTCAAAAGTGGAGGCTTTTTTTGGTTTCGTATTAGTCAGCGTTTTTAATTAGTACTGCGGTCATTACGCATACAATTACTGAAACTACGATACCAGAAACAATTAACCAAGGAAGCATATCCATAGCTTAGTTATCCAAATGTTAAGGAAATGGAAAGGCTATTGAAGCGTGTTTATGCGACGGGAGCAATGGTCTTGATATACCTTGAAATGGCTGTTTACAACTAGAAACATGTTTTTGTTAAAAATGTTAATTAACTTTGATTTGGCAAAAAAAAAGCGTCCACAAAGGGACGCTTTTTTATGTTATTTAGCCCGTTAAGCTTGTTTGCTCGGTTGTGCTAATTCCAGAGCTTGACGAGAAGCTGCAGCAGCACCTTGCTTGTCATCTAACTGCTCTAGCGTTGCGACTAAGTGAGCGTAGTCTGTCATATCAGGACGAACCGCAACGGCTTTTTCAAAATGATCTTTTGCTTCTAGCCAGTTACCTTCAGCCATTAACATCTGACCCAATGCACTGTGAGTGACTGCATTATTACCATCTTGGCGTAATAGTTCCTGTAGCTTCACAATCGCAGGGTGACGATCGGGTAGGTTTAGCTGAGGAACAAGACTGATCAAACGCTCATCTTGGCTCTTCTTAAGCGCATCACGTAAAATTGGGTAAGCATCGTTATCTGCATGACGTGCCATCATTTGTTTGATGAAGCATGCCACAAGCGCTGGATTCTGCTTATCTTTACGTCCCATGTTATTCCAGTAACCCACTAAGCCATCAGTACCATTTTGCTGACCAAGGTGCTGCATTTGACCACATTGCGCTTGTTCATCAAGGATTACCGCTTCTTCTGGAGTGATCACGCCTGCTTTAGTTAGCTGTGGCAGTAAAGTCAGTAGTGATTTCCAATCTTCTAGCTTTAAGTAGCACTCTTGAAGTAGACCTAATACGATAGGATTGCGAGCATGATCTTGTTGTACTTCTTGTAATGTTGCTAATGCTTGCTCAAATTGCTGTTGGCGGATTTGAAGCTTAGCACGGGTTAGCGCAACGGCAAGATTTTGGCTATCAAGTTCAGCGGCTTGCTTTAAGTACTCATCACGCTGCTCAGTTTTACCTAATCCTTGCGCCGCTTCTGCTGCTGCAAGGTAGTTAAGGAGTGGCGCATCGCTGAACTTAGCTGATTTGGTCAGTAGTTTTTCAGCAGGTTTCCAATCACCTTCAGTGACTTTTAATAAGCCTTCTGAAGTTTGGATACGTGCTTTACGAACTTTACGCCCACTAAACCAACCACGAGTTGAACTACTGATTGAAAAGACGCGTTTTAGAATAAATTCTAGTAATAAGAATACGGCAAACAATGCGACGATTAATACAACGAGTGTGGTTAAACTCATCTCGATGGTTTGATTTGCCGTAGAGATCAGCACATATCCTTGGTTGCCTGCGAGTTCTGGGCCGACAACAATACCGGCGATAAGCGCAAGTACCAATAATAATAATTTAATCATTATTTGGCCTCCACAGTGGTTACCGTGTTGTAAGTAACGGTTGCCTTATTCTCGCCTTTATTTTTAGTTTCAGCTGGTTGCGTCACTGTTGTTTCAAGCTTCGCTTGGATTGGTTTTTTTTCTACTGCTGGCACTTCTGTTTTCGGTGTAGGTTTTACTGCTGGCTTAGTCTGCTTTACAGGTTGTGCCTGCGTATCACCTAATGTCGCCATTTTATTACGTAGCACTTGATTGACGAGCTTAGTAATTAACGCCTGAGATTGCAGCTTATCTGGGTAGTTAACTGTGATTTGCTGTTGGGCTAATTGATCAAGGCTTTTAATAAAGCTTTGTGTTAGCGGTGAAGACATATCGTAATACTGTTCAGCCCACTTTTTCGCTGTATCAAGAGAGATCTTATAAACATCACCTTGTTCACGGTAAACCGCATCAATGGCCGTTTCTAACTTATTTTTGATATTTTGCTGTAAGTAGAAATCTTGCTGTGGTGAAAGCAGTGGAACAACATTGCCATCGCGCTTACGGTAAGTAATGAAGTGTTCACCAAAATTTTTCAGCGACGTCATTAAATTATCTTTCCAATCATTCACCGATTGACTCACGGTTTGTGATTGTGGTTCATCTTCTGCTTTTGGCAAAATAGCATTAGCTAATGGTAAGCCATCAACACTGTTTTCAAGGCTGGTTAAGCGTAGTACTAAGCCATCACGATCAACATTAGTCAGTGATTTTAATGTTGTGATGTCGTTACTCATTGCTTGGCGTAGGTTTTTCAAGCTTGGATCATTCAGCTCTGCGATACGATGATCGGCAGACTCAAGTAATAACGTTGCACTGGTAACATCATGTTCTAACCAGAGTTTACGTCCAGCCATTTTGACAAGATAATCTGCTTCAGCGAGTAGCCAATCATTTGGATTATTGCCTTTAAGCTCTGTCACTGTAGTTTGCAGTGCTGCAATGGATTTTTGCTGTTGGCTTAGGCTGACTTCAGTACTGCGTAATCCACCATTAATAATGCTAATCGTTTCTTTTTGATCGTTCTGCATTGCTGCTTTCATACTAGCAATTTGCTGTTGAAGTGCATCAATATGTTGTTGCTGCTGCAACCCTTGCTGATGACCGTGATAGTACAGCCCACCACCGAGTGCAATAACTAATGCAATCGCCACCCAACCTGTTTTGCTACCCGATTTTTTTTCAGATTTCTCTGTTTTTGCTGGAGCTTTAGGTTGTTCTTTGGTCGCTTTTTTGGGCGCTTCTTTAGCCGGAGTAGACGTTGCTGCCGTGGTTGGCTTGTCCTGCTTTGGCTGTTCTGCTGCGGTATTGTTGTTAGATTTGTCTGTCATCCTAATTATTCCGTTTAGCTAAAGTTGCTTAGGAACGTGAAGAGTGCATGATTAGAGGCACTGCCCACGGTGGAAATATTCACAAAGCCAAGCGCTGTTGCTTGCTCGGCTACTCGTTGACTTGGGACGAGAAGGTGGCAATTGAGAAACCAAGTCAAATGCTGAGTTGGGATCCTTGTTGTTAAAAATACTAGCTGTTCAGCACTGGTAATAACAAGGGTATCCAGTTGTTGATGTTGCCATTGTGCCACTAATTTCTCGCCATCGAGATCAAGCCAACATCGCTGATACGTTTCGCAATAGTTGACTACTGCATGGCGTGCCGTTAATGCTTGGTGGATCAGTTCTCTGCCACCATTCCCTCGCAATATAAGTATGTTACGATCCGTAACCTGTGCGAGTTCGGGTAAGGCTAATAATCCTTCGCTATCACAGCGGTGTTCAGGAGATAATACTCGCTGTCCGCTCAATTTTGTCAATGTTGCGGCAGTTTTATGGCCAACAGCTATATAATGCACGTTTTTTGGCCATGCTGCACCTTGTGATACTAAGTAATCGTGCGCAAATGTTACTGCATGATGACTTACGGCAATAATATAATCACCGGCTTTTAATGCATTGATTTGTAGCAATAACGAAGAAAGTCCATCACCCGCTTTTAAGGTTAATAGCGGTTGAGCTATTGCGCTGATCGCCGCAGCATTAAGTTGCGCTGCCAATTGATAACAATCGGGGGCAGGGCGGGTGATCAGCACTGTCATTATGCGTTACCGTATAAACGTTCTAAAATATCACGGGCACCATCGTTAAGTAGTTGCTCCGCAAGGGTTTCTCCTAACTGTTCTGCTTGCTCGATTGGTCCACGAATTTCAGCACTCACAATCTTACTTCCATCGGGCTCACCGACTAATGCACGTAGCCAAATTTGGTCGCCTTCAAGTTCTGCGTAACTACCAATTGGCACCTGACAACCACCTTGTAAGTAGTTATTCATTGCGCGCTCACACAATACACGTGTAGTTGTCGCTTGATCGCTTAATGCTTCTAATAACTGACGAACACGTGAGTCATCGAGGCGGCACTCAATACCTACCGCACCTTGACCTACAGCCGGTAAACTGACTTCAGGTGGGATCTCGCTACGAATACGCTCTTCCATTTTTAGACGTTTAAGACCAGCACAAGCAAGAATAATGGCATCGTATTGGCCTTCATCCATCTTACGTAGGCGTGTATTTACGTTGCCACGCAGATCGTTGACGATAAGATCAGGGCGCTGAGCACGTAGCTGACATTGACGGCGCAGGCTAGAAGTACCGACAATAGCCCCTTGCGGTAGCTCATCAATATTATTGTATTTATTTGAGACAAACGCATCGCGAGGATCTTCACGCTCACAGATGGTCACAAGACCTAAGCCTTCTGGAAACTCAACAGGTACATCTTTCATTGAATGAACTGCGATATCGGCACGGCCTTCAAGCATTGCAACTTCAAGTTCTTTTACGAAAAGCCCTTTACCACCGACTTTAGCTAATGGTGTATCAAGAATGATATCGCCTTTAGTTATCATAGGAACAAGCTCGACAATAATGCCTGGATGCGCTTGTTCTAGTTCTGCTTTAACGAATTCAGCTTGCCACATAGCCAATGGGCTTTTGCGTGTTGCAATACGGATTGGTTGATTACTCATAAGTCTTGGGGATCCATAATGAAGGTTCTATTTTTTATTAAGCACATCGTACCATTAGCATCGTCTGGATGATAATTTGCTTGCTCATTTGAGTATATGCATACTATTGTGTTGCTAATAGTTTAAAAAAATGTGATATTAATCACATCTACTTTAAATGATAATAATGATGATTCGCTAACAACTGGCACTCATTCATCATTGTACTAATTTGAGGTAATAGTTTAAGGATGAATCACACAGAATTGTCGCATTACCTGACTTGGCATTATCTTTACCAAGGGTATTAAAAGTGTTACATTGATCACGTTTTTGCTCATATTTAACACAGCTCAAATGATCCTAATAGTGATATTTGAGGTGCTTCAACGCTGGTAGCTCTTGGAAGAGTAATTTGCAAAATTATATTAAGACGCTGAAAGGCAGGCTAGACTCATTAACTGAGCTTCGTATCGAACGAGCACGGTTGGCGATGAATGCTCAATCAGTACAAGTGTTCGACTTGTTGCCTGTCTTACTTCATTACAATCACCCTGCTTTACCGGGTTATCTTGACCAGCCGGTATCTCAAGGGATCGCGAAATTTGTTGTTACTGATGTCCAACAACAATTCGTTGACGATTGCGCCCACTCTGCCGAACTCTCGGTCGATCCCTTATTGCTTGAGATAAATGACTGCCCGATCACTGGCTTATATGCCATGGGAAGCACTTCATCAATGGGGCAAAGCCTGACGAGTGATCTTGATATCTGGGTTTGTATCCGAACTTCATTAACACCAGAAGAACGCAGCGCACTTGATAGCAAGTGTAGCCTAGTGTCGCAATGGGCAATGGAGCAAGGGGTTGAAGCGAATTTCTTTCTTATTGATGAGAATCGATTCCGTCATAACTTCTCTGAAGCGATGACGGGTGAAAACTGTGGTTCTAGTCAGCATTTATTATTATTAGATGAATTTTATCGCTCTGCCGTTTGTTTGGCAGGGTTACCATTATTGTGGTTTATGGTGCCGCCAGAAATGGAAGAGTGCTATGACCAATATATGGCGTACTTAATTGATCAAGATTACATTAATCTTGATGAGTGGATTGATTTTGGTGGTCTAACGCGTATTCCAGCCGAAGAGTATTTCGGTTCAAGTTTATGGCAGTTATATAAAAGTATCGATTCACCGTATAAATCAGTGCTCAAAGCCATTTTGCTTGAAGCCTACTCATGGGAATACCCGCATACCCAACTTTTAAGCCTTGATGGTAAGCGTCGCTTCTTTGCTGAAGATCGCAGTGAATACTGTATGGATGCGTACTATTTAATGTTGGAAAAGGTCACGCGTTATCTTGAACGTATTGATGATCATCGTCGTCTTGATTTAGTGCGTCGTTGCTTCTATTTAAAAACCCATGAAAAGTTATCGCGTGAACCAAGTGCAGGCTCTGTGCCTTGGCGTCGTCGTGTACTCAAACACTTAACTGAGCAGTGGCAATGGACAGATACGGTGATTAATGAGCTTGATCATCGTCGTGATTGGAAAGTAGCACAAGTTAAAGAGGCACATAACGAATTATTAGATGCGTTAATGCTAAGTTATCGTAACTTAATCCGTTTTGCGCGTCGTAATAACATTACCTCTGCGATCAGTCCTGAAGATATCAGTATCTTAGCGCGTAAATTATATGCGGCATTTGAGGTGCTACCAGGTAAAGTCACGTTACTTAATCCGCAGATCTCACCGGATTTGCATGAAGAAGATATCACCTTTATTCAGGTGCCCGAAGGGCGTAGCAATGCTGCTGGGTGGTATTTATATAAACAGCCAATTGATCCATTATTAATTATGGGGCAACCCTCGTTAGAGCATAACCGTTATTTGTCGAAGCTAGTGGCTTGGAGCTATTTTAATGGTTTATTAACGGAATCAACGCACCTACATACCGTGGTACGTGATGCTGATTTTGATTTAGATAAGCTCTATCAGTTGGTGAGTGATATTCGAAATACCTTCCCAATTCGCCGTCCGAATCCAAGTTTACAAGCGCTATCGAGTCCATGTGAAATTCGTCAGTTAGGTTTATTTATTAACTTAGAAAATGACCCAACCAATGAATTGAAAAATCGCTCGGTACGGTTTGATTTTAAGACCACGGATATTTTTAGTTATGGTCCTGAGCACAAATGTTTAGTGGGTAGTGTCGATCTGATCTATCGCAATTCGTGGAATGAAGTACGTACGCTTAACTTTAGTGGCGATAACGCCATGTTAGATGCACTGAAAACCATGCTTGGTAAAATGCACCATGATGCAATTCCACCTGAAGCGGTTGATGTGTTCTGTTATAGCAAGCACATGCGTGGTTTGATCCGTAATTTGGTGTACCAGTTGGTTGCCGAATGTATTGAAATGCGTTTAAAGCCGGTTGAAGAAGAAAAACGTCGTCGATTTAAAGCCATCCGTATTGCAGAAGAAACCTTTGGCTTGTTCTTTGAGCGTCGTGGTGTTTCTGTTCAACGGTTAGAAAACCCCGTTGATTTCTACAGTTGTATTTCATCGAATAAAGTCAGCGAAGTGCCTCATGTTGTTATGGGTAAAATGGATGAACCTCATCCGCCACAAATTGTTGATGCTTATGCGAGTGAAGGTCTGATCCAGTTCTTCTTTGAAGATTGCGAGCAGGGCTACAACATCTATATCTTAGATGAAACCAACCAGATGGAAGTGTACCGTCAATGTAGTGGTAATAAAGATGAGATGGTACATGGGGTTAATCGTTTTTATACTTCGGCTCAAGACCGTTTTAGTGCGACTAACTTCATCAACTTTAATTTACCTCAGTTTTACGACATCGTGCATTGCGACAATGGTAAATTACAAGTGCTGCCATTTAAGAGTGGTCAAATGCCGCGTCAAAAGCCGGATTTAGATCCCAATTCAACTGGGATGCTCAACAGTTAATACCGTGTTTTGACATGACAATAAAAAGCCTTCAGAAAATGAAGGCTTTTTTTATCGGTACTTCATGACAATAAATATTAATTACCATTCAACCGCTTCACCAGCATGAAGGCTGCATTCTTTTTTAAGTAGTGAAAATAGCTCTTCATCACTGCGGGTACAGCGCCATTCCGCGCCATTATATTTGAAATGATAGCCGCCCGATTTTGAGGCTAACCAGAGTTCATGTAATGGCTCTTGGCGGTTAATTACGATCTGGCTGCGGTTAGCAAACTCGAGTGTTAATACATTACCCGTTGTCTCTGGTTCAATGTCGGCACCGGATTCATCGATACCTTCTTCAATTTGCATTAGTGCTAAATCAGCTAATTGGTGAAATTCAGTGTCATTCATCTTATTGTGTCCTATTGCTTTTCCTGTTCTTGGTGCGATTATAGAGGGCATTGGTTTGATAATCACTGGCTTTGAATTATGCGTAAAGGTTTATTAGCAATTTTTGTGTTAGGTACCCTAACATTAGCGGGATGTGGACAGAGTGGTGCCCTCTACATGCCAAAAGATGCACCACAGCAAGAGCAAGCAAAGTAAAAAATAAATAAACACTGAGTTAAACAGTGTCGCCATTGAAAGCAGCTACTTAACAGGGAAGAAAAACATTGGATTACTTTAACTACCAGCAAAATAATCAATTATGGGCTGAAAATGTGCCATTAGCACAATTGGCTGAGCAATACGGTACGCCTTTGTATGTGTATTCACGTGCAACGTTAGAGCGTCACTGGAAAGCATTTGATGAGGCGGTTGCAACTCACCCTCATTTAATCTGTTATGCCGTGAAAGCTAATTCTAACCTTGGAGTATTAAATGTCCTTGCTCGTCTTGGTTCTGGCTTTGACATTGTGTCGCAAGGTGAATTAGAGCGTGTGATTGCTGCTGGTGGTGATCCGGCAAAAGTGGTGTTCTCAGGTGTCGGTAAAACGGCTGCTGAAATGAAGCGTGCACTAGAGCTTGGGATCAAATGCTTCAATGTTGAGTCTGAACCTGAATTAGAGCGTCTAAATAGCGTTGCTGAAGAGCTAGGTGTTACAGCGCCTATTTCATTGCGTATTAACCCTGATGTTGATGCGAAAACGCATCCTTATATATCAACAGGATTGCGTGATAATAAGTTCGGTATTGTGTTTGATCGCGCAGTGGAAGTGTATCGCCTAGCGCACAGTTTGCCACATTTACAGGTTGTTGGTATGGATTGTCATATCGGCTCTCAGCTAACTGACATTACTCCGTTTATTGATGCTACCGATCGTTTATTGGCGTTAGTTGATGAGTTAAAAGCTGAAGGTATTCATATTCAGCACCTTGATTTAGGCGGCGGTCTTGGGGTGACTTACAATGATGAGCAACCACCACAACCTGCAGACTATGCTTCGGCATTACTCGCGCGGTTAGAAAATTATCCTGATTTGGAGCTGATTTTTGAGCCAGGGCGCGCCATTGCTGCGAATGCGGGTGTGTTACTGACAAAAGTTGAGTTTCTAAAGCATACTGAACATAAAAACTTCGCCATTGTTGATGCGGCAATGAATGATTTAATTCGTCCGACGTTATATTCAGCGTGGCAAGACATTGTGCCAGTTAGCCCGCGTCAGGGTGAAGCACATGTCTACGATTTAGTTGGACCTATTTGTGAAACCGGTGACTTTATCGGTAAAGATCGCAGTTTATGTTTAGCGCAAGGTGATTTATTAGCAGTTCGTTCAGCAGGCGCTTATGGCTTTGTGATGGCATCGAACTACAATACCCGTGCTCGTGCGGCTGAAATTATGGTCGACGGTGAACAGGTTCATGTTGTTCGTGAGCGTGAAACGCTAGCGCAACTGTGGCAACTAGAACAGATTATTCAGTGATCATGGCTGCGATGAAATGAAAAAAATTAAGGAACATCATGCAGATTAACTTTTCCAAAATGCATGGGTTAGGCAATGACTTTGTTGTTGTTGACTGCGTGACACAAAATGTATTTTTTTCACCTGATGCGATCCGCCGTTTGGCGGATCGACATCGTGGTATCGGTTTTGACCAATTGTTAGTGGTTGAACCGCCTTATGATCCTGAAACGGATTTTCATTACCGCATATTTAATGCCGATGGTAGTGAAGTCGAACAATGTGGTAACGGCGCCCGTTGTTTTGCCCGTTTTGTTTCCATGAAAGGGTTAACCAATAAATACCATATTTCGGTGAGTACCAAAGCGGGAAAAATGTTGCTGAAACTTGAAAATGATAATCAGGTGACAGTGAATATGGGTGTGCCGATCTTTGAACCGAGCAAGATCCCGATGAAAGCAAAACAAGCTGAAAAAACCTATATTTTACGCGCAGGTGAGCAAACGCTTTTCTGTGGCGCGGCAAGTATGGGTAATCCGCACTGTGTTACTGTGGTTGATGATGTTGATACTGCTGATGTCGATACATTAGGCCCGTTATTAGAATCCCATGAACGTTTTCCTGAGCGTGTTAATGCTGGCTTTATGCAAGTACTCGATCGCAATAACGTGCGTTTGCGTGTGTATGAGCGTGGTGCGGGTGAGACTCAAGCTTGCGGTAGCGGTGCCTGTGCGGCGGTTGCGATTGGGCGAGTTCAAGGTTTGCTGGATGAAAATGTAAAAGTTTCTCTACCTGGTGGTGATTTATATATCCGTTGGGCGGGGGAAGGTAAGCCATTATTTATGACCGGCCCTGCCGCTCACGTTTTTGACGGGCAATTTATTCAATGACAACACATTCTCAGCAAACTTGTTCATCAGGGGATGACTTGAATGAGGTGCTGAATGAGCAAGCAGTTGTAACTTACTTGCGCAATAATCCCACTTTTTTTTCACGTCAATCGGAGTGGTTGAGTGACGTGCGGATCCCTCATAAAGAGCGTGGTACTGTCTCTTTGGTTGATATTCAATTAGAGAGACTACGACTACGGATCGCCGAGCTTGAGCAACAACATGCCACGTTACTCGCCAATGCAACTAAAAGTGGTGAGTTATCGGTCTTGTTCTCTAATGCTCAAGTACAATTATTACAATGCCATAATATTTATCAGGTACTGACGATTGTTGATACCTTAGCGGCGCAATTGGATCTTTCCGTTTGTCTTCGTTTGTTTGATAGCGAAGATAAGGTGTTATACCTCGAACGTCGTCAATTTAACGATTTTTATCGTTCACGTTTAACTCAAGATCGTCCATATTTAGGTCGTCTACGTCGTCCTGAAGCTGAATTGTTATATACCCATCCGCCACAGTTAGGATCATTTATTGTGTTGCCATTAGGTCGTTCGGCAGCCAATGGTGTATTGAGTTTTGCGAGCGCAGATGGTGGACACTTTCAACCCGAAATGGACACCTTGTTTGTTGAGCAGTTAGCGACAACCATTAGTTACTTGATAGAGCATTGGCAATATACCCGTGAGGTTATTGACTAATATGTTGCCCCGCAGTTTGGAACAACCACTTGAACGTTTCTATGAATATTTACGTAGTGAACGTGAGCTAAGCTTACATACTCAGCAAAATTATAAGCGCCAGTTAACGCGTATTGCAGAACAATTGGTCGAATTGAGCGTCGATAATTGGCAGCAAGTGGATGCCGGTTGGGTACGTCAAATCGCCAGTAAAGGGATGCGAGATGGCTTAAAGGCGAGTAGCCTTGCGATGCGATTATCTGCCTTGCGAAGTTTTTTTGATTTTTTAGTCCATCAAAATGTTTTAAAAGCCAACCCTGCAAAAGGCGTTGCGGCGCCACGAAAAGCACGTCCATTACCCAAGAATTTGGATGTGGATGAAATGAATCAATTATTGGATGTTAACGATGATGATCCATTAGCAATTCGTGATCGCGCAATGATGGAGTTGATGTACGGTGCAGGGTTACGTTTAGCCGAGCTGGTTGGTATTGATGTGCGTCATATCAGCTTAAGCAAAGGCGACTTACGGGTAATTGGTAAGGGCGATAAAGAAAGGGTGGTTCCTTTCTCTGGCCTTGCTCGTGAATGGGTAGCGAAATGGTTGAAGTTGCGTGACAACATTGCTCAAGCAGAAGAGCCTGCATTGTTTGTGTCTAAATTAGGGACGCGTATTTCGACTCGAAATGTGCAGAAAAGGATGGCGGAATGGGGACAAAAGCAGGCAGTATCGAGCCATATTAACCCCCATAAATTACGTCATAGTTTTGCGACACATATGTTGGAATCGAGCGGTGATTTACGTGCAGTACAAGAGCTTTTAGGTCACGCGAATTTATCGACAACCCAAATCTATACCCATTTGGATTTTCAGCATTTAGCGAAAGTGTATGATGAAGCACATCCTCGTGCTAAGCGTAATAAATAGCATTGACTGCTACGTATCAATACAGAGAGATTATGCATTTTTACCGTCAATTAACGCCAATTAGTGCCCTAACCTTTGATCTTGACGATACCTTATACGATAACCGTCCGGTGATTGTTCGTGCTGAACAAGCAATGTTTGACTGGTTAACGCAGATCTTACCGTCACGTATCATGATTGATAAAACCGTTTGGTCATCGCTTAAATCGCAATTAGCGATGCTAGATCCAATGCTCAAACATGATGTCAGTTTGTGGCGATATGAAACCATTAAAATAGGTTTAATGCAGCTAGGGTTTCGTCTATCAGAGGCAGAAGTTTTAGCGCAGCAGGGGTTAGATACTGTACTGGCAGTTCGCAACCAAGTCGATGTTCCTGCAGAAACGCACCGAGTATTAAAACAATTAAGTGACCATTTTCCGCTAGTCGGGTTAACCAATGGTAATGTTGATGCAGAAAAAATTGGCTTAGCGCCATATTTTGTCGAGGTGTTTCAAGCGGGCAAAGATGGTTTAGCAAAACCTGAGGCAGATTTATTTAACCTTGCGGTTAATACCTTAAATTTACCGGCAGCGGCAATTTTACATGTTGGTGATCATCTTATTACTGATGTAAAAGGCGCGAAACAGCATGGCTTTCAAGCGTGTTGGTTTAACGATCAGCAAAAATTGATTCAGCAGCAATCGAAAGCGTTGATCCTACCCGATGTAGAAATTACGCAATTGGCGCAGCTGCTTGAGATTGTCGGATTAGAGAATTAAAAAAAGCGACCCTAGGTCGCTTGTTTGTTAGGTATAGCATATTAAAACTTGATCAATATTCAGTAAGAATGGTGAAGGTTGCCACGATTAAAGAAGTGATCAAAAGAGAGACTTCCCGCCCCCCACATCACATTGGTGAGTAGCATCATTCCCCACAGTTGGTGATCATAAAATCCTTTTTCCCAAAGTGCTGGATAGGAAATGACTGCCATGACGTTAAATCCAAAAAGTACGAATGCCATCGGACGAGTAAATAGACCCAGCGTGAGAAAAATAGGGATAAAAACTTCAACCGCAGTACCAAGATATGCCGCCCATTGCCATGGTAATAAGGGCACATGATACTCGTATTCAAAAAGATATAAGGTGCTATCCCAGCTTGAGTATTTGATCATGCCAGATTGAAAAAATACCCATGCAACCCAAAGACGAGTAAAAAGCAGTACAAGTGGGATAAAAGGGGTGGTTAACCGTGAGAAAAAAGGGTCGATACTGCGAATAAAACTATCCATCGTTTGCCTCCACGATATCGTCGGTGAGTTGATATTCAAATAATAAAGGTAGTTGTTCAAGCATCTGTGGAGAGGCTTGTTGAAGTGATTTTTGTTGTTGGCAGTGAATGATTAACGCCTTGAGATCTGAAGAGATGACCTGCGTTAATATTTCGTTTCCACGCAATTGAATAACCACGGTTTGTGGCTGTTCGATATCAAGTGCTGCCAATGGGTCATCAGCGCTAGAAAACTCTGATGCGTGATGGTTGAGCCTTTCACCATCTACAATATGCCACAAATCCCCGACACTATACTGGCTGGTCAAAACATAGGTTGCCGCAGGAATATGAAAATAGCTTTGTCCAAAGGCATCGGTATTTTCTGCATTTTGAAGGTGTTGTAATTTTTCCAATGGAAAACCGTGTTGTTGTGACGGCATGCGGCTGACAATATCTCGGTACCATTCGAGTTGAGCGAGATCTGACAAATACGGCAAGGCTTTGTTGATGGTTTCATTATTTGCAATGGTGCGATGAAACCCTTCACCGTAATGGCTCACATCGCCTTGCGTTAAGGGAGAGTGCAGTATGTGTAATCGCGCCAGTTGAACAAAACAGTCATGGCCGATCATTGCAAGGACTGCGGGATACGTAGCCGAAAGAATATCGGTTAAACTCAAAATAAAATTATTTCGATAAATTTGTAGATGTTGCTCAGCACTAAAGGTGGTGGATTTTATCGTCGTAGACGCATAGCTGTGTTTATATTGCAGTGCATCGGAAAAGGCGCTTTGGAGCTGATGCAGTTCATTGTTGACAGCATATTTCATAGTGATGTTCTCGTTGAAGGAACGCGTTCGCTTTAGCCGCTTCAGCAAGGAGTATTTCTAATGATGGTAACTCTGCATCCCACTCTATTAAGGTTGGAGTATGCTTACCATTTTGCTGTATCCATTGACGATAAAGTTGCCATACAGGCTCACTTACCGGCTTGCTGTGAGTATCAATCCATATTTCCCCTTCAGGGAATTGTTTCACCGTAAAGCCTGCAAGGTGGATCTCTTTTACCGTATCGGGATTGATGGCATCTAAATAAGTTTGACAATCAAACTGATGGTTAAAGCTATTGACGTAAAGATTGTTTAAATCTAATAACAAGCCACATCCTGTGCGTTGTTGAACGGCAGTTAGAAACTCCCATTCCGGTATAACTGAGTGCTTAAAACTGAGATAGCTCGATGGGTTTTCAATTAACAATTGTCTGTTGAGGTAATCTTGCACTTGTTCGACATGCGTACAGAAAACATCAAGCGCTTGTTCGGTATAAGGTAGAGGCAGTAAATCGTTAAAGTATTGACCGTTAACTGAACTCCAACTGAGGTGATCTGAAACCGCAAAAGGATTAACAACATCAATCAGTTGTTTCAGTTGCTTTAAATGCTCACGGTTAATTGGATCGGCTGAACCAAGGGATAGTCCAATACCATGACAACTTATCGGGTAATGCTCGATGATGGCTAACAGCTGTTGATATTGAGGCGCATGGCGGTTGAAATAGTTTTCACTGTGAATCTCAAGCCAGCCAATATCCGGACGTTGCTTGATAATCGGTTGGTGATGAGGTGAGCGTAAACCCACCCCAACCATATCCTTTAATAACGGAGAGCCCATTATGCCGACTCTGTTGAACCACCATGAAGGCGATCGCAAAGCCCTTTAGGTACGGCAATGAAAGCATCTTTTTGACCATCTTCTTTGGCTGAGCCTGCGCATGATGTGGTTTTGGTCGCGCAGTCATTTTTTCCTGCTTTCGCTACCCCATAACATTTTTCTTTTGCTTCGCCAGCAACGGCAGAAGTTGAGGCGACTGCGATAAGACCTGTCATTGCAGATGCAAGTGCAAGTTTGTTTACGTTGTTCATGGTGAAATCCTCTTGAGATATAACTTATTGGCTGATTTTTATGTGGCGTTAAAACGCTCTGTTTAATAGGAAAGGGAAAGGCTGGGATTTATTGCGAAAAAAAATGATTAAAATTAAAACAATTTTCTGCACCAAGGAAAGATGAAGATATCGAGGCAATCTTTTTTCGTGCTGTTATAATCATCACCATTGTATAAATAACCAGTAGATAGCGATGGACGTTTCACTCCTATTAGACGGGCTCAATGATAAACAAAGAGAAGCGGTGGCAGCGCCGTTGGGTAACCACCTCGTGCTGGCTGGTGCCGGTAGTGGTAAGACACGAGTGCTGGTTCATCGCATTGCTTGGTTGTTATCGGTAGAGCAAGCATCACCGTATTCGATCATGTCGGTGACTTTTACCAACAAAGCGGCCGCAGAAATGCGTGGGCGTATTAATGAGTTAATGCATGGTTCAAGTGCGGGGATGTGGAATGGCACTTTCCACGGACTATGTCACCGTATGCTGCGCGCTCATTACCTTGATGCACGTTTGCCGGAAGATTTTAATATTTTAGATTCTGATGATCAGATGCGTTTATTGCGCCGCTTGATCAAAGCGCAGAATCTAGATGAAAAACATTGGCCTGCTCGTCAGGCTGCTTGGTATATCAATGCCAAGAAAGATGAAGGTTTACGTCCTAAACACGTTGAAACCTATAGCGATCCCGTAGAGCAAACTTGGCTGCGAATTTACACCGCTTACCAAGAAGCGTGCGATCGCGCGGGTATGGTCGATTTTGCTGAACTATTGCTGCGATCTTACGAGTTATTGCGCGATAACAAGCATATCCGTGAACATTACCAAGCTCGCTTTAAGCACATTTTGGTCGACGAGTTTCAAGATACCAATAGCATTCAGTTTGCGTGGTTACGCTTAATGGCAGGGCCTGATTGCCATGTGATGATCGTGGGTGATGACGACCAGTCTATTTATGGCTGGCGTGGGGCAAAAATCGAAAATATTCAGCGTTTTTTAAATGAATTTAAAGATGCGTCGTCGATTTTCCTTGAGCAAAATTACCGTTCGACCGGCAATATTCTAAATGCTGCCAATGAGTTGATTGCGAATAACAACGAACGTATGGGCAAGAAACTTTGGACTGACGGCGGTGAAGGTGAACCGATTTCGCTTTATTCTGCGTTTAACGAGCTCGATGAAGCGCGTTTTGCGGTGGGGAAAATTAAAGAGTGGCGCGATCAAGGTGGTAGCCTCAACGAAACGGCTTTCTTGTACCGTAGTAACGCCCAATCTCGCGTATTAGAAGAAGCATTAATTCAAGCTGGGTTGCCGTACCGTATCTACGGCGGTATGCGATTCTTCGAGCGCCAAGAGATAAAAGATGCGTTGTCTTACATGCGTTTAATCTCCAATCGTAATGATGATGCCTCGTTTGAGCGTGTGGTAAATACCCCGACGCGTGGTTTGGGCGATCGCACGTTAGAGACGATTCGTTTAGCTGCTCGCGATCGTGGTTTAACCATGTGGCAATCAAGTATTGCCTTGCTTGAAGAGCAAGTTTTAGCCGGTCGTGCAGCGAATTCATTACGCCGTTTTATCGAGCTGATTAATGCTCTTGAAGACGATACCGCAGACTTGCCAATGTATCAGCAGACCGATGAAGTCATTCGAAATTCTGGTTTACGTGCAATGTACGAGCAAGAAAAAGGCGAAAAAGCCCAAGCGCGTATTGAAAATTTAGAAGAATTGGTCACAGCTACTCGCCAGTTTGAGATCCCAGAAGAAGCTGAAAGCATGACACCACTTGCGGCCTTCTTAGCCCATGCGGCACTAGAAGCGGGTGATGGTCAGGCGGATGACTTTGAAGATGCGGTGCAGCTGATGACGATGCACAGCGCCAAAGGCCTGGAATTCCCAGTGGTATTTATGGTGGGTGTAGAAGAGGGAATGTTCCCTAGCTCACGTACCACAGAGGAAGTGGGACGTTTAGAAGAAGAGCGTCGTTTGTGTTACGTGGGGATGACCCGTGCAATGCAAAAACTGTATATCACGTATGCTGAAATGCGTCGTTTATACGGTAAAGATAATTTCCACAAACCTTCACGTTTTATCCGCGAAATTCCCGACCAGTTCGTCGAAGAAGTCCGCATGAAAGCACAAGTGTCACGTCCGGCAAGCAGTGGTCGTTTTAGCCAAACACAGGTGAATAACAACTTTAATGAGACAGGTTTTAACCTCGGTCAGCGTGTTGAGCATCCAAAATTTGGTGAAGGCACCATCATTAACTTTGAAGGCAGTGGCGCACAAAGCCGTGTGCAAGTGGCGTTTAATGGTGAAGGTATTAAGTGGTTGGTGACTCAGTACGCCAAGCTTACACCAATGTAATTGCATGCATTGTTAATTGCTCGTAATACTTAAAAATAAAGCCCAGCAATCATCTTGAGTGCTGGGCTTTATTTTTATCTGTATATTAGCGCGCGGCTATTGGCTGATCACTTTACCTTCTCGACGAGGATCGGCTGCGCCAATAAGCTGGTTTGGCGCAATACTTATCGCTTGAATACCTGAATTCAGATCTTTGATTTGGGTTTTGTAGCCCAGCTTCTCAAGCTTTGGCGCCCACTCAGCCGCGGGCGTGTTTTTTTCAAGTTCAAAAGTGCCGAAGCGATTATTCATATTCGGTAAGTTGATCGCTTGTTGTAAATCCATCCCCCAATCAATATACGCGACCAAGGTTTTTGCGAGATAGCCTATGATCTGACTTCCTCCTGGTGAGCCAATGGTTAGCACTGGCTGATTGTCTTTGATCACAATCGTTGGCGTCATTGACGAGCGAGGTCGCTTACCCGGTTCAATTCGGTTAGCAACAGGAATACCATCAATTTGGCTACGGAATGAAAAATCCGTTAATTCATTATTGAGTAGAAATCCCCTGACCATTAAACGTGAACCAAAACTGTTTTCAATCGTCGAGGTGAGTGAGACCACATTACCTTCTTTATCTACAATCGATAAATGGCTGGTGGAAGGCAGTTCGATCGCTTCATCACTGGCGCGGTTATTGGCATGATTCCAAGGTGGCGTCCCCGGTTTTACTTGGGTTAATGCTTTATTTCCATCGAGTAATTTAGCACGCTCGGTAAGGTAGTTCGGATCGAGTAAGCCACGAACCGGCATCGGCACATAATCACTGTCTGCCATATAGCGACCGCGATCAGCAAAAGCTAAACGAGAGGCGTCACCAATTAACAGCCAACTTTTGACGTTATCAGCACCGAGCTTATCCAAGGGGTAATGATTGAGCATGGCTAATATTTGCCCCAAGGTTAATGCGCCAGAGCTAGGTGGACCCATTCCACAAATTTGATACTGACGGTAAGGTGCACAAATAGGCTCACGTTGTTTAACGCTGTAGCTGGCGAGATCCATGGTGTTTAATACTCCAGGATTGCCCTTTGCTTGCTGAACGGTATTAACAATATCTCGCGCAATATCGCCTTGATAAAAGGCTTTGGGGCCATAATCAGCAACTTGACGTAAGATGTTTGAATAAGCGTTATTAACTAACTTACTTCCTGCTTGAAGTGGTTTGCCTTGTGAGTCAAAAAAGTAGGCTTTAGTCGTAGGGTAGCGACTAAGATTTTCTGCATCGTTTTGAACCATTGCAGCGAGCCGTGGGCTGACGATGAACCCTTCTTTGGCTAATTTGATCGCAGGAAGAAACAGGGTTTTCCACGGTAATTTTCCGTATTGCTGATGACTGCGCCAAAGCAGTTTAATCGTCCCCGGTGTACCTACAGATCGTCCACCGACAACGGCATCATAGAATTTTAGCGGCTGACCTTGATTGTCTTGAAACAAACGGGGAGTCACAGCAAAAGGAGCCGTTTCTCGACCATCAAATGTCGTCATTTGGTTATTGTCATTATCCCAATACACCAAAAATCCGCCACCACCGATCCCTGATGATTGTGGTTCAACTAAGCCTAATATTAGCTGTGCGGTAATCATTGCATCAACAGCACTGCCACCCTGACGTAAAATATCAGCTCCTGCTTGACTGGCATAGGCATTGGCTGTGGCGATCATCCACTCTGTACCTGAAACCAACTGTTGTGATTGTTGGTTAATACTCGGCTCAGGTTCAATATGATCAGAGGCTTGTTGAACTTCATTGGCTAGTGCAGGAAATGAAAAACAACAAACACTCAATAAAAAGGCTGTAGCGGAGGTAAACCTTGGCATCGTCAATCCTTATGAGTGGAGTAATGTCGTTAACTGAACGCTATTTTATACTTTTATTTTCTTGAGTTAGATAATAAAAATGAGAGTTCTATCATACATGTCGAATGATTCTCTAAAGGCAAACAAGTTAGCCGCTAATTTTTATTATTCGATGATTGCTGATGAGTTCGGATCCCATCAATACTAAATAACAACAGTGCTAACCAAATACAGCCAAAGGTAATGCCATGTTCTAATTTAAACGGCTCTTTATAAATAAAAGTCGCTAATACGAACATCAAACTAGGGCCGATATATTGTAGAAAACCTAAGGTAGAGAGCTTTAATTTCGTTGCGGCACCCGTAAAACACAGTAAAGGCAAGGTAGTGACAATACCGGCTGCGACTAACAGTAAATTGAGGTCGAAGGAATTATCCGTAAGATTAGCTGTTGGGCTGCTACTGATAAAAAATAGATAAATAGCGGCTAACGGTAATAACACAAAGGTTTCAATAAATAAGCCAGTTTGAGCATCAATATTGATTTTTTTTCGTAATAGGCCATAAAACCCAAAGCTGGTCGCAAGTGCAAAGGCAATCCAAGGTAATGACCCAAATTGAATTAGCTCGGCAATAACACCGACCGCAGCGATTAAAACCGCCCCCCACTGTAAACGACGTAGTCTCTCACCCAGTAACAGCATGCCTAATAACACATTTAATAAAGGGTTAATGTAGTAGCCTAAACTTGCATCTAAAAGGTGGTTGTTATTAACCGCCCAGATGAAAATAAGCCAATTACAACCGACAAGTAGCGCAGATATTGTGAGTAGGAAAAGCGTTTTCGGTTGAGTGAAAACGGCTTTGACACGCACCCACTGGCGGCTGAATGCAATAATGAGTGCAAGGAAGAAAAACGACCAAATCACGCGATGACTCAATATTTCGAGCGGAGGAACGCTGGCAATGGATTTGAAGTAGAGTGGCGCAATCCCCCACATGGTATAGGCAGAAATAGCGAGAATGATCCCACGTTTAGCGAGATTGTTGTTATCTTCCATGAAACTCCAAATCTAACATTGGTTAATTTTTATTCTATGGCAGTATATAAATAAGATGGTTTGATTTACCAGTCTTTATTTTATCGCTGAAGATAAGGTGCAAAGTGAGAGCATCGAGTTTTTAATTGATAGCTAAGTTACTACCTCGCATCAAAGGGGGCTTTAGGTATAGAATGAACGCCCCGTTTAGCCAAGAGACTTATCATGTCATCCGTCTGCCATCATGGACCCAGTTCTGTATTATCAGCGTCTACGAGCGAGTCTGTTTTACAGGAAGTTTTCGGTTATCAGCAATTTCGTGTAGGTCAACTGGATGTGATTGATGCCGTCAATCGTGACGAAGATTGTTTGGTGATTATGCCAACGGGTGGTGGTAAGTCATTGTGTTATCAGATCCCTGCTTTGTTGAAAGAAGGGATCACGCTAGTTATTTCACCGCTTATTTCATTGATGAAAGATCAGGTCGATCAGCTTAAAGCCAATGGTGTTGCTGCCGCTTATATCAATTCGACAATGGAACGAGATGAGATCCTCACCGTGTTTGATGCGATGAAAGATGCAACGGTAAAGCTGGTCTATGTCTCGCCAGAGCGCGTATTAACGTATGATTTTATTGATCGTTTGCGTGACGTACCGCTGGCGATGGTCGCGGTTGATGAAGCGCATTGTATTTCGCAGTGGGGACATGACTTTAGACCAGAATATGCCGCGTTAGGACGATTGAAGCAGTCGTTTGAAAATCTACCGATAATGGCATTAACCGCAACGGCAGATGAAACAACCCGCCATGATATAGTTAGCCGTCTAGGATTGCAGACCCCTCATGAGTATCTAGGCAGTTTTGATCGTCCGAATATTCGCTATATTTTGTGGGAAAAGCATAAACCGCTAACACAAATTATTCGTTATGTTGAAGGTATGCGTGGGCAATGCGGTATTATTTATTGTAATAGTCGTAAGAAAGTAGAACAGATCAGTGAAAAACTGCGAGATAAAGGCATACGTGCAGAGGCTTATCATGCGGGGTTAGATCATGTTGAGCGAGCCAATGTTCAAGAGGCGTTTCAACGGGATGATATTCATATCGTGGTTGCCACTGTTGCCTTTGGTATGGGGATCAATAAACCCAATGTGCGGTATGTCGTGCATTTTGATATTCCTCGTAATATCGAGTCGTATTACCAAGAAACCGGTCGAGCAGGGCGTGATGGTTTACCTGCTGAGGCGGTAATGTTTTACGATCCTTCAGATTTAGCATGGCTTCGCCGTTGTTTAGATGAAAAAGAAGAAGGGCAACAAAAGGACGTCGAACGTCATAAACTGCATGCGATGGGCGCTTTTGCTGAAGCACAAACCTGTCGTCGTCAGGTATTGTTGCATTACTTTGGTGAGCACCGTGATGAACCATGTGGTAACTGTGATGTGTGTTTAGATCCGCCGCAACGGTTTAATGCGGTAGAAGTGGCGCAAAAAGCCTTGTCTTGTGTCTATCGTGTCAACCAAAGCTTCGGTATTACCTATATCGTTGAAGTGCTCCGTGGGATGCAAAACCAACGTATCCGTGAGCATGGGCATGATAAATTAAGTACTTATGGTATTGGGCGTGAATATAGCCATGAATATTGGGTGAGTGTCTTGCGCCAGTTAATCCATTTAGGCTATTTAACCCAAAATATCAGTCGTAATTCGGTACTGCAATTAACTGAAAAAGCCCGTCCATTATTACGTGCTGAGATTAGCTTAGAGCTTGCTGTTCCACGACTCGATAGCATTGCACGTAATATGAAAGTGAATAAACTTGCCAATCGTCAATACGATAAAAAGCTGTTTGCCAAATTACGTAAATTGCGAAAAGCGATTGCAGATGAAGAAGATCTACCGCCTTATGTGGTGTTTAACGATGCCAGCTTAATGGAAATGGCAGAGCGATTACCGACGTCAAATGGTGACTTTCTTGCGGTGAACGGAGTAGGACAGCGTAAACTAGAAAAATACGGTGAGGTCTTTTTAGGCTTGATCCGCGATCATTTATTGGCGATTGAAGAGCTGCATTAAGATATAGATCTAGCAATTTGGTACTGATATAAAAAAACCGGGCTCATGGTAAACCCGGTATAGAATGCGTTAAGAAACACCCTCATGGTGTTTGCCACGACAAAACAGCTTGCGTATTTGGTGGAATATTCATTTCACCGACCATCAAATTAACGCGACGGGACTCGCGATAACATTTTTGATGGCGTGCTAATAAGACCATGATGAAATAAGAAATACTAGCGTGTACTAAATCTTTGTAATCTTAATTAACACTTACTTACATCATGGTGTGAGTAAGTGCTATTTCTCTTTCTGGTTATAAAAAGGAATGACAATGACCCTACTTGAAAGCCAACCGTTTAGTGTTCGTCAACTCGATCTCAATGCCCGTTACTTATCCATCGTTAGCCCTGATTTTGACTTTGATAGTTTTGGTTCAGTCGCTTTACAACTTTTAAAGATACTCGATGCTACTGTGATTGAAAAAGAGTGCAGTGCTGATCTGCATATTTGGTTAGTTGATTTTGAAGGTTGTCGCTTGTTGCTCAAAGGTGAACATTACAGTAGTGCATTATGGTTAGAGGCTATGAGTGAGGATGATCTTGATACATTGGCATTTGTCGCAGGCTTATTAAATTGAGATCGATATTTATCAAGAGCTAGGCAATAAAGTGAATTTCTGTATAATCGCCGACCTGGTTGTTGTTGGCATATAAAATGGCGAGCAACATATATTTTTGGGTTCCCTCCCCCCATTGACAAAAAGGTCTCACATGACGACTGCTTTATCTCAATCTAACGCTATAGCTTCACCCTCTTTTACTCCGCAACAGCAACGTAAAGCCCTAGGTTATTTAGTGCTATTTCATTTACTCGTGATTGCATCGAGTAACTATTTAGTGCAATTGCCATTTACTGTGTTTGGCTATCACACCACATGGGGGGCGTTTACTTTTCCGTTTATATTTTTAGCTACCGATCTTACTGTGCGTATTTTTGGGGCAGGAATGGCGCGTAAAATTATTTTTCGCGTCATGATGCCAGCGCTGCTCGTATCGTATTTATTATCGGTCTTGTTCTTCCAAGGCGAATACCAAGGGCTAGGACATTTAACGGAATTTAATCTGTTTGTTGCTCGTATTGCGATTGCCAGTTTTATGGCTTACTTGCTCGGACAAATTTTAGATGTATCGGTATTTAATCGTCTACGTCAATTAAAACAATGGTGGATAGCCCCAACGGCCTCCACTATTTTTGGTAATGCGATTGATACCATCGCGTTCTTTAGTATTGCGTTTTACCACAGCCCCGATCCGTTTATGGCTGCAAACTGGACGGAAATTGCGTTGGTGGATTACAGCTTTAAATTAATTATTAGTCTCGGACTATTTGTGCCTATTTATGGCGTATTACTTAATTATTTAATTGATAAGCTGACAACGTTATCACCGCAAGCGTTAGTGGTTGCAAAGACTAATCAATAGTTTTGTTACTAGTGATAAGGGTGAAAGAAGAAGCCGATCTTAGGATCGGTTTTTTATGCTGTGAAGACGCGGGTTAAAAAATATCATTTTAAATGACAATTGTTCTCAATAAAGTGCTTGCATCTCAAGTGAGAATGGTTATTATTAACAGGCAGTCAGGCGATAGGGATGGAACATAATCATATCGTCTTGATGGCACGACATTGCTCACATTGCTTCCAGTGTACTACAGCTCCGGTTGCGTGTTATTAGTGTAGGGCTAATAACCGAACACCACTTTTGCTGAGCGACGCTACTCATCGTAGCGTCGCTTTTTCTTTTCTAAGATTTACTTATTTTTATTCTCGCCTTTTATTATTTCGTGAACGTTAAGTGCATTGATCTATTCTGTCGCCTTCACAAGGGCGTATTATTTTGGTGTTATCTTACTGCGCCATAATCGAAGCATTGGTATGGATCACGATTAGGATAAAAGAGAGGGTGACGCTATTTTTTTGTCTTCAATTGAAGCTAAATGTCCATTGACAGATATCTCTGCCATTAAATTGTTCGAAGGTGGTTAAAATTACCGCAATTTAGTTATTTTTGGTTTTGTTACTAAGCAAATCGTCTGATTTTTATGGTGTTATTACCGTATTTTTATTTATCAAGATAAGGTTTTCCACAATTAATGATCAAATTGGGATCGAGGATCTAAATCGATTTTTTTTATTAACTGTTTGATTATATAAAGAATAGTTTCTTATTTTGGAAATAACCTAAAAAACGATCAACTGGCGTAAATTAAATACTAACAAAGTTATCCACAGAAAAAGTCAGAATAGAATAAAACATTGGTTAACACTTGCGACAGGGCGTGGCATTCTATGGTTATTGCATTTTTCCTGTCGCTCAACGCCTAATATGGTCGATAATAGAGCTACCCTGAACGACAAACGCTTGGATATAAGAATAACCCTATGGCAACTATTCCAGAAAATCCATTGATCCTGATTGATGGATCCTCTTACCTGTATCGTGCTTACCATGCTGCGCCGAATTTCACTAACTCTGACGGTGATCCAACAGGCGCAATATATGGTGTTGTAAACATGCTACGTAGCATGTTACGTCAATTTTCAACCGAACATATTGCAGTGATCTTTGATGCGAAAGGGAAAACCTTTCGTGATGATATGTATCCTGAATATAAAGCCAATCGTCCACCGATGCCGGACGATCTTCGCAGTCAGATCGAACCATTGCATGCGGTGATCAAAGCAATGGGGCTTCCATTGATCGCGATATCTGGAGTTGAAGCCGATGATGTGATTGGTACGTTATCCACACAAGCATCACAACAAGGTATGCCAGTACTGATCAGTACAGGTGATAAAGATATGGCTCAGCTGGTGGATCAAAATGTTACTTTGATCAATACCATGACAGATGTCGTGATGGATCCTGCCGGTGTTGTGGATAAGTTTGGGATCGGTCCTGAGTTGATCATCGACTACCTTGCTCTGATGGGCGATAAAGTGGATAACATTCCTGGCGTACCTGGGGTTGGCGAGAAAACAGCAAAAGCATTGCTTACCGGTATCGGAGGGTTAGATGCCTTATACGATAATTTAGATGATATTGCTGCTCTCGGTTTCCGTGGTTCAAAAACCATGGCGAAAAAGCTGATTGATAATAAAGAAGCGGCTTACATGTCATATAAGCTTGCCACCATCAAATTAGATGTTGAGCTAGATGTAACACCTGATGAATTGCGTAAAGGCGTGCCAGATACAGATGCACTCACCGAGCTGTTTGGTAAGTTACAGTTCCGTCGTTGGTTAACTGAAATGCTTGATGGAAGCGATGGCCGTATTGTTGCTGACGAAAAATCAGGTGATGCGCCAACTGAGAAAAAAGCCGTTGCACCAACGATCGATCGTAGTGGGTATGAAACGGTTTTAGATAAAGAAAGCTTTGCAACATGGCTTGAACAATTAAAAGCGGCAGAGGCGTTTGCCTTTGATACCGAAACCGATGGTTTAGATTACATGACGGCGAATGTCGTCGGTGTGTCTTTTGCGATTGAAGAAGGTAAAGCGGCTTACGTCCCTGTGGCTCATGATTACCTTGATGCGCCAGCGCAGCTTGATCGTGATTGGGTACTTGAGCAGTTAAAGCCGCTACTTGAAGATCCAAAACAAGCGAAAATTGGTCAAAATCTTAAGTTTGATGCCAGCATTGTTGCTCGTTATGGCATTGAAATGCAAGGTATTGTGTTCGATACAATGCTTGAATCTTATGTGTTTAATAGCGTTGTTGGGCGTCATGATATGGATAGCCTTGCCCTACGTTATTTAGAGCACAAGAATATCAGTTTTGAAGAAGTTGCAGGTAAAGGTAAAAAGCAGCTAACGTTCAATCAAATCGATTTAGAGCAAGCTGGCCCTTATGCGGCTGAAGATGCTGACATTACTTTGCGTTTGCACAATACGTTATATCCAAAAGTAGAAGCTGACGACAAGCTTAAGCACGTCTTTGAAACTATCGAAATGCCATTAGTGCCGGTACTTTCACGTATGGAACGTACGGGTGTGTATGTCGATAGTATGTTGCTTGGCGCACAATCAACAGAGATCGCTGCTCGACTCGATGAGATTGAGAAAAAAGCGTTTGAAATTGCAGAGCAAGAATTTAATTTAAGCTCGCCAAAACAGCTTCAAGCGATCTTATTTGAAAAAATGGGATTACCGGTTTTAAAGAAAACGCCATCAGGTACACCGTCAACCAATGAAGAAGTATTGCAAGAGCTTGCGCTTGATTACCCACTGCCTAAGTTACTCTTGGAATATCGTGGACTTGCAAAACTGAAATCTACTTACACCGATAAGTTGCCTAAGATGGTAAATCCAGCAACGGGGCGAGTGCATACTTCTTACCATCAGGCCGTGACTGCAACCGGACGTCTATCATCAAGCGATCCAAATTTGCAGAATATTCCAGTACGTAATGAAGAAGGTCGTCGTATTCGCCAAGCGTTTGTCGCGCAAAGTGGCTATAAGATCCTAGCAGTCGATTACTCTCAAATTGAACTACGTATTATGGCGCATTTATCCGGTGATAAAGCATTATTAGATGCCTTCCGTCACGGTAAAGATATCCATGCAGCAACGGCTGCTGAAATTCTCAGTTTAGATATCGAAGATGTGAGTAATGAGCAGCGTCGTCGTGCTAAAGCGATTAACTTTGGCTTGATCTATGGTATGAGTGCATTTGGTTTAGCAAAGCAGCTAGATATGGGACGTAATGAAGCGCAAAACTACATGAATGTGTATTTTGAGCGTTATCCCGGTGTTTTAGAATATATGGAGAGCACGCGCAATGCGGCTTCAGAGCAAGGTTACGTTGAAACGCTCTTTGGTCGTCGTCTATATCTTCCTGACATTAAATCACGTAATGGTTTACGTCGAAAAGCAGCGGAACGTGCAGCAATCAATGCGCCAATGCAAGGAACCGCAGCTGATATCATCAAGTTGGCGATGATTGCGGTTGATGCTTGGGTGCAGCAACAACCGGAAGGTGATGTACGTTTATTAATGCAAGTACACGATGAATTAGTGTTTGAAGTGAAAGAATCAGTACTTGAAGCGGTAACGGCATCAGTTAAAGCATTAATGGAACAAGCCGCAACGCTGGATGTACCACTTATCGCTGATACTGGTTACGGTGATAACTGGGATCAAGCGCACTAATATTTATTGGTAATAATCAAAATAATGATAAATAGTCAGCACGATGCTGGCTATTTTTTTTGTTAAAAATAAGCGACAAATAAAAACCAATATGTAAAATTTACTTACAACAAAGTGAAAAAAAACTACATTTAGGGGTTCCAAAAACTGCACGTTTGATATACAGTTATAGGCGTAGGGTACAGAGGTAAGATGTTCTATCTTTCAGACCTTTTGTTTCACGTTATTGGATTTGGCTGATTCAGCCGCCCTGGTCTCACTTTGGACCGGGGCGTTTTTTATTGTGCGCTCGAAAACTTTTTCTCTTCGTTTATACCTTTCTTTTTTATCTGTTATTACTAATTTCTTTTTAGTTTTCTCGCTTTGAGCTAATTATCAATCAAATTGTGGTTATTCATTGCTCGATTCAATCTTTTTCGCTTGTCTGTTGGTCTATTTTTCTCTTTATTTTCTTTTTAGTTGTTATTTTTTAGAGTAAATACTTTAAAAAATAAAAACAGCCGTTATACTAAAAAAAGCTTCTTGTTCATATTTGCTGTTAGTGCTGATGACATTATTAGCCGTTCAACAAATCCATGAAATAACCATTCCTAAATTATTGGGGGTGGTTTTTTTTTGCTTTTTTTTAGTCAAATAGTGTTGTAATAAACTTCCAAAAAGAAAAGTAGCTTATTAACATTTTACGTTGTTATTTTGTTAATAAAATAATGTTCTGAGTAAGAATAGCTTGACCAATATTTATATCGGAATTGAGAGAATAAATAGGTGGGGAGTCGCAAAAAAGTATGTAAATCTAGTCATAGGAAGGCAAGATATTGCGTTAAGGGTGGAAATCATTATTGTTCGTTGCACAAAACTAAAATGACCTCCTATTTCTCTCTTTACTTGCCCCACCGAGATGGTGGGGAATTTTTATAGCTCCAATCCTTAGAGCTACATCAACAACCAAGTTACTCGTTGTCTTCTTCTACTTGCTCTGGGAAAGCATCATCACCACCAGCAAGCACACGTTGGCGCTCTAACTCTGGTGCGTACCACTCATCTAATTTTCGACGAACTTGATCAACACCAATACCTTTTAATGAAGAGAAAGCTTCAACTTGTACGTCACCTTCTAATTCTTTAGTCATTTGGCGGATTTTTAACACCTGCGCTTTACGAGCACCACTTTTCAATTTATCTGCTTTAGTCAGTAATACCAGCACGGGTAAACGACTTTCAAGTGCCCAATTAATCATCTGTTGGTCAAGATCTTTCATTGGGTGACGGATATCCATCAATACCACAAGACCTTGTAAGCACTCACGGCGCTGAAGGTATTCTCCTAATGACTTCTGCCACTTTAATTTCATTTCAAGAGGGACTTGTGCAAAACCGTAGCCAGGTAAATCGATGAGGTTACAGCCTTGAACCACTTCAAACATATTGATCAGCTGAGTACGACCAGGCGTTTTTGAAGTACGTGCTAGCCCTTTTTGATCGGTTAGGCGATTTAGGGCACTCGACTTACCCGCGTTAGAGCGACCAGCAAATGCAATCTCAACGCCTGCATCTTGCGGCAAGTGACGAATATCCGGTGCACTTGTGATAAAACTTGTATTTCTGTAGTTGAGAGGTTGATTCACTGTTAACTCCGTCAAGTCTTCATGTAGTCGACTGATTACTTTTATGTGAAAATGTGTAAAATATGTTAAACCGAGCTTGGTTTGTGATCGTATTGTATACCATGTAACTGAGCATTACTTGTGGTAGTGGAAGCCCTATAATTATAAATGGAATGTCATGAAGAAATTAATATTAATATTAACCCTTCTTGCTAGTTATTCGGCCACGGCTGAAGAAGGCAATATCGAAGCAGGTAAATTGAAAGCTGCAACATGTGCCGCCTGTCATGGTACGGATGGCAATGCAGAATTGATGCAGCAATACCCCAAACTTGCTGGGCAGCATCCTAAATATCTTGAAAAGCAATTAAAAGAATTTAAGTTAGCAATGACCTCTGGTGGAGAAAAAGGACGTAACGATCCTGTGATGGGGGGTATGGCAATGTCACTATCTGAACAAGATATGGCAGATATCGCTGCTTATTTCTCTTCTCTACCTATTTCTGATAACACCTCTTCAGAAGAGTCAATTGAAGTCGCGCAACAGCTTTACCGTTTTGGCGATGCTGAACGTGGTATTGCAGCATGTATTGCGTGCCATGGTCCTCGTGGTAATGGTACGAGTTTATCAGGATTCCCTAAAATCTCTGGTCAAAATGCGGAATACGTAAAACTTCAACTGGAAAAATTCCGTTCAGGTGATCGTGCTAATGATATGAACGCGATGATGCGTTCGGTTGCTGCAAAATTAAGTGATGATGAAATTAATGCGTTGTCACAATATGTCGGCGGCTTGCACTAATATCGCTTGATCCGAATTGAAAAAAGCAGCCTTTTGGCTGCTTTTTTATTATCTATTAATTATCGTTTTACATCTTTTGTTGATTCATTCTACAAGACTATTTTTACTTCTGTCTTATTTGCTCAACAGCTTGTAAGAGATCTGCCATTTGTTATGGTTTTTTTTGCTCGATATTTTGTAGTTAAAAAAATAATAACTATTGATAACAATGAGTTGCTATTGCTTGGTGGTTTGTGCTTTTAAAAATGTGATATCAGTACATTGTTTCAGTTTTTGGTTACTGTAAATTATCTCGTGTCGACAGGGAGAGCGACAATGGATGGAAGCGCTAGGATGGCATGAGCAGGAGCTCGAAGGATCACAGGAAGTCTAGTTAGGATGACTAGGGTTGACGCAAGATGCGGATTGGATTGTCAGGAAGACACTTACGGATAAGATTTTGCAATGACATGATGTCGAAGCAAGAAGTGGTACGTAACGGATAACGTGCTCACAAGGATGGTGTCATTATTATCAGGATGATAGTAAGCGAAAGGGAACGCCAACTCAGGATGAGTTGAATTGCTATGGATAGGACACGGAAGAGTAAAACTCATCAGGATGATGACGAACAACAAGTTCGCAAGGAAAGCACTAATAACAAAAGGAACGTTGCTTAACCGGGATGTTACACGCTAGTTAGGATGACTAGACAGAATATAAGCCAGTGGCTTACATATAGAGCGATAGGTGTAAACCTATCGCTTTTTTCTTTTTAAACCTTTCTATTATCTGCATTATAAACAAGTTAACTTGTTGATCTTTTATCTATCTTTATCGTATTTCCAGATAAAATTGCACAATTTGTCGGCAAAACTACATCTTGATCGCGATTGGGTATAGAATAGCTCGCTCGATTTTACACCAGTTCCGATTTTGCTAATGATCGGCAACACCGGAGATATGATCATGCAACCATGTCCACTATGTCATAGTGAGCAGCCTGGAATATTTGTTGAAGATAAAAATCGCCGTTATTTCCGTTGTCAGCACTGTGCACTAATTTTTGCCGATCCTGAGGCTCAATTATCACCAGAGCAAGAAAAAGCGGTTTATGATCAACATCAAAATAATCCTGATGATATGGGGTATCGCCAATTTTTAGGTCGTTTAGCGACGCCATTAGTGGAACGTTTATCCCAAGGGTCATTAACGGGGTTAGATTTTGGTAGTGGCCCAGGCCCAACACTTTCGATTATGTTGGAAGAAATGGGATATAATATGACGATCTATGACCCGTATTTTGCACCCGATCATAGTGTATTAACGCACCAATATGACTTTGTTACTTGTACCGAAGCCATAGAACATTTTAATCAGCCTGCGAAGGAATGGGGGCTGCTGCTGAGTATGATTAAACCTGGCGGATGGCTAGGATTAATGACAAAGCTAGCAACCGATGCCGAAGCGTTTACACGTTGGCATTACAAGAACGATCCAACCCACGTTAGTTTCTTTAGTCGCGATACGTTCCGTTTTTTAGCGCAACGTGATGGCTTAGAAGTTGAGTTTGTTGGAAATGATGTGATTTTGCTGAGGAAAACCCAGTAATGACCCGTAAGAAAAGAGGCCGTAAGGTTGGCTCTGAAGGCCCAGCGGTATACCGTGATAAAACGCCCAACCAATTAGAGATTGAATCTCGCCAGCGCCAAAAAGCGAAAAAGCGTAAAGGCTTAAAAACTGGTAGCCGCCATTCTGCCGTTGAAGAAACTAAGCAGCGTAATGCCGCGCAGAAAAAAGACCCACGTCTTGGTAGTAAAAAACCAATTCCTTTGATCGTTGAGCCTAAAAAGCCGATGACCAAACAACAACGTCGTTTAACAGCAGAGCAAGAATTAGCGATGCTTGAAAATGACGCTCAGTTGATGGTTCTTCTTGATCGTTTAGATGCTGGCGAAAAGTTAGGGGCTGGCTTGCAAAAACAAGTTGACCAAAAACTGGATCGTATTGAGCAGCTAATGAAGCAGCTTGGTTTGATGGAAGAAGATAACGTTGAGTTGTTCGAGGAAGATGAATACCGCCCAGCGGTTAAATCTGATGATGATTTACTCGATCAATTTGAAAAGATGGATTTAGATAAGTTCGGTAAGGAGTAACCGTTGCAGGATTTGACGCTTCTGCTTGTTATTGGTGGCACAATTGTGACCGCACTTGGTATTTATGCGGGTATGTTACTCGTAAAGCTATACCAACAAAATCAACGCCATAAAGTTTTTTTAGCCCGTGCTGAAGCGCAGCAAAAAGAGGCGATAGAAACGCGTAATAATACGATTTTAGAGAGCGTTTATGTGATAGCCGCTGCCACCAAGCAAGGACAATGTGATTTGTCTGAAGCGGCGATTCGTTTGTATAAGTTGATGGAAGCCTTGCAGGCGGATAAGAGCGTAGATTTCGCAGCAACTTATCCAGCTATTACAGAGCTGTATGAGGTGGTGAAAGAAATGCCTCGCGGTGAAGCGCGTCAACAAACAGAAAAACGCACACGTATGCGTTTTGATCTGGAGCGAATGAAGGCTGAAACCCGATTACAAGAAACTATTGCCATCGAGCTTGATGCCATCCTGTCTACGAAGTCTTAATGACTTGATCTGAACTATTACAGTCATCGTTTAATCTGATTAGGCGATGACTGTATTGTCTTATAAACTATAAGTGTTATTCGTTTTACTATCATTGTACGTTTAACTCTTTATTCTCCCTACAATATTGGAAATATGTCATGTCAAATGAGCAGATTATTTGGGATCAGGCCCTGATTGAAAAGTACAACTACTCAGGTCCGCGTTATACCTCTTACCCAACTGCATTAGAGTTTAATGAAGCGTTCACGTCTGCTGAATTTGAGATGGCATGTAAGCAATACCCTGATCGTAAGTTATCACTTTATATTCATATCCCATTTTGTCATAAGCTTTGTTACTACTGCGGTTGTAATAAAATTATTACCCGCCATCAGCATAAAGCGGATGACTATTTGGATAAGCTAGAACAAGAAATTAAACAACGTGCGACCTTATTGGGTGATCGTCAAGTGAGTCAATTGCACTGGGGCGGCGGTACACCGACGTTCTTAACTGCTGAGCAAATTAGCCGTCTAATGAACAGCCTACGAGCATCATTTAATTTTGATGAAGATGCCGAGATCAGTATTGAAGTTGATCCACGTGAAATTGAACTCGATATTCTTGACCACTTGCGAAGTGAAGGCTTTAACCGTTTAAGTATCGGTGTACAAGATTTTAATAAAGACGTGCAAAAGCTGGTTAACCGTGAGCAAGATGAAGCGTTTATCTTTGCGATGGTTGAGCGTGCACGTGAGTTGGGCTTCCGTTCAACGAACCTTGATTTGATCTACGGCTTACCGCTACAAAATCGTGAAATGTTTGCGAAAACATTAGAGCAAGTACTGGCGATGAATCCGGGACGTTTGTCGGTGTTTAACTACGCCCACATGCCTAAATTGTTTGCAGCACAACGTAAGATTAGCGAAGAGCTATTACCAAGTGCCAAAGAGAAGTTAGGCATCTTGCAAGATACCATTGCGACGTTGACTGGGGCAGGATACCAATTTATTGGTATGGATCACTTTGCAAAACCGGATGATGAATTAGCGATTGCACAGCGCGAAGGTATTTTGCACCGTAATTTCCAAGGTTACACCACTCAAGGTGAGTGTGATTTATTAGGTATGGGTGTATCAGCTATTTCTATGATTGGCGATTGCTATGCGCAAAACCAAAAAGAGTTAAAGCACTACTACCGCGATATTGAAGAAAAACAAAACGCACTATGGAAAGGGGTCTCGCTAGATGCCGACGACTTACTGCGTCGTGAAGTGATCAAAGCCCTAATTTGTAATTTTCAGCTGGATAAAAAAGCGATTGAAACGGAATTTAATATCAATTTCGATCAGTATTTTGCTGAAGACTTGGCGTTGTTAAAAACCTTTATTAATGATGAGTTAGTATCAGTTGATGAGCAACATATTTTTGTTGAACTTAAAGGTCGCCTATTGATCCGTAATATTTGTATGTGTTTTGATAAATATTTACGTGATCGTGCCCGTCAGCAACAGTTCTCACGTGTGATTTAATCTCTCGGTATAAAAATTAGAAAAGCCCCATTCAAGTCGTACTTGAATGGGGCTTTTTGTTATTCGATGTTCATCACATCACTAGGTGCGTTTCGCTACCATCTCGCGAAGTGCTTGTTTCTCACTTTCACTTAAGAAGGCGATCTCTAAGCCATTACGTTGTGCTTGTTCGATTTGCGCTTGGCTTAATCCAACAGCAGGTGCGGCAACCTCATACTCGTAAGGTAATTCAATACCTTCAACGGCAGGATCATCAGTGTTGAGGCAGGCTAAAATCCCATGTTCGAGGAATGGTTTGATCGGATGATCTTTTATGTTAGTTACCGTGCTGGTTTGAATGTTTGAGGTAATGCATGATTCAATACCGATCTTATGCTCAGCCAAGTAATCCATCAGTTTTGGATCTTGAATCGCTTTTACACCGTGACCAATACGTACCGCGCCAAGCTCATTCATTGCTTGCCACATACTTTCAGGGCCTGCCGCTTCACCGGCATGAACCGTGACACGTAAACCCGCATCACGAACTTGTTTAAAATGAGCGTTAAATTGCGCGCCAGGTTGGCCTAATTCATCACCGGCTAAATCGATAGCGACCAATTTATCTTTGTGCGCTAATAAGCCATTAAGCTCTTGTTGGCAAGCTTCTACACCAAAGGTACGGCTCATAATACCAATCAAATTCGCTTTAATGCCAAAGTCACGACAACCGGCTTCAACCCCATCGATAACTGCTTCTACTACACCGGCGATAGGTAAGTTGTGCTTCATTGCCATGTAGTAAGGTGAGAAACGTAGCTCGGCATAATCAATTTGTGCATGTAAGGCATCTTCAACGTTTTCATAAGCGACACGACGACAAGCTTCGAGATCGCCTAATACGGCAACGCCCCAGTCTAATTTTGATAGGAAAGCGACTAAACTTGGCTCAGCTTCTACGATTTGAACGTGTGGACGTAAGCTTTCTAGATCATGACCTGGTAGCACCATATTAAATTGCTGGCCAAGTTCTAGGATGGTTTGAGGGCGAATGTTGCCATCAAGGTGACGGTGTAGATCCGTCAAAGGAAGGTGCTTATTGATCATTATGATTATTCCGATGAAAACTGAGCGTTAAGTATAAGCAAAGTGTATAACGTGAACATAATGGTTGCAGCTAAATGTGATCGCGTTCACCTGCAACCCAATATTACGCTATAGTATTCAATCGTTAATACCCAGCTCTTTGAGTTTTCGGGTTAAGGTATTTCGTCCCCAACCTAATAATCGCGCCGCTTCTTGCTTATGACCATGGCTATGTTGCAGGGCGGTTTCTAGCAAGATTCTTTCAAACTCGGGCAGTGCTTCTGCTAATAAATTTTCATTCCCTTGCTGTAATTCTTGCTTTGCCCACTGCTGTAAACCCTGCTGCCAATGCTGATTATCTTGCTGAGTTGATAAGGTATTTGGATGACTTTCGAGCAACTCTGGTGGTAGATCGCTGGGTAAGACTTCACTGCTGCTTGCCATGACTGTAAGCCAGCGACAAATATTTTCTAGTTGGCGAACATTTCCCGGCCAATCCAGTGCTGCTAGCTGTTCGGTCGTATCTGGGTGTAGAGTTTTGACTTCCACTCCTAATTCGTTAGAAGCGCGTTGTAGGAAATGACGTGCCAGCTGAGGGATATCTTGGCGACGATCTTTTAGTGATGGTAAGTGCACTCGAATAACATTTAGACGGTGAAATAAATCTTCACGAAAATCACTACTGGCAACAAGACGCTCTAGATTTTGGTGCGTTGCGGCAATAATACGGACATCGACGTTAACGGGAGAATGTCCACCGACACGATAAAACTGCCCATCTGCCAATACACGCAGTAAACGAGTTTGAATATCTAATGGCATATCACCGATTTCATCAAGAAACAGTGTTCCGCCGTTGGCTTGCTCAAATCGACCTTGGCGAACACTGTTGGCGCCAGTAAACGCCCCTTTTTCATGCCCGAACAGTTCCGATTCAATCAAGTCTTTGGGGATAGCGGCCATGTTCAGGGCAATAAAGGCATTTTTACTGCGTGGACTATGACGATGGAGTGCGTGCGCAACAAGCTCTTTACCCGTACCTGATTCTCCGTTAATGAGCACCGAAATAGAGGAGCGAGAAAGGCGGCCAATAGCACGGAAAACTTCCTGCATGGCAGGGGCTTCCCCGATGATTTCAGGCACCGACTTTACCTCTGCTTCTGGTTGTTGTTGGCGCTTTTGCTCTTGGCTATGGCTAACGGCGCGTTCAACCAAACTCACGGCCTCATCAATATCAAATGGTTTAGGGAGATATTCAAATGCGCCACGTTGATAAGCATTGACCGCCGCATCTAAATCAGAATGTGCCGTCATAATAATCACAGGTAATAACGGATAATCTTGTTGCAGCAGCTTCAACAAAGCTAAACCATCTGTACCTGGCATTTTAATGTCAGAAACTAAAACATCAGGCACGTTACGCTCAAGGGCTTCTAATACACTATCGGCATTAGCAAAGGTTTCACACTTCATGCCTGCAGTGATCAGTGTTTTTTCCATTACCCAGCGAATAGAACTGTCGTCATCGACAACCCAAATTAACCCTTTGCTCATACGTGACCCTCCTATAGTTATTATTGTATTGGTAAATAGATCGTGAAGTTGGTGTATCCAGGCCAGCTAATGACCTCAATTTTGCCTTGATGTTGGTCTATTAAGTTTTGTGAAATTGATAACCCTAGCCCCGTACCGTCAGCATTACCCGTTACCATTGGATAGAACAAAGTATCTTGAATTGCCGTAGGGATCCCGGGGCCATTATCAATAATTTCAATTTTCGCGGCGATGCGGGCATATTTTCCTTGGATCAATGCTTGGTGGGTGGTACGGGTTTTGAGTTTAATGACTCCACCACCTTGTGCTTTGAGGACGTGGGCTGCGTTGCTGACAATATTAAGTAAGGCTTGCTCGAGTTGTTCGGCATCCATTTCAATTTCGGGCAAGCTTGGATCATAGTCGCGCTCAATCACAATCTTGCTATCATTTTCAATGCTCACCAGCTGACGTACTTTTTCTAATACGAGATGAATATTATCGGTCTTTTTTATGCCAGGGCGCTGTGGCCCTAATAGCCGATCAACCAAATTACGTAACCTATCGGCTTGTTCGATGATCATTTGGGTATATTCGACATAGCTAGGATCGGGTAACGCTTTTTCAAGTAGCTGTGCTGCGCCCCGTAAGCCGCCGAGAGGGTTTTTTATCTCATGCGCTAACCCTCGTACCAATTCTTTTGCCGCTTGCTGCTGAGCTAATTGGGAGAGCTCTTGGCTGATACGACGTTGTTGATCGATAGGTTTCAGCTCAAGCATAATGAAAAGATTTTTTTGCCATGAGATAGGACTGGCATTCAAGCTGAGGAGGTGGCGCTGCCCATCAATCACAAAAGCAACATCGCTATCTGCTAGTCCTTGACCACTTTGGAGTGTGGCTGCGATTAAATCGAGATCAAGAGAAGAGTGTTGCAATAACTCAGGTAACGTAATACCCAGTAGACGGCGCTTACTGGACGATAACAATTGTTCTGCGGCGGGATTGACATAACGAATTGTTAAGTGCTCATCCAATAAAACGATTGCAGTCACAAGATTATCAATAATTATAGGGGTAAAAGCGGTAGTCACAATCAGCATCCTTGTTGATTACCTAAACCATCAATCGGCTTATTTAGGTCAAATGCACCAAGTTGGTGCGTTTGAGTGTAACCTGTTTAATGCTGATCGGGCACCACTTATTATTAAAAGTGTAGGACGGGCTAGCGGGGAACGGGTGTTGTTTTCTTCGCGACTGTCGATGCCCGATGCAGGTAAACAGTAATACTTTCAGATGATGCAATAACCTTGCCGCCTTTAATTAATTGAATTTGTAGCTGGTGGCTGCCGCGATCAATATTGTTTAGTTGCCATGTTAAATCTGTTTGAGGTTCACCTTTTACCACACCATCTAAGACCAATTGCGCCTGGGTTTGACTATTTAGCTTCGTGTTGGTGACGGCATGAACCTTAATAATACCTTCATTGTTTCTGATGGTTTGTTCATGCATCGGAGAGACTAAGCTGACGGTTTTAATAGGTTGTGCTTTTTGCTCAGTGACTGTGATCTCTGTGGTCTGAGCTTCAATGGTTTCAGCGGTTTGTTCAATATTACCGCTGACTTCAGTCACGCTTAAATCATATGTTTTCGCATCAGGTACTTGTGGTTGATCTGTGAAATGAACCACGCCATTTTCATCAGTCCATGAGTAGATAGTGGAAGCATGCGTCGATATTGATGTGATCCACATGATAGCCACAATGGTTGAGGGTATTACATTCATAAAACGAGAGAGTTTCATCCATTAACTCCAAGTTTGATAGCACAGGACGGGGGATAGAAGAGGCTTCATTGTCGTTGCTTTGTGACTAACAACAAGATCAAAAAGGCCTGCTTGTGAAGCAGGCCTAAATATTCAATGTTTAGTAATTAACAAATTACTTAAACTGAGTAGTAAAGTTCAAACTCTAATGGGTGAGTTGTCATGTTTACTTTCTCAACATCTTGAGATTTCAATGCGATGTAAGAATCGATGAAGTCATCAGAGAATACGCCGCCAGAAGTTAAGAACTCACGGTCGTCGCTTAGTGCTTGTAGTGCGCCTTGTAGCGATTCTGCAACTGTTGGGATTTCAGCTGCTTCTTCTGCTGGTAGGTCGTACAAGTCTTTATCCATAGCTTCGCCTGGGTGGATCTTGTTCTGGATACCGTCAAGGCCAGCCATTAGCATTGCAGCAAATGCAAGGTATGGGTTAGCCGCTGGATCACCGAAACGTACTTCGATACGACGTGCTTTCGGGCTTGGTACTACAGGAATACGGATAGACGCTGAACGGTTACGTGCAGAGTAAGCTAGCATTACTGGAGCTTCAAAGCCTGGAACTAGACGCTTGTATGAGTTCGTTGCAGGGTTAGCAAAGGCGTTGATTGCACGTGCGTGCTTGATGATACCACCGATGTAGTAAAGAGCCATTTCAGAAAGGCCGCCGTACTTATCACCAGAGAATAGGTTTACACCGTCTTTCGCTAGTGATTGGTGAACGTGCATACCAGAACCGTTATCACCGACTAGTGGCTTAGGCATAAAGGTTGCAGTTTTACCAAATGCGTGTGCAACGTTATGAACTACATATTTGTAGATTTGAATTTCATCCGCTTTTGTTGTTAGCGTGTTGAAACGTGTTGCGATTTCGTTCTGACCAGCTGTTGCTACTTCGTGGTGGTGAGCTTCAACAACTAGACCCATTTCTTCCATGATTAAACACATAGCCGAACGGATGTCTTGTGATGAATCAACAGGTGCTACTGGGAAGTAACCGCCTTTAACACCTGGACGGTGACCTTTATTACCGCCTTCGAAATCAGAACCTGTATTCCATGCAGCTTCTACATCGTCAATTTTGAAGAAAGAGCCTGACATGTCAGTGTTAAACTTAACATCGTCAAATAGGAAGAATTCTGGCTCAGGACCGATAAGAACAGTGTCTGCGATACCTGTTGAACGCATGAACTCTTCTGCACGCTTAGCGATAGAGCGAGGGTCACGGTCGTAACCTTGCATTGTTGCTGGCTCTAAAATATCACAACGGATATTTAGCGTAGCGTCTTCAGTGAATGGGTCTAGTACCGCGCTTGACGCGTCAGGCATCATTACCATGTCTGATTCGTTGATACCCTTCCAACCTGCAACTGAAGAGCCATCAAACATTTTACCTTCTTCGAAGAAATCAGCATCAATTTGATGAGATGGGATCGAGATATGCTGTTCTTTACCTTTAGTATCGGTAAAACGTAGGTCAATAAACTTAACTTCATTTTCCTGGATCAGCGCTAGTACGTTTTCTACTGACATCTTGAGTAACCTCCGGTGTTATATAAGGGCATGGCCGCAAATTTATTGTTGCTCATTTATGAGAATAAGCAGAGCTGAATACTCTTTAGCGAAAACCATGCCAATTTTTAAAAGCTTTAAGAATGCGGTTTCTACGCATTGCTAAAGCTTAATTAATCCATTTTTGCACTATCTTGATGCGTCTTTGCACTTATTTGGTGCAAGGTCGTGTCATTAACAATAATAGAACATGCTTACTATCGCGATGTTAAAAATTATTGTCAATTCATAATATCCGTAAAAAAGTGTTTTTTTATTGTTAAATGAGAGCTGAGTATCTTTAATGATGTTTTTTATCCGTAGGACTGAGAAAGCAAGGTTAAGTGGGTATTTATGGCCTGAATAGAAGGGTTAAAAAAAATAAAATTAGCCAAAAAAGCGAGTAAAAATGCGGCTCTAGAGCATGGTCAGAAAAAAGCTGGTGATATAAATCACATATTTCGTGGGTTTTGGCGTAAAATCTGTTAAATTATGAGCCGTTTTTTTAATCAAGTAGCCTCTAGTGAAGATGCTGCATGTTCTGAGTGAATGTGAAACTAATGTCTAATCAATCGATCGATAAATTAAGAAATATCGCAATTATTGCTCACGTTGACCACGGTAAAACTACCCTGGTTGATAAACTTCTACAGCAGTCTGGCACGTTAGAGGGTCGCGGCGAAGCCGAAGAACGTGTGATGGATTCTAACGATATCGAGAAAGAGCGTGGCATTACCATTCTTGCTAAGAACACAGCAATCAACTGGAATGACTATCGCATCAACATCGTAGATACCCCAGGACACGCCGATTTCGGTGGTGAAGTAGAGCGTATCATGTCTATGGTTGACTCTGTATTGCTTATCGTTGACGCAGTTGACGGCCCTATGCCTCAAACTCGTTTCGTAACGCAAAAAGCGTTTGCATACGGCCTTAAACCAATCGTTGTAATCAACAAGATTGACCGTCCAGGTGCACGTCCTGAGTGGGTTATGGATCAAGTATTTGACCTATTCGACAACCTTGGTGCAACTGACGAACAGCTAGACTTCCAAGTAGTTTACGCATCAGCATTGAACGGCTGGGCGACACTTGAAGAAGGCGAAACTGGCGAGAACATGGAACCATTGTTCCAATCTATCGTTGATAACGTTGCAGCGCCATCTGTTGATGTTGATGGTCCACTACAGATGCAAATCTCTCAGCTAGATTACAGCTCTTACGTTGGTGTTATCGGTGTTGCGCGTATTACTCGTGGTACAGTGAAAGCTAACCAACAAGTAACTATCGTAGGTGCTGATGGTTCTAAGCGTAACGGTAAAGTAGGTACAGTTCTAGGTTACCTAGGTCTTGAGCGTCATGAAGTTGAAGAAGCGAAAGCGGGCGACATCATTGCTATCACAGGTCTTGGTGAGCTGAAGATTTCTGACACTATTTGTGATCAAAACTGTGTTGAAGCACTAACGCCGCTTTCTGTTGATGAACCAACAGTTACTATGACTTTCCAAGTAAACAACTCTCCGTTTGCTGGTAAAGAAGGTAAGTTCGTTACTTCACGTAACATCCTAGAGCGTCTTCAAAAAGAACTAGTACACAACGTTGCACTACGTGTTGAAGAAACAGCTGACCCAGATAAATTCCGTGTATCAGGTCGTGGTGAACTTCACCTATCTATCCTGATCGAAAACATGCGTCGTGAAGGTTACGAGCTAGCAGTATCACGTCCAGAAGTTATCATTAAAGAAGAAGACGGCCAGCTAATGGAACCGTTTGAAACTGTGACTATCGACGTGGTGGAAGAGCACCAGGGCGGTATCATGGAGAACATCGGTCTTCGTAAAGGTGAGCTAACTGATATGGCACCAGATGGTAAGGGCCGTGTTCGCATGGACTTCATGATGCCTTCTCGTGGTCTTATCGGTTTCCAAACTGAGTTCATGACACTGACTTCAGGTTCAGGTCTTCTTTACCATACGTTTGATCACTACGGTCCTCACAAGGGCGGTACTATCGGTCAACGTAACAACGGTGTATTGATTTCTAACGCAACAGGTAAAGCACTGACTTACGCACTGTTTAACCTACAAGAGCGTGGTCGTCTATTTACTGAGCACGCAGACGAAGTTTATGAAGGTCAGATCATCGGTATTCATAACCGTTCTAACGACCTAACAGTTAACTGTCTGAAAGGTAAGCAGCTTACAAACGTTCGTGCTTCTGGTACTGACGAAGCGCAAACTCTTTCTCCTGCTATCAAGTACACACTTGAGCAAGCACTAGAATTCATCGATAACGATGAGCTAGTAGAAGTTACACCTGAAAGCATCCGTATTCGTAAGAAACTTCTTACTGAAAACGATCGTAAGCGTGCAGGTCGTACAAAATAATTACTGATTAATTTCATTAGTTATTAAACAATCCCTCGGTTGGTAACAATCGGGGGATTGTTGTATTTGGGGATGGAAAAACTTCGATTGTTGAAGATAAGTGGAGTAGTGCTTGGGGGAGTGTGAAAAGAAATAGTGAGCCAACTGGCGCTGACTCACTTTGTGAATCGCTTATTTCTTTAGATGACCAATAAAGCGGTTAGATTCCGCAATGGCGCTGTTCATATCGCGGATCGCTTGTTGGATTTCTCGCTGCAGTGAATTGAACTCACCTTGTAGTGAGCCAATGGCGGCAGCATTCAGATTATGCTTTAGATATAACGTGTTATCACGCAAAGTATCTAACACAGGCTCCATTTTTTGCTCTGCGCGTTTCATCGCAGATAGCATTTTTTGATACTGTACTTTGGTTGCGCGTAGCTTGTTTGCACTATCACGTTTCAGTGTTGCACTCTTATAAAGCGCAAGCTCGTCATTCCATTCATCAAATAACGCATCTGCTACATCTTCAATCGCCGCGATACGATCTTTTACTTTATTTACTGCTGCTTCACTGTCTTTGTATTGATCATTAACGTCATTGTATGCGGCTTCTAACTCACCGCCATTGAAGTTATTTAATGCTTTTAGCCCTTCAAGTGCGCTGGTAAATTGTTGCTGTGCATTTTTTTGTGCCGCGTTGGCGTCTTCTACCCGATCAACCATGATGTCACGTTTATGGACGCCGACTTGCTCCATCGCTGAGTAATAGGCTGATTGACAGCCTGAAAGTAAGCTAACGCTAAGTAAAATAGCAAGAAAATAAGGCATGTTATGCTCCTAGTAAGACATGCTGCGCTGAAATAAATCAATCTTAACGTTTGTTTTAACAAGAGAGAATTGATTGATAAGACGCAAATAAAGAGTTGAGAGAAGACAAAAAAGAATGCCTTTTCACAACAGGTATAAGATTAATAGAACAAAGTTATAAGGCTGACAACAAACCAATGGCGAAGTTGCAATTAGGTCCCAAAATCCATCTGATGATGGATTATTTTTCTTATTTAATCCAGCGAGTGAATCATGATCGTTTAACGGTTACCGCAGGCTCAATGGCTTATGTCACTTTATTATCATTGGTGCCGCTCATTACTGTTGTTATTTCGGCGTTGTCAGCTGTACCGGTATTTGCAGGACTTGGCGAACAATTACAAAACTTTGTGATTGAGAATTTCGTACCTGCAGCTGGCGCGGTCGTTAAAACTTATTTAAATGAGTTTGTTTCTAATGCTGGCAAAATGACGGCTGTCGGTATTGCGGCGCTGTTTGTGGTTGCCATGATGTTGATTTCATCAATAGATACCTCGTTAAATTATATCTGGCGAATTAAAAAGAAACGTCGTTGGGTTATTTCTTTTTCGATCTATTGGATGATTCTAACCTTAGGGCCGATTCTATTAGGTTCTAGTATCGCTATAAGCTCTTACCTTGGTTCACTAGCATTACTTGAACACCAAGCATTACACGGCCTTTTACAGCAGTCTTTACGCTGGTTTCCTTCTCTTATGTCGAGTTTGGCATTTTTATTGCTCTACTTATTAGTGCCGAATTGTAAAGTGACATTCCGTCATGCATTGATTGGTGGTTTAAGTGCCAGTATTTTATTCGAGCTAAGTAAGAAAGGTTTTGCGATTTACCTCGCGCATTTTCATTCTTATCAGATGATTTACGGTGCTTTAGCGGCTATCCCTATCTTATTTGTTTGGATTTATTTATGTTGGTGCATTGTTTTACTGGGTGCAGAGATCACTGCCAGCTTAGGTGAGCGTGGTTTTTGGGAACCATCGAATCAGTTATCATTGACTGAGCAAAAATCCGATGACACGTCGCATAACCTTAAAGAGGAAGAAAAATGATTGCACTGATCCAACGAGTTACAGAGGCTAGCGTGACGGTTGATGGACAAATCACCGGCGCAATAGGCAAAGGATTGTTAGTACTGTTAGGCGTTGAAAAAGGTGATGATGAAGTAAAAGCGCAAAAACTGCGTGATAAAGTGCTAGGTTACCGTGTCTTTAGTGATGACGACGGAAAAATGAATTTAAACGTACAGCAGGCGGGCGGCAGTGTATTGGTTGTATCACAATTTACATTAGCGGCAGATACCAAAAAAGGTATGCGTCCAGGTTTCTCGAGTGGGGCTGCACCTGTTGATGCTGAACGTCTTTATGAATATTTTGTCGAACAATGTAAGGTGAACGATATTCAAACTGAAACCGGCATCTTTGCTGCCGATATGCAAGTGGCACTAAATAATGATGGTCCAGTCACGTTCTGGCTACAAGTCTAGAAAAGTACTTTACCATTAGGGATACACCATAAACCGAGAATGGAAAGAGAGGGAATTCATGTTTCGACTAGTGACGCCTCAAACCGACGAGCAGTTGGCGAGCTATTACCATTTTCGTTGGCGGATGTTGCGCGAACCTTGGCAAATGCCACAAGGCTCTGAACGAGATGCGTATGATGAACTGAGTGAACATCGTATGATCATCAATAATCGTGATCAGGTGGTGGCGATTGGGCGTTTATATCTAACGCCTGATAATGAAGGACAAGTACGTTATATGGCGGTTGATCCTGATGTTCGTCACCATGGTTTAGGTGGCTTAATTTTAATGGCTCTAGAATCACTAGCAAGGCAAGACGGTGCTAAGCGCATGGTGTGTAATGCTCGTGAAGATGCTATCCCATTTTATTTAAAAAATGGCTTTGCCAGTGAAGGTGAATTGAGTGATGAGCGAGGCCCTGTTCGTCACCAACAAATGCTTAAACATCTTGAGCCATTAAATGAAGTCGTACGTCATCCTGAATGGTGTCAGGAATTACAAACACTGTGGCAACAGCAGATCCCGATCAGCGATAAAATGGGGATAAAAATCAACCAATACACAGGTTATCGCTTTGAAGTGAGTGCGCTGTTTAATGCTAACTTAAACCCCAATGAGTTTATGTTTGCGGGGAGTATTTTTACTATGGCAACCTTAGCGGGCTGGGGCTTTATTTGGTTATTGTTGAAAGAGCGTGGGCTAGAAGGCAATATCATTTTGGTTGATAGCCATATTCGTTATTCAGCTCCTGTGACAGAGCGACCTAAAGCGGTGAGTACCATAGAAAACTTACGCGGTGATATTGATCGCTTAGCGAAAGGTCGTAAAGGTCGCATTAGTGTCGATGTGAATGTGTATAGCGGTGGCAAAATTGCTTCTAGTTTTACCGGTACTTATTTGATTTTACCATTGCACGTTGAAAACGAATTCACTTCTGTTTGATCTGCATGCCAACGACGATCAACCTGTTGGCAGTCTTCCTTTAATACCCACTCAAGTCGTTGCTGTTTTGGGATCGCTAGATCCCAATCGCTGGTGAGTGATAGGCTAAAATTATCGTTGCTTGCACGCCAAGTTGGAATGGTGATCTTTCCTCTTTCCGCAGTAATCTTAAGTGGTAATAGAGTTAATGCTGTGTTGCTATCGCTATTTTCATTATCGTTATCTAATTCTGTACCGAGTAATTTTTCTTTCTTTTTCCAACGGGAAAGTAATTGGGTTGGTACCACTTTATCTAAATGAATATCCCGAAAGGTGAGATCTGCTTGCCCTGATAAGCTGTAATTGAAACTTTGTCGGTTACTTGCGAGCCCTTGCGCTTGTAATATACCGTCAATTTTACCGTTTAATGGTAGTGGTAATTTGAACCAACGATAAATGAGAGCGGCGGGAACACTATCATTCGAGATAGAAATAGACCAAGGCTGACCTTGTTGCGCTAATTGAATATTGGCATCTGCCGTTAGCATGCCGTTAGTAAAAGGTAAGACAAATTTATTGATTGTCCAGTCGCCATTAGAGCTGCTCATTTCTGCAATAGGATCGGTAAAAACGACTTGGTTGATGCTGGCAAAGCCAAGGCTGGTATCGAGCTTTCCTTGCCATAATCCCCATTGATGTTGATGCTTTAATACCACATCGTTACCGTCAATATTGATCCCTGCGAGTTGAAACGGTAGCTGAGTGTCTGTTGCCGTCAATTGTATGTTATTGATATCAAGATTATCGATAGTTAGCTCTGATAATCCTGAGGTTAATGTTTTTGTCGTATGTAGCCACTGTGGAGGAAGAAAGCCTTTTATTCCTGATATCAACAATTTTTTTAGTTTGACCTTGTCAGGTGAAATCTCTCCATCCATACGCATATAGCCATTGAGTAACTGAGCCGAAATACCCTGACTGTTGATCTTTTCCGGCATGAAATTCAGCTCAATGATCGGTTGTTCAAATACGATATCGTGCCATTTTGCATTACTGGCACTGACAGATAAGTGAGCCTTATCTTGTTGCCAGTAACTGTTAGGCCATGACCAATTCTCTAATGACAAACTAATATCATCAGCAGCCCAAATAGGTTGTTCAATACTGGTGTCTAGAATGTCAGCACGTTTAATCATGATATGACGAACGGGTATGGCATCTGCTAACCATTGCGACCATGCAGCCAATGGTTGTGATTGTTGAATGCGAAGGTTAGTTAGCGTGAGTTGATCCAACGTTAATAACTGGGTGTCACGGTTATAGTCTGCGGTGCCATTAAAGTTCGCTCGTTGCCATCTTCCTGAAAAACCTGCTAGTTGCCAGTGCTGCTGCTGTTTTGTCCCGTTTAATAACAGATTTTCTAGTGTCTGATTGTGCCATGTTATTTGAGGAGCGCTTAATTGAAACTGTCCACTAAATTGCTGCCACCAAGGTTGTTGATGATCACGATATTGCCAATTATCAATTTGAAGTTGTGCATGGTTGATTGTTATTGCTGGAGTGACTATTGAGAGATCATTTATCGCTAAACGATCAATAGAAAAGACAGAGAGATGTTCAAACTTATCCCATTGCTGATGATGTAAATCGATCCCATCAATTATGACGTTAGAAAAAATTAGATGCTGTGTTTGTAATGAACGTGATGAAAGTTCGAGAGTGATACTGTGAACTGACAATAACGTTTTATTCGCTTTTTTTACGGTTAGTGGTTGAAGCGTTATTTGTAGCGGTTGTTTTATATCATAGTGTAATTGTGTTTCAGCTAATTGATAGTGAGAGAAAATGGCGAGGGTGTGATTGAGTAAGGGGGTTGCGTAGCGGGTTTGCAGTAATACGATCAGTGCTGCGATACTCAGTCCGCCAAGCAGTAATACAGAAGCAACAAGTTTGATAACCCAACGCATAATTCATTCCCTGAAAGGCATTAACACATTTTTATTACTTATATGATGAGATTGGCGCAAATATCAGTAATTGGCAAGATATGTGAGTCGGATTTGAGGCACGTTATAGTTTTGAATTTATAATAGATTCGTGATGTGAGAGATAAAAAAGCCCCTACAAATAGGGGCTTGGTTGTTGGAGGTTTAATCGAGCTGTGGACCAGCTTTGACTAAAGACTCGCCTTCTGCGGTATCAGTATATTTATCGAAGTTTGCGATAAATCGACTTGCAAGATCTTTGGCTTTACTTTCCCATTGTAGTGGGTCGGTATAGGTATCACGAGGATCTAGAATTTCAGAGTCGACACCGGGTAATGCCGTCGGTACGGTTAAATTGAAAATAGGAATTTGCTTAGTCGGTGCGCTATCAATTGAACCATCTAAAATCGCATCGATAATGCCACGAGTATCTTGGATCGAAATACGTTTACCTGTGCCATTCCAGCCTGTATTGACTAAGTAAGCTTCAGCCCCTGCTGCCTCCATGCGTTTCACTAATACTTCTGCATATTGTGTTGGGTGGAGGGTTAAAAATGCATTACCAAAACAGGCAGAGAAGGTGGGTGTTGGCTCGGTAATACCACGCTCAGTGCCCGCCAGTTTTGCAGTAAAGCCTGACAAGAAATGATATTTGGTTTGCTCGGGTGTTAGCTTTGATACTGGAGGCAATACACCAAATGCATCAGCCGATAAGAAGATCACTTTATTGGCATGACCACCTTTTGAAATAGGTTTTACAATATTATCGATATGATAAATAGGGTAAGACACACGGGTGTTTTCTGTTTTTGAATTATCATTAAAATCGATAGAACCATCATTACGTACGGTTACGTTTTCCAGTAACGCATCACGACGGATAGCATGGTAAATATCAGGCTCGGCTTCTTTTGAAAGGTTGATGGTTTTTGCATAACATCCTCCTTCAAAGTTAAACACGCCGTTATCATCCCAACCATGCTCATCATCACCAATTAATGCCCGTTTAGGATCGGTCGATAGGGTCGTTTTACCTGTACCAGATAAGCCAAAGAAGATGGCGGTATCACCACTTTCCCCTTTATTGGCAGAGCAATGCATAGAGGCAATGCCTTTGAGGGGTAAAAAGTAGTTCATCATTGCGAACATCCCTTTTTTCATCTCGCCGCCATACCATGTACCACCAATAAGCTGCATTTTTTCAGAGAGGTTAAATACCGTGAAGTTCTCTGAGTTCATGCCGTGCTCTTGCCATTTAGGGTTAGTACACTTCGAGCCATTCATGATCACAAAGTCGGGCTCAAATGTTGCTAACTCAGCCTCTGTGGGGCGAATAAACATGTTTTTAACGAAGTGTGCTTGCCAAGCGACTTCAGTGATCACCCGAATACATAAACGGGTATCAGGATTAGCGCCACAATAACCATCTACCACAAAAAGACGCTTGTTAGAGAGTTGCGTTGTTACGAGAGATTTAAGATCATGCCATGCTCGCTGGCTCAGTGGCTTATTATCGTTTTTGCCTTGATCTGACCACCACAGAGTATCTTGGGTGGTACCGTCTTTTACAATAAACTTATCTTGTGGTGAACGACCCGTAAATATCCCTGTATCGACAGCAACAGCACCAAGCTCGGTGACAATGCCTTTCTCAAACCCTTTTAACTCAGTTTTCGTTTCTTCTTCGAATAGTATTTCGTAAGAAGGGTTACGAATAACATCTGTAACATTGAGTATTCCGTATCGGGATAAATCCATGTTCGTTGCAACCTTATTATCGACACACATCGTGCTCATTGGCGCTCCTTGGGTAAGATGTTGTTTAACTATTAACCATGCTAGCAACCATAAAGGGCTAAATCAGGGATATACATCATAAAATAACCTTAATCTTTATAAGGTTAATGAGAGTGTGAATTAGATGTTTTTATTTAGTTTACAGGGCGGTTAAAGCAGAAAGCTAGAGGGTTGAATTATTATTTCTGGTGAAAAAAGAAGCAGTTTTTAGTGGTTCACTTTCAAGTTTTTGCTTGAATGTTGGTTTTTAATATGAAAAAGCCGACATATATGCCGGCTTTGTAATTATATTTCAAGCTTAATACGAAGCGAGAATTAATGAACGTTGCTCTCGTCAGCATTGCCAGCATTTTCACGAAGTGCTGCAATATCAATGCTATCGAAGTCATAATCTGTGCCACAGTAATCACAATGCAGTGATACTTTACCGTCTTCCGCTAAGATTTTTTCAATCTCATCTGGGTGAAGGCTAATAACGGCAGAGCCACTACGATCTCGTGAGCAACCACACTCAAAGCTTACAGCTTGTGGTTCGAACACTTTGACTTCTTCTTGGTGGTATAAACGGTAAAGTAGATCTTGCGCGTCTAAGCTAAATAGCTCGTCGTCTTTAACTGTATCAGTGATTGTTTCTAAGTGCTCAAAATCACCTTCACTACCCTGACCATCAGGCATTACTTGTAATAGCATACCTGCAGCTTTCGGTTGGCCTTCAAACTCACCGGTACGTAGCCAGATACGTGTTTTTAGCTGCTCAGAGTTTTTAAAGTAAGCCTCTAAACATTCCGCCATGGTTTCACCTTCAAGACCAACGACACCTTGGTAACGCTCACCTTTGGTTGGAAGAATAGTGATTACCATGTAGCCTTTACCCATTAGATCATGGATAGAGCTGTCTTCTTTGATATCGCCTTCCCAGCGAGCAACACCACGTAGTTTTTGGTTTTGATCACCGTTAATCACGGCAAGGCTAACTGGACCATCACCTTGTAATTGTACTGTGATTGAACCTTCAAACTTTAATGTAGCGGTTAATAGGCTTGTTGCTACCAATAATTCACCTAACAGTGTTTTGATCGGTGCTGGGTAGTCAGTGCTTGAGATGATTTGTTGGTAAGTATCACCTAGCTGTACTAACTCACCACGTACTGAAACGCCATCAAATAGGTAACGGTTTAAAAAATCTTGTGTCATGTTCTCTTTTCTCCAGCTGTGGCGCCAACCTTACATCATATTTGGTAGTGCATCTAAATGCGTTATACCCAGTATTTCAATGAACTCATGTGGCTCAGCATTTGGCTTACTTGTTATAAAGCACTCTGCTATTACCAGTGATGAATTGATAAAGGCTGGCAACCTTTTATTCTGATGTATTGATGTTTTTGAATCTCATGATGTCACGACGTTGTTTTTTATCAGGTCGTTTGATCGGACTCGGACTATCAAAAGCATTGAGTTTGCGCATTTGTGCATGGCGTTCCCGTAATTCAATACTTTGTGCTGTTTCTTGATATAGCAATTGTGCTTCCGGTGCACCACGGCGGGTATCAGAGATTTTTTCGATGGTAACGGTTTTTTCATCGTTACCTTGGCGCAATTTCACTTCAGCGCCAATTTCAACCATTTTACTCGGTTTTGAGCGTTGCCCGTTATATTGCACTTTGCCGCCATCAATCATAGCGCGAGCAACAGAACGAGTCTTATAAAAACGTGCAGCCCATAACCATTTATCAAGACGAACCTGTTTTAGTTCGGATGTCGCTTGACCCATAACGGTTCCTTTATTCAAAGGGGCGATAAAATATCACATTGTTTTAATAGCGTCAGCTATCACTTATTTCTAATAAATGGTGATGTTAATCGGGGTTTTCAATCATTAATTAGGAATTTATTACAAATTATCGTTAGTCTTTTAAGTAATTTTCCCTTTTTTTAAAATAATGAATAGCATTCAAGGTTTTAAAAAGAGATCATAAAATCTGATTATTATAACTCTTGTTTATTATAGGGAAGGTTAATACTCCTCCCAATATTCATTGAATGGATTTCCACTATGCAAGTACCTACATGGTTGCCCATGATGACCACAAAGCGCCCGCTCTCTCAGCGCACACTTACTCGACTACTGACGTGTCTACTAGTGGTTATTTTAGCGTGGATTTCTGGTCGTATTGTGTGGATGTTATTAGCCCCCCCAGCGGCGGTTGCGCCTTGGCAAGCGAAGTCGGTAAAAGTGATGGCGTCAGGCTCTGATGTTAATGTCGGTAACTTATTGTCAATGAATCTATTTGGGCAATATAACGCGCAGCCGAAGCCTGTTGAAACTACGGTAAAAAAAGATGCGCCACAAACCCGATTAAATTTGAAACTAGTCGGAGTTGTCGCGAGTAGTGATCCCCAATCTGCATTTGCCGTGATTACAAATAACGGTAAGCAGAATACCTATGGCGTTAATGAAGTTATTGATGGTACCCGTGTGACCTTAAAAGCGGTGTTTAACGATCGCGTTATTATTAGTAATAGTGGTCGTGATGAAACCGTAATGCTTGAAGGGTTGAAATTTTCTACATCATCTCAACCAGCGAATCAAAAAATAACCGCAGATAAATCCACGAAACCCAATGCCGACAGTTCTAAATTAGCTGAGATTAAAAAGAAAATCTTAGCTCAACCTCAATCTTTATTTAGTTATATTCGTTTATCCCAAGTGAAGAAAGATGGCGAAGTACAGGGATATCGAGTTAATCCAGGTAAAGACCGAATTTTATTTGATTCTGTTGGTCTCAAAGCGAATGATTTGGCAGTCGCGATCAACGGCAATAGCCTGACCGATCCAAGTGTGATGGCAAAACTATGGGCTGAGCTTTCTTCAGCGACGGATTTTACCTTGACGGTTGAACGTGGCGGTCAAGTTCATGATATTCACATTGAGCTGCAATAATAGCAGTGCATTGCGTGACAAAAAAAGACGAAAACGCAGGAGTTTTTTGTGAAAAAATTAATGGGTAAAAGTGCCCTGTGGTTAGCAAGTAGCTTGCTTTGTAGTTCGGCAATGGCTGATGAGCTAAGTGCCAATTTCAAAGGGACAGATATTCAAGAGTTCATCAATATTGTTGGGCGCTCATTACATAAGACTATCATCATTGATCCTGCGGTTCGTGGTCAGGTAAACGTGCGTAGTTATGATCTTCTTAATGATGAGCAATATTACCGTTTCTTCCTGAATGTGTTGGAAGTCTATGGTTTTGCTGTTGTAGAAATGGAAGATGGCGTACTCAAAGTTATTCGTGATAAAGATGCCAAAACCTCTGCGATTCCCGTGGTAGGGGCTAACGACAGTAATGTACCTGGTGATGCTGTGGTTACGCGTGTTATCGCAGTTAAAAACGTGTCGGTAAGAGAGCTTTCTCCATTACTGCGCCAACTTAATGATAATGCGGGGGCAGGTAACGTTGTTCACTATGATCCTGCCAATATCATTATGATCACTGGTCGTGCTGCGGTGGTTAACCGTTTAGCGGATATTATTGAGCGTGTCGATCGTGCTGGTAATAAAGACGTGACTGTTGTGTCGCTGAATAATGCTTCGGCACCTGAAATGGTACGTATTGTTGAGGCGTTAAATAAAAGTGCTGATGCGAAATCAACCCCAGGTTTTTTGATCCCGAAAGCGGTGGCCGATGAGCGAACAAATTCGGTATTAATTTCTGGTGATCCTAAAGTTCGTGAACGTTTAAAAGCTCTGATTCATAAGCTTGATAAAGAGATGGCAGCAAGCGGTAATAGTCGCGTTATCTACCTTAAATACGCGAAAGCCGCCGATATGGTTGATGTGCTAAAAGGCGTGTCTGAAAATATCCAAGCGGCAAATAAGAGTAACACGCCACAAGTGAGTCAATCGAGCAAAGATGAAGTCATGATTTCTGCTCATGACGCCACTAACTCTCTGATTATTTCTGCCCCCAGTGATGTGATGAATAAACTTGAGTCGATTATCTCTCAATTAGATATTCGTCGTGCACAAGTCCATATTGAAGCCATGATTGTGGAAGTACAAGAAGGTGACGGTGTCGATTTCGGTGTGCAATGGGGCTCGCAAGACGGTGGTGTGATCCAATTTGGTAACAGCGGTGCACCTATTGGCGGCTTATTGTCGGCACAAGAGGCTGCGAGAGATAAAACGACAACACAAACCCGTACCAATCCTGACACAGGTGAACAGTTGCCACCAATTGTAACGACAGAAAGTGGTGACTTAGCACCTATGGCTGCCTTCTTAGGCGGTGTGAAAGGGGCTGCAGCTGCAATTGCATTAGGCGATTGGACAGCGTTGGTAACGGCAGTGCAGTCTAACCGAAATGTGAACGTACTATCGACACCGAATATCACTGTATTGGATAACCAAGAAGCGAATTTATCGGTTGGTCAGGAAGTCCCTGTGACGACTGGTTCACAAACAGGCTCTAATAACGATAATCCGTTTACTACGGTTGAGCGTAAGGATGTCGGTATTCAACTTAAAGTCACCCCACAGATCAACGAAGGGGACTCTGTTCAAATGAAGATTGAACAGGTTGTCTCACAAGTGGCTGATGCTAATGGTGCCGTTGATATTCGTTTTGATAAGCGAGAGCTAACCACATCGGTATTGGTTAAAGACGGTAACATGATCGCACTAGGTGGCTTAATGCAAGAGAAGACCCTTGAGTCTGAGCAAAAAGTACCGATTTTAGGTGATATTCCCGTTCTTGGTGCATTATTCCGCTCTACTAATAACCAAACCGAAAAAACCAATCTAATGGTTTTCATTCGTCCAACCATTCTACGTGACGGAATGAGTGCTGACGGTTTAACTCAGCGCAAGTACAACTATATTCGTGCGCAGCAATTATACCAAGCAGATAAAGGTATGCGTTTGATGGATGCTGATATGCCTGTATTACCAAAATACGGTGAAGATATGGATTTACCGGCTGAAGTGCGTGCCTTTGTTTCTCAGTTGGAGCAACGCTAATGGCTGATGGGTTTTTAGAAACAGAATCAACGGTAACGTTTCGATTACCTTTCTCTTTTGCCAAGCGCCATCATGTAGTGGTAGAGGCAGGTGAGCAAGGATGGCAACTCTATTTCAGTGGACAATTGTCTGCTGCGGTACTTGCTGAAGTACGTCGAGTGCTAGGTTGCTGTTTTACGCCCATCGCATTAAGTGACAGTGAGTTTGAGCAAAAGTTAACAGAAGCATACCAACGTGATTCATCAGAAGCGCGCCAGTTAATGCAAGATTTGGGTTCTGATAGCGATGACTTTTTTGCTCTTGCTGAAGACTTACCTGAAACAGAAGACTTGCTCGAATCAGAAGACGATGCACCTATTATCAAATTGATCAATGCCATGTTGGCTGAAGCGATCAAAGAAGGTGCATCTGATATTCATATCGAAACCTTTGAAAAAGTGTTGTCGATCCGTTTTCGTATCGATGGCATGTTACGTGAGGTCTTACAGCCTAGTCGTAAATTGGCACCGCTGCTTGTTTCACGTATTAAGGTGATGGCAAAGCTTGATATTGCAGAAAAACGTATTCCTCAAGATGGTCGTATTTCACTGCGAATTGGTGGTCGTGCGGTTGATGTACGTGTATCAACCATGCCTTCTTCTCATGGCGAGCGAGTAGTACTGCGTTTATTAGATAAAAACGCGACACGTCTTGATTTACATAGTCTGGGTATGACTGATGAAAATCACCAAGCGTTTAGAAAAATCATCGAGCGTCCACACGGTATCATTTTAGTTACGGGTCCGACAGGTTCAGGTAAATCCACTACCTTGTATGCGGGTTTACAAGAGCTTAACAGCGCCGAGCGTAATATTTTAACCGTCGAAGATCCGATTGAGTTTGATATCGATGGCATTGGACAAACGCAAGTTAACAGCAAAGTTGATATGACATTTGCGCGTGGTTTACGTGCCATTCTTCGTCAAGATCCCGATGTGGTGATGATTGGTGAGATCCGTGATTTAGAAACTGCAGCGATTGCTGTTCAAGCATCGCTAACGGGTCACATGGTGTTATCAACCCTTCACACCAATACCGCAGTGGGTGCGATCACCCGTTTACGTGATATGGGGATAGAACCCTTCTTAGTGTCATCGTCATTGCTCGGGGTGTTAGCCCAACGATTAGTACGTACGCTATGTAAAGATTGTCGTCAGCCTTATGAAGCTGATAGCCAACAGAAAAAGCTATTTAACCTAGCCGAATCTGAATCATTAACGTTGTATCGCCCGAGTGGCTGTGAGCATTGTAACCAGAAAGGCTATCGTGGTCGTACAGGTATTCATGAGCTATTGCTGGTGGATGAAGAAGTTCAGGAGTTGATTCATGGTGAAGCGGGTGAGCAAGCGATTGAGAAATACGTGCGTCAATATACGCCAAGTATTCGCGATGATGGTTTAGCAAAAGTACGTCAAGGGATCACCACACTTGAAGAAGTGATGCGTGTGACGAAGGAGAGCTAATGGCGGCATTTGAATACAAAGCCTTAGATGCCAAAGGCCGACAGAAAAAAGGAGTACTTGAAGGGGATACCGCTCGTCAAGTACGCCAACAGCTACGCGAAAAAGGCATGGTGCCGATAGAGGTTAGCCAAACGTCTGGTCAAAGTCGCAGTAAAACCACGACGCGTAAACAGTTCAGCTTTAAACGTGGGATCAGTACTAATGAGTTGGCGCTGATCACGCGTCAGTTAGCAACACTGGTACAAGCTTCAATGCCATTAGAAGAGTGTATCAAGGCGGTCGCTGAGCAAAACGAAAAGCCACGGTTGAAAAACATTTTATTAGCAGTGCGTTCACGAGTTGTCGAAGGGTATACCTTGGCTGATAGTATGGCGGAATATCCTCATATTTTTGATCAGCTCTTTCGCGCTATGGTGGCGGCAGGTGAAAAGTCAGGCCATTTAGATACGATTTTAAATCGTCTGGCTGATTACACCGAAAACCGTCAACAAATGCGCAGTAAATTACAGCAAGCGATGATCTATCCCATCATGTTAACGCTTGTCGCTGTGTCTGTGGTGGCATTTTTGCTGGCAACGGTGGTACCTAAAATTGTCGATCAATTTGTACAAATGGGACAACAATTACCAACCATTACCGAAGTGTTATTGGCAGCAAGTAATTTTGTTCAGCATTGGGGGTTAGTGGTCGTGGTGGTGATTATATCTATCATTGCTCTAATCAAAACGGCCCTTAAGCAGCCAAAGTATCGGATGAAGTGGGATCGCGGCATCTTACATGTACCAGTGATTGGTAAAGTCGCACGAGGGTTAAATACCTCACGTTTTGCGCGAACATTATCGATTTGTACATCCAGTGCGATTCCATTACTGGATGGGATGAAGGTCGCTTCTGATGTCATGACCAATACGTATGTGAATAAGAAAATTTTATCTGCCGCAGATAATGTACGTGAAGGGGGAAGCCTACGAGTATCCCTTGAGCAAACAAAATTGTTCCCACCGATGATGCTACACATGATCGCGAGTGGTGAACGAAGCGGTGAGTTAGAGCAAATGTTAACCCGTGCAGCAGATAACCAAGATCGTGATTTTGAATCACTTGTTAATATGGCACTAGGGGTCTTTGAGCCATTATTAATTGTCGCTATGGCTGGGGTGGTAATGTTTATTGTTATCGCAACCTTAATGCCAATTATTGAACTGAACAACATGGTTGGGATGTAGTTTTTCTTCGGAGGTTTTAATGCAACAAAAACAACGTGGTTTTACCCTATTAGAAGTAATGGTGGTAATTGTGATTTTGGGCGTGTTAGCGAGTTTAGTCGTTCCCAATCTATTAGGTAACAAAGAAAAAGCTGACCAACAAAAAGTTGTGACAGATATTAGTGCGCTTGAACAATCTTTAGAAATGTACAAATTAGATAACAGCGTATACCCAACAACTGATCAAGGTTTGGATGCATTGGTTACTAAACCATCTTCTTCACCTGAACCACGTAATTACCGTGATGGTGGTTACATTAAGCGTCTACCTAAAGATCCTTGGGGTTATGAGTACCAATATGTGGTACCGGGTGAACATGGCGCGGTTGATATCTTTAGTTTAGGCGCCGATGGCCAAGAAGGTGGTGACGGTGTGAATACCGACATCGGCAACTGGAACATGTTGGATTACAACAAGAAGTAATAAGAATTCATGATGAAACGTAGTGCAGGTTTTACTCTCATTGAAATGATGTTGGTGCTGGTGTTACTCGCAACCAGCGCAGTTGCGGTGATATCAACTTTACCGGATAACAAGCGTGATGAGGTAAAAGAGCAAGCAGTACGTTTTCATCACCTTGCCCAACTATTGGGTGAGGATGCAATGCTCAATGGTGTGGACTACGGCATTCGTGTTGAGCCACACCAATATAATTTTGTGCAATTAACCCAAGATGGTTGGCAACCACTAGAAGGTGCCAAATTTTATACCGATGTGAAGTTAGATAACGCGATTACAACTCAGGTTGAGATTGGCGGTGCATGGAAAGATAAAGACCGACTTTTTAAATCAGATTCACTGTTTAAAGATGAAGACTTATTTACAAAGTCAGACGAAGAAAAGAAAAAGATCAAACCTCAAATAGTGGTTATGGCGAGTGGTGAATACACACCGTTTACTTTAAGTTTTGAGGTCGACGGTGAAAATCAATTTTGGCGAGTTAGCGCCGATGAGGTGGGTAATTTAGTCTTGCTTAAGCCAGGTGAAACCTTAGAACAGGCAACAAAACGTGAGAAGTAAACAAGGCTTTACCTTATTAGAAGTGTTAGTTGCCTTAGCCATTTTTGCTGTTGCTGCGCTGAGTATTATGAAAGCGGTTAGCCAACACTTAAATACGCTGGGCTATTTAGAAGAAAAAACCTTTGCTGCGATGGTGGCTGATAATGAACTCGTACAATTACATTTAAGCGGTCAGTATCCAACATCAAGTAAGACAGGTAAGTCTACATTAGCCGATCGTGAATGGTATTGGACAGTAAAAAGTGTCAAAACGCAGCAGAGCTTATTACGCCAAATTGAGATTTCGGTAGCAAGCGATCCACAGCGTGAGCATTCGGTAATAACGGTAAAGACTTATGTCGTCAATTAATCATTCCCGCCAGCGCGGTTTTACGTTACTGGAAGTACTTGTTGCAATAGCTGTCTTTGCCATGCTGAGCTTATCTGCTTATCAAGTCATGAATAACGTGATGCGTAGTGATGCGCAATCAAAGGATCATAACCAAAGATTAAAAGAAATACAGCGTGCCACGATTATGATGGATAACGATTTTCGTCAAATTGTTGCCCGTAAAAGTAGGCTTAATGGCGAAGAGCCTAACGATAAAGTGTTACAAGCTGGTGAGTACCTTTTGGATTCGAGTAGCGATGGGATCATGTTCGTGCGAACAGGCTGGCAAAATCCCCAAGCTATGTTTCCACGCGGTGATGTTACTCGCGTTGGCTATCGTGTGGTTGACGATCAATTAGAGCGTGTTTGGTTTCGCTATCCAGATAATGTTATTGGTGAAAAGCCACTGGTTAAGGTGTTATTAGACGGTGTGACTAAATTACAGTTTTCCTTCTTCACCGATAAAAAATGGCAAGATAAATGGGATACCGCAGATAAGTTACCAGAAGGTATTAAAGTGACGATGACGCTGAAAGATTTTGGTGACATTGAACGTATTTATCTCGTGCCTGAATCTGCATTATCTGCTGAGTCGGAGCAACCATAATGATTAAAAAACAGCGCGGTGTTGCGTTAATTGTGGTGCTCTTGCTGGTGGCGTTAATGAGCTTGATCGCCGTACAAATGACGGGACGTTTACAACATAATTTTCATCGTGTTGAGAATCAAATTCAGCATCAGCAGGCGTATTGGTACAGTTTAGGGGTTGAAGCATTAGCCGAAAAAGGTCTCGCTTTAACCTTTAAAGACAGCAAGATTATTGATTTATCTCAGCCATGGGCGATAGAAGATCAAACCTATCCGATTGATGGTGCAGTAGTCACCGGTAGCATGTTTGATAAACAAGCTTGTTTTAACATTAATGCGTTGGGGGCTGTAAAACCCGTAGCTGATGGCAGTAAGCAGCCATTTTTAGTGACTTACTTTCAAAACATCATGATCGACAGTGGTATTGATGATTATTCAGCAGAACAAATCGCAGATTCTAGCTGGGAATTTATTGATAAGAATACCACAGTGCAATCAAGCTATGGTGGCGAAGACAGCACGTATGAAGCATTTCAACCGCCTTACTTACCGCCCAATGGTTGGTTGGCAGATCGCAGTGAATTACGTGCGATTAACGGGGTGACGGCTGATATTTATGATGAAGTAAAAGGATTGGTGTGCGCATTGCCAACCGATGATTTTAAACTCAATGTAAATACGATCACTGAAAAGCAAGCCGTATTATTGTCAGCCTTATTTTCGCCAGAGCTTTCATTGGATGCTGCAAAAAAAATTATTAAAGATCGCGATGCCCGTCGCAAAGGGTGGGATAGCGTTGATGATTTTATGAAAGAGCTACCACAAGGCGATCAAGCAGATAAACAAGAACAACAGAAAAAGTACTTAACGGTCAGCAGTAACTATTTTTCATTAGATGCTGAAATACAAATAGATAACGCCAGATTACGAGCGGTAACGCTATTTAAACGAGATGATAATAACAAGGTGACGGTAGTACGTCGCCAGTATGGAGGAATCCGTGAGCGAATTTCTGACGATAAGACTGAGTAGTCGGCCTGAGGTGTCGGTGCAATGGCTTGTCTGGTCGCCACAGCAGAACGAAGTGATTGCATCAGGTCAGTTAGCTGATATCACGCAATTAGATCAGCTAGTGGAATATGCAGGTAGTCGACCTGTATATGGTTTGGTACCTACCAGTGAGATGTTATTAACACAAGTTGCTATTCCTGCAGGCAGTAGCCGCCAATTAACCGCCGTTTTACCTTATCTCTTAGAAGAAGAATTGGCGCAGGATGTTGAAAGTTTACATGTTCAGTTGCTTCGTCGAGAAGATGATGTAGCAACGGTAGCCCTTATTGAGCATCAAAAAATGCTGCAATGGTTATCAGCCTTTAAAGCTCGAGGCTTAGAGCTAAAGAAAGTTATTCCAGATTGTTTGTGTTTACCGTTGTTTGATGATGGTTATAGTGCCGCTGAAATTGAAGGTCAATGGTTGATCCGTCAATCAGAGGTTATGGGTATTTGTGCGGAAACGAGCTGGTTAGATGCATGGGTCAGAGCCCAAAAAGCGCCAATTATTTTAGCCGCTAATGACGATGAGGATGATGAAGAAACAGAGCAAGCCGCCATTGAATCTGCGGCGGTTGATGTTGAATCGAATCCAAGCCAAGTTGTCATACACCACTATACATCAGCTCCTCAAGGTGTCAGTGGGCATTGGCAAGCACATACACCAGAGCTTGTGATGCAATTATTAGCGCAAGGGGCTGCAGAAAGTAAAGTTAATTTGCTATCAGGGGCTTATAAACCACAAGCGGCTTGGCGTAAGCATTTAAAGCCATGGCGAAAAGTTGCGATTGCAGCAAGTTTGGTACTGGTTGCTGTTGTTGGTGAGCATATGATGGAGTTACAACAGTTAGAGTATCAAGCCAAAGCATACCGTACTGAAAGCGAAAGGATTTTCCGCCAAGTATTACCCCAATTTAAACGTATTCCGTCGCAGAGTTATTTGAAAAACCAAATGAATGCAGCACTGAAAAGTTTAGGTGGACAGGGTTCTAATAATGGCATCTTAATGTGGTTATCAGAACTAAAACCAGCATTAGCAAAAGCCCCAAGTGTCAAAGTCGTTAATCTTAAATACGATCAAAAGCGGGGTGAGCTACGTTTACAAGCAACCGCATCTGACTTCCAAGATTTTGAGAAATTACGCAGTGTGTTGACGAAAGACTTTACCGTTGAGCAAGGGCAATTAAGTAAGGAAGATGGCTTAGTCAGTGGTGCTGTCGTGCTAAGGAGAAAAGCATAATGGCAGAGATAAAAGCATGGTGGAAAGCATTAAGTCAGCGCGAGCAATATCTCGTTATTGGTGCAGGAAGTGCGTTGTTGGTGGCTATTTTGTATTGGGGATTATGGCAACCACTAAACCAGCGTAGTGAATTGGCACAAAAACGTATTCAAAGTGAACGTCAACTATTGTCTTGGGTTGAAGATAAGGCAAATAAGATTACAGCGTTTAAACGTGCTGGTGGTACGGTTAATGTGAGTGACAAAGGGCTTAACCAAGTGGTAAATGAAACCACGGAACGTTTTAAGATTGAATTGATCCGTATGCAACCACGTAATGATGCGATTCAAGTATGGGTAAAGCCTGTACCGTTCAATGCATTACTTAATTGGCTCTCTTACCTGCAAGATAACTTTGGGATTGAAACGCAATTTATTGATATCTCGAAAACAGATCAAAACGGTATGGTAGAAGTAAACCGATTACAGTTAGGACGAGGCTAAAGGTGAAATTTAAACTCGCTATCGGCGCAACATTTGGGGTGGTATTTATTGCCAGCGCTATTGCCCATTTACCGGCTAATTGGGCATGGCAACAAGCACCAAAAGTTCAGGGTTTATCATTAAGTGGTATTCAAGGAACCCTATGGCAAGGCTCTGCTAATGCTGTTGTGTGGCAAAATCAAAGCTTAGGTCAAATTCAATGGGACATGAAATTGGGTAGCCTATTTACAGGTAAACTTGCGTTTGATGTCCGGTTTGGCCGTGGCAGTGATATGCAACTACAAGGTAGTGGTATTGTCGGTTATAGCACCTCGGGACCGTTTGCTGAAAAACTCTTAGTCTCAATACCAGCAGCTAATGCCATGCAGTATGCCAAGTTACCTGTGCCGCTAACATTAACGGGTAATATTGAACTTACAGTACGTGATTATCTGTATGCCGCGCCGTATTGTAAAACCTTGAATGCAATGTTGGCTTGGGCGCAAGGTAATGCGTCAACGCCCATGGGGAATATTAATCCAGGCCCTGTTTTTGCCGATTTAAGTTGTCAAGAAGGCGCTATTTTAGCAAAAGCTTCACAGTCATCTGATGATGTTAGTAGCGATTGGCAAGCAAACGTAGCTAAAAATAGTAGTTACAGCTTATCAGGATGGTTTAAGCCGGGGGCAACATTCCCAGAGCAATTGTCTCAACAATTAAAATGGTTAGGCGATCCTGACTCAAAAGGGCAATATAAAATTAATTACTCAGGGCGTTTGTAATTATCTAATCGTCGCGATTTGAGTGGTTATTAATCACAAAGTGAATAGTAAGAGGCAGTCTAAGTAGACTGCCTCTTTATTTATCTGCGCGATTAGCTTTTAATGAAGCATAGGCATAAAACAATATTGTTCTTCGCGATAACATGAAATAGGGCTTTAAGATGGCGATAAGTAAAGATAAACCTCAAATCTTATCTGCAGAGGTTGTTGCTCAATCACGACTGTTTAAAATTGAATCGTTGGATTTACGTTTTTCTAATGGGGTTGAGCGTACTTATGAACGTATGAAGCCAAGTGGTCGCCATGCGGTGCTGATTGTCCCTGTGACGGAACAAGGTGACTTATTGTTGATCCGCGAATATTCAGCAGGTACCGAACGTTATGAATTAGGCTTTCCTAAAGGCTTAATTGATGAGGGAGAAACATCGACTGAAGCGGCCAATCGTGAATTAAAAGAAGAAATTGGTTTTGGTGCCCATCAACTACAGCCATTAAAAGAAGTGGTATTAGCCCCGTCTTATTTTTCCAGTCGCATGACATTGTTTTTAGCGCAAGATCTGTATCCTGAAAAACTTGAAGGTGATGAGCCAGAGCCGTTAGACATTATTCGTTGGCCATTAGCCCAAGCAGAAGAGCTTCTGACGCATGTTGATTTTGCCGAAGCGCGGAGTATTACCGCATTGTTTTTAGCATTGAAGCAATTAGCACGAGAGGAGTAACTAATGGCCTATTCGCATTTACTGCCCGATGTGGTTGAGATCGCTCGAGCATCAGGTCAATTGATTTTAGATATTTATCAACGTGGTCAGTTTGAGAAACAGATCAAAGATGATAATACGCCAGTGACAAGTGCTGATCTTGCAGCTCATAAGTTAGTGATGGAGCGATTGACACAACTAACACCTGATATTCCCGTGTTGTCTGAAGAAGACGCTAGCGTACCATTAGCAGAGCGTAGCCAATGGAAACGTTATTGGTTAGTTGATCCATTAGATGGTACGCAAGAATTTATTGCAGGTAGCGGTGATTTCGCGACAATCATTGCGTTAGTTGAAGATAATCATCCAATCATGGGAGTGGTTTATGCGCCTGTATCTGGGGTGTCATATTATGCCTATGAAGGAAAAGGCGCGCATAAGATCACCGCGGAAGGTGAAAGTGTCAAAATTGCGACTCATCATCATGAAGAAAATACTAAGTCTATTGTTGTTGCCATTAGTCGTCGCCAAGATATCAGTTCAATTACATCGCGATTAGATCCTAGCTACAACTATGAACTCGTGCCTTTAGGCTCTGCGGCATTAAAATCATGTTTGGTGGCAGAAGGTGCGGTAGATTGTTACTTACGTTTGGGGCCTACGGGTGAATGGGATACCGCAGCAACCCAATGTATTGTTGAAGAGGCGGGCGGGCGAATTCTTAATACTCACTTAACGCCGCTGTCTTATAACGAACGTAATACATTAGAGAATCCAAACTTTATTACTTTAGGTGATGAAGGTCTGCCTTGGGCGGATATTTTAGAGCCAGATGATCGGATGATGAATGCTGACTGATATATAGCATAAAAAAACGGAGCTAAGTGGCTCCGTTTTTATTTCTATGAGATTTAGCTATATGGTTAGAACAAACGATTTAAGCCATTGAGTGCCGCCACTCGATAAGCTTCTGCCATTGTCGGGTAGTTAAAGGTGGTATTGACGAAATAATCAATCGTATTACCTTCACCTTTTTGCTCCATGATTGCTTGTCCGATGTGAATAATTTCTGCAGCACGTTCACCAAAACAGTGAATACCTAAGATCTCTTTGGTTTCTCGGTGGAATAAAATCTTTAAGCTTCCCACTTCTGTTCCAGCAATTTGCGCACGTGCCAGATGCTTAAATTGGGAGCGCCCCACTTCATATGGCACTTTCTCTACGGTTAGTTGCTGCTCTGTTTTACCTACTGAGCTGATCTCAGGAATGGTGTAAATACCCGTTGGAATATGATCAATTAGTTGACCTTGAGCTTGTCCTTTACTGATCGCTTGTGCTGCAAATCGACCTTGGTCATAAGCTGCACTAGCAAGACTTGGATAACCAATCACATCTCCTACCGCATAAACATGATCGACCTCGGTTTGATAGCTGCGATTAACGTTGAGTTGTCCGCGAGAGTCAGGGGTTAAGCCAACATGTTCGAGCGCGAGTTTATCGGTATTACCTGTACGGCCATTAGCATATAAAATACAGTCTGCACGCATTTTCTTGCCAGATTGTAAATGTAAGATCACCCCGTCATCAGTCCCTTCAATCTCTTCAAATATCTCATCATTACGTATCATCACCCCATTGTTCCATAGGTGATAAGACAGAGAGTCTGATATTTCATTATCAAGAAATTCCAGCAAACGTTGACGGGTATTAATTAAATCAACTTTAACGCCAAGCCCACGGAAAATAGATGCGTATTCACAACCAATTACGCCAGCACCGTAGATAATAATATGGCGAGGATCGTGCTCTAAACGTAAAATTGAATCACTGTCATACACGCGGGAGTGATCAAAATCGACACCCTCAGGATGGTAAGGACGAGAGCCTGTCGCAATAATAAATTTATCCGCGCTGTAGCGCTCAAGGCTACCGTCGCTGCTTTTTACCTCAACATCGTGACTGGCAATAAAGCGTGCCTCACCATGAATAATCTGGCATTGGTTACGGTCATAAAACCCTTGGCGCATCCGTGTTTGCTTATTAACAACCACTTCAGCATGGCCGAGGATTTGGCTAAAGGTACTGTGAAGTGTTGAGTTATTTTTGCAATAAAGCGGGTTTTGATTAAATTCAATAATACGGCTAACAGCATGACGCAGAGCCTTAGATGGAATCGTTCCCCAGTGCGTACAGCCTCCACCAACGCTGTCTTCGCGTTCAATAATTGCAACGTTGAAACCGGCTTTTGTTAATCCCATAGCAGCACCTTCACCGCCAGGGCCACTACCAATAATAATCACATCAAAATGACTGTTATTACTGCACTGCGTATCCGTCATCACATTATTCCTATTTGTATTGGTAACATTTTTGCATCGTAAGTGTAACGATTTGTAATCAATAGGAGAATCAATAGATGGTCAGAGCTAGCGAGGGATCACGCTCTATCGTTGAGTTGGAATAATAAATGTTAATGATCACACTGAACAGTGAGGTAGTAGATTGTGAAGTGCATGAATAAATGATGTTAATCGGGCTTTGCGTGAAGGCGATAGAGCCAGTAGTATAGGACTATTCTTACGTGACTGTTTATCTTCATTTAGTCGCGTATTATGATCAGAAAACTATAGAGAAGCAGATGTCCATGGGGATCAGGGCTCAACAGAAAGAAAAAACCCGTCGCTCGCTTATCGATGCTGCGTTTAGCCAGTTAAGTGCAGACAGAAGTTTTTCTAATTTAAGTTTACGAGAGGTTGCTCGTGAAGCTGGGATTGCCCCAACATCGTTTTATCGTCATTTTAAAGATATGGACGAATTAGGCTTAACCATGGTGGATGAAGGGGGATTGATCCTTCGTCAGCTAATGCGGCAAGCCCGTCAACGTATTGCGACCGAAGGGAGTGTGATCCGTACCTCGGTTGAGACGTTTATGGAGTTTATTGAAAGTAGTCCTAATGTCTTTCGTCTACTATTACGTGAACGTTCAGGCACATCAACAGCATTTCGTGCTGCTGTCGTTCGTGAAATACAACACTTTGTTGCTGAACTAAGTGAGTATCTTGAGGCCAAAACAGGGGTGACGCACGAAGAAGCGTATACCCAAGCAGAGGCATCCGTTACTTTAGTCTTTAGTTCAGGAGCAGAAGCGTTAGATCTGGATAGCCATGCTCGTGCTGAGCATGCAGAAAGATTGATTATGCAATTAAGAATGATTGCAAAGGGTGCTTATTGGTACCGAAAAGAGCGTGAGCGTCGAGAGCTCAGGCAAAAACTATAACCTTATTTCGATTTTGTGGTGAAGGATATGGACAAGCAACAAGTTAAAGCAGAACGTAAAACTCTAGTTCTATCATTACTAGCAGGTGTATGTGGTAACGCAACATTAGCAGTATTAACGTCAAGCAGCGTGGCATTCTCTATTTTCCCTGTGCTTGCATTTGTATTGGCAGTGTACTGTCTATACCAAGAATACCTACGTAAACCAATGACAGAAGGTACGCCTGCGATTGCAACGGCATGTTTCTTTGTTGGTGCATTTGGTTACTCAGCATTTCTTCGTGCAGCAATGCCAGAAATGGGCTCGAACTTCCTGCCATTAATGATTGCACTAGCACTGCTATTCTGGGTGAGCTACAAAATGGGTGTAATGGATAAAAAAGCCAAGCCAGAAGCTGAAGCGAAATAATTTCATTAATACCTAGAATAAAAAAAGGCGCATTAGCGCCTTTTTTTATTCCTAAATTTTAGCGATATTATTTACGTTCAAGTAATACACCAGCTTCCATATGATGGGTATATGGGAATTGATCGAATAAGGCAAAACGTGTGATTTTGTGTGTTTCACACAGGATCTCTAAATTCTCTTTGAGTGTTTCAGGATTGCAAGAGATGTACATGATACGCTCATAACCTTGCACCATACGGCAGGTTCCCTCATCCATACCCGATCGTGGAGGATCGACAAAGATCGTATTGCAGTTGTAGCTTTGAAGATTCACATTTTGATCTTTTAAGCGGCGGAACTCACGCTTACCTTCCATTGCATCAGTAAAATCTTCTGCAGACATGCGAATGATTTGTACGTTATCAATGTTATTAACCGCAATGTTGTATTGCGCAGAATCTACAGATGGTTTTGCTAACTCTGTTGCTAATACGCGTTCGAAGTTTTGTGCTAGCGCTAGTGAAAAGTTACCGTTACCACAGTAAAGTTCAAGTAAATCACCCTCGCTGTCTTGAGTGCAGTCAACAGCCCATTCAAGCATTTTTTGTGCAACTTCACCGTTAGGTTGAGTAAAGCTATTTTCAACTTGCTTGTAGGTTAGGGTGCGATCGTGCACTTTTAGCTGTTCGATAACATAGTCTTGATCAAGCACGATTTTCATCTTACGAGCACGACCAATAAGATTTAGCTTAAAGCCTTCATCATTTAGACGTTGTTTTAGTTGCTTAGCTTCTGCTGTCCACTCATCATCAAGTTGGCGGTGATAAAGCATAGAAACAAGGATTTCCCCACTAAGGGTTGATAAGAAATCGACTTGGAATAGTTTATGACGTAGCGCTTTAATAGGTTTGATCGCATCAACCAGCATTGGCATCAAATCATTGATCAAACGACTTGCCGCAGGGAATTGATCAACACGGTATTTTTCACGTGTTTCTTGGTTAAACATGATGTAGAAAAGATCTTCACCCTCATGCCAAACACGGAATTCTGCACGCATACGGTAATGCTCTGCAGGAGAGGCAAACACCTCGAGTTCAGGGGTATCAAAATCAGCACAAATGTTTTGAATACGCTCTGCCTTTTCATCCAACTGTTGCTGATAACCAGCGGTGTTAAGGATGGTAGATGTCATAGTGTATGCCTCGACTGCTCAAAATAAGAGCGCAGATTTTATTGCATTGCACAGTGATGTCCAGTCTTCGAGGAATAAATGTTCTTATTAAAGTGAATTATTTATAACTAATAGCAAACAAAACTAGACATAAAAGCGATACATCACTAGCATCTGCTCTGCGCTGGTTAACCATGGGATGGTACGGGAATACGGTGAAAATCCGTAACTGACGCGCAGCGGTAATAGAGAACGAACGCACATGGATGTATTCCAAACACTGTTTTAACAATATGTTTAATCAATAAATATTGAATGATGTGTTGTTAAGATGGGAAGTTGATGCCTAGGCGACCTTCTTCTGGTCATGCTCTTAAGTCCGAATACCAACCAGCGGTAAAGCACTTTTGCTTTGTTATATACGCGACTTAGGATCCTCAAATGAAAAAAACACTTTTAGCACTGGCGGTAACGTCGGTGTATTTTCCTTCTTTTTCTATTATTGCAGCAGAAGATAACACCCAAACTGACGATGTGATGGTGGTTACTGCCAATCGGTTTGAGCAACCTGTGACTTCAGTACTTGCTCCATTCAATGTTGTTACCCGCCAAGATATCGATAAGATACAAGCAAAAACACTCACAGAAGTGATCAGCTTATTACCAGGCGTTCAGGTTACGCAAAATGGTGGTCGAGGCCAGCTAGCCAGCATTATGGTTCGTGGTACTAACTCCGATCAAGTACTCGTGTTAGTTGATGGTATTCGTATGGCACGTGCGGCAAAAGGTGCGGTTGATTTTAATCAAGTCCCTTTAACTCAGGTTGAGCGTATTGAATTTACCCGTGGTGCTCGTGCTGCAATCTATGGTTCAGAAGCGATTGGCGGTGTAATCAATATCATTACATTGGCTGATGTCGATTCACCATCTAAAACGAAGTTGAATGTAGGTATTGGTAGTAATAACTATCAAGAGGCAAGTGCATCAGGCGCGTATAAAGTTGGTGAAAATGGTTTGCTGCAATTAGCAGTAGGCTATGAAGACGATGAAGGCTATAACGTTAAACCACAACCTGGCTTAAATGATGGTGATAAACATGGCTTTGCTAGCCGTAATGCCATGATTGCTTATCATCAACGTTTTAGCGATACCTTAAAAGGGTTTGTCTCTACACGGTGGTATAAAAATCAGTACCAATATGATAGCTCATTCGTTGATTTCTTCTCCGGTGAACCAGTACATCAATATATGCAGTCAGAACCGGAGTTATTTGACTATAGCGCAGGATTAGATTTAGATTTAGGGCGCTACCAGTCTAAGTTAATCGCAGATTATCAACATCAAACTAATTATGACTATAATAAAGCGGCAGCTACGATGCCTTTTGTTGCTAGTCAGAATGAGAAATTTACCCAGCGTAATCTACAGTGGAATAACCATTTTGCCGTTAACGACAATCTACAATTAGTCGGCGGTGTTGATTGGCGTAAAGAGTCATGGCAAGACAAGCTATCTTCAGATGCATTTAGCAGAAACAATACAGGTGTTTACGGTATTGGTTTAGTAAACGTTAATGATTTTTCATTAGAAACAAGCTTACGTCTAGACGATAACCAGCAGTATGGCTCTCAGTTTACTTATAACGTAGCAGGTGGTTGGTATATCACTGATGAAGTGCAACTACGTACATCTTACGGTAGTGCATTTAAAGCACCGAATTTATTCCAACTGTACTCACCATTTTATGGTACTGAAACACTAAACCCAGAGAAATCAAAAAATGCGGAAATGGCTATTGAAGCTAACTACAACGTGATTGATTTAGCTGTTACAGGTTATCGCATGGAGATTGATAACCTTATTGGTTTTAATAACACGTCTTGGAAGTACTATAACGAACCAGGAAAAAGCAAAATCAAAGGTATTGAAGTTGAAGCAGACTTTGATACAGGTTTTCTATCTCACCAGCTAAACTTTGATTTTAAAGATCCCCGTAATAGCCAAGGTCAGCGCTTAGATCGTCGTGAGAAATTTTCGTTTAAGTGGGTAGGTACAGCAAGTGTTGGTGATCTCGATAGCGCACTAACCTATCAATACCATGGCAAGCGCCCAGATCAATATGGTCCAACGGGTGAGTTATCTGCTTATGATACATGGGATTTGGCATTAACTTATTGGTTACAGCCAAAGCTTGCGTTAAAAGGTCGAGTAGCTAACCTTCTAAATGAAGATTATGAGACGGCTGGTGGCTATCAAATGCCAGGACGTACTTATTACACCAGTATTAATTACCAATTTTAATCGAAAATGTTAGAGATAAAGGCCGCTAATACAGCGGCCTTTTTAATAAAGCTTGTACATAACGGGAAAGATTCAGTACAAACCTTTGTGGTTGATGCGCCGTTTTTCCAGCGCTCTCTAGGCATTACATGGAAAAATATAGACATAATTGAGCGATTTTATTATCAGCGGTATCAGTTAACTAACAGGGCTGTTTGCGAGAGCTGAAGATCGCAGTATCATAAGGTGAGTAATGTTTATTAGGTATGGTACGAGTGAAAAAGATTGTTATTTTTGATTCTGGTGTTGGTGGTTTATCTGTTTATAAAGAAATCTACGATCTTTTACCGCAAGTGCAATATATCTATGCCTTCGATAACGCCGCTTTCCCGTATGGCGAATTACCCGATAATGTCCTTATCGAACGTACCAACCATATTGTCTCGATATTAGTTGAACAGTATCAAGCCGACTTAGTTGTTATCGCGTGTAATACAGCAAGTACCATTGTATTACCGGCTCTACGTCAAAATCTCAATATACCAATTGTTGGCGTTGTTCCTGCAATTAAACCTGCGGCTAAATTAAGTCAAACTAAAGTGATTGGTTTATTAGCAACACCTGCAACCGTTAAACGCGAGTATACGCAGCAGTTAATTAACCAATTTGCCAGTGATTGCGAAGTAAAAATGATCGGTTCAACTCGATTAGTAGAAATGGCGGAGCAAAAGCTACGTGGGGAAGCTATTTCTCTTAATGAACTCAGTGAGATTTTAGCGCCATGGCAACAGCAAGTAGACAGTATTATTTTAGGCTGTACGCATTTCCCTTTAATTAAAGAAGAAATACAAGCTGTATTAAATAATGATGTTTATATAGTAGATTCAGGTAAAGCGATAGCGCTACGAGTATCGTCTTTGTTAGGGTTATCTGAACAAGAAAAACAATGTCATAATAAAATAAACAACCTCACATACAGCAGCGCCGCTACACAAAGTGTAACGGCGCTGAATAAAAGCTTATATCAAATAGGACTTGGTACTATTCAGTCTCTAAGGTATCCGTATCTACATTTTTAGGTTCATTAGCTTCACGTACTTTTAATGTACGTTGGCCATATTCCTTATTGTTTAATTGCTCGATAGCACTATCAGCATCGAGGCTACTCATCACAACAAAGCCAAAACCACGACGCTTACCTGTTCGTTTATCTTTCATTAGGCGTACCGCAAAAACATCACCATGTTCAGCGAATAGGTTCTTAACGTCAGTCTCATTAGCGCGATAAGGAAGGTTACCAACATAAAGGGTTTTGCTGCTTTGAGAGGTTTCAGTGTTATCGATAGGGGTGACTTCTTTAGGTGTTTGCATGAAATAAAGTGCAGCACCGACAGCGATAGCACCTAAAGCAAAACTAATAGAAGAAAGGGAAGGGATAAGGCTAAAAATTAATGCGCCGATAATAGCAATCGCTATAGCGGTTATTATGGTTTGATTATTTGATTTCATATTTAATTAAACTACATCGTCAAAATGGAAGGAAGAATGCGTATTGTTTCTTTTAACATCGAACTCACAATGATATTACTTTCATTGAGTTGTAATTACTAGCGAGTGAACAATCAGTTCATCAAATGTTGTAATTACAAGCATATCAATCACAGTAGATGAAATAACGAGCAAATACATTATTTTTTTTAAAAAAGACTTGTCAGAGTGATCGAAGTCTCTATAATGCCGCTCCATCGAAAGGGAACACGAACAAACAAATGATCGAGTTCAAACTTTTTGAATTAATAATATCGAATAACGATTGAATCTTTGGTTAAACCAAGGGTAGTCAAAAAGAAAGTTTGATTTTAGAATTTCTTCTTGACTACAGTTAAGGGCTGAGTAAAATACGCATCCCTGACCAATACGAAGTATTGAGTCAATGTTCTTTAACAATTTGACCATGCAATCTGTGTGGGCACTCGTTGAAAAGTTAAG
>NZ_JADQAQ010000021.1 GCF_022129445.1 Photobacterium sp. Ph5
TGCCGCCAGCGTTCAATCTGAGCCATGATCAAACTCTTCAATTAAAGTTTTGTTGGTCTTTCGACCGGCTCAATGAATACTGTTAAAATACCACTAACTAGAAGCTAGTTAGGATATTTGAATTGACTGTGCCAAATAATCCTTCTCTATAAAGAGATGAGTTATTTGTATTGGTCACTAGTATCATTGATAAATCTTTCGACTTAACTTTTCAACGAGTGCCCACACAGATTGCATGGTCAAATTGTTAAAGAACAATCTTCAGCGAAACTAAAACTTTTGAACGTTTCAAGCTTTCGTTGAAGTGGATGGTCATTCTAGCGAAATAAGCTGTCGTGTCAAACACTTTTTTCAACTTATTTTATTAAATCTTTCATCCTATCGTCACATCCGGAAATCCTTACTGGAAGCCGTTATCGTGTCGATGTGGCGGCATTATAGAGACAAAATGAGGCTTAGCAAGTAATAATTAACTTTTCTTTTAAAAAAGAGCACTTTAGATCAAAAAGCAACCAACTCTCTATTTTTCATTCCTTTGCTGCTTAAATTGCGCTGCAAAATCGCTCACTTTATTCCAATCCGTGTATTCCACTTCTTTCGTCGTATCTGTTTCTCCTCCTGTGATTTTCATAATCAACTTAATCATTGTGCGATCAAAGAAGTTATAACGGGGATATCTTAGTGCGCCAGCAAAAACGCCGATTAACACAGGGTGCCATGGTGACTTAATTAAGAACTTCTTAATATAAGCACTGCCCTCTGGCGTATCTTTGCCTTCTTTACGCGCAGTAAGATTCACACAAAAGAAAGCAACATTATATTGTGACAGTTCTTGTTGGTATTTATTGATAAAGCGATACAGTTTCTTATTGAAGTGACCATAACGAATAGAGGCGCCAACAAGCACAAGATCATACAAACTAAAATCAACATTGGGCTCACTGTGAATGTCTATATAGTCACAGTGGTACTGATCACCTAATTGTTGCTCAATATGATTTAAGATTTTCTTGGTTTGCCCTTCACAACTCGAATGCAGCAACAATACCTTTTCCATAAGTACTCCTTTAGTTACGCCAGAATGTCGGCGTAAATAAAACTAATAATGTAAAGACTTCTAATCGGCCAAATAACATCGCAATAATTAATATCCATTTTGCGGAATCATTAACTTCACCAAAGTGGACTGCGACTTCCCCTAAACCGGGGCCTAAATTATTAAGTGTGGCTGCAACAGCAGAGAATGCAGTCAGCTCATCAAGCCCGGTCGCGATTAATGCCAACATGCAAACCACAAACACTAAGGCATAAGCCGAGAAAAACCCCCACACAGCATCAACGACTCGCTGAGGTAATGCTTTATTACCCAACTTAATCGTGTAAACCGCACGCGGGTGAACAAGACGTTTTAATTCACGTACACCTTGCAAAGAAAGCAGTAAGATTCGGATCACTTTCATACCACCACCTGTTGAGCCTGCACACCCTCCTATAAATGAAGAGAACAAAAGCAGTACAGGTAAAAACAGCGGCCAATCAGAGAATCCAGTGGTCGTAAATCCTGCGGTGGTTGAGATAGATACAGTTTGAAATAACGCCTGATCAAATGCCGTAAAATAGGAATCATAAGGGCTATGTTTGAGTAATAAACCAAAACATATACCAAATAAAATCACCTGCGCACCGAGAAATGCGCGAAACTCAGGATCACGCCAATAGGTTCTTAAGTGCACACCACCGTTACCGAAGGCAGCAAAGTGCAAAGAAAAATTGCATGCTGAAATTAAAAGAAACACCACAGTGATCATATTAATCGCGGGGCTATTAAAATACCCGATACTGGCATCGTGGGTAGAAAAACCACCAATAGCGATAGTTGAGAAACTATGTGAGATAGCATCAAAAGCTGACATCCCTGCTAACCAAAATGCGAGTGCGCAAGCAATGGTTAAGGCAAGATAGATATACCACAAGGTTTTTGCTGTCTCAGCAATACGCGGCGTCATCTTACTGTCTTTTACCGGTCCCGGAATTTCTGCTCTATATAGCTGCATACCACCGATACCCAGTACGGGTAAAATAGCGACGGCAAGTACGATGATCCCCATACCACCAAACCACTGTAACAACTGGCGATAAAACAAAATCGCTTTAGGCAGATAGTCAAGACCGACAATAACGGTCGCTCCTGTGGTTGTCAGCGCGGAAAATGATTCAAAAAAGGAGTCTGCGACTGACAAATCAGGCGTTTTAGATAATAAAAATGGGATTGCACCCGCACTACCAATAACCACCCAAAATAAGACAACAATAAGAAAACCGTCTCGAGCTTTGAGTTCATGGCGATGTTGTCGGTTTGGTAGCCACAATAAACCACCACCCGCAATAAGAATGAAGAACGTCACGACAAACGGAAAACCCGCACCATCACGATAAATCAATGCCACCAATGCTGGAATAAGCATAGTGACACTAAATAACGCGAGCAATAGCCCGACGATTCGAATAATTGAACGAAATTGCATGGCCTAAGCGGCTCTCACCTTTATATGGAAATGATTATGTATCTGAAGCCGAGGCTGCAATGATGCGCCCACCACTACGATTGGTTAATTTGGCACGGAACTCTTCCACTATACGATTATCTAGCTCTATCTGCATAGTGACTTGATTACCATAATCGGCATGTAACTGAGTGCCATTGTATTCACTTAATAATGATTCAACCAAAGACACTTGATTATATTCACAACTCAAATGCAATGTTGATGTGATCACTTTTTCTTTTGTTTCGAGTAATGTTAGGGCTTGTTGTACCCCGCCACCATAAGCTTTTACTAACCCACCGGTACCTAAACGAATACCACCATAGTAACGTGTTACAACAGCGGTAATTTCACCGACACCAGAGCCTGTTAGCTGTGCCAATATTGGTTTACCTGCAGTGCCTGATGGCTCACCATCATCACTAAACCCCCATTTCATAGAATCACTAGGGCGACCAGCGACAAATGCCCAGCAATTATGGCGTGCATCATGATGACGCTCTTTAATTTGCTGAACAAATTGCTTTGCAGCTTCAATGGTAGGGGTATGCGCTAAATAAGTAATAAAGCGACTTTTCTTGATCTCTTCTTCAAATATCACATCAGCAGTAGGAACAAGATAAGGTTCAGAATTCGACATTATTTACGCCTTAATGATAAAGGGGAGGCAGGATACCACATTCCTCTCTATCTCATAGTGCTGTCGTTAACACCCTGTAATTACGCTATGCGTCAACTCACACCCTGTCTTGAAGTTGAGTCACTCATCATAAATGTTAAACAAATGTTTAAATTAGTGTTTGAATTTGTTTCTTTTAGGGTTCACACTTAGTTTATACCTACAACAGGTCAAACCAGTTAGATCAAACCAAATCCAGCGTAGACTGGAACATATGGAGATAGAACATGATTTACCAAGGTGAAACCCTATCCGTTAGCTATCTGGAAGATGGTATTGCGGAGATCAACCTTAATGCTCAAGGCCCAGTGAATAAATTCAATATTTCGACACTGGAAAGCTTCAATCAAGCACTTAATGCGTTGTATCAACAACCCGATTTAAAAGGGGTAATTATTACCTCTGCAAAAGACGCCTTTATTGTCGGTGCAGATATTACTGAGTTTCTCGGACTATTTGCCAAGCCAGAGCAAGAGCTCTCACAATGGCTTTCTCATGCCAATGACATCTTTAATAAGCTTGAAGATCTCCCCGTACCGACGCTTTCAGCCATCAATGGTTATGCGTTAGGTGGCGGTTGTGAGTGTGTACTTGCTACAGATTTTCGTGTTGCTGACACCAAGGCGCGTATTGGCCTGCCTGAAACCAAGCTGGGGATCATGCCGGGCTTTGGCGGTACAGTAAGACTGCCGCGTTTAATTGGTGCTGATTCAGCAATGGAAATCATTACCGCAGGTAAAGATAAGAAAGCACAAGACGCTTTAAAATTAGGACTGGTTGATGCTGTTGTTGAAACTGACAACTTGAAGTGTGCCGCACTGGCAATGATAAAAAGTGCGATTGAAGGAAAACTAGATTGGCAACAACGTCGACAACAAAAACAAGCACCGCTCTCGCTTAATAAAATAGAAGCCACTATGAGCTTCTCGACAGCCAAAGGTATGGTCGCCAAAGTCGCGGGTAAACATTACCCTGCACCTATGGCTGCTGTGGCGACTATCGAACAAGCTGCACGATGCGCTCGAGATGAAGCATTAGTGATAGAAAACCAGCATTTTGTTCAATTAGCCAAAACCGATGTTGCTCAAGCATTGGTCAGCATTTTCTTAAACGATCAATATATTAAAAGCCAAGCCAAAAAAGCGTCAAAATCAGCAAAACCGACAGAGCACGCCATGGTATTAGGCGCTGGTATTATGGGTGGTGGTATCGCCTATCAATCAGCGCTAAAAGGCACGCCTGTTTTAATGAAAGATATTGCTGAAGCCTCATTAAGCTTAGGCATGAATGAAGCAGCCAAGCTGTTAAATAAACAACTTGAACGTAAGCGTATTGATGGTTTAAAAATGGCTTCCGTTCTGTCATCCATTACTCCGAGTTTGCATTACGCTGGCGCAGACAGTGTAGATATCGTAGTAGAAGCAGTCGTTGAAAATCCAAAAGTAAAAGCGGCGGTTTTAGCTGATGTTGAAAACCAAGTAACCGACGACACCGTGATTGCTTCAAATACCTCAACCATTCCAATTAACCTACTAGCTAAATCACTTAAACGCCCTGAAAATTTCTGTGGTATGCACTTTTTCAACCCCGTTCATCGCATGCCATTAGTTGAGATCATTCGCGGTGAAAAAACATCGAAAGAGACCATCGATCGCGTTGTCGCTTATGCTGCGAAAATGGGTAAATCGCCAATTGTTGTTAATGACTGCCCAGGGTTCTTTGTGAACCGCGTGCTCTTCCCTTACTTTGCTGGCTTTAGCTTATTGCTTAAAGATGGTGCTGATTACATTCAAATCGATAAAGTCATGGAAAAAGAGTTTGGTTGGCCAATGGGTCCAGCTTATCTACTCGATGTTGTCGGCATTGATACGGCTCATCACGCGCAAGCGGTCATGGCCGAAGGTTTCCCTGATCGTATGGGGAAAAACGGTAAAGATGCCATTGATGTGATGTTTGAAGCACAGCGTTTCGGTCAGAAAAATGGCCATGGTTTCTTTAGCTACTCTATCGATCGTAAAGGTAAACCGAAAAAAGCAGTATCAGATAAGACAGAGGCACTTCTTGCCCCTGTTTGCCAACCAAGTACAACGTTTACCAGCGATGCTATTATCGCTCGTATGATGATCCCTATGATTAATGAAGTGGTGCGTTGTTTAGAAGAAAACATTATCGCCACGCCAGCCGAAGCCGATATGGCGTTAGTGTACGGTTTAGGTTTCCCACCATTTAGAGGTGGTGTGTTCCGTTACCTTGATAGCTTAGGACTTGCAAATTATGTGGCACTGGCCGATCAGTATGCCGAATTAGGTGCATTGTATGAAGTACCAAAAGGACTACGAGAAAAAGCCACTAAAGGCGAAACGTACTATAACCATACCACTAACCTGAACGCTTAAGGATGAGGACATCATTATGAATAACGTTGTAATTGTTGATTGTATCCGCACCCCAATGGGACGTTCAAAAGCTGGGGCTTATAGAAACGTTCGCGCCGAAGATCTTTCTGCTCACTTAATGAAAGGTTTGCTTGAGCGCAACCCACAACTCGACCCAAACAATATTGAAGATATTTACTGGGGCTGTGTGCAGCAAACCTTAGAGCAAGGTTTTAATGTCGCACGTAATGCCGCACTTTTAGCAGGTATTCCCCATTCAGTTGGTGCTACGACGGTCAATCGCTTATGTGGTTCATCAATGCAAGCGATACATGATGCAACCCGCGCAATCATGGTTGGTGACGCGAAAACGTGCATTATCGGTGGCGTTGAACACATGGGACATGTGCCAATGAACCATGGTGTTGATTTCCACCCTGGATTGTCAAAATCCGTTGCAAAAGCAGCGGGTATGATGGGGCTAACCGCTGAAATGCTAGGTCGAATGCATGGTATCAGTCGAGAAATGCAAGATGCCTTTGCTGCACGCTCTCATCAACGTGCTTACGCAGCCACAGTTGAAGGACGATTTAATAACGAAATATTCGCCACTGAAGGTCACGATAGCGATGGGATTTTAAAGCGCTTTGAAACCGATGAAGTTATTCGTCCTGAAACAACCGTCGAAACATTGAGTCAGCTTCGCCCTGTATTCGATCCTGTCAATGGCACGGTTACCGCAGGCACCTCTTCAACCTTATCTGATGGCGCATCCGCTATGCTATTAATGGATGAGCAACATGCCCGCGATTTAGGGCTCCGTATTCGTGCACGCGTAAAATCGATGGCCGTTGCGGGCTGCGATCCTTCGATTATGGGCTATGGCCCAGTACCTGCCACTCAAAAAGCACTTAAACGAGCAGGCTTAACCATCGATGACATCGGAATGATAGAACTCAATGAAGCCTTTGCAGCGCAATCGCTCCCTTGCGCAAAAGACTTAGGCCTACTCGATAAAATGGATGAAAAAGTCAATCTCAATGGCGGTGCGATTGCACTTGGGCATCCTCTTGGCTGTTCAGGCTCTCGTATTTCAACCACATTAATAAACTTAATGGAAAGCCATGACGTTGAGTTTGGTTTAGCTACCATGTGTATTGGTCTTGGCCAAGGTATTGCTACCATTTTTGAACGCGTAGAATAATAGACACGCCACTGACACAAAAAGCTTACCCTCACGGTAAGCTTTTTTTATTCTCGCTATTTATTTTTTATATTAGCGATATACTCAATCAGACTATCTACCTAAAAAATAAAAGACGATTTCAACGAATATATGCTAGGTGTACATAGATACCATGATTAAGTTTCATTTTATTCATAACTAAAAGTCGATATACACTTATCTTACATTCACTGTCGAACATGAATTTACCGGAGCATTGCTATGTTTAAAGCACTCGTACTAGAACAAGAAGATAAAAAAACAATTGCAGGTATTCGTCAGCTAGAAACATCAGAGCTTCCTGAAGGTGATGTATTAATTAATGTTGATTACTCTTCACTGAATTACAAAGATGGTTTAGCGATCACCGGTAAAGGTCGCATTGTTCGTCAATTCCCAATGGTTCCTGGTGTCGATCTAACGGGTACTGTCGCTGAATCTTCAGATGACCGATACCAAGCGGGCGATAAAGTCGTCTTAACTGGCTGGGGTGTTGGTGAAGGTCACTGGGGCGGTATGGCAGAAAAAGCGCGCCTAAAAGCTGATTGGTTAGTGCCACTACCAAAAAAATTCGATGGCAAACAAGCCATGATGATTGGTACAGCAGGCTTAACAGCAATGCTTTGTGTGCAAGCGCTGATTGATGCTGATGTAAAACCAGAAGACGGTGAAATTTTAGTTACAGGTGCAAGTGGCGGTGTTGGCTCAGTTGCTGTGACTTTACTTTCTCAACTAGGCTATAAAGTAGCGGCAGTGACAGGTCGCGCAGAAGTTAACGGCGACCTACTAAAAACGCTAGGCGCAACAACAATTATTGAGCGTAGTGTATTTGAAGAGCCTGCTCGTCCATTAGATAAACAACTATGGGCTGGTGCTATTGATACAGTAGGTAGCAAAGTATTGGCAAAAGTATTGAGCCAAATTAACTACAATGGCGCGGTTGCAATTTGTGGTCTTGCTGGCGGTTTCGATTTACCAACAACAGTAATGCCATTTATTCTTCGTAACGTTCGCCTACAAGGTGTAGATTCAGTCATGTGTCCGTTCGAGAAACGTCAACAAGCATGGCAACGTCTATCTGAAATTCTACCAGCAAGCTACTTTGAACAAGCTTGTCGCGAAGTAGAACTTGAAGAAGTTGCTGAATGCGCTGAAGCGATCACTAATGGTCAAATCACAGGTCGTGTCGTTATCAAGCTTTAATCGATAACCCCCACACCAACTAAGGTCAGCCATTGTGCTGGCCTTTTTGTTATCTGCTATTTTATTAAGCCCATATCCAGGATCCGCGAATCAATTAACCGACTACACTCTTCTTTTATAATGTTACGTAGCCATATTTGCGATGCTGAATGCTCACACCGTGAGTGCCAAATAAGTGAATAATCAAACGGTTTAAACTCAAATGGCAGCGGTTTAACTACCAAGTCATAACGTTCTGCGACTAAATACGCGAGATCGGCAGGAACGGTAATAATCAATGGCATGATCTTAAGAACCGCTAATGCCGCTTCTAAGTGGTAAGCCCGTAGTACCATTTTAGGTTCAGGATAACCTCGTAACTCATCATCAATTAATGATTTAACTCCATCACTAATAGCTATCATGGCATGAGGGAACGTTAGGTAGTCATCAAAAGTTAACGGTTTATCAGCTAAAGGGTGATCCTTTGCAACCAAACAAAACACACTCACTAAACCAAGTTGCTGATGGCAAAGTGAATCAATATCTCCCACAGGACGACAAATCGCCATATCACAACCATTACTGGTCAATTGTCCCAATAAATGATCATGTTGTAGTGGCGCAAACTCTAATGATATATGCGGGGCTTCTTGATAGATTCGAGGCAATGCAAAAGGCAAAATAGTCTGCATCGCATAATCGGTAGTCGCAATTTTAAAGCGCTGCTCACATTGGCTTGGTTGAAAATCATTCGGGGTTAATAAAAGTCGTAACGACTCCAGCGGATCATTGAGCTGCTCATTAATTTCCAATGCCCGCTGAGTCGGAATTAATGCCTGTCCTTGTCGAGTAAATAAGGGATCATGCAATAAATCACGTAATCGACCTAACACGCGGCTCATGGCTGATTGGCTTAAGTTCAAACGAACAGCAGCACGACTAACACTGCCCTCATCCAAAAGAACTTTCAGTGCTACTAATAAATTTAAGTCACGACGATAAACTTCTTCTAGTTCCATTTGGATCTCAGGGACTCGGAATTAATCAAATATGACAATATTATGGGGGGATAGATAAAAAAAATCCCGCTTTAATCGCGGGAAAGCCCAAGATGATGGGTGTAGGTTATCAATAAATTAGTTTTCTTCTTCCAATTCAGCATCACTCGTAAGTTCAAACCATAAACCAAGAGCAGCAGAAAATAGGCCACCAATAGCAAAAATACCCATATCATTTGAACTAGTTAACATGATGGTGCAAAACGAGATAAAACACAGCACGGCATAAATTGTCAGTCTATCCATTGATGTCAGCATACTACTTCCCCCTAATCCTTCAGAAAGAAACGTTATCAACTTGTTAATTACGTTACACAGTATATCTTGATTTGCCAAGTGTTATTGATTAATTCTTGCCCATAAGTATGATCTAACACTTACTAATAAGATGTGTATGTTATGACTGCTATTTTTGATAATCCGACTCACAGCCTAGAAGCACAAGGACTACGCTGCCCTGAACCTGTGATGATGGTTCGTAAAACGGTAAGGAAAATGGCCGAAGGCGAAACCCTATTGGTATTGGCTGACGATCCGTCAACCACACGTGATATTCCAAGCTTTTGCCGCTTTATGGATCACACGCTGCTTGCCGCAGAAACAGAAAGCGTGCCTTATCGCTTTTTGATCCAAAAAGGCACGAATTAAGCAGTGTTAAAAATACCAAGAACAAAAAAGGCAGCCATTGATTAAATTAGGCTGCCTTTTTAATTGCTATCACGTAATCCCTAACGCGAAAACACACTACACATCATTCATTTTTTGACGCAGTACTGCTAACTCGTGGTGTAAATCACGCATCTCTTTTTTAAGCGGTAAGACATAGCGCAGCCGGATCAATGAATCTAGCGCAAGATATAACGTAACAAGTGCCCCTACCACCATGGGAAGCCACATATCTGTTAAGACCATACCGAATATATTGAGCACCAATGCTAAGTGAAATAACCAACATTGGCTTTTCAACGATATCGCGAGAAACTGAGCCATACTCCCTCCTGCAATTTCAGCAAAAACGAACAAATGACATAACTTCATTTACTCTAGCATGAGAAAATCAGCATATCTTATGGCGCTATCACACTTCATCATAATGAAACAAAACTCTTATTCCTGCAGGGTAATAAGCAATGTTTCACATGAAACGTTCTGTGCTATCTACATACCCAAAGCGGCTCCTACGGCGAGGAAAACAAAGAGTGTGGCTGTAATTTTGCGTATCAGTCCTAATGGCATTTTTTCAGCAGATAACTTACCAATAAGAACAACCGGAACATTGGCCAACAACATTCCAATCGTCGTACCAAGTACAACCCATACTAATGCGTCATGGTATTTCGCCCCAAGCATCGTCGTAGCAATTTGGGTTTTATCTCCAATCTCTGCAATAAAGAATGCGATAAAACTGGCGATAAATGGTCCTCGATTCGATAGCTTTTCATCATCATCGAGTTTATCGGGAATTAAGATCCAGCCAGCCATTAAAATAAAGCTCACCACTAACACCCACTTTAAAATATTCGGCGTAAGGTAATCAGCAATGGCAACACCAAGCCATGCAGCTAACGCATGATTAACAATGGTCGCAAGAAAAATGGCACTGATAATAGGAAGGGGTTTGCGATATCGACTAGCAAGCAGTAGGGATAATAATTGGGTCTTGTCCCCTATTTCGGCTAGAGCGACAGACGTAATAGAAATAGCTAAAACACTCACAACATACTCTCTGGGGTGGGAATTATTGATACCAATAGCAAAACATACACTCCCACCCCGGTTTGTGTTGTTTGCCGTTGGTCTTGCCAAATTTATCGCGTTGGATAAATCATAATTACCACGAAGATTTTGCTTCGATTATGTTGATAATTATCTCGCAAGGTGCGAGAGGCTACTCCCCAAAGGAGTCATAATTCTAACAGAGAAAAGAAGAGATTTTAACCATCTGCATTATTCTATCGATACAAAAACGGTGAGCCAGCGCTCACCGTTTGATTACGCTAACGTAATATTAGCCGAGTGGAGAAAGAATAATTTCTACACGACGGTTTTGCGCACGACCGTTCTCAGTGCTGTTCGAGGCGATTGGGTTGGATTCACCACGACCTTGAGATACAACACGGTTTGCATTCACACCTTGGCGGATTAGGTAGTTAGCAACGGCATCTGCACGTACTTGAGATAGGCGAAGGTTGTAAGACGCAGCACCTTTGCTATCGGTGAAACCTAATACATTTAATTGCGTTTTTTCGTATTCTTTGGCAACAAGGGCTACATTGTGTAGAGCATTCATCGCACGATCATTTAGGTTTGCCTGATCAAAACCAAATGTGATTTCGTTTGGCATGTTTAGAATGATGTTATTTCCGTCACGAGTAACAGTGATACCTGAAGATGCTAGTTGCTGACGTAGTTTCGCTTCTTGCACATCCATGTAGTAACCAATACCGCCACCAAGCGCAGCACCAGCAGCTGCACCAATTAGTGCACCTTTACCACGGTCGTGCTTGCTTGAAGAAGCCACACCAATTGCTGCACCAGCAAGCGCACCAATGATTGAACCACCAGTACCTTTTGCTGTTTGTGATTCACCCGTGTATGGGTTTACTGTTGAACAACCAGCCATAGTTACAGAAGCGACAACAGAAAGTACTGCCGCACGCACCCACTTTTTAGATGCCATTGCTTTATTTTGAGCCATCTTTTTAAGTATCCGTATACTCGATATAGAATCGATAAATTAGAAATTTATTATACTGGCAATAACAGCCAGAAATATTTGTCGCATATTGTAATCAACAACGCTATATGAGGCATCAAGAGAATGTAAAAATTCCCTTAATTCAAAACAAAACTGCATGAACGTGGAAGAATTTTGGTAAATCCCCTCAAAGATGTGTAAAAAACACGCACTGCCCCTACTCGCCTTAGGGTTGGCGAGGTATACTGGATTATTACTCATTTTAATCCACTAATCTCGCGAAGCTGACAATGCAGAAATACGATATTAAAACCTTTCAGGGCATGATCCTCGCGCTGCAGGATTACTGGGGCCAACAAGGTTGTACTATTGTACAACCACTAGACATGGAAGTGGGCGCAGGAACTTCTCACCCAATGACATGTTTACGTGCTCTAGGTCCAGAACCAATTGCAGCAGCGTATGTACAACCATCTCGCCGCCCAACTGACGGTCGTTACGGTGAAAACCCTAACCGTCTACAGCACTACTACCAGTTCCAAGTGATGCTAAAACCATCGCCAGACAACATTCAAGAACTGTACTTAGGCTCATTAGAAGTGCTAGGTATCGATACTAAAGTGCACGACATCCGTTTTGTTGAAGACAACTGGGAAAACCCTACACTGGGTGCTTGGGGTCTAGGCTGGGAAGTTTGGCTAAACGGCATGGAAGTAACACAGTTTACTTACTTCCAGCAGGTTGGTGGCCTTGAGTGTAAACCTGTAACAGGTGAAATCACTTACGGTATCGAGCGCCTTGCTATGTACATCCAGAACGTTGATTCTGTGTACGACCTTGTATGGACAGATGGTCCTCTAGGTAAAGTGACATACGGTGATATCTTCCACCAAAACGAAGTTGAGCAATCAACGTACAACTTTGAGCACGCTGACGTCGACTTCCTATTCACATTCTTCGATCAATGTGAAAAAGAGTCAATCAAACTGCTAGAGCTAGAGCAGCCACTACCGTTGCCAGCTTACGAGCGTATTCTAAAAGCCGCTCATGCATTTAACCTATTAGATGCACGTAAAGCGATCTCTGTAACTGAGCGTCAACGTTACATTTTGCGTATCCGCAACGTAACTAAACAAGTTGCTGAAGCTTACTACGCATCCCGTGAAGCACTTGGCTTCCCAATGTGTAAAAAAGACAAGTAAGGGATCGCCATGACACATAAGAATTTCTTAATCGAACTCGGTACGGAAGAGCTACCACCAAAAGCACTACGTACCCTAGCAGAAGCTTTTGCTGCTAACTTTGAAGCTGAATTAAAAGCCGCAGATCTACCACATGATGGCATCAAGTGGTATGCAGCTCCTCGTCGTTTAGCCCTTAAAGTTACCGGTCTTGCTGAAAACCAGCCAGACAAAGTAGTTGAAAAACGTGGACCTGCGGTATCAGCAGCATTCGACGCTGACGGTAACCCAACCAAAGCCGCGCAAGGCTGGGCACGCGGTAATGGTATTACGGTTGATCAAGCAGAGCGCATGGTAACCGACAAAGGTGAATGGCTACTGTTCAAACAAGAAGTAAAAGGCCAACCGGCACAAACACTACTTCCTGAATTAGCAGCAGCAGCACTGGCTAAGCTGCCTATCCCTCGCCCAATGCGTTGGGGTGATAAAGAAACGCAATTTATTCGTCCAGTGAAAACACTGACCATGCTATTGGGTGACGAGCTAATCGAAGGCACTATCTTAGGTGTTGCTTCAGCACGTACTATCCGTGGTCACCGTTTCATGGGTGAAGCTGAATTTACTATCGACAACGCTGATCAATACCCTGCAATCTTAGAAGAGCGCGGTAAAGTAATGGCTGATTATGAAGCGCGTAAAGCGATCATTTTGGCTGATGCGAAAAAAGCGGCTGAAGCTGTTGGCGGTATTGCAGATCTTGAAGATGATCTTGTTGAGGAAGTAACCTCTCTTGTTGAATGGCCTGTTGTACTTACCGCTTCTTTTGAAGAAGAGTTCTTAAAGGTTCCTTCTGAAGCGTTGGTTTACACCATGAAAGGCGATCAGAAGTACTTCCCAGTTTACGATGCTGAAGGCAAACTTGTACCTAAGTTCATCTTCGTATCCAACATCATCTCTAACGATCCAAGCCAAATTATCTCGGGTAACGAGAAAGTGGTTCGTCCTCGCTTAGCTGATGCTGAATTCTTCTTTAACACTGACCTTAAGAGCAAATTGGTTGATCGCCTACCTCAACTAGAGACTGCGATTTTCCAAAAGCAATTAGGTACGATTAAAGACAAAACAGATCGCATCACAGAGCTTGCTGGCTACATTGCTGACAAGATCGGTGCAGACGTTGATAACGCAAAGCGTGCAGGTCTACTGGCAAAATGTGACCTAATGACATCTATGGTATTTGAATTTACAGATACACAAGGTGTAATGGGTATGCACTACGCACGTCACGACGGCGAAGCTGAAGATGTTGCATTAGCACTTAACGAGCAATACATGCCTCGTTTTGCGGGCGACCAACTACCAAGCACACCAGTATCATCAGCCGTTGCAATGGCTGATAAACTAGATACGATTGTAGGTATCTTCGGTATTGGTCAAGCACCAAAAGGTAGTGACCCATTTGCACTACGTCGTGCATCACTAGGTGTACTACGTATCATCGTTGAAAACGGCTACGATCTAGACCTTGTTGATCTAGTTGCGAAAGCGCACTCACTATTCGGTGACAAGCTAACTAACAACAACGTAGATTCAGACGTTATCGAATTCATGTTAGGTCGTTTCCGTGCATGGTACCAAGATGCTGGCTTTAGCATTGATGTTATCCAAGCCGTGCTTGCGATGCACCCTACACAACCAGCTGATTTTGATAAGCGTGTTAAAGCGGTAAGCCACTTCCGTGAGCTTGATGCAGCTGAATCACTAGCAGCAGCGAACAAACGTGTTGGTAATATCCTAGCGAAATTCGACGGTGAGCTACCAACAACTGTTGATAACAGCCTACTTGTAGAAGCAGCTGAAAAAGAGCTAGCTGAGAAAGTAAGTACTGTTGTTGCTGCGCTTGAACCAGTATTCGCCGCTGGTGACTACCAAACAGCACTAACAGAACTTGCTTCACTACGCGAGCCTGTCGATGCATTCTTCGATAACGTAATGGTTATGGCTGATGACGAAAAACTTAAAGTTAATCGTCTAGCACTGCTTAACCTACTTCGTAACCAATTCTTGAAAGTAGCGGATATTTCTCTACTGCAAAAATAAGGTTACTGACGTTATAAAAACCACGCTTCGGCGTGGTTTTTTTTCACCTTTTTTCTGCTGTATCTGGCGTATTGTTTCATGTGGAACCTCTTTTTACTTGTATTAAATACGCTTACAACCTTTTTGCCATAAAAGGGAATCACAGCACCAACCACCACCAACCGATGAGATTTCAACTTTCTCTGAATCGGACAATACGTTATGTTACGCTCAATAAGCCATCATATTGATAGCACTTACATCAAGAACTAAATATCGACACTGAGGTTGTAAACGTAATGGACTTTTCGCGCTTTGGTAATAAGTTTGCAGGCGATTCTGGGATCACCCTATTAATGCAAGATCTCAACAATGGACTCACCAATCCCAATGCCATCATGCTCGGTGGTGGAAATCCAGCGCAAATCCCAGCCATGAATCACTACTTTACCGAGCTATTAAAAGACATGGCAACTACAGGTGAACTTACCGCGCCGATGACTAACTATGATGGCCCACAAGGTAAAAATCGCTTTCTAGATGCGCTTGCTGCACTTTTACAACAACAATACGGTTGGGAAATTAGTGCGAAAAATATTGTCTTAACCAATGGCAGTCAAAGTGCGTTCTTTAGCTTATTTAACTTATTGGCTGGAGACTTTGATAATGGCAAAAAGAAGAAAATATTACTGCCGTTATCGCCAGAATACATTGGTTACGCAGATGCCGGTTTAAGCTCTGATATGTTTATCTCATACCAACCTACGATCAGTATGTTGGAAGATGGCTTTTTTAAATACCATGTCGATTTTAGCAAGTTAGTCATCGATGACAGCATCGCAGCAATTTGCGCCTCTCGTCCGACTAACCCGACTGGCAATGTACTTACAGATAAAGAAATTGAACATTTAGCAGCGCTGGCTAAAAAACATCAGATCCCGTTAATTATCGACAATGCTTACGGCTTACCCTTCCCTGATATTATTTTTGAAGAGGTAACACCATTTTGGGATGACAACACCATTCTGTGCATGAGCTTATCCAAGCTTGGGCTACCCGGTGTCCGCTGCGGTATCGTAATTGCCAATGAAGCCATGGTTACTGCTTTATCTAACATCAATGGTATCGTCAATTTAGCACCGGGTAGTATTGGCCCTGCAGTAGCAACAAAAATGATCCACCAGCAAGAACTATTACCACTTAGCCAAAACGTGATTAAGCCGTTTTATCATCAGAAGGTACAACGCGCCGTTGAATTACTGCGCCAAGCTATCCCCGATCCTCGATTTAAAATTCACAAACCTGAAGGCGCTATCTTCTTATGGCTATGGTTTGAAGATTTACCGATCACCACGAAAATGCTGTATCAACGCTTAAAACAACGTGGCGTATTGATCGTTCCTGGTGAGTATTTCTTTATCGGATTACAAGATGAGTGGGCACATAGCCATGAATGCTTACGCATGAACTATGTCCAAGATGATAAGGAAATGCAGCGTGGTATTACTATTATGGCAGAAGAAGTCGCTAAAGCTTACGCAGAATAACTGCCCTTTTTAGCGAATATGAATAAATAAAAAACGCCGCTATCACTAGCGGCGTTTTTATTGAACGTGAAAGACAAACTATACGTTTGTGCTACACGTCAAGGTTAGCAACTTTCAGTGCGTTCTCTTCAATGAAGTTACGACGAGGCTCAACTTGATCACCCATTAGACAGGTAAACAGCTCATCCGCAGCAACAGCATCATTGATAGTTACTTGCATCATGCGACGTGATTCAGGATCCATAGTTGTTTCCCAAAGTTGCTCTGGGTTCATCTCACCTAGACCTTTGTAGCGCTGTAAAGAAAGACCACGACGTGATTCTTTGTTCAGCCACTCCAATGCTTCTTTGAAGCTAGATACCACTTGCTTACGCTCACCACGTTGAACAAACGCAGTATCATCAAGTAAACCGTTTAATGCTTCAGAAAGATCAGCAATCTTCGCGTACTCTTTTGAATTCAGTAAATCAAAGCTTAGTAAGTATTCGTGATCAACACCGTGAGTACGAACCACAACTTTAGGTAGGTACACATTGTTTTCTTCATCACGGATAACGTCAAAGCTATACTGACTTTCACCGGATTGTTTAGCATTAAGTGCAGCAATCAATGGTGTTAACCATGCTTCTACTTGTGCTTCTTCAGCCATCATCTCTGTACTTAAACGAGGTTGGTATACAAACTCATTTAACATTAATGATGGGTAGCGACGACTCATACGCTCAATTAACTTCATACCTGCATTGTATTGAGTCACAAGACTTTCTAATGCAGTACCCGTCATTGCTGGTGCGCCATCATTGGCAAACAATGATGCGTTATCCAGTGCCAATGTCGTTTGGTACTGGTTCATGTCTTCATCATCTTTAATGTATTGCTCTTGCTTACCTTTCTTCACTTTGTAAAGTGGTGGCTGAGCAATATAAATGTGACCACGTTCGATCAGCTCTGGCATTTGACGGTAGAAGAAGGTCAATAGTAGCGTACGGATGTGCGAACCATCGACGTCGGCATCGGTCATAATGATGATGTTGTGGTAGCGCAGTTTATCTGGGTTGTACTCGTCACGACCGATACCACAGCCCATTGCCGTGATAAGTGTAGCCACTTCTTGTGAAGACAGCATCTTGTCGAAACGGGCTTTTTCTACGTTAAGGATCTTACCTTTAAGCGGTAGGATTGCCTGATTTTTACGGTTACGTCCCTGCTTGGCAGAACCGCCAGCAGAGTCCCCTTCCACAATGTAAAGTTCAGATACTGCAGGATCTTTTTCCTGACAATCTGCAAGTTTACCTGGAAGACCGGCTAAATCTAATGCGCCTTTACGACGTGTCATTTCACGGGCTTTACGTGCCGCTTCACGCGCGCGTGATGCATCAATGATTTTGCTACATACGGTTTTCGCATCACTTGGGTTTTCTAATAAGAATTCCGCCAGCTTTTCATTCATTGCAGATTCAACAGCCGCTTTGACTTCACTTGAAACAAGCTTATCTTTAGTCTGGCTAGAGAACTTAGGATCAGGCACTTTAACAGAAACAACTGCCGTTAAGCCTTCACGCGCATCATCACCGGATGTCGCTGCTTTCGCTTTCTTCGAGTAGCCTTCTTTATCCATGAATGAATTCAGTGTACGTGTTAACGCACCACGGAAACCAGCTAAGTGCGTACCACCATCACGTTGAGGAATGTTGTTCGTAAAGCAGTAAATATTTTCTTGGAAACCATCATTCCACTGCATCGCAACTTCAACCGAGATACCGTCATCACGCTCACTATCAAAGTGGAAAACCTTCGGATGAATTGGCGTTTTATTACGGTTTAAGTGCTCTACGAATGCGCGAATACCACCTTCATACATGAAGTGATCTTCTTTACCTTCTTCACGCTCATCACTTAAGTTGATTGATACGCCAGAGTTTAGGAATGAAAGCTCACGTAAACGCTTGGCTAAAATTTCATAATGGAATTCGATATTGGTAAAGGTGTCTTCACTTGGCCAAAAACGGATTCGTGTACCGGTTTTTTCAGTATCACCGATAACAGCCAATGGCGCATCAGGTACACCATGACGGTACACTTGTTGGTAAGTGTGACCACCACGTTGAATAGTTAGCTCTACTTTTTCAGATAAGGCGTTTACAACTGACACACCTACACCGTGTAGACCACCAGATACTTTGTAAGAGTTATCATCGAACTTACCACCTGCGTGAAGTACCGTCATGATAACTTCTGCCGCTGATACACCTTCTTCTTCGTGCATCTCGGTTGGAATACCACGACCGTCATCGCTTACCGATACCGAACCATCTTCATGGATAGTAACAATGATATCTTCACAGTGACCAGCAAGAGCTTCATCGATAGAGTTATCGACAACCTCAAAAACCATGTGGTGCAAGCCAGTACCATCATCGGTATCGCCGATGTACATTCCTGGGCGCTTACGTACCGCATCGAGGCCTTTAAGCACCTTAATGCTTGATGAATCGTAATTATTGGACATTGAGTTACTCTCGCTTTAATTATCCTGCGGTTATTTTACCGTGTTCCACATGGAACAACTTGCCATTTTCATCCAGCATATCGGCAACTTGATCGTCACTAATAGCACTGATAAAGACTTGGGCGTTCGTTTCCTTTAATCGTTGCGCTAGCAACGCTCGCCTGTGGCTATCCAATTCGGAAGCAAAATCATCAATTAGGTAAATACATTGTTTGCCAGTCGCTTCTGTAAGGTGTAAACCTTGCGCTAAGCGCAAAGCACACACCATCAATTTCAGTTGTCCACGAGACAACACGTCCTCAACAGGCGTACCGGCAACCTTTATCCGTAAATCAGCTTTATGTGGCCCACTTACGGTATAGCCAAGTTGGCAATCACGTTCAAAATTGCGCTGCAACAACTCAGCATAAGGTGTTTCTTTTTCCCAGCCTCGGTAAAAGCCGAGTTGAATGTCAAATTCAGGGAGAAAAACCTGAAATATCTCTGCGGCTTTTTCTTTTACCGCAGAAATGTAATCTTTACGCCATACACTTATTTCTTCAGCCAATAAAGCAAGCTCTTGATCCCAGTAGCTGAGCTCTCGATAACTGCGGGCAGTTTTTAATAAGGCATTACGTTGTTTAGTTAATCGCTTTAAGCGCGCCCACGCATGATAGAACTTAGGTTCAACATGAAACACGCCCCAATCGATAAACGCTCGGCGGTATTTAGGACCGCCGATTAATAAATCAAATCCTTCAGGGGTTATCAACTGTAATGGCAAAATCTGAGCAAGTTGTGCCAATTTTTGATTGGACTCCCCTGCTATTTTAACGTCAGTTGTCCCATCACGTTTTTTGTTGATCCCAATAGGTAGAATTAACTGAGTTTGGTTATCAACCACTCGACCATGAATAAACAGCTCAGCCTGTTCATGGCGGATCACTCTGCTCGTTAAGTGACTACGGAACGAACGTCCATGACCTAAGTAATGGATAGCTTCCAATACACTGGTTTTGCCACTGCCGTTAGCACCCACTAAAAAGTTAAAGCCAGCAGCTAATGCTAAATCACACGATGCAATATTACGAAAGTCGTGCACCATCAAACGAGTAAGTGCCATACCTATAGTCTGATAGGCATCACCACATACATGGCTTCATCGTTAGTGGCATCTTCAATTAACGACGGCGCATTAGCATCAGATAATGACAAACGGACTTGATCGCATTTAAGGGTGTTTAATACATCCAACACATAGCTCACGTTAAAACCAATTTCTAAGCTATCGCCTTGGTAATCAACATCAAGAAACTCTTCCGCTTCTTCTTGCTCTGGGTTGTTTGCCGTAATACGCATCTCACCATTAGACAAGTTAACACGCACACCACGGAATTTTTCGTTTGATAAAATCGCCGCACGAGCAAATGCATTACGCATCTCTTCACAGCCTGCTTCTACAAACTTAGTACTGTTTTGTGGCATAACGCGACGATAATCAGGGAAACGTCCATCAACTAATTTAGATGTGAAGACAAAGTTGTTCACTGTCGCGCGAATATTTGAATTACCAATTTGAATGTTAACTAACGATTCAGGGTTATCAAATAGACGAACCAACTCTAATACCCCTTTACGCGGTACGATAATTTGCTTGGTTGGTAATTCATGGCCCGTATCAATCGCACACACCGCCATACGGTGGCCGTCAGTTGCTACTGATCGTAAATGCTGACCATCAGTTTCAAACAACATGCCATTTAAGTAGTAACGAACATCTTGGTTAGCCATTGAAAACTGCGTGCTATCAATCAACTGACGCATACGGCCTTGTTCAAGCGTAAATTCAACTTCGCTTTGCCAATCTTCAATATTCGGGAAATCAGCAGCAGGCAGTGTGGTTAATGTATAACGGCTACGGCTTGAACGAATAAGTACGCGATCACCTTCGTAACTCACCGAGATAGTGGCATTACTAGGTAAACCACGACAAATATCGAGGAACTTACGAGAAGGTACAGTAACCGTACCGGATTCATAATCCCCTTCAAGGGCAACCTTGGCGATAAGTTCAACTTCAAGATCGGTACCCGTCATCGACAAGCAACCATCTTCTACTTTCAACAAGATATTACCTAAAATAGGCAATGATGGACGACCACCAAGTGCTGCAGCAACTTGTTGTAAAGGCTTTAATAAATATTCGCGTTCGACGGTAAATTTCATATCAAGACGACAATGTTCTAATTAGGTTTGAATAATCTTCTTTAATATCGTGGCTCTCTTCACGCAGTTGCTCGATCTTACGGCAAGCATGAAGCACGGTAGTATGATCGCGACCACCAAAAGCATCACCGATCTCAGGAAGACTGTGGTTGGTCAATTCTTTTGCCAGTGCCATTGCCATCTGACGAGGACGTGCAACACTGCGAGAACGACGCTTAGACAACATATCTGCCATCTTTATTTTATAGTATTCAGCAACAGTCTTCTGAATATTATCTATCGTGACTAGCTTTTCTTGCAATGCTAATAAGTCACGCAATGCTTCACGAACAAAATCAATCGTGATCGCACGACCAGTGAAGTTTGCATTAGCAATAACACGGTTCAATGCCCCTTCTAACTCACGGACATTTGAACGAAGACGCTTGGCAATAAAGAACGCCACTTCATCAGCCAGACGAATATTATGATCTTCCGCCTTCTTCATTAAAATAGCAACGCGTGTTTCAAGCTCTGGCGGCTCAATTGCCACCGTTAAGCCCCAACCAAAACGTGATTTTAATCGATCCTCAACCCCGTTAATTTCACGCGGGTAACGATCTGAAGTCAGAATAATTTGCTGATTACCTTCTAATAACGCATTAAAGGTATGGAAGAACTCTTCTTGAGAACGCTCTTTATTAGCAAAAAATTGAATATCATCAATCAATAATGCATCAACGCTACGGTAATAACGTTTAAACTCTTCAATCGCATTATTTTGTAAGGCTTTGACCATATCCTGCACAAAACGTTCTGAATGCATGTAAACCACTTTGGCATTCGGTTTACGGTTAGCAATCGCATTACCTACCGCATGCAATAGGTGCGTTTTACCTAACCCAGTACCGCCATATAAAAACAATGGATTATACGCCGCTCCCGGATTATCAGATACCTGACGACACGCCGCTAAACCTAACTGGTTAGATTTACCTTCAACAAAATTATTAAAATTATGTTTTGGGTTGACGTTAGAACGGTAACCACCTGGCGATTCATTTTGCACCGGAGAAGGCGCAGGCTCAGGGTAGACGGCTGGTTGAGGCTCTACCGCTGGTTTTGACTTTGGCAAAGTAAAGACGGGTGGCGCAACTGGCTGCGGCGGTGCTGCAACGGGTTTGCTCCCTACCTCAAAATGCAAGCTCGGTGCATCAGCACCACAAAACTCATTAAGTAGACGATTGATGTTATTAAGATATTTATCGCGAACCCAATCTAATACAAATCGATTAGGAGCAAATAATGTCAAAGTATGATCATTTAATTCAGCCTGAAGCGGACGTAGCCACATACTGAATTCTGTCGCAGGGAGTTCTTCTTGAAGGCGTTGAAGGCACTGCAACCATAGCGAAGATGACAAGGTAGACTCCACACTGAATAAACAAAACATAAAAGGAAGATAATTTTATACTCGCTGAACAAGGATCACCAGTAAAGAGATCGCAGATCCAGTGAATAAGATCGAACTTATGCACATAGATCGCACAATAAAATGCAAGATCAGCACAAATTAACCCATCATTACCCACAGCTATATTAACACAGCTATCACAAAGATAAGTCTTTCATTCCCCGTTTAATGCTATTTTTACTTAATAATGACCATTTTATCATCGTCAATTATCATCCACAGGGAAAAGTTGTCATTGTGGGTAACCTTTTCTAGCCATTTTCCTCTTTCATGCCATACCAAAAGGTAAATTGCTTCAACAGCAAGTTAATACGACATAAGCCGCTATGCGCAAAGACGGCACCCTTATCGCCATCTCAACCAAATGGTTCGATAACGATATCACCCAATAAGAATCACGACTCCACCATTGGCAATTTAGCCCAATGGAGGTTCTTTCTTCACTTTCATTCCATCAATACAACGAATCATTATGGGGTTTGTGTTTCAAAACTACGTCTTATTTAATCATCTCACAGCGCAACAAAATATCAGTGAAGGATTGGTAGTCGTTAAAGGCCAGAGTAAACAATAAGCAAAAGCACGTGCTTTAGGCATTTTGACCGATATTGGTTTATCCGATAAAGCCAACGCTTATCCAGCAGCGCCCTCAGGCGGTCAACAACAACGTATTGGTATTGGTCGAGCAATGGCAGTAGATGCTAAATTATTGCTACTCGATGAGCCAACCTCAGCCTTGGATCCCCTGTGGGTAAATGAAGTACTTAGCTTGATCAAGCAATTAGCACAACAGCAGCAAACCATGTTGATCGTCACTCATGAATTACAGTTTGCCCGAGAAGTCGCCGATAGAGTGATCTTCATGGCTGACGGCGAGTTTGTCGAACAAGGGCCACCACAGCAGATCTTCACTCCCCCAAAGATCCACGGCTACAAGCATTCTTAACGCAAATAGGGATCCAATAAGGATCCTTGAACTTCGTGTAATAAAAAGTATAATGCAGCGCCCGTTGCCAGTTACACGTATATTTATTGACTCTTTGTTAGTCAGTGATTACAATTCCGCCTCTTTGTTAGAGGTGTTTGACTAATTTAAGTCAAAGACTGGTAACACACTTAAAAACTGATCAGTTAATTTAAGGTAACAAAATGTCTAAACGTACTTTCCAACCAACTGTTCTTAAGCGTAAGCGTACTCACGGTTTCCGTGCACGCATGGCTACTAAGAACGGTCGTGCAACAATCAATGCACGTCGCGCTAAAGGCCGTAAGCGTCTTTCTAAGTAATCATCGACGATTATTTTGAAGAACTACGCTTTTTCTCGGGAGTTACGCTTGTTAACTCCCGAACATTATAAAACTGTCTTCCAGCAAGCTCATCGTGCTGGCTCTCCTCACTTAACTATTCTTGCCCGTTCTAATGAACTAAACTGCCCCCGTCTTGGTCTGGCTGTTCCAAAAAAACAGATTAAAACTGCTGTAGATCGAAATCGCTTTAAACGTGTTGTGCGTGAAAGTTTTCGTCTGAAACAACATCAGCTTCCAGCAAAAGACTTCGTAGTGATTGCTAAGAAATCAGCTAACGAGTTGAGCAACGAAGAACTCTTCAAGTTGTTAGATAAGTTATGGCATCGCCTGTCTCGCCCTTCGCGTGGCTAGTCGTAGGACTAGTCCGCTTTTACCAACTGGCAATTAGTCCTCTCCTTGGGCCACGCTGTCGTTTTACTCCTACCTGCTCTCAATATGCGATCGAAGCTGTAAAAACGCATGGAGCGCTAAAAGGTTGTTGGTTAGCGGCGAAACGTCTATTAAAATGTCATCCTTTAAATGACGGTGGTTACGACCCCGTTCCGCCTACTAAGCATAACGACAGAGAACATTAACTATGGGTTCCCAACGTAATATTCTGTTAATTGCCCTACTTTTTGTCTCATTCTTATTATTTCAACAATGGAATGCTGACAAAACTCCTAAGCCTCAAAGCCAAGGTGTAGCGCAACAATCGACACAAAGCAGTGATATCCCGTCACATTCAGCTGAAGGTCAGCCACTAACTGATCAAACTAGCTCACAAAACTTAATTACCATTAAAACGGATGTACTGGAATTAACAGTCGATACGCTTGGTGGTGATGTAGTTGATGCTAAGCTTCTAAAATACAACAACACACTAGATTCAAAAGACCCGTTTGTACTGCTTAACGATACAGATGGTCATGACTACATTGCACAATCAGGTTTAATCGGCCCGAATGGTGCTGATTCTCAACAAAGTGGTCGTGCGCAATACAGCGTGACAGCAAAAGACTTTGTAATGGGTCCTGAGCAAAATGAATTACGTGTACCAATGACATTCACTAAAGATGGCATTAATTACACCAAAACATTTGTTCTTAAACGTAATGATTACGCTGTTAACGTTGATTACACCGTTGCGAACAACACTGATAAAGCAGCAAGCGTACAAATGTACGCACAGCTTCGTCATAAGCTAAGTGATTCAGGCGGTAGCCTAACAATGCCTACTTACCTAGGTGGCGCATACTCAGCAAACGACACTAAGTACAAGAAATACAGCTTCGACGACATGAAGGATAAGAACCTTGATGTTGCTGCGAACGAAGGTTGGGTTGCAATCATGCAGCACTACTTTGTTTCTGCTTGGATCCCACGTGATGGCGCAGATCAAACGTCTCAAGTTTACTCGACCACAAGCAATGGTAACGGCTACATTGGTGTTCGTATGCCAATCGAGTCGGTAGCACCGGGTCAAAGTAAAGAAATCAAAGCAACACTTTGGGTTGGTCCTAAACTTCAGAACGAGATGGCTGCAACGGCGAAGAACCTTAACCTTACGGTTGATTACGGTTGGTTATGGTTTATTGCAAACCCACTACACAAGCTATTGTCATTTATCCATAGTCTTGTGGGTAACTGGGGTATTGCAATCATCATCCTAACGTTCATTGTTCGTGGTGCGATGTACCCACTAACAAAAGCGCAATACACATCAATGGCTAAAATGCGCATGCTACAGCCAAAGATCCAAGAGATGCGTGAGCGTTTAGGCGACGACCGTCAACGTCAAAGCCAAGAAATGATGGAACTGTACAAGAAAGAGAAAGTTAACCCACTGGGTGGCTGTCTTCCTATCTTGCTACAGATGCCAATCTTCATTGCACTTTACTGGGCATTAATGGAATCTGTTGAATTGCGTCACGCGCCATTCTTCGGTTGGATCCATGACTTGTCAGCACAAGACCCGTACTACGTGCTACCTATCTTAATGGGTATCACTATGTTCTTTATCCAGAAGATGAGTCCGTCAACGGTGACAGACCCAATGCAGCAGAAGATCATGACCTTTATGCCGGTGATGTTTACTTTCTTCTTCCTGTTCTTCCCTTCAGGTCTAGTGCTTTACTGGTTAGTGTCAAACATCGTGACGTTGATCCAGCAAACAATTATTTTCCGTGCTCTTGAGAAAAAAGGTTTACACAGCAAAAAAGCGAAGTAATCCTTTTCTAGCACTAAAAAGGCGACCCTCGGGTCGCCTTTTTTATTTGTATTACTCGGACTTTAGAACAACAAGGCTTACATAGTAGAAAAAGGCTAAGTAAGGAAATATTTTCACTAAGGTGGCTTTTTAGTCATCTTTTTTATTTGCCTAATTAGGTGTTACACGCAACACTAGTTTACAATTCCCCTGTTTTTATCAAGCAAAGCCAAGGTTATGAATCAACACATCGATACTATTGTCGCTCAAGCGACACCGCCGGGTCGTGGTGGCGTCGGCATCATCCGCGTTTCAGGTCCAAAAGCTAACGAGGTTGCGCTTGCTGTAGCAGGTCGCGAACTAAAAACGCGTTACGCTGAATACCTTCCTTTTAAAAATGAAGATGGCACCGCACTCGATCAAGGCATCGCACTATTTTTTAAAGGCCCTAACTCATTTACTGGCGAAGATGTGTTGGAACTCCAAGGTCATGGTGGTCCTGTTCTAATGGATATGATGATCCGTCGTATTTTAAAGATTGACGGTATTCGTGCTGCACGTCCAGGTGAGTTCTCAGAACGCGCCTTTATGAACGATAAACTCGACTTAGCGCAAGCAGAAGCGATTGCCGACTTAATTGATGCAAGCTCTGAAGAAGCAGCCAAAAGTGCGTTTAAATCACTGCAAGGTGCATTCTCAACCAAAGTTAATGAACTGGTTGAAGCCCTGATCCATTTACGTATCTTTGTTGAAGCGGCAATTGATTTCCCAGAAGAGGAAATTGACTTTCTTTCTGACGGTAAAGTCGGTGGTGATTTAAATGTCATTATCGATCGCTTAAATGCAGTACGTAAAGAAGCCAACCAAGGTGCAATTATGCGTGAAGGCATGAAGGTCGTCATTGCTGGCCGCCCTAATGCAGGTAAATCTAGCCTACTAAACGCTTTATCAGGAAAAGACAGTGCGATTGTGACAGATATCGCGGGTACGACTCGTGATGTACTGCGTGAACATATCCACATTGATGGCATGCCACTGCACATTATCGATACGGCTGGTCTACGTGAAGCCTCTGATGAAGTAGAACGTATTGGTATTGAGCGTGCATGGGATGAAATCGAACATGCCGATCGTGTGCTATTTATGGTTGATAGCACCACGACAGATGCGACCGATCCCAAAGAGATCTGGCCTGACTTTATAGAGCGTCTACCTGCTGATATGGGCTTAACGGTAATTCGTAATAAAGCAGAGCTTACCGGTGAACAAGCGGGTATCTGTCATGCCAATAATCCAACCTTAATTCGATTATCAGCACGTACAGGCGATGGCGTAGATGCACTACGTGAACACCTAAAACAATGTATGGGTTTCTCTGGCACCACTGAAGGTGGCTTTATGGCACGCCGTCGTCACTTAGATGCCCTAGAGCGTGCCGCTGAGCACCTTGCTATAGGTAAAGAGCAACTTGAAGGCTTTATGGCAGGTGAAATCCTTGCCGAAGAGTTACGTCTTGCTCAACAACACTTAAGTGAGATCACGGGTGAATTTACATCGGATGATTTACTGGGTCGCATCTTTACCTCGTTCTGTATTGGTAAGTAAAGACTAACCATTGATAGCAGAAACAATAAAACGTCATATACCTTTGATATATGACGTTTTTTATTATTTTTTATATTAGCTTTTCGGCGGTTTCGGATAATTAATACTGATATATTCCGGCTCTTCTATTCCCGCTTCTTGGTTCAAGACTCGCGTTAACGCAAAGTAGTAGTTCACTAACAAATTAGTAAATCGCGGTAAGGTTTCAGGTACCTTTTTCCCCGAAGCGTCCACTAACACTAATTGACGTACCACTTTCTTCGCTAAACTTCGACACTGATGTAACAGCACAACCGAACCAACACCACGAGGCAAAACAAAGCGTTTATTGTTATCCGTCACCTGCGCTCGGAAATGATGGTAATCAGATTTGAGTTTCTTGATATCAGTTTCAAAAATCCCACATTTTCCCCGAATAGAACCATTGAGATGGAACAGATGCGGCTGTAGCCATGCTAATGATTGGCGGATCTCCCCCTCTTCAAGTTGAGATAATGCCAGCCCTGTATAGGTGCATAACTCATCAGTTAGAATTTCAAAATCACACAGGGGGGAGTCTTCAAAAATAAAGGGATAAGCCAGCTCATCAATATCGCCTGAGAACTTTAATGTCATTGGTACCACCTTAAGATAATGAATACAGCGATATTAACAGAGTGATACACGACTGTAATTGACAGTATAATCAAAATCGCTAACTATGAGCGCCATCTTTTGTTCGCCCAAGGAAGAGCGACAAGCAGCCTTTATCATGCTTTTCGATTACTATTATGCGCCAATTTTTTCATGCTTTTTCACTGTGCACCGTTTTACTACTCAGCAGCCCAAGTTATGCTGAACAAGCAACAACCTACCCGCTTACAGTAATGGATGCGGCCCAAAAAATGGTCTCTCTCGACCATCCGCCATTGCGCGTATCATCAAAAAGTATGTTCAGCGATCAGGTATTAATTGAATTACTGCCACCAGATCAAATCAGCAGCTTAAGTCGGTTAAGTAAAGATCCTACGTATTCCTTGATCGCCCATAAATTACCGACAACGATCCCACGGCTCGATCTCAATATTGAAAGCACTATTGCCAACCAACCCGATTTACTGATTGCAGCCAATTGGAGCGACCAACAAAAAGTGAATATCTTGCGTCAAGCAGGTATCAATGTTTTTGTGTTTAATACCGTGTATACATTAGCTGATATTGAAAAAAATATTCTCATGTTAGGTAAATTAGTAAATCAAAACCAACGCGCTCAGCAGTTAGTCGATACGATGGATCGTAAACTAAAACAACACGTCATCATTCCCAAACATCGACTTACCGCCGTTGAATACACCCCATGGGGCGCATCAAGCAACCGCCAATCAACTATAAATACCATTTTTGAACAGGCAGGATTAATCAATGTCATTGCTGCAACCCAAGGGGATAAATACGGTCAAGTACCACTAGCAAAAGAGCAGTTACTACTTCTCAATCCTGATGTCATTATTGTTCCTGGAACTTGTGGTAAAGATACAAATGATAGCAGTAATGCCTTTCGTCAGGAGTTATTAAACGATCCTTCACTGCAACAATTAAACGCCATTAAACACCACAAAGTGATCTGTTTACCTCAGGCACTACGTTCAACAGATAGCCAGTATATTGTTGATGCCATTATCTATTTAAACCATCACGTTTATGGCAAGCCTCATGCATAAATTAGCACCCTCCTATCATTGGTTACTGACGAGCGTTATCTTTATTGTTACCGTTATAGCGTATCTAAGCTTAGGCTCTGTCTCTATCCCAATAACAGATATCACAGGTCTACTACATACTTATCTCGTCCAAGGTAGCCACGCTGCAGCGGAGCAATATCCACTCGCCAATGCTATCGTGCTTCATATTCGCCTCCCTCGTGCTTGTGCCGCCATATTAGCGGGTGGTGCATTAGCCCTTGCGGGCGCTTGTAGCCAAGGACTATTTAAAAACCCTTTAGCCAGTCCTGATATTTTAGGGATCAGTGCCGGTAGCAGTTTTGCTGCTGTTATCGCCATCGTCACTGGGATCAGTGCCACAGCTATAGGTTGGCTACCTCTTTTCACTACCATTGGCGCACTTACTAGCGCTTTATTGGTGTATATGCTTGCGGCTAAATCTCACCAACAAGGGCTATTTATCATCTTGGCAGGTCTCGCAGTATCTAGCTTGCTAGGAGGCTTGACCATGGGCGTATTACTGACTGCACAGCAATATGAGATCAGCGAGTTTGTCTTCTGGACCATGGGAGGATTAGACTCTCGCATCTGGCAACAGTTGCTATGGCCCACGCCAATCATTGTTATTGCTGCAATCGTGCTGTTACGTCATGGCCAAGTTTTAAACTTGCTGGCTTTAGGTGAACAAAATGCCCATGGTATGGGCATTAATGTCAGGCGCAGCCGATTCACATTACTCGTATTAACCACCCTACTCACCGCAATGGCTATTGCGGTAGCAGGCCCAATTGGCTTTATCGGTTTAATCGTACCGCATTTGGTCCGCCTTATTTTAGGGCCAGATAATCGACGTTTATTGCCATTTTCAGCTATTTTCGGCGCCTTATTTTTATTACTGTGCGATCTTCTGGCACGAACAGTGATCGCCCCCAATGAATTAAAAACAGGGATCATTACTGCCGTTATTGGTGGCATTTATTTTATTGCCCTATTGATCCGTAGTCAGTACAAAGGGATAGCCCAATGAATACGATCATTCAAGCCAAACACCTTTCTTTTAAGCAAGGTAACAAGCCGTTATTAACGGATATCAATTTCACAATTGGTGCTGGTGAACTGGTTGGGATTATTGGTCCAAATGGTGCAGGAAAAAGTACATTATTAAAATGTTTAGCGGGCTATTTGACACCGTCATCTGGCGAGATATTTCTCAAAGAAAAACCACTTTCCAGTTATCGTCATCAACAACGTGCACAGCACATGAGTTATCTCCCTCAACATACAGAGCCTGCGTTCGCCTTTTTAGTCAAAGATGTGATTGGTTACGGCCGCTATAGCCACAACAACCCAATAAGTGACAAGGATTTTAATAAAACCATCCATCAATTAAATATTGAAAAACTATTAAATCAACCACTTAATCAACTATCGGGAGGTGAGCAACAACGAGTGCACTTTGCTCGTCTATTACTTCAAAACGCCGATTGCATGTTACTTGACGAACCCACTGCTAGCCTAGACATTGGTCATGAATCTGAGTTAATGAATATCCTCGCAGCACAATGCCAACAAGGAAAGACGGCGCTGGTGGCAATTCATAACCTCAATACTGCACTTGAGTTCTGCGATCAGTTATTACTTTTACAACAGGGTGAATTAATTGCCTTTGATACGCCAGATAACGTATTAACCCCTTCTCGATTACATCAGCTATACCAAGATAACATCACTATTTGTCGCCACCCGGAATCAGATAAACTTTATCTGACGCCACGACGAAAATAGATCCTTTCTTTCATCATAAAATGACAGGATCGGCTTTTTACTATGATCATAAGCCTGTGATTAAAATAGCAAGATCATGTGGGTAAGATCATAATTGTTATATTATCCACAATTATATGATCCCCAATCTAAGATCTTCTATCTATCTTATAATTCAACTTTTTCTTATAAAATACCCACATATTTTCCTCTTAATTAAGGCTTAATTGCTGGTGGATATCAGTTAATCATAGATAAGTGTATAAATAGGCGATAACCTACACAAAAGAATATCAATTGGTGATAATCATGATCGCCATTAACGCTAGATCTTTGCTTATTCAAGCATTCTAGTTTTCTCTATCTATATAAAGGATAACCATGAGCACACTTAGCCTTATTACCGGTAGTACTTTAGGTGGCGCAGAATATGTCGCCGATCATTTAGCTGAATTGCTCGAAGATAATGGTCATCAAGCAGAAATCATCAACCAAGCAGAGTTTTCAGAGCTCGATCAAGACGCTATTTGGCTAATTATTTGCTCAACTCATGGTGCAGGCGACTTCCCAGACAACTTTTTACCGTTTGTTGCAGAGCTCACACAGCAACAACCCGATCTTAATGATGTTAAATTTGCCGTAATAGCCCTTGGTGATAGCAATTACGATACCTTTTGCGCAGCAGGTAAGAAAATAGAAGGATTATTGCTTTCTTTAGGCGCAAGCCAACTCGGTGAACGTCTTGATATTGATGTTTCAGAGACGCCTGTACCTGAAGAACCCGCTGAAGCGTGGTTTAATAACTGGAAAAACCTGATCGCTGATTAAAAAACAGTCAATATTTACTCAGTTCTCCAACTTATTTCGATCTTTTTTCTGTGGATAACTATAGATCTAAACGGTGATCAACCCATAGTTATCCATTTAATAACTTCTATGGCTTCCTCCCCCTGTGTATAAGTGCTCTTTTTGATCCCAGCCTATCCCCGATCAGATCCAAGCTCCTACACAAGAAATGATCTTCCCTAAACGCATGATCATTAGGATCATTTAACGGTTATCCACACGATCAGGCGATCCTAATAGTAGATCTAACAGAAGATCTCTTTAAAAAGATCTTATATATATTTAAAGAGCGTAATTGAACTGATCAAATGATCTTGATGAAAGATTCTCTCTTGCACAGAAAAAGGATAGAATGTCCGCCCTTTGCTCGAGTTAACTCACTGGCTATTTAAATACCTGAGGAAGTTCCATGTTTTACCAGGAAAAATTTGATGTCATCGTTGTGGGTGGTGGTCATGCAGGCACAGAAGCCGCATTGGCAGCAGCCCGAATGGGACAAAAAACCTTACTGTTGACCCATAATATCGATACGTTGGGCCAAATGTCGTGCAACCCAGCTATCGGCGGGATCGGGAAAGGACACCTGGTTAAAGAAGTTGATGCCCTTGGTGGATTAATGGCGCAAGCCATTGATAAAGGTGGTATTCAATTCCGTACACTGAACTCATCGAAAGGCCCTGCAGTACGTGCAACCCGCGCTCAAGCCGATCGTGCATTGTATAAAGCTGCCGTTCGTAATGTATTAGAAAACCAAGAAAATCTAATGATTTTCCAACAAGCTGTGACGGATTTAATTGTTGAAAATCACCGAGCAGTTGGTGTTGTAACGGAAATGGGCTTGAAATTTCAGGCCAAGGCCGTTGTGTTAACTGTGGGTACTTTCCTTGGTGGTAAAATCCACATTGGTTTAGAAAACTACAGTGGCGGTCGTACTGGTGATCCAGCATCAAATGCCCTTGCAGATCGCCTACGTGAATTACCATTACGTGTTGATCGTCTAAAAACAGGGACTCCACCGCGTATTGATGCACGTAGTGTAGATTTCAGTGTACTTGAAGAACAGCATGGTGATAATCCAACGCCAACATTTTCATTTATGGGGAAAGCATCGGATCATCCACGTCAAATCCCATGTTTTATTACCTACACCAATGAGCGTACACATGAAGTGATCCGTAATAACTTGGATCGTAGCCCAATGTATGCAGGTGTTATTGAAGGTATTGGTCCACGTTACTGCCCTTCCATTGAAGATAAAGTGATGCGTTTTGCTGATAAAAATAGCCACCAGATCTTCATTGAGCCAGAAGGCTTAACCACGAATGAATTATATCCTAACGGGATTTCCACCAGCTTACCGTTTGATGTACAAATGCAAATTGTTCGTTCAATGCAAGGTTTTGAAAACGCAACCATTATGCGTCCAGGCTATGCGATTGAATATGATTTCTTTGACCCGCGCGATCTAAAACAAACTTTCGAAAACAAATACATCGATGGTTTATTCTTTGCCGGACAAATTAACGGTACAACAGGTTACGAAGAAGCCGCAGCACAAGGCTTAATGGCGGGTATGAACGCCGCGCTTCAAGCTCAAGACAAAGACGGCTGGAGTCCACGTCGTGATCAAGCTTACATGGGTGTATTGATTGATGATTTATCAACAATTGGTACAAAAGAACCATACCGTATGTTTACTTCTCGTGCCGAATACCGTTTATTGCTTCGTGAAGACAATGCTGATTTACGCTTAACCCCAATGGGTCGTGAGTTTGGCTTAGTTGATGATGCTCGCTGGTCTCGTTTCAATCAAAAAATTGAAAACATGGAACTTGAACGTCAACGCCTGAAAGATATTTGGATCAATCCAAAGTCGGATCATGTTGATGAACTAAACAAGATCCTTAAAGCGCCGATCGCCCGTGAAGCGAGTGGCGAAGATCTTCTTCGTCGTCCTGAAGTGACTTACGATCAACTGACGAGCATCGAAACATTTGCACCAGCACTTGACGATGTAGAAGCGCGTGAGCAAGTTGAGATCCAAGTGAAATACCAAGGTTATATTGATCGTCAGCGTGATGAAGTTGAAAAATCACTGCGTCATGAAACAACGAAACTGCCATTTGACATTGATTACAGCAATGTTAAAGGTTTATCGAATGAAGTAGTGGTAAAACTGAATGATGCAAAACCAGAGTCAATTGGTATGGCATCACGTATTTCAGGTATTACTCCCGCTGCGATTTCGCTGTTATTGGTTTATTTGAAAAAACACGGCTTATTAAAAAAAGGCGAATAAGGGCTAAACAATGAAACAACGATTAGTACAACTTATCGCCCAAACTGAACTGCAGGTCACAGAACAGCAACTTGACCAGCTGATCGGTTATGTAGAACTGCTGCACAAATGGAATAAAGCGTATAATCTGACATCTGTCCGTGATCCTAACGAAATGTTAGTTAAACATATTATGGATAGTATTGTAGTCAGCCAGTATTTAGATGGTTCAAGTTATATTGATGTCGGTACTGGTCCAGGACTGCCCGGTATTCCGTTAGCTATTATGTGTCCTGATAAGTCATTTACCCTGTTAGATAGCTTAGGTAAACGCATTCGCTTTATTCGCCAAGTGATCCATGAGTTAAAAATTACCAATGTGACACCGGTACAAAGTCGTGTTGAAGAATTTGAAGCGGGTGATGGCTTTGATGCAGTGTTAAGCCGTGCGTTTGCGTCGATGGCTGATATGGTGAACTGGTGTCATCATTTGCCAAAATCGGGCGGTCATTTTTTTGCATTAAAAGGGCAATACAGTGAACAAGAAGCCGCTGATTTGCCAGAGTGGTGCTCAGTTATCGAAGTGAAATCTTTACAGGTTCCTGATTTAGACGGTGAGCGTCATTTAGTAGTCTTGACGGCAAAGGATTAATTGTTGAGGTTTTCTCGTGGGAAGAATCATAGCGGTAGCAAATCAAAAAGGTGGCGTAGGTAAAACTACCACCTGTGTAAATTTAGCAGCATCTTTGGCTGCAACCCAACGTAAAGTGTTAGTGGTTGATCTTGATCCACAAGGTAATGCAACCATGGCCAGTGGGGTCGATAAATACCAAGTTGATGCCACCGCTTATGATCTTTTGGTCGAGGAAACGCCATTTAACGACGTTGTCATAAAAGAAACCACCGGCGGTTATCATTTGATTGCCGCCAATGGTGATGTCACAGCCGCTGAAATAAAATTGATGGAAGTGTTTGCCCGTGAAGTGCGTCTACGTTCATCACTCGCCAAGGTTCGTGATGACTACGACTATATTTTTATCGATTGCCCTCCTTCGTTAAACTTACTCACTATTAATGCCATGACGGCGGCTGATTCGGTATTAGTACCAATGCAGTGTGAGTATTTTGCTCTTGAAGGCTTAACTGCATTAATGGACACCATTAGCAAACTAACAGCGGTAGTGAATAGTGAACTGAAAATTGAAGGTTTACTACGCACTATGTTTGATCCTCGGAACCGATTAGCTAACGAAGTGTCTCAGCAGCTGAAGAAACATTTTGGTGACAAAGTATATCGTACCGTTATTCCTCGTAATGTCCGTTTAGCAGAAGCGCCAAGTCATGGTCGCCCTGCAATGTATTACGATAAGTATTCAAGCGGAGCAAAAGCCTATTTAGCGCTGGCGGGAGAAATGATCCGTCGCGATGAATTAGCATTACAAACAGTGACTTCTGAGGACGCATAAGGCTTTTCATGAATTTTAATAAACGTGGTTTAGGCAAAGGCCTTGATGCTTTGCTTTCGACCAGTGCTGTTGCACAAGCTAAACAGCACCCCCAACAACAAGTGCCTACGACTTCAAATGCCGATGGTGAACTATGTGAGCTTGCGATCGAACGGCTGCAATCTGGTCAATACCAACCCCGTAAATCAGTGGCTGATGATACCCTTGCCGAACTTGCTGAATCGATTCGTGCCCAAGGGATCATTCAACCTATTGTGGTACGTCGTTTGGTCGATCAAGGTTTTGAAATTATTGCCGGCGAACGCCGTTGGCAAGCGGCTAAAATAGCGGGATTAACGACGGTGCCGTGTTTGGTTAAAATCGTTGATGATCGGGCTACCATTGCCATTGCGTTGATTGAAAATATTCAACGTGAAGATCTAAATGCAATAGAAGAAGCGGTTGCATTAGCACGATTACAGCAAGAGTTTTCACTGACTCACCAGCAAATTGCTGAAGCCGTGGGTAAATCACGTGCTGCAGTCTCTAACCTATTGCGATTAAACCAGTTAAGCGAACCTGTTAAACAATTAGTCGAGCAGAAAAAGCTCGAAATGGGTCATGCAAGGGCTTTATTATCCTTAGATGAAGTTCAACAGTTAGCTACAGCACAAAAAATTGTCAATAATTTGTTAACCGTACGTGAAGCTGAAAAACTGGTTAAAACACTGTTAAATCCATCAATACCTAAAGTGCCTGTCCCACAAAGTGAACACGTCGCTTTATTGCAAAATAGACTAACTGAGCAATTAGGCACTAAGGTGGCGATTAATCAAACGAAAAGTGGCAAAGGAAAAATCGTTATTAACTTTGATCAACAAGACAAGCTAGAGCAAATTCTTGCAATGCTTGAGAATAAATTGTGATGTTAAATGTGTAACTTTTGTTAAAAACATAACATCATCGTGATCAAGTTAGAGTGTTGTAAAATCTAACTGTTTTTTTTGCTGCTATTTGATTGCAATCAATCTTATGAGCCGTATAATTTTCGCTGTTTTCCCAAGCACGGATCGTGTAAAGGAATGGACTCGAGGAACGAATACATGGTATCGACGCTAGCTAAACCGGGACGCCAATTGGCAAAACGGTTGCTGTTACTACAATCTGGCGTCGTGATAGCAACGGCATTAACGGCAGTTTTTGCTGTCAATGTTGACTGGGGAATCTCTGCATTGATTGGTGGCGGCATCTTTGTGATCGCCAATACTGTCTTCGCTGTGTGTGCCTTCATGTTTAGTGGTGCTAGGAATGCACGGCTAGTCATGGCGTCATTTTATGGCGGAGAAGTGCTTAAAATTCTTATCACAGTCATCCTTTTTGCCATTGCTTACCTGTATATGGGAGTGGAACTTGTTCCCCTCAAACTAACCTATTTGCTGGCCCTTGGTATTAATATTTTTGGACCGGTTTTATTCATTAACAACAACAAATAGGATGAGTTATGGCTGCGCCAGGTGAAGCGCTAACGTCTGCAAGTTATATCACTCACCACTTGACCAACTTATCAACTGATAAATTGGGCTTGGCGAGTGAAGGTAGCTTCTGGGCGGTAAACATAGATAGCCTTATCTTCTCAGTTTTGACCGGTTTAGCTTTCCTATGGCTATTTCGTTCAGTTGCGAAGAAGGCGTCATCAGGAGTTCCAAGTAAAGTACAATGTTTTGTCGAAATGGTGGTTGAATTCGTTGATACCAACGTTAAAGATACCTTCCATGGTCGCAATCCACTTGTAGCTCCGTTAGCACTGACCATTTTCTGCTGGATTTTACTGATGAACATCATGGACCTTGTGCCTATTGATTTCATCCCGTATGCCGCACAAAGTGTTGGGATCCCTTATATGAAAGTGGTTCCAAGTGCTGACGTTAACATCACCATGGCAATGGCGCTAGGCGTGTTCGCATTGATGATTTACTACAGCATCAAAGTGAAAGGTCTTGGCGGTTTTGTTAAAGAACTGGCTCTTCACCCGTTCAATCACCCTATCATGATCCCGTTTAACCTACTTCTTGAAGTGGTATCGTTACTAGCGAAGCCAATCTCACTAGGTATGCGTTTATTCGGTAACATGTTTGCAGGTGAGGTGGTGTTTATCCTAATCGCGGCGCTAATGCCGTGGTGGGCTCAATGGCTAGGCTCGGTACCGTGGGCAATTTTCCACATCCTGGTCATTACAATTCAAGCATTCGTATTCATGATGTTAACTATCGTGTACCTGTCTCAGGCACATGAAGACAATCATTAACGATTATTTGTAACATTTTTTTTATTATATTGGCGTTTTAGCCGACAACTATAAACTGGAGATAGTGATGGAAACTTTACTAAGCTTTTCTGCAATTGCCGTGGGCATTATTGTAGGTCTTGCTTCCCTTGGTACAGCGATCGGCTTCGCACTTCTAGGTGGTAAATTCCTTGAAGGTGCTGCACGTCAACCTGAAATGGCTCCAATGCTTCAAGTTAAGATGTTCATCATCGCTGGTCTACTTGATGCGGTACCAATGATCGGTATCGTAATCGCGCTGCTATTCACATTCGCAAACCCATTTGTTGGTCAGCTAGCTGGTTAATAAATCGTAATGTCAGCTTGTTTCAAGCTGACATTAAGTAGCAAATGGACTCTAGCAACCCTTTTAAAGGAGATGCGTTGTGAATATGAATGCAACTTTGCTGGGTCAAGCTATCGCTTTCTTCCTCTTCGTGGTGTTCTGCATGAAATATGTATGGCCACCGATTATGGAAGCGATTGAAGAACGTCAGAAAAAAATTGCTGACGGCTTGGCTGCCGCAGATCGCGCAGCCAAAGACCTTGACCTTGCACAAGCGAATGCTTCTGATCAACTAAAAGAAGCGAAACGCGCTGCGAGCGAGTTGATCGAGCAAGCAAACAAGCGTAAAGCTCAAATTATCGATGAAGCAAAAACGGAAGCACAAACTGAGCGTGAGAAAATCCTTGCGCAAGGTATGGCTGAAATTGAAGCGGAACGTAATCGTGCTCGTGATGAGTTAAGAAAACAAGTTGCAACTCTAGCTGTGATTGGTGCTGAGAAGATCATTGAGCGCTCCATTGATGTGGATGCTCAAGCCGATATTCTTAACAAAGTCACTGCAGAACTGTAATTAAAGGGGCAAGCATATGTCACAAATGACTACAATCGCACGCCCCTACGCTAAAGCAGCTTTTGACTTTGCGGTCGAGACGAACCAGCTAGCTCAGTGGGCAGAAATGCTGAACTTTGCTAGTGAAGTAGCACAAAATGACACTATGCAGGATGTACTGGATAGCGGATTTGCTGCGGATAAGTTAACTGAAATTTTTGTTTCAGTATGCGGTGAGCAACTCGATGAATTCGGTCAAAACCTTCTAAAGGTGATGGCTGAAAATGGACGCCTTAAGGCGCTACCTGATGTCTGTGATGAATTCATGACTCTGAAACATGAGCATGAGCACACCATCGAAGCGACAGTAATTTCTGCTATTGCTTTAGATGATAATCAACTAGATGCCATTAGCGTGAAACTTGAGCAGCGTTTAGCGCGTAAAGTTATGCTGACTTGCAGTGTAGACGAGACCCTGATTGCCGGGGTTGTAATTAGAGCTGGAGACCTTGTTATCGATAACTCTGTACGGGGCAAATTGAACCGTCTGAGCGATACTTTGCAGTCTTGATTTGGGGAATTGGAGCATGCAACTTAATTCCACGGAAATTAGCGCACTGATCAAACAACGTATTGAAAACTTCAACGTTGTAAGTGAAGCGCGTAACGAAGGTACTATCGTTTCTGTAAGCGACGGTATTATTCGTATCCATGGCCTTGCTGACGTAATGCAAGGTGAAATGATTGAACTACCAGGCGGACTATTCGCACTAGCACTTAACCTTGAGCGTGACTCGGTAGGTGCAGTTGTAATGGGCCCTTATGCTTCTCTACAGGAAGGCATGAAGGTAACCGGTACTGGTCGTATTCTTGAAGTACCTGTAGGTCCTGCGCTACTTGGTCGTGTTGTAAACACACTAGGTCAGCCAATCGATGGTAAAGGTCCAATTGAAACAGAGACATTCTCTCCTGTTGAAGTAATTGCACCGGGTGTAATCGATCGTAAATCTGTTGATCAACCAGTACAAACTGGTTACAAAGCAGTTGACTCAATGATCCCAATCGGCCGTGGTCAGCGTGAGCTTATCATCGGTGACCGTCAGACCGGTAAAACAGCGATGGCTATCGATGCCATCATCAACCAGAAAAACTCTGGTATCTACTCTGTGTATGTGGCTATTGGCCAGAAAGCTTCAACGATCGCTAACGTGGTTCGTAAGCTGGAAGAGCACGGCGCACTGGAAAACACTATCGTAGTTGTAGCATCAGCATCAGAAGCTGCTGCGCTACAATACCTAGCACCATACTCTGGTTGTGCGATGGGTGAATACTTCCGTGACCGCGGCGAAGATGCACTGATCGTATACGATGACCTGTCTAAGCAGGCTGTTGCTTACCGTCAAATCTCACTATTGCTTAAGCGTCCACCAGGCCGTGAAGCATTCCCTGGTGATGTTTTCTACCTTCACTCACGTCTTCTAGAGCGTGCTTCTCGTGTAAGCGAGCACTACGTTGAGAAATTCACTAATGGTGAAGTGAAAGGTCAAACAGGATCGCTAACGGCACTACCGATTATCGAAACCCAAGCGGGTGACGTATCGGCATTCGTACCGACTAACGTTATCTCTATCACCGATGGTCAGATCTTCCTACAAACAGAGCTATTCAACGCAGGTATTCGTCCCGCTGTTGACCCAGGTATCTCTGTATCACGTGTAGGTGGTGCTGCCCAAACCAAGATCATCAAGAAACTGTCGGGTGGTATTCGTACCGCACTTGCACAGTACCGTGAACTTGCAGCGTTTGCACAGTTCTCGTCTGACCTTGATGACGCAACAAAGAAGCAGCTTGATCATGGTCAGAAAGTGACTGAACTGATGAAGCAGAAACAATACGCGCCAATGTCTGTATTTGAGCAAGCGATTGTTATCTTTGCCGCTGAAAAAGGTTACTTGAACGATGTTGAAATCGTTAAGTTAGCTGATTTTGAAGCTGCGTTGCTTTCTTACGCGAAAGGTCAGTTTGCTGAGCTTGTAGCTCAGATAGATGAAACGGGTGCTTACAACGATGAAATTGCTGCGCAGCTTGCAAAACTGCTAGAAGATTTCAAAGCTACCCAGACTTGGTAATTGGTTGGTGATCGCTTGCGATCACCTTCTAACGGAGAGTAACGATGGCCGGCGCAAAAGAGATTCGTAACAAGATCGGTAGTGTTAAAAACACGCAGAAGATCACTAAAGCGATGGAAATGGTGGCTGCTTCTAAAATGCGTAAAACGCAGGAAGCAATGGAGTCATCACGTCCATACGCACAAACTATGCGCAAAGTGATCGGTCATATCGCCCTTGGTAGCCTCGAGTATAAGCATCCTTATCTTGAAGAGCGTGAAGCCAAGCGCGTTGGTTACATCATTGTTTCAACTGACCGTGGTTTGTGTGGTGGCTTGAACATTAACTTGTTCAAAAAAGCGATCACTGATATTCAAACATGGTCAGATAAAGGTGCCGATGTTGATTTAGCGCTAATTGGTGCAAAAGCAACGGCATTCTTTAATAGCTACGGCGGTAACGTAGCAGCTCAAGTATCAGGCCTTGGTGACACGCCAAGTGTTGATGAGTTGATCGGTACTGTTGGCGTAATGCTGAAGAAATATGATGAAGGCCAACTGGATCGTCTGTATGTGGTTTACAACCAGTTTGTAAATACCATGGTACAGCAACCAGTGATTGATCAATTGTTGCCTTTGCCTAAGTCAGAAGACGAAGAAATGCAGCGCAATCATTCTTGGGATTATATTTATGAGCCCGAGCCTAAACCACTACTAGATACCCTACTGGTTCGTTATGCCGAATCACAAGTGTACCAAGGTGTGGTTGAGAACCTTGCTAGTGAGCAAGCGGCACGAATGGTCGCGATGAAAGCTGCAACAGATAATGCAGGGGATCTAATTGATGAACTGCAACTTGTGTACAACAAAGCCCGTCAGGCTGCGATAACACAAGAACTGTCAGAAATCGTTTCTGGTGCATCTGCTGTTTAAGGCAAAGAATTAATAAGTTTAGAGGATTAACGATGGCTACAGGTAAGATCGTACAGATCATCGGTGCGGTAGTCGACGTAGAGTTTCCACAGGACTCTGTACCACAGGTATACGATGCCCTTCATGTTGATGCGAAAGAGAACGGTACACTAGTACTGGAAGTTCAGCAGCAACTTGGTGGTGGTGTTGTTCGTGGTATCGCTATGGGTACTTCTGATGGCTTACGTCGTGGTTTGTCTGTTGAAAACACAGGCCGCCCAATTGAAGTGCCAGTAGGTACAGCGACTTTAGGACGTATCATGAACGTTCTTGGTCAACCTATTGATGAGTGTGGTGAGATCGGTGAGCAAGAGCGTTACGCTATTCACCGTGAAGCACCAAGCTATGAAGATCAGTCAAACGTAACTGAACTCCTAGAAACAGGTGTTAAAGTTATCGACTTAATCTGTCCATTCGCTAAGGGTGGTAAGATTGGTCTGTTTGGTGGTGCGGGTGTTGGTAAGACCGTTAACATGATGGAACTTATCAACAACATCGCCCTAAAACACTCAGGTTTATCTGTGTTTGCAGGTGTTGGTGAGCGTACACGTGAAGGTAACGATTTCTACTTTGAAATGCAGGAAGCTGGTGTTGTAAACATCGAAAAACCTGAAGAATCAAAAGTAGCAATGGTTTACGGTCAGATGAACGAGCCACCAGGTAACCGTCTACGTGTTGCATTGACTGGCCTTACAATGGCTGAGCGTTTCCGTGACGAAGGTCGTGACGTACTGTTATTTATCGATAACATCTACCGTTACACCCTTGCAGGTACTGAAGTATCTGCACTACTAGGTCGTATGCCATCTGCAGTAGGTTACCAGCCTACACTAGCAGAAGAGATGGGTGTACTTCAGGAACGTATCACGTCAACGAAGTCTGGCTCTATCACGTCAGTTCAGGCGGTATACGTACCTGCCGATGACTTGACTGACCCATCACCAGCAACAACCTTTGCTCACTTAGATGCAACAGTTGTACTTTCGCGTCAGATCGCATCGCTAGGTCTATACCCTGCGATCGACCCATTGGATTCAACATCACGTATGCTTGATCCATTGGTAGTAGGTCAAGAGCACTACGATATTGCACGTGGTGTTCAGAGTCTACTTCAACGTTATAAAGAGCTAAAAGACATCATCGCTATTCTTGGTATGGACGAGCTATCTGAAGAAGATAAGCAAGCGGTATCACGTGCACGTAAGATTGAACGTTTCCTAACTCAGCCTTACCACGTAGCAGAAGTCTTTACTGGTGACCCAGGTATCTACGTAACGTTGAAAGACACACTACGTAGCTTCAAAGGCTTATTAGCGGGTGAATACGACGATATCCCAGAGCAGGCATTTATGTACTGTGGTGCGATTGAAGACGTATTAGAAAACGCGAAGAAGCTGTAAGCTAATTAGGAGGCGACATGGCAGCGATAACTTTCCATTTGGAAGTAGTCAGTGCTGAGAAACGTCTGTTCTCTGGTCGTGCTGAAAATATTCAAGTAACGGGTAGTGAAGGTGAACTAGGTATTCATGCCGGTCACACCCCACTACTTACTGCTATCACCCCTGGCATGGTACGTATTACCAAACAAGGTGGTGAGGAAGATGTGATTTATCTTTCTGGCGGTATGCTTGAAGTTCAGCCTTCTGCAGTGACGGTATTAGCCGATACAGCTATTCGTGGTGTTGATTTAGATGCCGCGAAAGCAGAAGAAGCTAAACGTCAAGCTGAGGAGCGTATCCATAATCAGCATGGCGATATTGACTTCGCACAGGCAGCCAGTGATTTAGCGAAAGCCATTGCTCAGCTTCGAGTGATTGAACTAACTAAACGCGCACGCTAGTCTGACGCTAAAGTAATATAAAAAGCGACCATTAAGGTCGCTTTTTTTATACTGATCATTTGAGACATTAGGTTTATGACGTAAACGAGAACGCAATATTTGTCATAAAAGTCGCTTGTTGATTGAGATAGTTGCGAGGTATACGTGTTATTTATTGGTGAGAAATAAACAATTACGCTTAAAACCTGCCAAGCTAGACGGTACAATAAAGATTAAATAAAAATTTATGCATCAAGAGGGATATCCCATCATGAGCTTCAGTGCTGTGATTTTAGCCGCGGGAAAAGGCACCCGTATGTATTCTAACTTGCCAAAAGTGCTTCACACTTTAGCGGGTAAGCCGATGGTCAAACATGTTATTGATACATGTAATGATCTTGGTGCGAAAAATATTAATTTAGTTTATGGCCATGGTGGCGACACCATGCAACAGGTATTGTCCCAAGAATCAGTTAACTGGGTACTACAAGCCGAACAATTAGGGACAGGTCACGCGGTTAATCAAGCGACTCCTAATCTTGCTGATGATGAAAAAGCATTGATTTTATATGGTGATGTGCCACTAATTAGTGCGCAAACGTTAGAAAATCTGCTTGATGCTCAGCCTGATGGTGGTATTGCTCTACTGACTGTTGTTCTTGATGATCCAACGGGTTACGGTCGTATTGTCCGTCGTAATGGTCCTGTTGTTGCGATCGTAGAGCAAAAAGATGCGACTGAAGAGCAAAAACTGATCAAAGAAATCAATACCGGTGTAATGGTTGCTAATGGCGGTGATCTAAAGCGTTGGTTAGCGGCGCTTAAAAATGATAATGCGCAAGGTGAATACTATTTAACGGACATTATTGAAATTGCTCACGATGAAGGCCGTGCCGTCGAAGCGGTACATCCAGTCAGCCCGATTGAAGTTGAAGGGGTCAATAACCGTATTCAACTTGCCCGTCTTGAGCGTGCATTTCAAGCACAACAAGCTGAGCGTTTATTAGAGCAAGGCGTAATGCTACGCGATCCTGCTCGCTTTGATTTACGCGGTTCATTGCAATGTGGTACCGATGTTGAAATTGATGTTAACGTTGTGATTGAAGGCAGCGTGAGCATTGGTGATAACGTCGTTATTGGCGCAGGTTGTGTGCTTAAAGATTGTGAGATTGATGATAACTCAATTATCAGCCCATACAGTGTGATTGATGGGGCAACGGTTGGTGAAGCCTGTACAGTCGGTCCATTTGCTCGTTTGCGTCCAGGAACAGAACTGCAAGCTCAAGCTCATGTGGGTAACTTTGTTGAAATGAAGCAAACACGTTTAGGTGAAGGCTCTAAAGCTGGCCATTTAACTTACCTTGGTGATGCAGATATTGGTGCCAACGTTAACATCGGTGCAGGTACCATTACTTGCAACTACGATGGTGCGAATAAGTTTAAGACAGAAATTGGCGATGATGTGTTTGTTGGATCTGATACCCAACTTATCGCCCCTGTTAAAGTCGCAAGTGGTGCAACTATCGGTGCTGGTGCAACAATTAATCGTAATATCGGTGAAGGTGAGTTAGTGATCACTCGCGCACCGGCTCGAACAATTCAAGGTTGGAAACGTCCAACCAAAAAGTAATTAGATATCAATTTACTTTTTTAAAAAGCAGGAGCTTTCTCCTGCTTTTTTATTATGAGTTTCCAATTTACCCCTCTATATTCCTCTAATTTTTCTATCTCAGTAGTTATTTCGAGATGAAAATTATACTCAATCTGCATATTTGTTATTGATCGATTAATTTTTAAAACGCTATACTAAGTTTCAAATCGAAACTTAACCTGTCATTTCAAAACTTATGTCTAAACGTAATACGCAACAACGACGCCATGCTATTGCTGCTATGGTTGGTATTGAAGGTGAAGTTAGTGTGGATACACTTGCTAGTCACTTCTCGACCTCTGAGGTCACAATTCGTAAAGATCTCGCGGCATTAGAAAGTTCTGGCTTATTACTGCGCCGATACGGTGGTGCCATTGCTATGCCGAGCGAAATAGTTGCAACTGACTCAGAAGAAAAGGTTTCAGAACGAAAGTTAGCGATAGCTATTGCCGCGGCTGAGCAGATCCGCGATCACAATCGCATTATCGTTGATTGTGGCAGTACAACAGCAGCATTAATTAATCTACTAAGCACTAAGCAAGGCTTAGTAGTGATGACTAATTCTTTGCAAGTCGCGAATGCACTGAATGCACTTGAAAATGAACCGACCTTATTGATGACGGGCGGTACATGGGATCCGCATTCAGAATCCTTCCAAGGCAAAGTTGCAGAATCCGTATTGCGTTCATACGACTTTGATCAGTTATTTATTGGTGCTGATGGTATTGATATTGCGCGTGGCACAACTACCTTTAATGAGCTGACAGGGTTAAGTCGAGTAATGGCTGAAGTTTCTCGTGAAGTGGTGGTAATGATTGAGTCTTGTAAGGTTGGACGAAAAATTCCGAATTTAGAGTTAGCGTGGCAAGGGATCGATACTTTAATTACCGATGATGGCATGAGTGATGCTGATACTGTCGCGATAGAACAACAGGGTGTGCGAGTGATTCGTGCCTGTAGTGAACAATAACAAGTTGTAAAGGATAGCAGTTATGTGTGGGATTGTAGGTGCCGTAGCACAACGTGATGTAGCAGAGATCTTAGTTGAAGGCTTACGTCGATTAGAATATCGAGGGTATGACTCAGCCGGTCTTGCTGTTGTTGATGAACAATTTCAATTACAGCGCTTACGACGGATAGGGAAAGTTCAAGCCTTAGCTGATGCCGTTAATGAAACGCAAGTTATAGGCGGAACAGGTATTGCACATACACGTTGGGCAACACATGGTGAACCCTCAGAAGCTAATGCTCACCCTCATGTTTCTGACGAACATATAGCGGTTGTTCATAATGGAATTATCGAAAATTACCAAGTATTACGTGAGCAATTACAACAACGTGGTTATATTTTTCATTCTCAAACCGATACTGAAGTAATTGCACATTTAGTTGAGTGGGAGTTGCGAACTACCGATTCTTTACTAACTGCAGTGAAGCAAGCTGTTGCTCAACTTGAAGGCGCTTATGGTACCGTGGTGATGGATAGTCGCGATCCTGAACGCTTGGTTGTTGCGCGCTCTGGCAGCCCGTTGGTGATTGGATTAGGTGTGGGTGAAAACTTTATTGCGTCTGATCAATTGGCTTTGCTTAATGTGACTCGTCGTTTTATGTTTTTAGAAGAAGGTGATGTTGCCGAAGTCACCCGTCGTGATATTCGAGTGTTTAATCAACAAGGCGAGTTGGTTGAACGTGAAGTTACCGAATCTAATATTCAGCATGATGATACGGATAAAGGTCATTATCGTCACTATATGCAAAAAGAGATCTTTGAGCAGCCAAGCGCTCTGATCAATACCATGGAAGGCAGGATCCGCAACAATCGTGTGATCTTGGAAAGTTTTGGTAATGAAGCGAAAACGATCTTTGATCATGTTGAGCATATTCAAATTATTGCTTGTGGTACCTCCTATAACGCGGGCATGGTGGCACGTTACTGGTTTGAATCTATTGCTGGAATTAGCTGTGATGTTGAAATCGCCTCTGAGTTTCGCTACCGCAAATTTGTTACCCGTCCAAATAGCTTATTGATCACCCTTTCTCAATCAGGTGAAACGGCAGATACCTTAGCAGCACTGCGTTTAGCAAAAGAAAAAGGCTATATGGCTGCGATGACAATTTGTAATGTTGCAGGCTCATCTTTGGTTCGTGAATCTGATTTAGCTTTTATGACCCGCGCAGGGGCTGAAATTGGGGTCGCATCAACTAAAGCATTTACTACGCAGTTAGTCGCGTTATTAATGCTTGTAACTGCGTTAGGTAAGCAGCAAGGTAAGATTGATAATGAGCAAGAAGAAAAGATCGTTCATTCACTACAGCAATTACCTAGCTTTATAGAGAAAGCATTAACGCTTGATAAACCAATTGAGTTATTGGCTGAAGAATTCAGCGATAAACAGCACGCATTATTTTTAGGTCGTGGTGAGTTCTACCCTATTGCTGTTGAAGCCTCACTTAAATTAAAAGAGATCTCGTACATTCATGCTGAGGCTTATGCGGCTGGTGAATTAAAGCATGGCCCACTTGCGTTAGTTGATGCTGAAATGCCTGTGATCGTCGTGGCACCTACTAATGATTTATTAGAAAAGCTTAAATCCAATATTGAAGAAGTACGTGCTCGAGGTGGATTACTGTATGTTTTTGCAGATAGTGGAGCTGGTTTTGAAGAAACCGACGGTATGAAAATTATGACTATGCCGAGTGTGGATGAAATCATTGCTCCGATTTTTTACACCATTCCGATGCAGTTGTTGTCGTATCACGTGGCTTTAATTAAAGGAACTGATGTTGATCAGCCTCGTAATTTAGCCAAAGCCGTGACTGTTGAGTAATGTAAAATGAGAAAAGACGCAACTTGCGTCTTTTTTATCGACATGCTAGTTAAGGTTTATCGTGTTGCGAAATAAAAAAATGCCTGATTATCCATACGATGTGCGATTCAAATTAAGAATAAAAGTCTGCTTTGATTTTATCTTATTGAATATTAAGAATTAAAAAAAATGAAAAATTGGCTCATCATCTGCACTGCAACAAATAGTGAAGCGTTCTTCACTATCTGATTGGAGAAGATGTATGACTGAGCCAAAGACAAAGATTGCAGCTAGGATCAAGGAGGCTCGTGAATGGAAAGGATTAACCCAAGTACATATGGCCCAGCAATTAAAAGTCGCTCGCCAAACGTATCTTGATTTAGAAACCGGAAAAACAGAGCCTAAAGTACGACTATTATCAGAGATCTCGGAGATCACTGAGCGACCATTAACCTGGTTCGTGTATGGTGATGAAGGGATAGAAATTTTAGAGAGTGAGTACAAGGAAGAAATAGATCGATTACTGCAGTTTTTTAGTCGCTTGCCACATTCTGCTCGTCACGTTATTTTGCAGCAATGCATCAACTTAGCGAGTTTCATGGCGGAATACACCCGCGCCCTAACCCATAAAAATAAGTAGTCAGCGTTACGATAGTATTTGCTGTCTACTTAGCTGTTCATTTTTATCTTTTTGTTGTCCAGCTTTGTCTACAGAGAATAAGGCACATCACATTTTTATATTAGTCCCCATAGACATCTATTTTGGCGAAGAATAATTTAAGCAAAGTTTATAGGTTAAGTGCGGTATAAATGTCGATGATGGGTGAATATAGTGTTGATCGTGAGATTAATAACGCGGTGACAGAAATAGCGCATATTGCACATAAGATTCGAGAAGCGAGAGAATGGAAAGGGATCACTCAAGTGAGTATGGCTAAGCAGCTCAGTGTTGCTCGTCAAACTTACCTTGATTTGGAGTCAGGGAAAACAGAGCCTAGAGTATTAATGCTAATGAATATAGCTAAGATAACAGGTCGTCCTCTCCATTGGTTTATTTCAGACGACAATACGCCCGAATATGGTGATATCAATCGGCTATCTGTCATGTATGCGCAGGTCCCTTCTCCTTTACGCCAAAAAATGATCGAACAAAATATTAATTTGATTGCCAGCTGTATTGAATATGTATCTAGCAGTCGTTAATTATCTTGAGCATTCTCGATAGAATTAAAAGCAGCGATTACGCTGCTTTTTTTGTTATGAATGATTACTACTGGGCAAGAAAAAACTTATAGGCAGGGTTTTCTGTTTCATCTTTCCATTGATAACCGAGTTCGCGCAAGTGGGTAGTAAATGATAGTAAGTCTTTGTCTTCTAGTTCAAAGCCACATAAGACACGACCATAATCTGCACCATGATTACGATAGTTAAATAAGCTAATATTCCAATGGCAGCCAAGGGTGTTTAAAAAGCGGATAAGTGCACCCGGGTACTCAGGAAACTCAAAGCTATATAAACGCTCTTTTAGTGGCTTTGATGGTCTGCCACCAATCATATAACGGACATGGACTTTTGCCATTTCGTCATCAGATAAATCGACTACTGGATATCCGCCTTTTCGTAGATCTTTAATGATGCCATCAAGTTCTTCTTGGCCTTGCATTAAACGGACACCAACAAAAACATTGGCCAGTGCATCATCGTTATAACGGTAGTTAAACTCGGTTACTGCTCGGCCCCCAATCAAATGACAGAAATCGAGAAAAGCACCCGGACGTTCAGGGATTGTAACGGCTAATAACCCTTCACGTTTTTCACCTAACTCGCAACGTTCTGAAACATAGCGTAGGCCATGAAAATTCAAGTTTGCGCCTGATAAAATAGCAGCAAGTTGCTGATCGCGGATTTGATGCAGTTCGACGTATTTTTTTAGTCCAGCCAGAGAAAGAGCCCCTGAAGGCTCAGCAATCGCTCGGGTATCTTCAAAAATGTCTTTTACTGCCGCGCAAATTTCATCACTGCTGACCGTGATAACATCATCAAGGTATTGCTGACATAAACGGAAAGTCTCGCTACCTATTTGCTTAACGGCTACCCCATCGGCAAACATACCCACTTGATCTAACGAGACAGGTTTACCTGCATCAAGGGCTGCTTTTAAGCAGGCAGAATCTTCAGCTTCGACTCCAACGACTTTAATTTCAGGTAATAATTGCTTTAGCAATACCGCAACACCGGCGGCTAAACCACCACCGCCAACCGGTACAAAAACACAATCCAAATGACCGTTTTGTTGGACTAATTCAATACCGATAGTGCCTTGCCCTGCGATCACCGAAGGGTGATCGAAAGGAGGAATAAAGGTATAGCCGTGTTGTTGTGCTAATTGTTCAGCATAGCCTTTCGCTTCATCAAAGTTACTGCCATGCAGTACGACAACACCACCAAAACTACGTACCGCATCTACTTTGATATCAGGTGTAGTCCGTGGCATGACAATCGTGGCTTTAACACCGAGTTTCTGGCTTGATAAAGCAAGACCTTGCGCATGATTACCTGCAGAGGCTGCAATCACCCCAGCGGCTTTTTGAGGCTCAGTCAGTTGCGACATCATGTTATAAGCGCCGCGTAACTTAAACGAGTGGACCGGCTGGCGGTCTTCCCGTTTAAGTTGGATCTGATTTGCAATCCTTGCACTCAGACGAGACATATTTTGTAATGGAGTGACTTGCGCCACCTCATAAACCGGCGCTCGAAGGATATTGCGAAGATAGTCGGCTCCGCTAAGTAGCTCTTCATCCGTGGCCTGTTTCACTTCGCTCATGGTGATTATCCTTCTAGTTTAGATTTATCGCGCACTGCGCCTTTATCTGCACTGGTGGCGAGGTTGGCATAGGCTTTTAGGGCAAAAGAAACCTGACGTTCACGATCAACAGGTTTCCAACCGCGTTGGTTCGTTGCTTCACGACGTGCCGCGAGGGTTGCATCATCGACATTTAGTTCAATGCTACGGTTTGGAATATCAATCGCGATAATATCGCCATTTTCGATCAGGCCAATCGTGCCACCGTTTGCGGCTTCAGGCGAAACGTGACCAATAGATAGGCCACTGGTACCGCCTGAGAATCGACCGTCAGTGATCAACGCACACTCTTTACCAAGACCCATAGATTTAAGGTAAGTGGTCGGGTACAACATTTCTTGCATACCTGGGCCACCTTTAGGTCCTTCATAACGAATAACCACGACATCGCCTGCTTTCACTTTACCGCCAAGGATCCCTTCAACAGCGGTATCTTGGCTTTCAAATACTACGGCAGGACCTGTAAAGGTTAAGCAACTTTCATCAACCCCAGCGGTTTTAACGATACAGCCATCAAGTGCCATATTGCCTGACAGTACAGCAAGGCCGCCATCTTGGCTAAAGGCAAACTCTTTACTACGAATACAGCCATTTTCTCGATCATCATCAAGGGTTTCCCAACGGCAATCTTGTGAAAATGCTTGAGTGGTGCGGATACCCGCAGGGCCTGCGCGGAAGAACGTTTTTATTTCTTCTGAATCCGTTACTTTAATATCGTAGTGTTTGAAGCTTTCGGCAAAGGTTTCACCCAGAATATTGTGACAATCGCTGTGGAAGAGACCTGCGCGATCCAATTCACCTAAAATACTGTAAACGCCGCCTGCTCGGTGCACATCTTCCATATGATATTTCGGTGTTGATGGCGCAACTTTACAGAGGTGAGGAACAATACGAGACATGCGATCAATATCGGTCATGGTGAAATCAATTTCACCTTCTTGCGCTGCGGCTAAAAGGTGTAAAACGGTATTGGTTGATCCCCCCATAGCAATATCTAATGCCATCGCATTTTCGAAGGCTTTCTTATTGGCAATATTACGTGGCAGTGCAGATGCATCATCTTGTTCGTAGTAGCGCTTCGTCAGTGCCACAATGCGTTTACCGGCATTAATAAATAGCTGCTCGCGATCTGCGTGTGTTGCCAGCATTGAACCATTACCTGGCTGGCTTAAACCGAGAGCTTCGGTTAAACAGTTCATTGAGTTAGCTGTGAACATACCAGAGCATGAACCACAGGTAGGGCATGCTGAACGTTCGATCTGCTCGCTTTGCTCATCTGACACTTTAGGATCGGCACCTTGGATCATCGCATCAACTAAATCGAGTTTGATCACTTGCTCTGAAAGCTTAGTTTTACCCGCTTCCATTGGTCCGCCAGAAACAAAAATAACTGGAATATTTAGGCGAAGTGATGCCATCAACATTCCAGGGGTGATTTTGTCACAGTTTGAGATACATACCATCGCATCGGCACAGTGTGCGTTTACCATGTACTCAACAGAATCTGAAATGAGCTCACGAGATGGCAGTGAATACAACATCCCACCGTGACCCATCGCGATACCATCATCAACGGCAATAGTATTAAACTCTTTGGCAATACCGCCCGCTTCTTCGATTTGCTTAGCGACTAATTGACCGAGATCTTTTAAGTGGACGTGACCTGGAACAAATTGGGTAAATGAGTTCACAACAGCAATAATCGGCTTGCCGAAATCTTCATCTTTAACGCCAGTTGCGCGCCATAAAGCACGAGCGCCAGCCATATTTCGGCCATGGGTAGTGGTTGCTGAACGGTATTTAGGCATAACAGAAAATCCTTTTAAAGCACTGTCGCTAACGCATTAGCGACAGTTTTGATATGTATTGGTTTGGTTGTGAAGGGCAATTACTTTTGTGGATAAACGTAATCTAACCAGCCCCATTTATCTTCTGTTTCACCATTGAACAGACCGAAGTAAGCGGCTTGCAGCTCTTTGGTGATAGGGCCTCGTTTGCCTTCACCAACGGTAATTTGATCAACGCTACGGACAGGAACAATCTCAGCGGCAGTACCTGTCATGAAGATCTCATCGGCAAGGTAAAGTGCTTCACGGGCAATGTTTTCTTCACGTACTTCATATCCTCGCTCTTTAGCTAGGATCATGATGGTGTCACGGGTGATACCAGGTAAAATTGCGCTAGTCGTTGGTGGCGTTGAAAGAACGCCGTTACGAATAACAAAGATATTTTCGCCAGCGCCTTCTGATAGATAACCATCAACACTTAATGCGATCCCTTCTGCGTAACCATGGCGACGTGCTTCGCTACCAACCAGTAGTGATGATAGGTAGTTACCGCCTGCTTTTGCGGCTGTTGGAATTGTATTTGGCGCAGCACGGTTCCAGCTAGAAATCATTGCATCGACACCGTTTTCTAGCGCTTCTTCACCTAAGTAAGAACCCCAAGGGAAAGCGGCAACAATCAAATCCATTTTTGTATCAACGGGAGGGCAAACGCCGAGGCCAACATTACCCACATAACCCAATGGACGAATGTAAGCAGAATCGAGTTTATTTACTCGGATCGTTTCACGGCAAATTTCCATTAGTTCATCGCAGCTGTATGGGATCGGGAAGCGATAAATTTTTGCCGAATTTTTTAGTCGTACCATGTGTTCTTCATGACGAAAAACGGCTGGGCCTTTTGGCGTGTTGTAGCAACGGATCCCTTCAAATACTGAAGTGCCATAGTGCATTGCGTGAGTTAAAACGTGAACATTAGCATCAGCCCAAGGCACTATCTCACCGTTAAACCAAATGTAATCTGCTGTATTTGCCATGTTGAATTCCTTTCTAAAATTTAATCCAGTAACTGTAGGGGGGAAGTCTCTACACTGATGATGTCCCACAGTTTTTCAATTTGGTTGATAAGCGTCGATATAGGACGAGTACTATCTACGATAATTTCGATTCTGGCTATCTTGCTGTGATGATTTTGTGTTGCATCGACTTTTTTTATGATGAAGCCTCGATGGCGGATCACACGTAAAATTCGCTCAAGTAATACAGGCTTATCATTAGCGGTAATGTTGAGTAAATATCTTTCCATTAGGTGTTCTCCAGCATATCTTGGTTTGCAGCACCCGGTGGAACCAGTGGCCATACATTTTGTTCTTCATCAATCAATACATGCAGCAAGTAAGCGGTTTTACTGGCGAGCATTTCTTCCAGTGCAGGAGCCACTTCTTCTTTACGAGTAATGGTTTTTCCTGGGATATCAAACGCCTTAGCTAACATCACAAAATCAGGGTTATCATCTAGGATGGTTTCACTGTGGCGACCATCAAAAAACAGCGACTGCCATTGACGTACCATACCTAAGCGTTGGTTATTGATAAGTACCATTTTTACGGGAATACTGCGGCGCTTTAACGTTCCCAATTCTTGTACATTCATCATAAACGAGCCATCACCAGAGATCAGAATAGATTGATCATCAGGGCGGGCAACACTGGCTCCCATTGCTGCAGGTAAACCAAAGCCCATGGTGCCAAGGCCAGCTGATGTAATGTAGTTTTGTGGCTCACGAGGTTGAATATGCTGTGCGGCCCACATTTGGTGTTGACCAACATCAGTCGATACCATGCTGCTATCTGGCATCATATCTGACAATTGCTTAAGCAGTAATGGTGCGTAAATCAGATCGCCAGGATGGTCATAGCGCCATTTGCCAATTTTACGAATATGTTCGCTGTGAGTGAGCCAACGGCTGATATCTTGGCTCAGCTCTAACTGAGGCAAAATCGTATTAATATCACCACGTAATGGCGCATCAGCATGACGTAATTTACTAAATTCAGCCGCATCAATATCAATATGAATCACTTTTGCGTGTGGCGCAAAGGTATCTAACTTGCCGGTTACGCGATCATCAAAACGGGCGCCCACCACAATTAATAAATCCGCTTCTTGTACTACTAGGTTGGCCGCTTTTGTGCCGTGCATACCAAGCATGCCAAGAAAATGCGGGTCATGACGTTCGATAGATCCTAAGCCTTTTAAGGTACTGACTGAAGGCATCGGATTAAGGCTTAAAAATTGGCGTAACGTATCAGTTGCGTGGGCAATTTGTACTCCGCCTCCGACATACATTACGGGACGATGACTTTGATCGAGTAGTTGTTGAGCGGCAGTGATTGCATCATTACTGACTGTTGGAATCGCTGGCGGTTCTATCGGAGGTAATAATTCGGTTGGCGCTTGTGCAAGCTGTACATCTTTAGCTATATCGACAATAACAGGGCCAGGACGACCGGCTTTAGCGACTACAAATGCTTCAGCAAGGGTTGGTGCAAGGTCATTGATATCTGTTACCAGATAGCTGTGTTTAGTACATGATAAAGACATCCCAATTACATCCATTTCTTGGAAGGCATCGGTTCCAATATGAGTACTAGCAACTTGTCCAGTAATCGCAACCAAGGGGACTGAATCCATAAAGGCGTCAGCAAGTCCTGTGACGAGGTTTGTGGCACCTGGACCGGATGTTGCCATACAGACAGCAACATCTTGGGTGGATCGAGCCATACCAATAGCAGCCATTGCTGCTCCTTGTTCGTGACGGCAGAGGATATGCTCTACTCCACCATCATATAAAGCGTCATAAATTGGCATGATGGCACCGCCTGGGTAACCAAATACAGTTTTGATACCCTGCTGATGCAGCGCTTTTACGACTAATTCTGCCCCTGTCATCGCAGCTCCTTGCTTGCTTTGCGAGATCTATTTGAGATGATAACGATTACTCAAATCCATTTGTTGAAAAAAGCCCCCGAACTTCTCAGTGCGGGGGCTTTTTGTTTGCGTCTTTTGCGCTACTTTGCGCCAGCAAATCCCCGCTGCGGTGACATAATCACCACAATGACATTAATAATGAGTACGAGAGATGTTGTTAAGCGCATGTATATTTGTCCAACTTTTGTTGTCTAGTTGTTGCTATATGTTAGTGGTAACACAGACGTCTATCGCATGACAAGCAAAAACTGTGGTTTTTTTAGCAAACGAGCTGCATTTACAGGCATCTTATGAAACCAAAAATAAATATTTCATTAACGAATGTTTTTGTATCTCAGTGAGGTGATGGTTCATGACACTTGCGATTGTTCATAGTCGAGCTTGTGTGGGTGTGCAGGCTCCACCTGTGACAGTAGAAGTCCACTTAAGTAACGGGTTGCCAAGTTTTACATTAGTTGGGTTACCTGAAACCACGGTAAAAGAGGCTAAAGATCGGGTTCGAAGTGCAATTATTAATGCGAATTTTGAGTTCCCATCACGGCGTATCACTGTCAATTTAGCCCCTGCTGATTTACCTAAAGAAGGTGGGCGGTTTGATTTACCTATTGCGCTAGGTATTTTGGCTGCATCAGGCCAGATCCCAACAGATAAATTAGCAGAGCATGAGTTTATTGGTGAATTAGCATTATCAGGAGAGTTGCGACCAGTAAAGGGAGCACTGCCTGCCGCTTTAGCTGTGTTAAAGGCGAAACGTTGCTTTGTGGTGCCTGACAGTAATGGCGATCAAGTGGCTCTCGTCGGTAAAGAGGTTCATAAATCTGCATCCAGTCTATTAGCCGTTTGTGGTTATTTATGTGGCCAACAACAATTAGCATTAAATTTTAGTGAGCAGATTCAAGAAACAGCGGCGCCTTTAGATCGAGATATGCAAGATATTATCGGTCAGCAACAAGGGAAACGTGCGTTAGAAATTGCCGCTGCTGGCGGTCACAATGTTTTGTTCCTAGGTCCACCGGGAACGGGTAAAACCATGCTGGCATCAAGGTTGTGTGATTTATTGCCGCCAATGAGCCATGAAGAAGCGTTAGAAACAGCGGCTGTTACTTCTCTTACCCAGCAATCATTACATCAAGGCAATTGGCTTAAACGTCCGTTTCGTACGCCACATCACTCGAGCTCTATGGCGGCTTTAGTGGGTGGAGGCTCTGTGCCCAAACCAGGAGAAATATCGTTGGCGCACAATGGGCTCTTATTTCTAGATGAAATGCCTGAATTTGAACGTAAAGTCTTAGACTCTTTGCGCGAACCGTTAGAGTCTGGCCATATTGTGATTTCTCGTGCGACCAGTAAAACAACGTTTCCTGCGCGTTTTCAATTGATCGGTGCACTCAACCCAAGTCCTTCTGGATATTATGATGGCAATCAAACACGTACCAACCCACAGGCGATATTACGTTATTTAAGTCGGTTGAGTGGCCCATTACTTGATAGGTTTGATATGTCGATTGAGATCCCTGCCCTACCCAGAGGAACCTTAGCTAAAGGGGGAGATCGAGGTGATTCAACGGTAACGATTAAAGCGCGGGTTGATCATGCTCGTCAGCAAATGTTGACTCGCAGTGGTAAGGTAAATGCGCTGTTATCGACGCGAGAGCTAGAGCTGCATTGCCCATTACAGCAAGCTGATGCAGCATTTTTAGAAAATGCGCTACATCAGTTAGGTTTATCGGTACGGGCTTATCATCGAATTATTAAAGTGGCGCGCACGATAGCGGATTTAGCGGGAGAGCCTGACATTTCTCGAGGACATTTAGCGGAAGCGTTAGGTTATCGTTCAATGGATAGATTACTTAAGCAAATTAATAGCCAAGTTATATAAAAAAAGTGTCGGTTATTTGGATAATAAAAAAGGGCATCACTGCCCTTTTTTATTGTAGATGAGATTACTTTTTCAGTAAGTAGTTTACTAACTCAAAGTATTCGTCAGCCGATTTGATTTTACCTGTTTGTACAAGGTACTTATTGTTAACCACAACAGCTGGCACACCCGTTAGGCCGGCATCTTCAAAAGACTTATCAAAACGACTCACCATTGAATTTACCGCAAAGCTATTAAATGCGCCGTCAAATTCAGCCGCAGGAACTCCCTCATCAATGAAGATTTGACGCACTTCTTCTTCATTACGTGGCGGCTTGTTCATGGTATGGATACGGTTAAAGAACACTGGTACCATTTTATCTTGAACACCTAATACCACAGAGGTTGCAAAGGCTTTACTCATTACTTTACCCATTGGGCCACCCATGAATGAAACATGCATTTTTTGTAACTTTGCATTCTCAGGTAATTTAGTTTTTAGCTGTTTGATCATAGGTTCAAACTGATAGCAATGCGGGCAGTATAAAGAGAAGTACTCAGTCACAATGGGGGTTTCAGATTTTGGTAGATCGAGAACTTTGTAGTAATCACCTTCAGTAAATTTTGCGGCGTGTACTGAAAATGATAGTAACGCAGCACTAGCTAGCGTAAGTAACTTCTTGAACATTGATATAACTCCCTGATTATCCTTATCATGGTTATAAATATAACCTGAATTTTTATGTTAATACGTTTTTGTGTTTACCACTGTGGCATGAGTTGTAATGGTGCTTCATGCAGTGAGGCAATTTGTTCTTTGAATGCAAGCACTTGCCCTTCCCAATATTTTGCATCAGCAAACCATGGGAATGCACGGGGAAATGCAGGATCTTGCCAGCGTTTTGCAAGCCATGCCATATAATGCACCATTCTAAGACCGCGTAAAGGTTCGATTAGTTGCAATTGACGTTGATCAAAATCTGCAAATTCACCATAAGCTTCAAGTAAAGTATCCAGTTGGGCTAATTGATCGGCACGCTCACCGTTTAATAGCATCCATAAATCTTGGATAGCAGGACCATTACGGGCATCATCAAGATCGACAAACATCGGGCCATCACGCCATAAAATATTACCAGGGTGACAGTCGCCATGAAGACGAATCGCTTGCCAATCAGTCGACCAATGCTGTTCGAGTTTTTTAATCAGTAGATCAAGATCGGCAAAAAAGACGTTCTTAAGGTGATCGGGTATAAACTGACTGAGCTCTAATAATTTTCGAGGCTGATAGACGTATTCATCCAGACCCATGGTTGGACGATGTTGAAAAGGCTGGCGTTGCCCTACTAGATGAATGCGACCTAAATAGCGACCGACCCACTCTAATTGGTCAAAATTATCGACTTCAAATTGCCGACCGCCGACACTTGGAAATAAAGCAAAACGATGACCATTAAAGTTATGTAGTGTTTTCCCATTGATATTCAGTGGCGCGGCAACAGGAATTTCATTGTCAGCCAATTCCTGTGTGAATTGGTGCTCTTCTTCAATTTGCTCATCACTCCAACGTTCTGAGCGATAGAATTTGGTGACATAACGTGCGCCATCTTCCGCTTTAAACTGGTAGACCCGATTTTCGTAACTATTGAGTGCCAGTAATCCTGACTCTGCACGAATATCAATGCTATCTAAGGCATCAAGCAGCAAATCAGGCGTGAGATTTGAAAAACAAAAATCGTTTTTTTCCATGGAACAGCCTTAAATACGGAAATTAAGGCAGCAGTTTACCTTAATCTTGAGATAACAAGAATTAAGGGGCAGATTTATTACCCCTATAGCGTTGTATGTATTGTCATTAGTTTAGCGAAGGCTACTAATAAATCGACTTTCCGTACTTAAGGTTTGTTGGTTATCGCCTTTGCCGGTTGAAATCACAAATCGAATATTCACAATAGATGTGTCGAGTTCATAAGGGGCGATCCCTAAACTAATTGGTAAGCTAACGATATCACCAGCATTTACGGTGATCACTTGTGGTCCGTACCATTGAAGGTTGTCAATTCCTTCTGCTGTTAAAGTAAAGGTGGTGTTGTGTTGATATTTATTGATGATTTTTAGGGTATAGGTATTTTCGATAAAACCTTGGTCATTTTCTTTAAACAGCTGAGTACGATCGCGAATAACATCTAATCCCATTGGTTGGATATTAGTAAGTAATAGGAAAAACAAACCGATCATTGTGATTAATACTGAGCCATAACCAATGAGTTTTGGGCGTAATACCTTTGTCTTTTGCCCTGCAAGTTGGTTTTCTGTGGTGTAGCTTATGAGTTGTTTAGGGTAGCCCATTTTATCCATGGTTTGATCGCAGGCATCAACACAAGCACCGCAATTAATACATTCATATTGCATTCCATCTCGAATATCGATCCCTGTTGGGCACACCTGTACGCAGAGATTGCAATCAATACAATCACCGAGTCCTTGATCAAGATGATTGGCTTTGCGTGAGCGTGGTCCGCGTTTTTCACCGCGTTGGCTATTGTATCCAACAATATAGCTATCTTTATCAAACATTGCCGATTGGAAACGTGCATAAGGGCACATATGAATACAAACAATTGAACGCATCCACCCCGCATTAACGTAGGTACAAACAGTAAAAAATAGTACCCAAAAGGTTATCCAAGCTGACGATTGCCAAGTAAAAAATTCAGTTAATAAGGTTTTGATAGGAATGAAATAACCAACAAAACTAAGGGCAGTAATAAGCGCTATCGTAATCCAAGCGAGGTGTTTTAATGTTTTACGTAAGGCGAGATTAAATGTAAGCGGTAGTGAGTCTTGTCGCCGACGTTTGTTAGCCGCACCTTCAAGCTTTTCTTCAAACCAAATATAGATGAAGGTCCACACGGTTTGTGGGCAAAAATAGCCGCACCATACTCGTCCTAAAAAGGTGGTAATAAAAAAAAGTGCAAAGGCTGCAATCACAAATAGTAATGCGAGTAAGGTGAGATCTTGAGGCCAGAACGTTGTACCAAAGAAATAAAATTGCTGATCGTTGATATCAAGTAATACCGCTTGGCGACCATGAAAAGTAATCCACGGCAGGCCTAGGAAAAAGAGCATTAATAGACTCCCCATGCGCTGTCGTAAACGTTGGTAGACGCCTTTCACTGCTCTTACATAAAGTTGCTCGCTGGGGTTAAAACGATCAGCTTGAACGACGGTCGTCGTTGTGTGTTTATCTGACGTTATATCTTTTATTTTTATTTTATTGGCGCTCATACCATGACATTCCTTTGCGCTGCATGAGTGTTAATTATTAATATTTATCATGCCTTGTTAATAACATAATTGTAACGTAAGGTGATGGTAAGACCTAAAATCAGTGCTGAAACTGGTAGTTTGAACACAAAAAAGCCAGTGAATTTTCACTGGCTTTTAATGTTAAATAATCGCGAGATTATTTAATAATACCGCGTGCACGTAGGATTGCGGTTTTAAAATCATCTTCACAATCTTTTGCCAGCCCTGGGATCATGGCGTCTTTGTCACTGTTACGCATCTTTAAGTGATAAATCAGTACATCATCAGTAAGTGATTCTAATGGACCGTTATACTTTGCTTCTTCAGCGAGTTTTAGTAGAAACTCCACTAAATTTAGATCGGGATCTTTTTGCCATTCAGGGTGAAGCAGTTCGATGAGCTCATTGACGCGATGCGTTTTCATAGTGACTCCGTAGTTGAGGCTGAGTAATCGTTATTACGATCAAATTGTCATAATTTTAATAGGGATAAATTATAACAAAGCGGACGGGGTTACAATCTGTTGTGTGTTGCTGTAATGACAAAACAAAGTAAAAAAAAGCAGCTGAAGCTGCTTTATCTCAACCGCTTTATTATCATTATGCGATATTTTGATTGGTGGGTGATGGTAATATTTTCGCTTCTAACTCATCACGCTTTAGTTTTATATCGTTATTCGTTAATGAAATCTCAACAACAGCTGCGTGTTTCGTTTTAAAATGTGGAGCATGAGCCGTTGCACGAAGGCGTGAAGGGCTACGAGGGGTACTTACATACCTGACGGGAGATGCTGGTCGCATAAATCACCTGTTGTCAGGCTCATCCATGGCCGGAAATTAGCAAGCAGATCGCTGAAGGGAAAATTCCCTACTGGGTTTACCCCATCCATCAGTATATCGCTTGGTTGTTAATCACTTTGCGCTGAGAATAACAATAGCAAATTTAAAAGTCGAGTAAAAAGTAGCCGCTAAAATGCTAAGATTGAAGCATTGAGATGGATGATTCAGCATGCTGCAAAAAAAAAGCAGTAAAAGCATTTTAGCTTGGTGTATTCAGATTCGTTTATGTTGTAATACGATGCTTGTGTTACACAGCCCATATCTTATGGAATAACCATATTATAAAAGAAGCCTTTGGAGAGGATGTATGGAGCAAGAGCAGCGACGCATTGTTGCCAACCGAAATTTATCTTATCGATTAGCTGAGTCTATAGGTCGTCGTATTTTGGCGGGAGAAACAGCGCCTGGTGATATTTTACCGGGTGAAGTCGAATTAGGTGAAATGTATGGTGTAAGCCGTACTGCTGTTCGTGAGGCAATCAAAATGTTGGCTGCCAAAGGAATGGTATTGCCTCGGCCGCGTATTGGTACACGCGTGATGCCGAAAAAGAACTGGAACTATCTTGATCAAGATTTGCTGGCTTGGTTAGATTTTGATGCCGATTCTGAATTGTTAGCGGAATACCAACAAGCGCGTTTAATGTTAGAGCCAGAAGCGGCAGCATTAGCAGCTATTCATGCAACAGATGAAGAGCGAAAAGAGCTACAAGAGCTGTTGACTGAAATGCATGAAATGGGCGATAACTTTGATCAAGAACGTTGGATTGAAGTCGATACACGTTTCCATCAGCTGATTTATTTTTCCTCAGGAAACCACTTTATTAGTCCGTTTGGTAACTTGTTTAAAGCGGTCTTTGAAAATTACTTCCGCGTTGTTACTCGTGAACGTATTTTAAAACTTGATGCTCACCAACAAATCGTTGATGGTATTATTGCTCGCGATCCCGATGCCGCTCGACAAGCCACCTTGTCATTACTGGAAAAATAATAATTAACGGAGTATCGCTTATCTATGACGAGCGCTCCGTTTTTATCACTCATATTTTTCATCTCATCACTATAAATATCACGATTCCTGACTTGCTTATTTTCAGCTTACAAGTGTAAGCTGAGTGGCATAATCATAATCGAATAACGGCATGTTAGCGTGAGGTAATTGAGTCATGAGTAAATCGATGGCAACTGAGCAAGGATACTCAGTCGCAGAAGAAGTTGCGAATAGTATTAGCCATGGGATCGGGCTGTTATTTGGCTTGTTTGGGTTATATCTACTACTTGAAAAAGCATTTTCTGTTAATGCTGATACATTAAGTATTATCAGTTATACCGTGTATGCGGTGAGTATGATATTGCTCTATTTAGCTTCTACACTTTACCATTCGGTTTCATCTCCTAAAGCGAAACGCGCGTTAAAAACGTTCGATCATTGTGCTATTTATCTTCTTATTGCTGGTACTTACACGCCTTTTTTATTAATTTCTTTGCGTACGCCATTAGCTATTGGCTTGATGAGTGTGATTTGGGGACTGGCGATAATCGGTATTATTGCCAAAATTGTATTTGTATATCGATTTAAGAAATTGTCACTGTTCACTTATTTAACCATGGGATGGTTATCGCTAATTATGATTTATCAATTAGCGAGCGCATTATCAACAGGCGGCTTAGTCTTACTCGCATTAGGTGGGATAATTTATTCGCTTGGGGTCATTTTCTACGTTAATAAACGTATTCCGTATAATCATGCGATTTGGCATTTATTTGTCTTAGGTGGTTCTATTTGCCATTTTTGCGCGATTTATTTCTATGTTAAATCAGTAGCGTAGATCATCGTGATATAACGGATAAAAAGAGAGAGCGCAATGCGCTCTCTTTTTGTTTCTAGTGTTATTAATCTCGCCAAAATGCGGGAGCAAATACCACCAAGACTGTCAGTATTTCTAACCGCCCCATCAACATACCTAAGCTTAATGTCCACTTTGATAAATCAGGCAAGCTAGCGAAATTACCAGTAGGACCAATAATGTTCCCCATACCTGGCCCCACATTTGCCACAGCGGTGACAGCACCTGTAATACTGGTGATAGGATCAAGCCCTTGTAGACCTAATATCGCGGCAATGAAGATAATGGTCATAATAAAGGTGAGTACCAATGCCACAACCGAACGCACAATATCATCAGTAACAGGTCGCCCATTATAGCGTTGGATAAATAGTGCCGAAGGGTGAATAGATTGCATAATTTGCTTACGTAGCAAAGCAAAGGCTATTTGGAATCGGAAGATTTTTATCCCACCACTGGTGGAACCTGAGCAAGCTCCTACTAATAGAGTGAAAGCAAAAATAATACTAGGCAATGGTCCCCATGCGGTGAAATCACCCAAACCAAAACCTGTAGTGGTTACAACAGAAATGATGTTGAAAAATGATAATCGCAGCGAATCCATCAATGAATAATCTTTATTGAAGAATAAGCATGCCGCCACAATTAAACTGGCAACGGTCACAAACAAGGCATAGCCTTTTACTTGAGCATCACCAAATAAAGTTTTTGGATGGCGTTTTTTCAAGGCTTGGACAAACAGTAAAAATGGCAAGCCGCCAGCAAACATGAAGACAGTGGCAACCCATTGTGCACTGTGCGAGAAGTGATTCATGGAGCCATCAGAAGTGGAATAACCGCCCGTCGAAATGGTTGTGAAAGCATGGTTAATGGCATCAAATGTATTCATCCCTGCAAACATAAACGAGATAATGCAAAGCAAGGTTAACGTGAGATAAACATTAACGATATTCTTTGCAACGCTCTTAGTTCTTGGTGAGCTTTTATCTGACCAATCTGATGATTCAGTTTGGAATAAACGCATACCACCGACGTTCAGCATCGGGAGGATCGCTACTGCCATCACGATAAAGCCAACCCCACCGAGCCATTGCAGTGTTGATCGCCACAGCAAAATACTGGGTGCCATATCATCTAAACCACTTAAGACGGTAGAACCCGTTGTGGTGATCCCTGACATGGTTTCAAAGTAAGCATCGGTAAAACTAATGTGATTAATAAATACAAAAGGTAAGGCCGCAAAAGCACTGGCGACAGTCCAAACTAAGGTGGTGATCAAGAACATATCTCGCACGCTAAGTTTAAACTCTGGGGTTTTACCTAAAGTTAAAAATAAAAAGGCAACAGAATGGGTGATCAGCACCGCGGTGGCGAAATCAATAAATCCTTCTGTACCGGTAAAAAAAGCGACTAATGTCGGCACGTACATGAACAGGGCTAGCTTAGACAGCACTAACCCTAGTACAAACAGTATGGGACGATAATTAACCATGATCAGTTACAAGAAGAAAGGACTAGGTTGGAAGAGACGTTCAACATCAGGGATGTATTTCTTATCAACAAGGAACATTACCACGTGATCGTTTTGCTCGATGACGGTACGGTCATGAGCGATTAATACTTCTTCACCACGGACAACAGCACCAATTGTAGTACCCGGTGGTAACTTAATATCGCTGATTGCACGACCAACGACTTTAGAGGTACTGGAATCACCATGAGCAATTGCTTCAATGGCTTCGGCCGCACCACGACGTAGTGACGATACGTTAACGATATCAGCTTTACGAACATGGGTTAATAGTGCTGAAATGGTCGCTTGTTGTGGTGAAATCGCAATATCAATCGTACCGCCTTGCACTAAATCAACGTAAGCGCCGCGCTGGATAAGCACCATCACTTTCTTTGCGCCCATGCGCTTAGCAAGCATGGCTGACATGATGTTGGCTTCATCATCGTTAGTAACCGCAATGAACACATCGATCTGCTCGATATGTTCTTCGCTGAGCAATTCCTGATCTGAGGCATCACCACAAAATACGATGGTATTTTGTAGCATTTCAGACAAGTTCTCAGCACGCTCTTGATTACGTTCAATCAGTTTGATGCTGTAGCTTTGCTCTAAACGACGAGCTAAACCAGCACCAACGTTACCACCACCAACAATCATTAAACGCTTATAAGGTTTCTCTAGGCGCTGAAGTTCACTCATTACTGAACGAATATGGTTACTTGCCGCAACAAAGAAGACTTCATCATCAGCTTCAATGATCGTTGTACCTTGTGGACGAATCGGTTTACCTTGACGGAAAATCGCCGCTACTCGGGTATCGATATGTGGCATGTGTTCACGCAATGCAGATAATGCATTACCAACTAGCGGACCGCCATAGTAGGCTTTTACCGCAACAAGGCCGACTTTCTCTTCTGCAAAGCTAACAACCTGTAATGCGCCTGGGTATTCAATCAGTTTTTCAATGTAATCGGTCACTAACTCTTCTGGTGCGATTAAGTGATCAACAGGAACTGCATCAGATTGAAACAGTTGTTCTTTTTCTCGTAAATATTCAGGTGAACGAATACGAGCAACACGGTTAGGCGTATTGAAAAGAGAGAACGCAATTTGACATGCGATCATGTTAGTTTCATCGGAGTTCGTGACAGATACCAACATATCAGCATCTTGTGCCCCTGCTTCTCGTAACGTACGAGGGTGACTGGCAAAGCCTTGTACAACTCGAAGGTCGTATTTGTCTTGCAGCTCACGCAGACGCTCGGGATCCTTATCAACGATAGTGATATCGTTATTCTCACCAACCAAGTTTTCAGCAAGAGTGCCGCCAACTTGTCCGGCACCGAGAATAATAATTTTCATAGTCTATGCCTGATGTAAATGCCTGTAGAGATCAGCTGTAAATACAACGTTCTGATCGGCGTTATAAAATATGAAAAAGCGGAATCTTGAGAGCAAGTTCCGCTTTTATTTAAATAATGATTACTCTGCTTTTATCAGTACAGCGTAGTAAAAACCATCCATCGACTCTTCACCAGGCAGAATTTGACGACCAGGTTTCGCTGGATCGCTGCTAATTAATGTCGCATCTGACGTTCGTGCTAAGAAAGCTTTTACCTGATCGCAGTTTTCTTGTGGCGTAATAGAGCAAGTAGCGTAAACCAACGTACCGCCTGGTTTTAATTGCAGCCACATTGCGTCAAAGATCTCTGCTTGAAGTGTTGCTAGTGCCGCAATATCTTCGCCACGACGTAGCCACTTAATATCAGGGTGACGACGAATAACCCCCGTCGCTGAACATGGCGCATCTAGCAAAATACGATCAAATTTGTCACCTTGCCACCATTGTTCTGGGTAACGGGCATCAGCGCACAATACAGTTGCATCAAGCTTCAAACGTGCCAAGTTTTCGTGTACACGTTTAAGGCGATTTTCATCACAGTCAATCGCAACCACTTTGGTTGATGGTACATGCTCTATGATATGGGCGGTTTTACCACCAGGTGCTGCGCAGCAATCAAGAATTAACTCACCCGCTTTAGGCTGTAAATAATCCACCGCTAACTGAGCGGCAGCATCTTGTACCGAGACCCAGCCATCACTAAAGCCAGGAAGTTTAGTTACATCACATGGTGAAACTAAACGTAGTGCATCTGCGGCCTGTGGGTGTAACTCGGTTGCAATGTTTTCGGCATCTAATAAAGCGCGGTAGGCATCGCGAGTATTGTGTTGGCGATTAACACGTAGCCACATCGGCGCTTTGGTGTTATTCGCTTCACAGATATCAGCAAATTGCTCTGGATAGCTTTCTTTTAATAACTTTAATAGCCAGCTTGGATGACCATATTTACCCGCATCATGGCTGATAGCTTGAGCATCTAAGGTTTCTTGTTGACGCTGATAATTACGTAAAATAGCGTTAATAAGCCCGCGAAGTTGTGGCTTTTTAAGTGTTTTCGTTGCATTTACTGTTTCAGCTACTGCGGCATGTGCTGGAATTCGCATGTACCCGAGTTGATATAAGCCCACTAAAATTAAGTGATGGAATACGCGTTGCTTACCTTTTAACGGCTTATCCATTAGTGCTTGGGTAATAGATTCTAAGCGAGGAAGCCAGCGAAGTACGCCATAGCAGATCTCTTGCAATAAAGCGTGGTCACGCTCTCTGATATCTTGTTGCGCGGCTGGAAGCGCGGCGGATAATGACTGCCCTTGATCGACGACCTGGTAAATAACTTTGGCCGCAGTGGCTCTTACATTCATAGCTGTTTCCTGAACTCGCCGTTAGTGCTGGCGATAACAATGTGGAACTTAAAAAGAAAAGCCAGTGACTAAACACTGGCCTTGATATTTATAACTGAGCGCCAGATTCAAACCATTCTCGACGAGAATTAAGCAAATCAGCTGCTGTCATCGCTTTTTTACCTGGCGGTTGAAGCGATAATAAGCGCAATGCGCCATTACCTGTCGCAACTAAGATACCTTGCTTATCAGCAGATAAAATTGTACCAGGTGCTTTACCTTGATTGTCAGCTTCAACAGCCGCTTGCCAAACTTTGATGTTTTGCTCGGCAACGGTGAAGTAACTCATTGGCCACGGGTTAAATGCACGAATACAGCGTTCAATCGCAGCGGCATCCATTGTCCAATCAATAAACGCTTCTTCTTTACTCAGCTTCTTGGCGTAATTCGCTAGCTCATCGTCTTGCTTAACGGCTACAGCGGTGCCATTAGCAATATCAGACAAACAATCAATTAAGGCATCAGGGCCGAGCTCGGCTAATTTTTCGTACATGGTAGCGCTAGTGTCTGTCGCTTCAATTGGCAAGGTTGCCACTTTTAGCATGTCACCCGTATCAAGGCCGATATCCATCTGCATGATAGTTACACCAGTTTCTGTATCTCCCGCCCAAATAGAGCGTTGGATTGGCGCAGCACCACGCCAACGTGGAAGAATAGAACCGTGTACATTAATACAACCTAAACGTGGCGTATCTAATACTTCTTGCGGTAATAATAAGCCGTATGCCACCACAACCATAATGTCAGCTTCAATAGCAGCTAATTCTTGTTGTGCTTCTTCATTACGTAATGAAGCCGGTTGATAAACCGGAATATCATGTTCAAGCGCGATATTTTTAACGGGGCTTGCCGTTAGTTTTTTACCACGACCAGCTGGACGATCAGGTTGAGTGTAAACAGCAACAACTTGGTGCTGTGAAGACAACAACGCCGCCAAATGACGGGCGGCGAAGTCAGGAGTACCAGCAAAAACGATGCGTAATGGTTTGCTCAAGGTAACCTCTAAATAATTAGTTTTTTGCGTTATGTCGTTTGATTTTTTCTAGTTTCTGTTTAATGCGTTGACGTTTTAAAGGTGATAAATAGTCAACAAATAGCTTGCCAGCTAAGTGATCTAACTCATGTTGAATACAAATAGCTAACAGTTCATCAGCATCAAAACGAAGGGTTTCACCGTTACGATCGAGTGCAGTGACACTGACTTCTGCTGCGCGAGGCACGAATGCGCGTGCGCTAGGTACAGAAAGACAGCCTTCTTCAATACCATCTTCACCGCGTTTTTCGGTGATTTCAGGATTAATCAGTACCATAGGTTGATCGCGAGTTTCCGAGGTATCAATCACCACAATGCGTTGATGAATATCAACTTGGGTTGCTGCGAGGCCAATACCTTCTTCGTCGTACATAGTCTCCAACATATCATCGATAATTGTTTGGATTTCAGGTGTTATCGCCTCTACTGGTTTAGCTACAGTACGTAGGCGTTCATCAGGAAAGGTTAGAACGTGTAATACAGACATAAGGACTCGAATTCGTTAACGGAAACTAAAAAATAAAACGCTGTTGGTCTAATTCTAGTCATTTTAAAGATCAAATAACAGTACCGAATTTTTTGTCACAGGTGAAAGACAAAGAATGAAAAAGCGTTCGTCAGTATTTTATTGGCAAAGTGATTAGTGTTAGCCGTAAGCAAACTTGACGCTATTGAGTTGCAACAGTTATCTATAAATAGTGACGTGAACCGAAAAGCGCTTTTTGCTCTTTGTTAAAAAGTCGACATATCAATAGGCTAATGCCAATCTGAGACAATAAATGTATTTTATCTGTTACAAGGCGGAGCCTTGTGATGTGGTTGTGTTATCCAAGGAAGCGATCTCATGAAGCCATTGGGCATTATTCTAAGCTTTATGCTTTTTATCCCCTCACTTTTTGCCGCGCCAGCTCCATTACTGCGAAATAATGTGCCTGATGTTTATATTGTTAAAAAAGGCGACACGTTATGGGATATCTCTGGCGTGTTTCTCGAAAATCCATGGTCTTGGCCTCAATTATGGGAAAAGAACAGTTACATTAAAAACCCACACTTGATTTACCCTGGCGATCGTCTTCATCTTATTTGGGTCAACGGACAGCCGAAGTTAAGTTTGAAAAAACACGTGAAATTATCCCCGAAAGCTCGCGTGATACGTGATCCTATTACGACGCTACCTGGCTATCTCATGCTTGAATATGTTGCTGAAAATAAATTGATCAGCCATGAGTCGGCCAAGACACAACCACAAGTGTTAGGCTCAAGCGACGAGCGTGGTTACTTGTCTATCGGTGATATTGTATGGGCAGATCAGCCTTTAGCACCGACAACACAATGGCGTGTATACCGTATTGAAGAATCGTTTACACGTAATGATTCAGCAACGGAAACAAATCCGGAAGTTGATGCAAAGGTCATGACATTAAAGGAAATTGCCGATTTAACCGTCACTGCAGCCGATGATAAAACCAGTCAATTACGGGTTGATACCTACCGTCAGGAAATCAGTCAAAACGATATTTTATTACCATTATTAGTGAGCGGAGAGCCTAACTTATCGTTTTCACCTTCAACACCGCCAGAGTCGATGACAGCAAATGTGATAGGGCAACTTGAAGGGCGTAGCTATATTTCTAGCTTTGATGTTGTGGTATTAGATCGTGGGCATTTAGATGGTGTGGAATCAGGCTTTGTCTTTGATTTATACAAACAAGGCGCCAAAGTTCAAGGTAAAAAAGGCAGTTACCATTACAAAGATAATCCATTAGCTGGCTCTACCCAGTTGGGAGATGTCTCTGTGGGGAAATTAATGGTGCTTCGTCCTTATGAGTACTTTAGCTTAGCTGTGGTGATGCAAAGTTTAGAACCATTCAAGCCGGGTGTTATTGCTGTTCCACCAACGCGTTAAGACCTCAATGAGTGAATCACTCTACCCATGGTTAGTATTAGCGATGACCCCGAATTTAGGTGGTCATCGCATCAATAAACTTTTGCGTCATGTTTCGGCGCAACAATGTATTGGCTCTTCATTTGAACAATTGTGTCAGCTGGGTTTAACTCACCAACAAGCCACAGCAATTACTTCACCCAATCAACAACGTATCGATCAAGCGTTGCGTTGGCAGCAACAGCCTGATCAACATATTTTGGCCTTAGATTCTCCTGCCTACCCTTATTTACTTAAGCAAATATCATCTCCACCGCCACTATTATTTGTCCGCGGTGAGTTTGCTTATTTAGCCCAACCACAAGTGGCGATTATTGGTAGTCGCGCCGCTTCCATTGATGGTCGAGAGGCGGCATTTAATTTCGGCTATGCACTAGGGCAAGCTGAGTATGTGGTTACCAGTGGACTTGCTTTAGGAATAGATGGACAAGCTCATTCGGGGGCATTGAAGTCCGGCGGTGCTACCGTTGCGGTGTTAGGCTCTGGTTTAGATCAGGTTTACCCTGCTCGCCATCGTCAGTTAGCTAATGAGATTGTAGAGCAAGGCGCATTGGTTTCAGAGTTTTGGCCTGATGAAAAACCTCGTCCACAAAACTTTCCGCGTCGCAATCGAGTGATCAGTGGTTTGTCGACAGGCGTATTGGTAGTTGAAGCGGCAGAAAAAAGCGGGTCACTCATTACTGCGCGTTACGCGTTAGAACAAGGGCGAGAAGTGTTCGCCCTTCCCGGCTCGATCTATAATGCGCAAAGTCGAGGCTGTAACGCATTGATAAAATCTGGTGCTAAACTGGTAGAAAGCCCCGCAGATATCTTCAATGAAGTCGGAACCTTAACTGAGTGCGCAATAAACAATCAAATAGGCTTGCCTTTGCCACAACCTGAAAATGAAGAATTGCCATTTCCAGCTCTGTTGGCTAACGTAGGCACCGAAGCAACACCCGTAGATGTAGTTGCTGAACGCTGTGAACAGCCTGTCCATGAAGTATTAACCCAACTTTTAGAGTTGGAATTACTGGGCTTGGTCAGTGCAGTACCTGGTGGTTATGTCAGAACGAGGAGGAGCTAGTCATGATGGACATTCTTATGTACCTGTTTGAAACTTACATCCAAAGTGATGCTGAGTTGATGTTTGATCAAGATGAACTTTCTGAAGAGTTAATTCGTGCTGGGTTCCATCAAGATGATATTTATAAAGCGCTTAATTGGTTGGAACAACTCGCAGCGTTACAAGAAACTGAACATACTCCTTATGTAAATAACTGCGCAGCAACATCAATGCGTGTGTATACCGAGCAAGAGATGATCCGTATGGATGTCACTTGTCGCGGTTTCTTGATGTATCTTGAGCAAATCCATGTACTAAATGCCGATACCCGTGAAATGGTGATTGATCGGATCATGGAGCTCGATACCAATGAATTTTCATTAGATGATTTGAAGTGGATTATCTTAATGGTGCTGTTTAATGCCCCCGGTAATGAAACAGCGTATAGCCAGATGGAAGAGTTGCTATACGGTGCGGAAGACGGCGCAGTGCATTAAAATTAGCGGGCCTTAAAGTGGCCCGTTATTGTATCTATCTTATTTGTCGCGATAGCGTGTAAAACGCGATATTCCTTTTTAAGCGAGCAGTAATGACAACCAATAATCCACCTTTGTTCTCTGCCCATGAGCAGGCGCTATCACATACACCGTGCCCACAATGTGGTAGCGAATTAGTGATGCGATTTGGTAAGCGTGGTCCTTTTCTTGGTTGCGATCATTATCCGAGTTGTGACTATATTCAGCCATTAAATCACAACGATGGGCATGTAGTGAAAGAGCTCGATATGCCTTGTCCTGAATGTGAGAGCCCATTGGTATTACGCCAAGGTCGTTATGGGATGTTTATTGGGTGTTCAGCATATCCTGCTTGTCACTATTTAGCTTCAACAGAGAAGAAAGCAGAGAATACCGATATTGGATGCCCTGAATGTCACAAAGGTCATTTAACTGAGCGTAAGTCCCGTTATGGCAAAGTGTTTTATGCCTGTGATCAATATCCAAGCTGTCGATTTGCTGTGAATAACAAACCTGTTGTCGGTACTTGCCAACAATGTGGTTTTGATTTGTTAATTGAAAAAAAATTAGCCAGTGGTGTGAAACTGCAATGTGCAGATAGAAAGTGCCATGCTTATCAAGATCCTGATAGCGCTGATAAAACAGCATAAAAAAAGCCTGCTCAGACGCCTGTCTCTTATACACAAATCCCTAAGCTGCAGCTTGGGGATTTTTTTGAACTA